>NZ_CP088247.1:1565000-2202350 GCF_021117295.1 Methylorubrum sp. B1-46 | reverse complement strand
GGACCTGCTCGGCCTGATCTCGCCGACCTTCAAGGACACCGCGTCCTGGGGTCCGAGCGTGGTCGCGACCGCCCTCTGCGTGGGCGCCTGGGGCTTCTTCCTCCACCAGGGCGTCACCGATCCGCTCGGCGGCATCTACACCCTGTGGCCGCTGTTCGGCATCTCGAACCAGATGCTCGCAGCGGTGGCGCTGACGCTGGCCACCGTGGTGATCTTCAAGATGAAGCGCGAGCGCTACGCCTTCGTCACGATCATCCCCACCGTGTGGCTCTGCATCTGCACCCTCACCGCCGGCTGGCAGAAGATCTTCTCGCCCGACCCGAAAATCGGCTTCCTCAGCCACGCGGATCGGTTTGCGAAGGCAATCGCCGAGGGCAAGGTGCTGGCACCGGCCAAGAGCATGGACGACATGCACAAGATCGTCTTCAACGACCGGATCGACGCGGCGCTCGCCGTGATGTTCGTCGGCCTCGTGGTAGCGATCGTCGTCTTCGGTGTGATGGCCTGCATCAAGGCGTACCGCGCCGACCGTTGGACGGCTCTCGAAGCCGATCCGAAGCTCGCCCCCGCGGAGTGAGGCCGACATGACCGGAACCGCAGCACCGTCGCAGAACTTTCGCGATCGCCTCCGGGCCTTCAACAAGTGCGTCTGCGACGGCGCGCGGCTGATGGTGGGTCAGGGCGATTATGGGACCTATGTCTCTCACATCGCCAAGACCCATCCCGATCAGACGCCGATGACCGAGCGTGAGTTCTTTCGCAATCGCGAGAACGCCCGATTCGGGGTCGGCAACAGCTCGGGTTTCCGCTGCTGCTGAACCACGGACCGCCCTTGCCGGCATCCGTTCGAGAATCGCTTGATGGACGCCGGGTCTTTGGAGACCCGGCGTTCGTCGTTTTGGGGTCACGTCATCGGGCTGCCGGTCGCTCCCCGGTCATTCTGGACCCATTCCGCCACGATGGTTTTCACGTGAAATTAACCGTGACGATGCGGGTCTTAACGTCTCTGCTCGATCGTGCCGGTGTCTCTTCTTCCTTGCGAGGCGAAGCCGCGGCCATCCAGGGCGCGGCCCAATCCGGAGATGTCGGGGCCTGGATCGCTTCAGCTTCGCTTCGCGATGACGGCGTCCGGCAAAAACTGAAGCGATGAAACGGAAACAGCGCCCATCACCGGATGAGGCCCATCCATGCCGGAAAGCGCCTAAATCCATGATTGTGCACCAGCGCTGTTGCAACGCACGCGGTGAGGATTCTAGTCTCCCGTCGACCAAGGGGGACTGCAACGATGAACCAGCTTGAGGGCGTGCCGAACCCGGCTCCGGCACGAACGGGCGAGATCGCCTTCGATCGCCGAGTGCCGGGCTTGACCGGTATCGTGGTGAAGGGCTTCCTACTCTCGCTGATCACGTTCTCGATCTACCGGTTCTGGTACATCACCAACCTTCGACGTTACTTCTGGAGCCGCACGATCGTGGCCGGCAGCCCGGCCGAATATCTCGGCAACGGCAAGGAACTGTTCCTCGGCTTCCTCGTGGCGCTGGCCATCCTGGTGCCGGTCTACCTCGTCCTGTTCGTCATCGGTCTCCTGAGCCCGGTGCTGGCCGCACTCGCCGCGCCGATCTCCTTCATCGGCCTGTTCATCCTCGGACAGTACGCCCTGTATCGCGGCCGGCGCTACCGCGCGTCGCGCACGCGCTGGCGCGGCATCCGCCTGGGCCAGGACGGGTCGGGTTTCGCCTATGCCGGGCGGGCCAGCCTGTGGTGGCTCGGGACTCTTCTCAGCCTCGGCCTAGCCTTTCCCTTCATGCGCGCTGCGTTGGAGCGCTACCGCATCGACCACACTCTGGTCGGCCAGAGCCGGATGCACTCAACCGCGACCGGCCGCTCGATCCTGCTGCCGTGGATGATGTTCTACATCGTCGGCCTGCTGCCGATCCTTCTGAGCATCCTGGCGCTGCTGGCGGGCACCGGCTTCGACATTCCGAGCGATCTGCTGATCCAGGATCCGGCGACCGAGAAGAGCAAGCTCATCTTCAACCCGGCCTACGAGGACACGCCGCTCGTCTACTACGCCAGCGCCGTTGGGATCGCCGCGTCCTTCTCGATCCCGCTGGCGCTCCTTCTGATCCCTTACTACCGCGCCCGCGAGACCCGCGCCTTTCTCAATGCGGCGCATCTCGGCGGGGCACGGCTGGCCTCGTCGCTCAAGGCGCGCCAGTTCTACTTCCCCTATCTCGTCTACATGCTGGCGGTGATCGGCTTCATCATCGTGCTCGGCATCATCGTCGCGCTGCTCGTGCCGCTGATCGCCCAGGATGGGGACAATCCGGGCATCCACGCCTTCATCATCGTCTCGACCGTGCTGCTCTATCTCGGCGCGATCCTCGGCACGAACGTGCTCTACGTCCGCATCATCACCGTGCGCCTGTGGCACGCTGTGGCGACCACGATGCAGATCGAGAACCTGCCGGCGCTGGAAGCCGTGCTCGCCTCGACCTGCGCTCCGGCGAGCGGCCTGAACGAGGGGTTGGCCGACGCACTCGATGTCGGCGGCGCCCTCGAAATCGGGTTCTGAGGGATCGATGGAGGCGATTACCACTGAAGGCACGTTCTTCGACGGAATTAGCGCCCGGCCCCGGCCTGTGACGCTGCGGTTGACCTTCCGCCTGGAGGTCGTCGGCGCGGACTTTGCCCGCGACTGGAGCCTGCTCGACCTGCGCGCGTCCGATTCTGCGCCACCCCTGATGCGGATCAACCACGCACAGGGACCGGAAAGCGTGGAGTTCGCCGACGCGCCGTTCGCGGAAGCGTTGACGGCGCGCTGCCCCGACCTGAACCGGACCGAGGGCGGAGACGGCATCACCCGCCTCGTGCTCTGGTCGATCGCCGCCGGCGTGTCCGTGCTGCTGACGGCGATCTACGGCGTGCCGGCAGCGTCCGGCCTGCTCGCGCCGCTGGTGCCGCAGGCGATCGAGACGCAACTCGGGCGCAGCGTCGACGGGCAGATCGTCACCCTGCTCGATGACCCACCCCTCTGCAACGAGGCGGCGGCGCGGGCGGTACTCGACCGGCTGACGGCGCGGCTCACCGAGGGCATGGCGCTGCCGGTGGCGCCGCAGGTCAGCGTGCGCCGCCACAAGGTCGCCAACGCGCTTGCCCTGCCGGGCGGCCGGGTGATCCTACTCTCCGACATCATCGCCAAGGCCAGAAACGGCGACGAACTCGCCGGCATCCTCGCCCACGAATTCGGCCACGTCGCCGCGCGCGATCCGATGCGCTCGGTGATCACGGCGGGCGGCACCTCGTTCCTGCTGAGCCTTGTCCTCGGCGACCTCACCGGCTCGACGGTGCTGGTGACGGTGGGCCAAGCGGCGATCTCGGCCGGCTACTCGCGCGACGCGGAGCGGGCGGCGGATGCCTACGCGGTGGCGGCGGTGAAGCGGGCTGGCGGCGACGGGGCGGCGCTCGCCGCGATCCTCGAGCGCATCACCGATGCGGATGACGAGAAACCGGACGCGATCTCGTTCCTGCGCTCGCACCCGTTCACGGCGGAGCGGGCGGCGCGGATCCGGTCGCTGGCAGGAGAGAAGCCGGCCGGTCCGGGCATCCTGTCGGAGGCCGAGTGGACAAGCCTCCAGGGCATCTGCCCGAAGCCGGCCAAGCCTGAGAAGGCCAAGCCGGAGAAGTCGAAGCCGGATGAAGGCAAGACCAGGACCGAGAAGCTGTAGCTCCGGCTTCGAACGATCGAGACCTCTCGCCGGGGCAGGGGAGAGGTCTGTCTTTTCCCGAAGGGACGACGCGGTGCGCCGCCCCGGTTGTGCCGTCGATCAGACGATCGGGCGCGGCAGCTTGCAGCTGTCGAGGGCGTTCAGCGCCTTCGCGCGGGCCGTGTCGTTGAAGTAGCCGGTGGTGCGGTAGGAGGCGATCTCGTCCTTGTCGAGGGCGGAGAGCGTGCGTTCGGCGTAGCAGCCGCAGGGGGCGGCGAGCGCGTCTTCGGCAACCTTCTGGAACTTGGCCTGAGTCACGGTGCAGGCGTGGCGCACGCGGCCGGTGAGGTTGCTCTTCGAGGCGGTCTTCAGCGCCGGATCGGGCACGTAGCCTTCGAGCGAGGTGTACTGCGTCGAGCGCCCCGCCGAGTTGCAGGCGGCGAGCAGGGAGACGAGGCCGGCCGCGACGAGCAGGCGGCCGGTGCGCGAAAATTGGGGGCGCATGGAGCAAGAATCCGAAGAGAGACGGGAAAGCGTCGATCGTCTGCGTTCTTCGGTCCGCCCGCTCTGCGCCGCTAGGGCAGCAGAGTCACACTCGGCCGGATTGCGCCGTCCCCGACGGTTCGAGGCCACCGCGGCGTCAGCCCCGCGCAAGCTTGAGCGTGTTTCTCGCCGGCCCCGTGACCCGAGGCCGGCGAGGACGGCCTTACGCGGCGATGTCGGCGTCGGTGAAGAACTGCGCGATCTCGAGCTTGGCGTTGTCGGCGCTGTCCGAGCCGTGGACAGTGTTCTCGCCGACGGACTCGGCGAACTGCTTGCGGATGGTGCCGTCGGCGGCCTGGGCCGGGTTGGTGGCGCCCATCACCTCACGGTACTTGGCGACGGCGTTCTCACCTTCGAGCACCTGCACGACGACGGGGCCGGAGGTCATGAACTCGACCAGCTCGCCGAAGAACGGGCGCTCCTTGTGCACCTCGTAGAACTTCTCCGCCTGCTCGCGGGTCATGCGGATGCGGCGCTGGCCGACGATGCGCAGGCCGGCGGCCTCGATCACGGCGTTGACGGCGCCGGTGATGTTGCGGCGGGTCGCGTCGGGCTTGAGGATGGAGAAGGTGCGCTCGTTGGCCATGGTCCGGTCCGGTTCGTTGGAGAAAGGGGTCGCGCGACGCGCTTGAACGAGGGTGGCTCAAATGCCGCCCGAGAGGCTGCCGGCGCGCCGGGCTTATAGCGGTGGAGCGGTGCCCCCTCAACCGACCGGCGAGCGGGCATCAGGACAATCACCTGAAAGCATTCACCCTGGTTTTTGGCTGGCCTCGATCACCGGTGCCGCCTCAGCGGGCTCAGGCGTACGCGCCGAGAAGCGGTCATCGCCCAAGCGGAGCGGTCGGCGATAAGCGCAGCCTTTTTCGGTCTCGCCATGGCTTCAGCGCAACACTGCCGAAAAATCGCCGGATTGCGAGGGCTGATTCGGGAGACGGTTCGCCTGCCCCGGCTCGCCGCCGGGGCGATCCCTTCTCCGCAAGCCACACGCCCGTATCCGGGCTCAGCCTCAGGAGCCAACCCATGCGTATCGCCCTCGGCCTTGCCGCTCTCCTGGCCTCCAGCTCGGCCTTCGCCGCGCCCAAGGATCTCTCCGGAACCTGGCTGACGGGGGATGGGCGCGCCAAGATCCGCATCGATCGCTGCGGCCCGGCCGGTAGCAACGCCTGCGGCAAGGTCGTCTGGCTGAAGTCTCCGGCCGACGATGCCGGCGCGCCGCGCACCGACGTGAAGAACCCCGATCCGAAGAAGCGGGTGCGGCCGATCATCGGCCTCACGCTCCTCGACAACCTCAAGCCGGAGGATGCGGGGTTCGCGGGCGAGATCTACAACGCCGACGAGGGCAAGATCTATCAGGTCAGCCTAGAGCGCGAGAGCGATGCCGAGCTGAACGTGCAGGGCTGCATGCTCAAGGTGCTGTGCGGATCGCAGACCTGGACCCGCGTGCCGGACGTGAACCAGCAGGCCGCCGCGGCCCCGGTGGAGGTGCCGCCCAAGCCCGCGAAGGCCGCCAAGCCGGCTCCGAAGGCGCCCGCCGCCCCGGCGGAGTGACCCGCGCCGCGAGCGACGAAAAAGGGTGTGCCGTCGCCGGCACACCCTGAAGTTTTGCCTAACCTGATGGGGGTCCAGGCGCACCGAAGCTAGGGCTACGCTTGCGCGCGGCAAGGGGACGCGATCGGCCCGAAAGGGCGACCGGAGATCCGCATCGCCCGCCCGCTCCCCGGTTCTTCGGTCCGCCTCCCCGCGCGGCCGTCATCGTCCTGTCGGATGTTTCGGCTTCTCCCTAACGTCGTGGCACCCATGCAACCGTCCTGAAGCCTCGTGCTTCCGCGGGCCGCGGGTGCATTGCGGCGGCGACGGCATCTGCTAGGCCGCTTGAACGGTGGCGGCGGGGGCTGGCGCAGTGTCCATGGCACGCGGGGAGACAAACGGAAAACGTCGCAGGGTCCCGGCAGGACTTGCGGCAGGTTTCGCGGCGCTCCTCGGCCTCCAGCCCGGCTCCGCAGGCGCCGCCGACCTTGGCGAGCGCGCCCGGCCCCGCTTCCTCGATTGGTCCGGCTTCTATGCTGGCCTGCAGGGCAGCGCCGGCGCCTCCTTCGGCAATTACGATTTCGGCCCGACCACGATCGGCTCCCGCCAGGTGCGGTCTGTCTCGACGGGCGACGCCACCGGCAGCCGCGACCTCGGCGCCGACGCCACGACGGTGGTGGGCGGCGCCTTCGCCGGCTGGACCTGGCAGAGCGGCGCGTTTGTCTACGGCATCGAGGCCGATCTCGCCGGCGCCAATCTCAAGCGCGGCCTCCGCTCCGATGCGACCGGCTTCGGCTACGAGGCGATCGATCCGCCCTTCGCCCTGATCCGCGAGAAGACGGACGTGTTCGGAGCCGCCCGCGCGCGGCTCGGTTACGCCTTCGGCAACAACCTGATCTACGCGACCCTAGGGCTCACCGGCGCCAACGGACGGGTGCTCGCCACCTATCCGGACTTGGCCGGGGGACCGACAGGCACCGCCTCTCGCGATATCACCCACCTCGGCTACACGTTGGGCGCGGGCGTGCAGTTCGCGGTCGATCCCCATTTCTCGCTCGGGATCGACTACCGGTACAGCGACTTCGGCGAGAGCCCGCGCTTCGGTCTCGGCACGCTGCCGGGGCCCGACGGCGGGCCGGTGACGACCCGCACCGGCTTCATCTCCAACAAGATGATGGCCCGGCTGATCTGGCACCCGCAGGCGCTGGCCCTGGTGCCGGAGGAGGAGGACGAGGTCCCGAAGGACACCCGCTTCTCGCTGCATGGCCAGACCACTTTCGTGAACCAGGGCGTGAGCGGCTTCCGCGCGCCCTATCGCGGCCCGCAGAGCCTCGTGCCGGATCAAGCACAGGCGACGACCACTGCGACGCTGTTCCTCGGCCTCAAGCTCTTCGAAGGCACCGAACTCTACTACAACCCGGAATTCAGCCAGGGCTTCGGCCTGTCGCGAACCCTGGGCGTGGCCGGCTTCGTCAACGGCGAGGCGCAGAAGGCGGGCGCTCCGTTCCCGAAGCTGCGCTCGAACCGCTACTTCATCCGCCAGACCTTCGGGCTCGGCGGCGAGACCGAGGAAGTGCCCGACGGGCCGAACTCCATCGCCGGCACCCGCGACGTCAAGCGCATCACCGTGATCGCCGGCAAATTCGCGCTCGGCGACTTCTTCGACGGCAACGTCTACGCCCACGACCCGCGGGTCGATTTCATGAACTGGGGTCTGTGGGCGTCGGCTGCCTGGGACTTCCCGGCCAACCTCCCCGGCTTCACGCAAGGGCTGATGGTCGAGTACAACCGCGCGGAGTTCGCGGTGCGCGCCGCCTACACGCAGGTGCCGAAAGAGCCCTCCTCCGACGTGCTCGATCCGCGCGTGTTCGAGCGGGCCGGCGCCGTCATCGAGTTCGAGGGGCGCCACACCCTGCCGGTGCTCGATCAGCCGGGAAAGCTGCGCCTCGGCCTGTTCACGAATGTCGGCAACACGGCGAACTTCCGGCAGGTCGTGGCGCTGACCCAGGCCGGCGCGTTCGCCGACATCAACACGGCGGTCCTGGCCACGCGCGAGCCCCGGCGCAAGAGCGGCCTCTACCTCAATCTCGAACAGGCGCTGACCGCCGATCTCGGCCTGTTTGCGCGGGCGAGCGTCAATGACGGGCGCAACGAGAGCCTGTCGTTTACCGATATCGACGGCTCGGTCTCGGGTGGCCTCTCGCTCAAGGGCACGGCCTGGGGCCGGCCGCAGGACACGATCGGCCTCGGCGCGTCGGCGAATCGGATCTCGCCCTCGCACCGCGCCTATTTCGCCAATGGCGGGCTGGGCCTGCTGATCGGCGACGGCCGCCTCGACAACTACGCGCCCGAGCGGGCCGTCGAGGTCTACTACGCGCTGAACCTGACGAAGGCGGTGACGATGACCCTCGACTATCAGCATGTCGAGAACCCGGCCTATAACCGCGACCGCGGCCCGGCCGACTTCTTCGGCACGCGGCTGCATACGGACTTCTGACCCGTCGCGTCATCGAGCGGCATCGACGGGTTCCCGTTTCGGCTCCGGCCGGCGGCACTCTGGACCGCTCTCGCGCTGTGCCGCAGCACGCCCCATATGAGAGCCTGTCGAGGACGTGCGCCGCCCCTTGCGCTCCCGCCGGTTTGGCGTGATGCCGCCGGATCGGCCGCCCTCCCGCCCCTTTCACCGCTCGGATACGGAGAGCCCATGAGCTCCGGACACGCCCCTTCCTCCATGCCGTCCACGCCCTCGCTCGAGGGTGGCGACGACGCCGTGCTGCCCTTCGCCGTCGAAGCTCTGGACCTGCGCGGGCGCGCGGTGCGGCTCGGGCCGTCGATCGACACCATCCTGCGCCGTCACGGCTACCCCGACGCCGTCGCCCGGCTGATCGGCGAGGCGGCGGCGCTCACCGTGCTGCTCGGCGCCTCGCTCAAGCTCGAAGGCCGCTTCCAGCTCCAGACCAAGACCGACGGGCCGGTGAATATGCTGGTGGTCGATTTCGAGGCGCCCGACCGGGTGCGCGCCACCGCCCGCTTCGACGCGGAGCCGGTGGCGGCCCTCGGGCCGAAGGCGCGCGCCGCCGACCTCATGGGTCGGGGCCATCTCGCCATGACCATCGACCAAGGGCCGACCCAGAGCCGCTACCAGGGGGTCGTCACGCTCGACGGCCAGAGCCTGGAGGAGGCCGCGCACCAGTATTTCCGCCAGTCCGAGCAGATTCCGACGCTGGTGCGCCTCGCTGTGGCCGAGCAGATGGAGGCCGGCGAGAGCCGCTGGCGGGCCGGCGGCCTGCTGGTGCAGTTCCTGCCGACCTCGCCCGACCGGATGCGCCAGGCCGACCTGCCGCCCGGCGACGCGCCTGAGGGTCACGACATCCTCACCGGCGCGCCCGCCGAGGACGATGCCTGGACCGAGGCGCGCAGCCTCGTCGGGACGGTCGAGGACCACGAACTGGTCGATCCGGCGGTGTCGAGCGAGCGGCTGCTCTATCGGCTGTTCCACGAGCGCGGCGTGCGGGTGTTCGATGCGCAGAGCGTGATCGAGCGCTGCCGCTGCTCGCAGGAACGGGTGATCGGCATGATCCGCTCGTTCTCGGCTGAGGAGCGCCGGGACATGGTGGCGGATGACGGCACCATCGGCATCACCTGCGAGTTCTGCTCGCGCCGCTACGTCCTCGATCCGGTTGAGATCGAGCGGGAGATTGCCGCCGCGCCGGGCGCGTGACGGGATCTGACCACGCGCTCTGCGCGACGTGTCGCGCGCCCGACGCCTCATGGAAGCCGAACGCGATCGTGCCGGTCTGCCTGACCACACGGTGGCGTCGGCGCTCCACGTAAAGGCCTGATCTGAGTTCGGATTCCACCGATGGGCCGCTCCAACCACACGCTCAGCCTTTCCGCGACACAGACCAGCGTTGGAGGAGGGCCGACCCGAACCGAACGCCGTCGCGCTGCGACGGACAGCCGGATCTCCGGCCCACAGCCGCTCATTGCGAAGCATGAAAACGTTCTCACAAGCGTGATGCGGTTTGGAGCCTCTCCATGTTAAGGGGAGCGCGGGCCCCGATTGTGTGGGCCTGTCCGTGCCGTCGATATCCGAACGAGGCGAACGAGCCATGCCGGAGCTTCACCCCGAAGTCGCCGCGGTCACCGAGCGCGTCATCGCGCGCTCCCGCGACAGCCGCCGGGCCTATCTCGATCTGATCGAGCGCGAGAGGGAGGCGGGCGTGCACCGCCCGAAGCTCGCCTGCGGCAACCTCGCCCACGGCTTCGCGGCCTCCGGTGAGGACAAGCCGGCGATCATCGCCGGGCGCGCGATGAACATCGGCATCGTCACCGCCTACAACGACATGCTCTCGGCGCATCAGCCCTACGGGCGCTACCCGGAGCAGATCAAGATTTTCGCCCGCGAAGTGGGCGCCACGGCGCAGGTCGCCGGCGGCACGCCGGCCATGTGCGACGGGGTCACGCAAGGGCAGCGCGGCATGGAGCTGTCGCTGTTCTCCCGCGACACCATTGCCCTCTCGACGGCGGTGGCGCTCAGCCACGGCATGTTCGAGGGCGCGGCGCTGCTCGGCATCTGCGACAAGATCGTGCCGGGCCTCATCATCGGGGCGCTGCGCTTCGGCCACCTGCCAATGATCCTGATTCCGGCCGGTCCGATGCCCTCGGGACTCGCCAACAAGGAGAAGCAGCGCATCCGCCAACTCTACGCCGAGGGCAAGGTCGGGCGGAAGGAATTGCTGGAGAGCGAGTCCGCCTCCTATCACGGGGCTGGCACCTGCACCTTCTACGGTACGGCGAACTCCAACCAGATGATGATGGACGTGATGGGCCTGCACATGCCCGGCGCCTCCTTCATCAATCCGGGCACGCGGCTGCGGCAGGCGGTGACGCGCTCCGCGATCCACCGCCTCACCGAGATCGGTTGGAACGGCAACGATTACCGGCCGCTCGGGCGCTGCATCGACGAGCGTGCGATCGTCAACGCCATCGTGGGGCTTCTCGCCACCGGCGGCTCAACCAACCACGCGATCCACCTGCCAGCCATGGCGCGCGCCGCCGGCATCGTCGTCGACTGGGAAGATTTCGACCGGCTCTCCGGTGTGGTGCCGCTGATCGCCCGGGTCTACCCGAACGGCGCGGGCGACGTGAACCACTTCCACGCCGCCGGCGGCATGTCCTACGTCATCGCCGCGCTGATCGATGCCGGCCTTCTGCACGACGACATCCTCACGGTGGCGGGCACGCGCCTGCGCGACCACGCCCGCGACCCGAAGTTCTTGGGTGACGGGGACGAGCTGACCTTCGAAGAGGCGCCGGCCGAGCCGCTGGACGACACGATGCTGCGCCCGCCCGCAAACCCCTTCCAGCCGGATGGCGGGATGCGGCTGGTGAAGGGCAATCTGGGACGGGCCACCTTCAAGACCAGCGCGGTGGACCCCGAGCGCCGCACCATCGAAGCCCCGGCCCGCGTCTTCTCGGATCAGGACGACGTCATCGCCGCCTTCAAGGCGGGCGAGCTGGAGCGGGACGTCGTAGTGGTGGTGCGTTTCCAGGGGCCGCGCGCCAACGGGATGCCGGAACTGCACAAGCTCACCCCGCCGCTCGGCGTGCTGCAGGACCGCGGCCACAAGGTGGCGCTCGTCACCGACGGGCGGATGTCGGGGGCGTCGGGCAAGGTGCCGGCGGCGATCCATCTCAGCCCCGAGGCCGTCGGCGGCGGCCCGATCGGCCGCATCCGCGACGGCGACATCATCCGCCTCTCGGCCGAGCAGGGTGTGCTGGAGGTGCTGGTCGATCCGGCCGAGTGGGAGGGCCGCGAGGACGCGGTGCAGCCGCCGGACGGCCTTGGCACCGGCCGCGAGCTCTTCGCCTTCATGCGCCAGGGCGCCGACGACGCCGAACGAGGCGGCTCGGCGATGCTGGCGGCGGCGGGGTTGTGACATCCGCGCCGTCATTGCGAGCGTGAGCGAAGCAATCCGGCGGACGCGATATCTTCGGAAAGGTCGCGCTCTGGATTGCTTCGGCTTCGCCTCGCCATGACAGAGAATCCATCTGAAGCGTTCGAACCGGCCGCACGAAGAGTGGAGACCATCATGAGCACCATCGACGCGCTGATGCGCTCCGTTCCCGTCATCCCCGTCTTGGTGGTGGAAGATGCCGCCGACGCGGTGCCGATCGCCGAGGCACTGGTCGGCGGCGGGCTCACCGCCCTCGAAGTCACGCTACGCACCCCCGCGGCGCTCGACGTGATCCGGGCGATGTCGAGCGTCGAGGGCGCGGTGGTCGGCGCCGGCACGGTGCTGAACGCGCGCGATCTCGATGCCGCCATCGGCGCCGGCGCCAAGTTCATCGTCAGCCCCGGCCTGACCGCGCCGTTGACCGAGGCGGCGATCGCCTCCGGCCTGCCCTACCTGCCGGGGGTCGCGACCTCCGCCGACATCATGCGCGGCCTCGACCACGGGATCGACCGCTTCAAGTTCTTCCCAGCGGAAGCGGCCGGCGGGCTGAAGGCGCTGAAGGCCCTGGCCGCCCCCTTCGGTCAGGTGCGGTTCTGCCCCACCGGCGGCATCACCGAGGCGAGTGCGGGCGAGTGGCTCGCCCACCCGGCCGTACTCTGCGTCGGCGGAAGCTGGGTGGTGCCTGCGGGCAAGCCCAACCCGGCCGCGATCCGGCGGCTCGCCGAGGCGGCCGCGAAGCTGCGCCCGAACCGATAAGGTTTTCACCCGAAGACTGCCCTTCGTCTTGCAAACTCAGGGATCTCCGGATGCCTCTTCGGCACCGGAGTCTCTTCAGGCCGCCACCGGCCGTGAGTCGCGGGTGGCCCCGCGATTTTCGCGGCCGAAATCTGACTTTGACGCCCAAGGTCGGGCAGATTATAATTCTTCCCAAATAGGCCGTTGCTATTCCGCAACATTGCTGTCTAATTGTCTACGTTTTATCTCTTCCAGACTAAGAAAATCATCTTAAAATACATAGATTTAGATATCATATTATAATTGTTCCAATAAGAATCTTCGATTCTGTCGTTTGTTAAAGCCCGCTACCCGCTTGATCCCCGTCAGACGATGTCGTCATGACCGCCCAGCGGCGGAACGACGTCGTCAAATATTGACAAGAAGACGGGGGCGAGAACGTGAGACGTCGCGGAACGAATGAAGTCGCCGGTGTACTTTTGACTGGGACCGCCGCTGTGTTTGCGGCGTCCGCACAGGCACAGCCGGTCGTGCCGGTGCTAGAGACGCCAGCCGCGGTGGCGCTGGATGAATTGGCCGTCGAGGGTCTTGCTCGCGGTGCCCTGCGCCTTGAGCCGCAGGGCGGCGTCACGGTCGGATATCTCGGCAAGGCGACGCGCACCGCCACCAAGACGCCGACGCCTCTCATCGACACGCCGCAATCCGTCTCGGTCGTCACGCGGGAGCAAATCCTCGACCAGGGCTTCCAATCCATCGGCGAGGCGACGCGCTACGTGCCGGGCGTGATCCAGGCCCAGGGTGAAGGCAACCGGGATGAACTGATCATCCGTGGGCAGCGCTCCAATGCCGACTTCTTCGTCAACGGCATCCGCGACGACGTGCAGTATTACCGCGACCTCTACAACATCCAGCGCATCGAGGTGCTGAAGGGCCCCAACGCGATGACTTTCGGGCGCGGCGGCGGTGGCGGCGTCATCAACCGGGTGCTCAAGGAAGCCGACGGCGTGCCGGTTCGCGAGATCGTCGCCCAGGGCGGCCAGTTCGCCAACAAGCGCGTCGCGCTCGATGTCGGCGACCGCGTCTCGGACAGCGTGTTCTTCCGGATGAACGGCGTGTCCGAGGACACGGCGACCTATCGCGACTTCGTCGACATCCGCCGTTACGGCGTGAACCCGACGATGACCTTCCTGCTCGGGCCACAGACGACGCTGAAGCTGTCCTACGAGTATTTCCACGACGACCGCACCACCGATCGCGGCATCCCCTCGCAGTTCGGCCGGCCCTACCGGTATCGCGAGAACCGGGCGACCTATTTCGGCAACCCATTCCTGTCGCCGACCTACGTCAACGCCCACATCGCTACGGCGCTGCTCGACCACGTCTTCGAGAACGGCGTCGTGATGCGCAGCCAGTCACGCATCGCCGACTACGAGAAGTTCTACCAGAACGTCTTCCCCGGCGGGGCGGTGAACGCGGCCGGCACGGCGGTCAACATCTCGGCCTATAACAGCCAGACGGACCGGACGAATTACTTCAACCAGACCGACTTCACCTACCAGTTCCTCACGGGACCCGTGAAGCATACCTTGCTCGGCGGCTTCGAGCTCGGCTATCAGGAAGGCTTGAGCCTGCGCCAGGACGGGTTCTTCGCGACCACGGGCACCCAGAACCTCGTGGTGAACCCGCTCTCGCCGGTATCACGCGTCGGCATCACCTTCCGCAACATCGCCAGCGGCGCCAACAGCCGGTACGATCTCGGCCTCGCTGCGGCCTATGTGCAGGATCAGATCGAACTCAACGAGCACGTCCAGCTCATCGGCGGCCTGCGTTTCGACCATTTCGACTTCGCCGCGACCGACCGGCGCACCAACGTCACCAATGCCCGTGTCGACAATCTGATCTCGCCCCGCGCCGGCGTCGTGGTGAAGCCGCTGCCGAACCTCGCCTTCTACACGAGCTACAGCGTCTCCTACCTGCCCTCCTCCGGCGATCAGTTCAGCGCCTTATCGCCGGGTCTCGTCATCGCCGAGCCGGAGAAGTTCGAGAACACGGAAGTCGGCGTGAAGTACGACGTGTCCCCCGTGCTTCAACTCACCGGCGCGCTGTTCAACCTCGACCGCTCCAACCAGCGCATCGCCGATCCGAACCGCCCCGGCTTCTTCCTCACCTCGGGCCAGACCAACACGCAGGGCGCGGAGATCGGCGTCAACGGCGCCATCACCGATTGGTGGTCGGTCGCGGGCGGCTACGCCTTCACCGACGCGCGCATCACCAGCAATCTCTCCCCCACGATCGTCGCCGGCAACTTCGTCGGCCTCGTTCCGCTGAACGCCTTCACGCTGTGGAACAAGTTCGACATTGACCAGCGCTTCTCGGTCGGCGTGGGGTTCATCAACCAATCCCACACCTTCGCGACCTCGGATCAGACCGTGCGGCTTCCGAGCTATTCGCGCTTCGACCTCGGACTGTTCTACCGGATCAACGAGAATGTACGCGCGCAGGTGAATATCGAGAACCTGTTCGACCGCAATTACATCATCTCGGCGCATAACAACAACAACATCCTGCCCGGCGCGCCCCGCACGGTCCGGGCCCAGATCGTCGTCCGCTGGTAGGCCAGACGCCCCCGCTTCCGGGCACGCCCGGAGGCGGGATCACACCGCCCGCAAGGGCCCCTCCAGCACGCCGATGACGCGGGCGAGATCGTTGCCGCGCTTCATCACGAGCCCGCTCGCCGCAATCACCG
This sequence comes from Methylorubrum sp. B1-46, assembly GCF_021117295.1. NCBI lineage: Bacteria > Pseudomonadati > Pseudomonadota > Alphaproteobacteria > Hyphomicrobiales > Methylobacteriaceae > Methylorubrum > Methylorubrum sp. B1-46. The sequence continues at coordinate 2,187,132 of NZ_CP088247.1, read as the reverse complement.
CGTAGGCGCCCTGGCGGCGCGCGAGCTTGGGATCCTTCTCGATCCGGTAGAGCGGCATCTCGGAGGTGCGGCGGTAGATCGAGAACACCGCCTTGTCGCGGCGGAAGTCGAGAGCGTAGTCGCGCCACTCGCCCTCGGCGACGCGCCGTCCGTAGAGATTGAAGATGGTTCGCAATTCGTCGCGCTGGAAGGCGACTTGCGGGCTCGTCGAGGACGGAAACGGGATGACCTGACTGTCTCGGTCGTTCGAGCGGTGATCGACGCTCTGTCCCTCACTCATCGTCGCTCCCGTAGCGGTGCCGCCGTTCTGCGGCGAGGGTCAGATGATGGGACTCGTCGGCGGCGCCCGCAAGGTGCTTCGCCGGCCATCGGTTATCCCCGTCGTTCACGATACGATTCCGGGGCGGAACGAAAGACTCATGTGCGTCGCCGCACGGTAAGGTGGCAAACATCACCGTCTCGCCGCGATCTCGCCTTGCCATCGCCGCCGCAAACGCTTTCACTGTGGCTTGAAACCTCGTCGGCCTGTCCACCGCGGCTGCGCCTGAACCCGAGCTCCCCAGCCCTCGGGCAATGCCGCGGATCTTCGGCGAGCCGACACCCAGAGGTTTCGAGACCCAAGGACTTCAGGCGGCCTCCTCGGAGCGCCGCCCTTTTTTCGTGGCGATGCCGGACGCCGGCCAAGGCCGCGGCGACGACCATCTTGGTTGATCATCTTGGCATCCGCGCCCGCCGGCGCGAGAAGCGGCGGCGATGTCCGAACCTCCTTCCCCCCCGTCGGTCGATCCGCCCGCCTTCGACGCCGCCTTCCGGGCCCGCCTCGCGGATCTCTTCGCGTGGCGACGGGACGTTCGGCGCTTCCGCTCCGATCCGGTCGATGAGACCGTGCTGCGGACCTGCCTGGATCTCGCGGCGCTGGCGCCCTCCGTCGGCAACAGCCAACCCTGGCGCTTCGTGCGGGTCTCCGATGCCGGGCGGCGCGCGGCGGTCGCCGCGAGCTTCGAGCGCTGCAACGCCGCCGCCCGCGCGGGCTACGCCGACGAGCGGGGCGCGCTCTACGCCCGCCTGAAGCTCGCGGGCCTGCGCGAGGCGCCGGTCCATCTCGCGGTGTTCTGCGATTCCGCGACCGAGGCCGGCCACGGGCTCGGCCGGGCGACCATGCCGGAGATGCTGCGCTACTCGGTGGCGGCCTGCATCCACGCCTTCTGGCTCGCCGCCCGCGCCCACGGCCTCGGCGTCGGCTGGGTCTCGATCCTCGAACCCAGCGCCGTGACGCGGACCCTCGACGTTCCGGACGCCTGGGATCTAATCGCCTATCTCTGCGTCGGGCACCCGGTCGAGGAGCATGCTGACCCGGAACTCGTCCGCCACGGCTGGCAGGAGCGGCGCCCGGAGACGGTCCGCCTTCACGAGCGCTGAGGCCCTCACCGGACGCCGACTTCGTTACTTAAAATTTGTCGGAAGTTCTGAGGCTGCGATTCGCTCTCTCGCCAAAAGATCGTGCATGAGGCCCGCATTCCGCCACGCGTAAAGCAAAGCGGCAAGCTGGAACGTTGGATCGTCTTCGCCAGTTACGCTCCAGCTCGGAAAGGCGATCTTCGATGTTCGGAACAGGCAAGTACAGGGTGCGTCTCGCGGGCGCGCTCGTGGCGGTGTTGTGCGCGGCGGGCGCCGCACAGGCCCGCGAGGTCGTCCCGTTCGCCGACGGGATCGGGCCGGGCACGATCGTGGTGCGCACCAACGAGCGCCGGCTCTATCTCGTCAACGGCGACGGCACGGCGATCCGCTACCCCGTCGCGGTCGGCAAGCCGGGCAAGCAGTGGAGCGGCGCGACCCAGATCGACGGCAAGTACTACCAGCCCGACTGGTCGCCCCCAGCCGAGGTGAAGCGCGACAACCCGCGCCTGCCCAACCTCATCCGCGGCGGCTCACCGAGCAACCCGATGGGCGTGGCCGCAATGACCCTGCGCGGCGGCGAGTATGCGATCCACGGCACCAACCGGCCGCACTCAATCGGCACCTTCGCCTCCTACGGCTGTATTCGCATGTACAATCAGGACATCGCCGACCTGTTCGGGCGTGTCTCCGTCGGCACGCAGGTGTATGTGATGCGCTGAACGCTCGGCGGTTCGCGCCGCAGCCATCCGCCGCGCCACCGAGAAGCGGCGGGTGCCCGCAGGCCGACCCTGGGATCCGCCGGTGACCGCATCGCCCACCCTCCTGATTGCCGATCCGGACGAGGAGACCCGGCTTGCCCTTGCCGAGGCAGTGGGCCGGCTCGATCCGGGTGCGAGGATCGTCGAGGCGGCCGATGGAAGCGCGCTGAACCATGCGCTCGCCACTTCCCACATCGACCTCCTGTTCGTCGATGTGCTGCTGCCGCAGACCAACGGCGCCGACATCCGACGCTGGCGCGAGGCGAGCAACCCGCGCGGCCTCGTCGTCCTCGTCACCGACATGCTCGCCCCCCGCTGGCCCGCCACGGCCCGCCGCGTCGGCGCCTACGACGTGATCCTCAAGCCGCTGGGGGATCTCCATATCGGCCGCCTGCTCGCCGCCCACCGGATTCTGTCGCGCTCCCTCGACTGCCTCGTCGTCGATCCGGGCCAAGCGACGCGCACGCTGGTGCGCAAGCTCCTCGGGCAGAGCCATTTCTCGTTCCGCATCCGGGAGGCCGCCGGCGGGCGGGAGGCGGTCCGGCTCGGGGAAGCGGGGCCGATCGATCTCGCCATCATCGAGATGAGCCTGCCCGATTATCCTGCCCTCGAAGTTGCCTGCCGCATCAACGACCGCCATCCCGAGGCCCGCATCCTGATGACGGGGCCGCGGATCGAGGAGGGCATGCAGCGCCAGCTCTCCACCTTCGGCGCCTCCGGCTTCCTGCCTAAACCGTTCCAGTTCTTCGACATCGACAAGGCGGTGCACGAGAGCTTCGGCCTGTGGCACCCCTACCTCATCAACGCGCTCCGGCGCGAACACCGGCTCGACGCCGAGCCAGCGGTGGGGCAGGCTGTCTAGCGCGCCCTCGGAGCCGGCATCGGCCTGCCCGAAAGCGCCGACCCGCAAGCCTTGAACCCCGTTTCCCAGCCGAGAGCGATGCAGGACCAGACGCCGGGCGACCGCCCCGGTCCACAGCACCCCTATTCGCGCGCGCGCCTCAATGACCTCGTCCGGCACATCGAGGAGGCCTTGCGCAGCGGGGACACGGCGCTCCAGTCGAAGCTCGTCCTGCAATCGGCGGAATTGCTGACCAAGCGCTGGTCGCGTCTCCCGCCGCCGGACAAGCCGGCCTTCGACGCGCTGCTCGTGACCCTATGCGGCCAGATCGATACGGCGGCGCGCCGGGCCTTCGCCGAGCGGCTCGCCCCGTTGCGGCTCGGGCCGCCGCGGACCGCCCAGGCGCTCGCGCGTGATGCCTCCGCCGCCGTCGCAGCACCGCTCCTCGCGGGCTGCTCCAGCCTCGGCGACGACCTCCTGTCCGAAGTCGCGGCCTCGGGCGGCGACGGGCATCGCCGCGCCATCGCCGCGCGCCCGAGCCTGCCCCCGCCCCTGACGGATCGGCTGGTGCATCACGGCGACGGCCGCGTCGCCGTGCGGCTGCTCGACAATCCGGGCGCCCGCTTCTCCGAGGCCGGTTTCATCGGCCTGATCGCCCATTGCGAGCAAGCGGAGGCGGTGACGCTTCGCCTCGCGCTTCGGCCGGACCTTCCATCCCCACACCGGCCGACGCTTCTCAAGCTGACGCGGCAACGGGCGACCGACGCGCTGGAAGCCGATCTCGGCGGCGACGGGGCCACCCGCCTGCTGGACCTGGCGACGGAAACCCTGGCCCGTCCGGTCGCGGAGGACCGCGTCGCGCGGTTTCGCGCCTCGCTCGACGTCATCGGCTCCCGGTTCACCGGCCCGCACCGCGGCCCGAACGCGTCCCACCTCGAACGCTGGATCGACCTGAACCGGATCGAGGACGGGCTCGCCGCCATCGCCCATGCCACCGGCCTCCCGCTCCCCATGACAGTGGCCGCCTTCGACGCGCCCGCACCGGCAACACTCGCCGCGATCCTGCGCGGGCTCGGTCATCCCTGGCCGGTGCTGAAGGCGCTGCTCGTCCGACGCTTCGGCGAGACGCTTTCGCCCGCCATGGCCGACGAGACCTGGACACTGCACCGGCGCCTGCGGCTCGGCACGGCGCGCCGCCTGATCCGCTGCGCAGCGATGCCGATGGGCTGCGCGGCCTTCCTCGACGAGGCCGAGGCGGATGACGGAGCCTCGGACGGAGCCGGGCCGTAGGCGGCCTGTAGAGCATCGTCCCGAAAAGAGGCCACCGGCTTTCGGAAGAGAGCGCTCCCGAAATAAAAGCCTCGAGCGGAAAAAGCGGCGATGATGCGCCGGGCGCCCTATGGAACGGCGAGACGACATCGCAGCGAGAAGGACCTGGGATGAGGAACGGATCGCGGTCGGATCGCTGCAGCCCTCGGCGTGGCCGAGGAGGTTCGGACGCGTGAACGGCTACGAGCCCACACCCCATGCGGCGCCCGTATCCGATCGGAGCGAGCCTGGCTGGGCGGCGCAGCTCGCGCCGTTCTTCTGCCTCTACGTCACCTTCGGCACCACGCTGGGCTTCCTCGTCAGCGGCGCGCCGCTGATCCTGCGGGCCCGCGGCATCGATCTCGCCGAGGTCGGCGTTCTCCAGCTCATCAACCTGCCGGTCGGGCTCACCTTTCTCTGGGCGATGCTCGTGGACCGCTTCCGCCTGCCGGGCCTGCCGCACCGTCTCGGCTGGATCGTGCTGATGCAGGGAACGGCCATCGCCCTCCTCATCGTGCTGAGCCGGGGCGAGGCGTGGCCGCTGCCGGCTCTGTTCGGTCTCGCGCTCGCGACCTGCTTCTGCGTCGCCACCATGGACATCGCGCTCGAAGCCCTCGTGGTCGAGACCGTTGGCCCGGAGCGGCGGCCCTACGTCGCCTCGGCGAAGCTCTGCGGCGCCTCGCTCGGTGGCCTGTTCGGGGCTGGTGTGCTGATCGCCGCGTACGACCGGCTCGGTTGGCAGAATGCCGTGCTCGCGGTGGCGATCTTGAACGGGCTCTGCCTGCTACCGATGCTGCGCTATCCCGAGCGGGCCCTGCGCCGCCCCTCAGCCGAGTCGCCGCGCGGTGCCCCGGAGCATCGTCCCGAAAGGTGGCTGCCGGCTTTCGGAAAAAGACGAGGCCAGAACGGAGAGCTCGGCCGCCTGCGCCTGCTCGGCGGGCGCGTGCTGGTGCTCGGCCTCTACTTCGCGGCGATGTTCGCGCTGTCCGGCTCGAACAACCTCGCCCTGCTCGATCTCGGCGTACCCCTCGGCGAGGTCGGGCTCGTCACCGGCGGGCTCGCCTCGGGCATCAACCTCGTCATGGCACTGGTCTCCGGCTACCTCGTGCGCCGCTTCGGCACGCTGCCGCTCATCACCGTGTCCGCCCTCGGTGTCGCGGCCTCGGGCGGGCTCATGCTGTGGGCGAGCGCGACCGCCGCGCCGAATCTCGGCCTCGCGGCGGCGATCCTCGGCATCCTGTGCGGCGGCGGCCTCGGCGTGCCGGTGTTCAACATGATCTACCGCTGGGCCCAGGGCCCGCAGCCCGCCACCGACTATGCGCTCCTATTCGGCGCCGCCTTCTTCGCCGCCATGCCGCTGCGGGTCGCGGCGCCGGCGCTCGCCGGGGCGGTCGGCTGGCCCGTCTACTTCGCCCTCGCGGTGCCGCTCTACGCCCTCGCCGTGCTGCTCCTGCGCGGCGCGATCGCGCGGACGCTGGAGGCCGACCGCGCGCCGTCGTGAGGGCCGCCCCGCGTCGCGGGTGCTGGCGCTTCGCCGCACCCTCGCCTATGCGCCGGAGTTGCCCTCTTCCGGGCCGAAACACCCGTCACAGCCGCGCCATGCTGAAGGCCTTCCTCGCCTATTACCGGCCGCACCGGACGCTGTTCCTGGTGGATTTCGGCTGCGCCGTGCTCTCGGGCCTGCTCGAACTCGGCTTTCCACTCGCGGTCAAAGCCTTCGTCGACCGGCTGCTGCCGCAGCAGGATTGGAGCCTGATCCTGCTCGCGGCGGCCGGGCTGACGCTGCTCTACGTCGCCAATGCCGGCCTGATGGTGGTGGTGACCTATTGGGGGCACCTACTCGGAATCAACATCGAGACCGAGATGCGGGCGCGCGCCTTCGAGCACCTGCAGAAGCTCTCGTTCCGCTTCTTCGACGGACAGAAGACCGGCCACCTCGTGGCCCGCGTCACCAAGGATCTGGAGGAGATCGGCGAGGTCGCTCATCACGGCCCCGAGGACGTGTTCATCGCCGTCATGACCCTGGTGGGCGCCTTCGTGCTGATGTTCCTCGTCCACCCGCCGCTGGCGCTGATGACGCTCGCGATCCTGCCTCTGATCGCCTTCGTCGTCATTCGCTACGGCGGGCGCATGACGCGCAACTGGCAGGCGCAGTACGGCCGCGTCGGCGCCTTCAACGCCCGCATCGAGGAGAATGTCGGCGGCATCCGCGTGGTGAAGGCCTTCGCCAACGAGGCGCACGAGCGGGCGCTGTTCGCCTCCGACAACCTGAAATACCGCACCACCAAGCTCGAAGCCTACCGCCTGATGGCGGGTGCCCTGTCGATCAACTATCTGGGCCTGCGCCTCGTGCAGATCGTGGTGCTCCTGGGCGGCGCCGCCTTCGTGGTGCGCGGCGACCTGAGCGCCGGCGGCTTCGTCGGCTTCCTGCTGCTGGTGGGCGTGTTCTACCGGCCGCTGGAAAAGATCGGCGCGGTGATCGAGACCTATCCGAAGGGCATCGCCGGCTTTCGCCGCTATCAGGAACTGCTCGCCACCGAGCCCGATATCGCCGACCGGCCGGGCGCGATCCCGGCCCCGCCGCTCAGGGGCGAGATCCGGTTCGAGGGGGTGCGCTTCGGCTACAGCCCGGACCGGCCGGTGCTCGACGGCGTCGATCTCACGATCCGCGCGGGCGAGACGGTGGCCTTCGTCGGCCCTTCAGGCGCCGGCAAGACGACGCTGCTGTCGCTGATCCCGCGCTTCTACGAGGCGGAAGCCGGCCGCATCACCATCGACGGCCACGACATCCGCGACCTGACGCTGGCCTCGCTGCGCAGCCAGATCGGCATCGTGCAGCAGGACGTGTTCCTGTTCGCCGGCACGATCCGCGAGAACATCGCCTACGGCCGCCTCGATGCGAGCGAGGCCGAGATCCGCGACGCCGCCGCCCGCGCCCGGCTCGACGGGCTGATCGCGTCGCTCCCCGAGGGGCTCGATACGGTGATCGGCGAGCGCGGGGTGAAGCTCTCGGGCGGGCAGAAGCAGCGGCTGGCGATTGCCCGCGCCTTCCTCAAGAACCCGCCGATCCTGATCCTCGACGAAGCGACCTCGGCGCTCGACACGCAGACCGAGCGCGAGATCCAGGCCTCGCTGTCCGAGCTGGCGGAGGGGCGCACGACCCTGGTGATCGCCCATCGCCTGGCCACGATCCGCCACGCCGACCGCATCGTGGTGGTGGCCGAGAACGGCATCGCCGAGCAGGGCCGCCACGATGCGCTGCTGGCGAGCGACGGCTACTACCGGCGCCTGCACGCCGCGCAGGTGGAGGATTCTCTTTCGGACCGGCCGCGCACGGCGGCGGAGTGAGCCCCGCTTCCCCCGCGCAGGGAGAGGGGCTCACGGTCAGGCGCCCCGCTCGGCCTCGGCCAGCAGCCCGTCGACGAAGCCCGGCAGCCCGGTGCGGCGGGTGCGCTTGAGGCGCTCGGCGGTCAGGATCGCCTGGAGCGCGCGAAACGACTCGTCGAGGTCGTCGTTGACGATGACGTAGTCGTACTCGCTCCAGCGCTGCATCTCGTTGCGGGCATTGGCCAGACGCCGCTCGATGGTCTCGGGCGAATCCTCCGCCCGGCGCTCCAGCCGGTTGCGCAGCTCCGAGAAACTCGGCGGCAGGATGAACACCGTCACCACGTCGTCCTGCAGGCGCTGCCGCACCTGGCGGGTGCCCTGGTAGTCGATGTCGAAGATCATGTCCCGGCCTTGGGCCAGCGTCCTCTCCACCGGGCGGCGCGGCGTGCCGTAGAAATTGCCGTGGACCTCGGCCCATTCCAGCAGGTCGTCGCGGGTGCGCAGATCCTCGAACGCCTCGCGGTCGATGAAGCGGTAGTGGCGCCCGTCGATCTCCGAGGGGCGGCGCGCCCGGGTCGTGACCGAGATCGACAGGTCGAGGCCCCAGCCGCCGTCCTGGGCGATGGCGCGCGTCAGCGTCGTCTTGCCCGCACCCGAGGGCGAGGACAGGATCAGGATCAGCCCGCGCCGGGCGATGTCCGGCCTGCCTTGCGTGGCGTCCTGCGTCATCGGCCGTTCACTCCGCTGCCCACGTTCGGCGTCCTCACTCGACGTTCTGCACCTGCTCGCGGAATTGCTCCACCACGGCCTTCAAGTCGAGTCCGATCCGCGAAAGGGTGATGTCGCCGGCCTTGGCGCACAGCGTATTCGCCTCGCGGCCGAGTTCCTGGGCCAGGAAATCGAGCCGCCGCCCGATCGCGCCACCCTCAGCCAGCAACTCGCCCACCGCGTCGAGATGGGCCCGCAGGCGGTCGAGTTCCTCGCGCACATCCGCCTTGGCGGCGAGCAGCACCGCCTCCTGATGCAGGCGGTCGGGATCGAGCCCCCCGGCGCCGACGAGCGCGGCCACCGACTCCGCGAGCCGGGCGCGCACCGCCTCGGGCCGGCGGGCGGGGCAATCCTGCGCGGCCTGGGTCAGGCGGGCGATGTCGGCGATCTGTCCGCTGACGATCGCGTGCAGCCGCGCCCCTTCCGCCCGGCGGGCGGTGACGAGGTCGGCGACGAGTCTGTCGATGCCGGCGGCGAGTTCCCGGTTCAGCGCCTCCGGGTCTGCCCCGGCCTCGCTCTCCGCCTCGACGACGCCGCGCACGGAAAGCAGCCCGTCGAGCGTCGCCGGACCGACGCCGGCGGGGCGCGGCACGCGGGCGACCGCGGCGGCGAGACTCGCCAGCAGGCTCTCGTCGATGCGCACCCGTGCCGCCGCCTCGGGCCGCGTCAGCGTCAGATTGAGCTGGCACTGGCCGCGGGCGAGCGCCTTGGACAGGGCCGCGCGGGCCGCCTCCCCCGCCGCGTCGAAGCCGTTCGGCACGCGCACGCGGATATCGAGCCCGCGCCCGTTCACGGTGCGGATCTCCCACAGCCACTGCACCGCGCCGGTCGTGCCGGCGGAACGGGCGAAGCCCGTCATGCTCGCGATGGCTTTGGCCACGGTCGGTCGCTCCCCGCTCGTCCTCTCCGGCGCTCGGCCGCCCGAAGCGGGGAACGACTGCGGAGACAGTCGGTTTGTCCGATACGCGCTTTCCGCGGGCGAGTGCAATGCGGTGGTCTGCGAACGCGACGACCGGTGCCGTCCCCCTGCGGAAGGGTGCGGCGCAACAAGTATCGCGCAACTCTAGTTTGCCAAAAAAATATACACGGCGCTTAATGGTGCAGACGCTTAGTGCCGAAGCAGGCACGAATACTGTGCATCAGCTTGACGCTTACTGGTTGTCTTCCTAACTTCTGAGTCGAGCAAACGGGCACCGAACATTCGAGCGGGGACCCACCCATGACAAACCCCTTCGACATCAAGAACCGTTTCCGGGCACGCTTGCGTGCGGCCGACGCGCAGAAGCATCGCATCCGCGCCAAGCTCCTGCAGGACGGCACCCGGGCGCTGGCTCCGATCACCGAGGCGCTGCATCTGATGGCCGAGGTGCTGGAGGAGGACGGGATCGAGCACGGCCGCATCGATTGTCCCGTGCCCGAAGTGGACCGCGACGACTTCGTCGGCTTCACGGCCACGCTGCACAACGGCGCCGATCAGGAGCACCGGATCACCGTGAAATACGGTCCCGTGCTGGGCGGACGCAACTTCATCGCGGTGACCGGCCTCGGGGCGGAGTACAACGAGCGGCTCCTCACCCTGGCCAGCAACGCCGCGCCGATGCTGGGTCGCTCGGTCGGCAACGACGTGCATGTCGAGGCGGATCGCGGCGGCGATCTCGCGGAGATTCTGCGCGAGATGGTCGAGGACTTCTTCGCCGGCCACAGCGAGCCGCCGATCCGCACCGGAGCCTCCGAGGCGCGCGGTCGCCTGGCGCTGGTTCAATAATCCTTGCCGATAGCCGAGGAGCGCGCAATCATCCGCGGATGAGGCGAGGATTCGAGCGCGGCTGAGAGCGATGGACGCCATCGATGGCGGGGAGTGCGACGAGGACTGGGATCAGGATCTCGCCGACGATCTGATCGGATCAAGCCTTCTCGTCGGCCTGACCTATGTCGATCCCGAGGGCGCCCTGCTCGGCCGGCGTCAGGTCTTCGGGATCGTCGAGACCGTGGATGCCCGAACCGGCATCGTCATCCGGACCGATGACGAGGGGGAGCCCTTCACGGTTGCCCCCCTGCTCGACGCAATCGAGGTGGGGGAGCCGGGTCTCTATCAACTCGCGGATCAGGACCGGGTCGTCGAGAACCCGGATTTCACGGCCCTCTTCACCGTCACCGAACCGCGCCGGAACTGACGCCCCTCCCTTACGGATCGAGACGGCGAGCGCGGGCGGCGCGGGCCATGGCGATGAGTTCGTTGGCGGTGAAGCTGCGCTGCGGGCGCGTCTCGGCTTCGATCGGATGCAGCTCGACCGAACGCCGTTCCAGCGGGGACGGGACCGCGGAGGGCGCGCCCGGATTCCAGCCCGGCCAGAGACTGCGAATGCGAGAACGCTTCCTGGTTGCCGATACCGCCATGCCGCCTCCGAAGCCGATCGCTTAAGAGGATGATAACCAAGCCTGGGCGCGAGAAACATTCTTGACGCGCGCCGATGTGGTGCTTCGCCGATTCTTTTGTCGGCTCCGCGTCGCGGTGGAGCAGGGTTCGCTGCAGAAGAATGCGCGCCAACGAAAAGGGCGGGCGCGATCCTGCACGATCACGCCCGCCCCATCCCGTTCCGGATCGAACGCCCTGAGGCTACTCCGCCGCATCGAGGCGCGGACGCTCGATCTCGGCGCGCTCGCGCTTCACCAGTTCGGCGGTGAGGAAGGCCACCTCCAGCGCCTGCTCCGCGTTGAGACGCGGGTCGCAGTAGGTGTGGTAGCGGTCCTGCAGATCGTCGGCCGTCAGCGCGCGGGCGCCGCCGGTGCATTCGGTGACGTCCTTGCCGGTCATCTCCAGATGGATGCCGCCGGCGATCGTGCCTTCCGCGCGGTGCACGCCGAAGAAGCCCTCGATCTCCTGCATCACCCGCTCGAACGGCCGGGTCTTGTAGCGGCCCGCCGCGACGGTGTTGCCGTGCATCGGATCGCAGACCCACACGACGTTGCGGCCCTCGCGCTGCACCGTGCGGATCAGCCCCGGCAGGTGGTCTCCGACCTTGTCCGCGCCGAAGCGGCAGATCAGGCTGAGGCGCCCGGCCTCGTTCTCCGGGTTGAGGAGATCGATCAGCCGGATCAGCCCCTCGGCCGTGGTCGAGGGCCCGCATTTGAGGCCGATCGGATTCTTGATGCCGCGGGCATATTCCACGTGGGCGTGGTCCGGCTGGCGGGTGCGGTCGCCGATCCAGAGCATGTGGCCGGAGGTGGCGTACCAGTCGCCGCTCGTCGAATCGACGCGGGTCAGCGACTCCTCGTAGCCGAGCAGTAGCGCCTCGTGGCTGGTGTAGAAGTCCGTAGTGCGGACTTCCTGGTGCGTCTCCGGGTTGATGCCGATGGCACGCATGAAGTCGAGCGCGTCCGACATCCGCTCGGCCACATCGCGGTAGCGCGAAGATTGCGGGCTGTCCTTCACGAAGCCGAGCATCCAGCGATGCGCGTTCTCGAGGTTGGCGTAGCCGCCGGTGGCGAAGGCGCGCAGCAGGTTCAGCGTCGCCGCCGACTGCCGGTAGGCCTCGAGCTGGCGCTTCGGATCGGGGATCCGCGCGTCCTCGTTGAAGGTCAGGCCGTTGATGATGTCGCCGCGGTAGCTCGGCAGCGACACGCCGTCGAGCGTCTCGGTTGGCGAGGAGCGCGGCTTGGCGAACTGGCCGGCGATGCGGCCGACCTTCACCACGGGCGAGCCGCCCGCGAAGGTGAGCACCATCGCCATCTGCAGGAAGACGCGGAAGAAATCGCGGATGTTGTCGGCCGAGTGCTCGTCGAAGCTCTCGGCGCAATCGCCGCCCTGGAGCAGGAAGGCTTCACCCGCCCCGACGCGCGCCAGAGCCGCCTTCAGCTTGCGCGCCTCACCGGCAAAGACCAGCGGCGGAAAGCTCGCGAGCTGCGCCTCGACGGCCTGAAGAGCGCCCGCGTCCGGATAGGACGGGACCTGCTGGATCGGCAGGTTGCGCCAGGTTTTCGGGGTCCACCGCTCGGCCATGATCTTCTCTCCGCTCACCCGATCGGGTGATGCGCGCGGGCCCTCCCGCCTCGCGCGAAGCCGGGCTTATAGAGCGATTTTCTCGAAGTTGCGAGTTTGCCGACGCGATAGCTGAGTATCGGCCCGCGCATCCTCTCGGCCCTTGTTTTCGCATCGTCTTTTATCCGAAAGCCGGGCCCACCTTTCGGGACGATGCTCTCTCCTCCTGCTTTCGCATCGTCTTTTTTCGAAAGCCGGAGGCCACCTTTCGGGACGATGCTTTATTCCTTCAATCCCCGGCCCGCGAGCAGGCCGACGAGTTCGGCCTGACGCGTCACGCCGGTCTTCTGGAAGATGCGCTTCAGCACCGAGCGCGCGGTGTTGGGGGTGATCCCGAGCTTGGCGGCGGCGGGCACCGGCGGATCGCCCGCCGCGATCAGGGTCGCGAGCCGCGCCTCCCCCGGCGTCAGGTCGAACAGGCCCTGGACGACATCTGCGCTCGGCACATCCTGGGCCACGACGGGCGTGGCGATCAGCACGAAGTGCGCCCGGACGAACACGTCGTGCGCCGCGCCGCGGATCGGCACGAGGTGAAGGATCACCGGCGGGCGCTCGCCGCTGGCGGCGATCGGAATCGATCGCACCGGCATGTCGCCCGCCTGTCCCGAACGCGCCACCGCGTCGCGCAGCAGCCGGTCGGCGGCCGGATCGACCACGGCAAGCCGCGAGGGCTGATCGCTGAGGGTGTGGGGCATCATCGCCACCAGGGTTGGATTGGCACCGATGACCCGGCCGCCACTTCCGAGCACGGCGGCGGGCAAGCCGAGCGCTTCGAGCGTTCGGGTCGTGGTGGTCACCCGTTCCATTTCCAGGCGTGCGGAGAGCAGGGCGGCCCGCGCCAGATGAGGGCGTAGGCCGTTGAGGGCGGACAGCACCTGCGGGCCGAAATCGCCCTCGGCGCGGGCGCGCTCGCAATGCACGATCACGCTGTCGCCGCTCGGCACCATCACGGTCGTCGCGGTGCCCGCACCGTACCCCCGCGGGATCAGGAAGTCCTGATAGAGCGGTAGCGTCGCGATCTCCTCCTCCGTCACGACGTCGAGGTCGTTGAGGAAACCGGGATGGCGCAACGCCAGAAGCCGCTCCGTGCGGACATTGCCGGGAAAATGCAGATGTTCGGCCACCAGGGCGTCGAACGCGGCCGAGGTCGTCACGAAGTCGCGGTAATGCGTGCCGGTCGAGACGATCATCACCGCCTCGGGCGCTCCGGCGAAACGGGCAAGCTCGGTCAGAACCTCGCGCCACAACTCGGGCAGGGCCGCCGCCTCGTAGATCCGGTCGATCAGGGCTGCACCCTCGTCCGAGAGCGTGAGGGACGGCTCGATCGAGGCTGAGCGGATTGCGGAGGGAAGGGGGCGAGAATGGATCGTCATGAATCGATAAATAAATGGGACGTCCGCAGCCATGGGCCGCGACGTCGGCGCTCTTGTTAGTCAACGAATATCGTATGCGGCTCGATAATACAGTGATTTCGTCGCGCTTCTCCACCTTAGAGAATCGGAACGCGCTCGCCCACACCCGAAAATCAGCAGCCGCCTCGAAACGCGAGCCACGAAAACCGCACCGGGCATTTCGGCTTTAACCGCAGCCTCTCACGCGTGAGAAAATTCAAGTTTCGGGATGCCACGCTTGTGCGATGCCGAATCCTGCGTGACGGCCTCATCAGGGCTCCCGTGGACCTGACGGGAAAATACCGGGGCGAGACGATTGCCGCACGCTTCTCCACGACCGAAATCTCCCTGTCGGTCAGAGGAGAGATTCATGCGACTCCAGGTTCTCGGCTGCGGGGACGCGTTCGGCTCGGGCGGGCGCTTCAATACCTGCTTCCACGTCGATGCATCGGACGCAGCGCAGACCGGCGCCTTCCTCATCGATTGCGGCGCCTCCGCGCTGATCGCGATCCGGCGTTTCGGCGTCGAGCCGAACCGCATCCGCACGGTGTTCCTGACGCATCTCCACGGCGACCATTTCGGCGGTCTGCCCTGGCTGATCCTCGACGGGCAGCTCGTCAGCGGGCGCACCGATCCGTTGACCGTGGTCGGACCGCCGGGCACGGCCGAGCGCCTGCCGGCGGCGATGGAGGTGCTGTTTCCCGGCTCCAGCACGGCCGAGCGCCGGTTCTCCGTCGACGTCGTCGAGATGGAGGCCGGGCGCCCGGTCGAGACCGGAGGCGTGCGGGCCACGGCCTTCACGATGCGCCACCCCTCCGGCGCCCCCGCGCACGCCCTGCGGATCGAGGCGGCGGGCAAGATCGTCAGCTATACCGGCGACACCGAGTGGGTGGACGAGATCGTCGCTGTGGGCCGCGGGGCCGACCTGATGATCGCCGAGGGCTACACTGTGGAGCGGCCGGTGAAGTTCCACCTCGACTGGGCGACGCTGAAGCGGCGCCTGCCCGAAATCGGTCCGAAGCGGCTGATGCTGACCCACATGAGCTCGGAAATGATTGCTCACCCGCCCGACGGGTACATCGCGGCGGAGGACGGGCTCGTCGTCACGCTTTGACCCCACTCCCCCCTCCCGCGGCTCGCGGTCAGCGCTTGCGCACGAATTCCGTGCGCAGGACGAGGCCCTTGATGCTGTCGTGGCGGCAATCGATCTCCTCCGGGTCATCCGTGAGGCGGATCGAGCGGATGACGGTGCCCTGCTTCAGGGTCTGGTTCGCGCCCTTGACCTTGAGGTCCTTGATCAGGGTGACCGCATCGCCGTCGGCCAGGATGTTGCCCGCGGCGTCGCGGACAGGGGGCCTGGCCGCCGGCGTCTCGGCCGCCGGCGCGCCGGCGGGGCGCCATTCGCCGAGCGCTTCGTCGTAGATATACGTGTCGTCGGTATCCGGCATCGTCTGGCTCCTGGCGGACATGCCGCCGTCTCCGCGGCCATAGCGATGCCTCGAGCCGGCCGACAAGCGCGTTGCGTGCATGGCTCCGAACCGACTACCGTTCCGGGAGCCGGCGCCGGCTGCTCCAGGAGTCACCCAAGACCCACCGTTGCCCGCGCGTCATCCCACTCGGGTAAAGCCGCCCGACCCATGCTCTCGACCGGAGAAACACCGACCATGCGACAGGAGATGCTCTCCGGACTTCTCGGCCTCGGCCTGCTCTGCGCGCCAATCCTCGTCACGGGCGCGGTTCCCGCCCTGGCGCAGACGCCGGCTAAACCGGCGGCACCGACGGTCACCGCCGATCCGGAGCGACTGGCTGCAGCCCGCGAGGTCGTGGCCGCGGCGCAGGGCGACCGTGCCGCGGTGCTCGCGGCGATGAAGGCCCCGATGGCCGGCGTCATGCAGCAGATGGGCCTGACGGATCCGAAGAAGGCACAGGTGATGGTGGACGAGGTCGTCCTGCCCACGCTCTCCGAACATTACGACGACCTGCTCGCGGTCCAGGCCCTCAGCTTCGCCGCGGTCCTCTCGAAGGAGGATCTGAAGGCGGTCGCCGCCTTCTACGCCACGCCGGCGGGCAAGAACCTCGTCAAGGCGCAGCCGCAGTTGAGCCAGGCCATGCTGACGGGGATGCAGCAATGGATGGGCACGCTGATGCCGCAGCTCAAGGAGAAGGTCGAAAAGGCCGCCGCGGCGCATGGCTGGTCGAACGAGGTCAAGCGGCGCTGAGACCTCGCAAACCAAATCCGATTGATCCTTCGGGATGGCGGATTTGGTCATCGCTCAAGCGCCGCGCGGGCTGGCTGATTCGCTCCCCGCTCTGATCAAGCGGAGACCGTATCAGCGCTCTCGCTCGAACAGGGCCGCGGCTTCGGGCCCCTGCGGAAACGTCAGGGGCATCCGGACCACGCCGCGGTGATAGGGGAAGCGGGCGCGCTGAAGCGGGTCCGGGCCCGTGAAGATCAGGCGCGGGCGGAACGAGACCGGGCTGACGCAGAGCAGGTAAGTGCGCAGATTGCGCTCGTCGGGCACGAACATCGCCGTATCGAGATAGCGTGCCTCGTGCCGCACCCAGTTCGGGATGAACGGCAGCCGCCAGCGTCGGGCGAGGTGCTCGCCGACCCCACCGAGGAAGGCGTCGGGCCGGGCCTGCCCGAGAAATCCCGGATCCTCGGCGAGCATCGCACCCTGCGCCGCGGTGTCGCCGTCGCGCGCGTAGAAGGCGTCGAGGAAGTTCTGGAGGTGGTGGTCCCAGTCGCCGTCCTCGCGCGACCGCTCGACCACCTCGCGCAGGGATGCGGGTCTCACCGCGGAGCGTCCTGAACGACCGACCGGAAGCGCAGGCTCGCCGCGTCCGGTGGCGCCTCGTCGTAGACGGCAGCGTACAGCGCCTGCAACGCCGCCTCATCATCGATGCCGAGATGCGCGGCCAAGGCCTGCGCATCCCGCAGGTCGCGGTCGCCACGATCGAGATTCTGCAGGGCGTGCAGCTTCATGGCGAGGAGGTAGCGCGGCGTCGCGAGGAAGGTCCGGAGGCCGGGCGTTCCGTCCGCCGGATAGAGGCCGGCCGCCGTGAACAACGCGTCGTCTTCGTCCAGCGGCGTAAACATCCCCACCGCGTTGTTGAGCCAGTCGGGCTGGAGCCCGAGTTCCTCCGCCACGCGGGCGACGGAGGGGGCCAGTGCCGCCTCGTCGAAGCCTTCGCGCACCACGGCATCGACGTCGTCGGTGCCGCGTCGCCACGCGAATTGCAGCATCAGGGCCCCGCCACCGTAGACGGCGAGTTCCACGAAAAGCCCCCGCGCGGACAGGTCCGCGCCGAGACGTTCGAGAGCCTGGAGGAGACGGGTGCGGTCGAAGGCCAGAGCCATACGGTCAATGTAGGGCCGCCGCGTCCCCCGCGAAAAGCCTATTCCGCGGCCGCGGCGAACACCGTCCCGGCCCGCGGCAGGTCCAGCGTGTCCCAGGTCTCGACCAGCGCCGCGGTCAGCGCGCCGATGCGCTCGTCGTCGTGGAAGGGCGAGGGCGTGATGCGCAGCCGTTCGGTGCCGCGCGGGACGGTGGGGTAGTTGATCGGCTGGATGTAGATGCCGTGACGCTCCAGCAAGTGGTCGGCCGCCGCCTTGCACAGCTCGGCGTCGCCCACCATCAGCGGCACGATGTGGGTCTCGGTGCGCAGCACCGGCAGGCCGGCCGTCTCCAGCGCCGCCTTGGTGCGGGCGGCCTGGCGCTGATGCGCCTCGCGCTCCAGCTTCGAGCGCTTGAGATAGCGCACCGAGGCCCGCGCCGCCGCAGCCACGGCCGGCGGCAGGGCAGTGGTGAAGATGAAGCCGGCCGCGTGGCTGCGGACCGCGTCGCACAGCGTCGCCGAACCGGTGATGTAGCCGCCGACGCAGCCGAAGCCCTTGGCCAGCGTGCCCTCGATCACGTCAACCCGGTGCATCACGCCGTCGCGCTCGGCGATGCCGGCGCCGCGCTCGCCATAGAGGCCGACCGCGTGGACCTCGTCGAGATAGGTCATCGCGCCGTAGGCATCGGCGAGGTCGCAGATCGCCGCGATCGGCGCCACGTCGCCGTCCATCGAATAGACCGACTCGAAGGCGATCAGCTTGGGCCGGTCGCCGGCCTCGGCGAGCAATTGCTCGAGATGTTCGAGATCGTTGTGCCGGAAGACGCGCTTCTCGCAGCCGGAATGGCGCACGCCCTCGATCATCGAGTTGTGGTTGAAGGCGTCCGACAGGATCAGACAGTTCGGGATCAGCTTGGCGATCGTCGAGATGCCGGCCTGGTTCGAGACGTAGCCGGAGGTGAAGACGAGGCCGGCCTCCTTGCCGTGCAGGTCGGCGAGCTCACGCTCCAGATCGACCAGCGGCGAGTTGTTGCCGGCGATGTTGCGGGTGCCGCCGGCGCCGACGCCGCAGCGGGCGGCGGTTTGGGTCAGGGCGCCGACCACCTCGGGGTGTTGGCCCATGCCGAGGTAATCGTTCGAGCACCATACGGTGATCTCGCGGTTGCCGCCCTCCGGGCGCCGCCACGTGGCCTGCGGAAAGCGGCCCGAGATGCGCTCGATATCGGCGAAGACGCGGTAGCGGCGCTCGCTGTGCAGGCGGTCGAGGGCCGCGCGGAAATGACCGTCGTAATCCGTGCGCGGACCGGCGGGGCGGACCGGCGGCCGCTCGAATCTGGGCCGGCCGTTGCTTGCACCGGTCTCGTCCACGCCGCCATCACCGCCCACGATCGACTCGTCGGACAGGGTGGCGCTGTCGGCAGCGTTCACGGGCATCAGGTTCACGGGCATCCGTCCTCGACGCTTTCGGCTGGCCGGGCGTTCTTCTCGGGACGCCTCGGGTAAAGAATTCGGGCTCGGGCGCCGCCCTGAGAGAGCGTTGCCGAACCGTTCGCAGCCGGGCGGTGACCTCCCAGGGTTCAGCCCCAAAGGAGCAACGCGGGCTGGCCGCGCCTCATCGTCCAACCGGCGGCGCCCGCTTGGTTCCGGGACGAGTCCCTCGCCGGCGCCGCTGTGGTCGCAAGATAGGAGGTATTTTCGAACTGGTTCAAGGCGAGTTCGAGACATTCCTGCTTTGCACCGGCTTTACACCGGCTTGAACACCCTCGCGATCTTGTCCGTATCGGCGTGCGACCATGGCGCTCGACCAGGGAACGTCCTGAGGGCTACGCCGCGGGGACCGTCGTCGGGCATCGCGCGGGAGCCTCGCGGACGACGGGTCGCACCCTCGAAGCGGGACCGCCGGTGACGATGGGTCGCGGCGCGAATCACGGCTCGGCAGATCACGGCTCGGCTTGGCAGGCTGGCGCAGCCATGGGCTCTGAACCGGCGCTGGCGAAGGTCGTGAAACCGCGATACGGCCTCAGTGCGACAGCCGGTTTCAGCGGCGGCATCGTTTCGGAACGCGAGATGGCCACCAAGGACGAGGAGCGCGCGGCACGGCTGAAGGCGGCCCTGCGCGACAACCTGCGCCGCCGCAAGGCACAGGCCCGAGGCCGGGTCGACGACGCGCCCGATGCCGCCCCCGCACCCGGCGCCGAACCTGCAACGAACGAGCGTTCGGCCGGGAAGGATTAGCGGCCATTCCTGCTTCCGCAGCATCGCTGCTCACATCGCGGAGGCGATGCCCAGCACGCAGGATGGAACCGAACGGCCACGCTTCTTCTTTTTGCCGGATACCGCCTATACCTCCACCCTGAACGAGGGGCGCCCCTGCGCCCGGCACGCAAGGCGACCTCCGCGACCGGAACGGAGGGGCTCCGAGGACCCTATGGACCGCATCCACATCACCGGCGGCACGCCGCTCAACGGCACGATCCCGATCTCGGGCGCCAAGAACGCGGCCCTGCCGCTGATGATCGCGAGCCTTCTGACCGGGGAGACGCTGGAACTCATCAACGTGCCGCGGCTCGCCGACATCGCGGCGCTGACGCGCATCCTCGGCAATCACGGCGTCGACCACATGGTCGTCGGCAAGCGGCCCGGCCAAACCACCGAGACCGGCCAGACCGTCCGGCTCACCGCCTCGAACGTCATCGACACCACCGCCCCCTACGATCTCGTCTCGACCATGCGGGCGAGCTTCTGGGTCATCGCGCCCCTGCTCGCCCGCTTCGGCGAGGCCAAGGTGTCCCTGCCCGGCGGCTGCGCGATCGGCACGCGTCCGGTCGACCTGCTGCTCATGGCGCTGGAAAAACTCGGCGCCGAGATCGAGATCGACGGCGGCTACGTCGTCGCCAAGACCAAGAACGGCCTGCGCGGCGCCGAGATCGATTTCCCCAAGGTCACGGTCGGCGGCACCCACGTCGCCCTGATGGCCGCGGCGCTCGCCTATGGCACCACGGTGATCGACAACGCCGCCCGCGAGCCGGAAGTGGTCGATCTCGCCGAGTGCCTGGCCAAGATGGGCGCGCGGATCGAGGGCGCGGGCACCTCCCGCATCGTCGTCGAGGGCGTCGCGCGCCTCGGCGGCGCCCGCCACGAGGTGCTACCCGACCGGATCGAGACCGGCACCTACGCCATGGCGGTGGCGATGACCGGCGGCGACGTCTCCCTCGTCAACACCCGGGCCGACCTGCTCTCGTCGGCCCTCGACACCCTGGCCTCAACCGGCGCCGAGGTCACGAGCCTGCCCGACGGCATCCGCGTGCGTCGCAATGGCGGCGGCATCAACCCAGCGGACGTCACCACCGATCCGTTCCCCGGCTTCCCGACCGACCTCCAGGCGCAGTTCATGGCGCTGATGACGCTGGCCAAGGGCCAGTCGCGCATCCGCGAGACGATCTTCGAGAACCGGTTCATGCACGTGCAGGAGCTGGCGCGGCTGGGCGCCCGGATCCGGCTCGACGGTGACCTCGCCGTGGTCGAGGGCGTGGAGCGGCTGAAGGGCGCGCCGGTGATGGCCACCGACCTGCGCGCCTCCGTTTCACTGGTGATCGGCGCGCTCGCGGCGGAAGGCGAGACGCAGATCAACCGCGTCTACCATCTCGACCGCGGCTTCGAGGCCCTGGAGGCCAAGCTCGGTCGCTGCGGCGCGCAAATCGAACGCGTCCGCGCCTGAGGGCATCCGGCGGAGCCGGCCGTCGGCTCCGCCCTCGCATGGAAGACGGCCTGCACCGCATCGTGCAGGCCGCGCCCGTTCGGCAATCCCGAGAAATCAGCGGCCGACGGCACCGCGCTTGATGCCGAAACCGGGGATGTCGCAGGCGCAGGGCGCGTTCGGCGGCGCGAAGCCCGTCGGGCAACTGCCGCGGGCGGTCACGCAGATGCTGCCACCGCCACGGCCGCCGCGCGGCGGACCCCGGAAGCGCGGACCGTCGTCCTCATCCTCGTAGCGGCGGCGGCGGCCGTAATCCTCGCCGTAGCGGCGCCGGCCGTACCCGTCGTCGTCGTCGCGGGAGCGGCGGCCGTAGCCGTCGTCGCGGCGCGGGCCGTCGTAGCCGTCGCGATAATACTGGGCGCTTGCCGGGCTCGCCACGAACCCGAGGGCCAGGACGACCCCCAAGGTGCGCCCCATGGCCAGAACTCCGCTCTTCATCGTCCTCGTCCCCTCCGGCTGTCTCACCCGGGCCGTCTCACCCAGGCCGTCTCACCCAACCCGTCCTACCCAAGCCATCTCACCAAGGTCATGCTTGGATCATGCTCGGCCTTAGCCCCGCGCTCATGAACGCGCGATGAGCCCGAAAGAGCCTCGGCCTCGCGCAGCCGTACCCGGGCTTGGTGAATCGGATCCTCCCTCGCGAGCCGGCTGCCGGTTGCCGCAGGCGGGTCCCGTCGCTACCTACGCCTCGAAATCCGCTTCCCGCGCGTCCGGTCGGGGAGCCCGGAGCGTCAATGATGGAGCTTCTCAAGCTCGCCGCCCTCGACGTCGAGGATCTCGCCGTCATCTCGGCCCACCTGCAGGACGCGATCCTGCGGGCTGAGGATCTCGCGTGGCTGCCGGGCGAGCACCGCTTCGCCCTGGCGGCGCGCCGCTTCGACTGGTCGGTGCCTCCGGGCGAACCGCCCCGGCGCCGGCTCTCGGGCCTGCATTTCGAGCGGGTGCTGTCGGTGAAGGCCAGGGGCATCACGCCGGGGGCGGCCTCGGGCGAGACCCTGAGCCTGCTGGCCATCACCTTCGAGGAGACCGAGGCCCCCTCCGGATTCGCCACCCTGGTCTTTTCCGGCGGCGCTGCGATCCGCCTCGAACTCGAATGCATCGAGGTGCGCCTGAAGGATCTCGGCCCGGTCTGGCAGGCCGATGGCCGCCCCGACCACGAGGCGGCGCGCAGCCTCGTCGAGAACCGCCCGTGACCCCCCTCCCCCGAACCGCCGATATGATCCGATGATCCGCCTCGACAGCCGCTCCCCTGACTTCGGGGCGTCCTTCAAGCGCCTGCTCGGCCTCAAGCGCGAAATCTCGGAGGATGTGGACGAGACCGTGCGCGGCATCATCGCCGGGGTCGTCTCCGGGGGCGACGCGGCGCTCGTCGATTACACCCGCCGCTTCGACCGGCTCGGCCAGGATTTCTCGGCCGCCGCCCTCCGCATCACCCCCGAGGAGGTGGAGGCGGCGGTGGCCGCCTGTCCGCCCGAGGCCCGCGCCGCCCTGGCGCTCGCCGCCGAGCGGATCGAAGCCTATCACCGCCGCCAGATCCCCGAGGACCACCTCTCCACCGACGACCTCGGCGTCACCGCCGGCTGGCGCTGGACCGCGATCGAATCGGTCGGGCTCTACGTGCCCGGCGGCACGGCGAGCTACCCCTCCTCGGTGCTGATGAACGCGGTGCCGGCGCGCGTGGCCGGCGTGCCGCGCATCGTCATGGTGGTGCCGACCCCGGAAGGGCAGCTCAACCCGCTGGTGCTGGCCGCCGCGCAGCTCTCCGGGATCACCGAGATCTACCGCGTCGGCGGCGCCCAGGCCGTCGCAGCGCTGGCCTATGGCACCGAGAGCATTTCGCCGGTGGCCAAGATCGTCGGCCCCGGCAATGCCTGGGTGGCGGCGGCCAAGCGCCGGGTGTTCGGGCAGGTCGGCATCGACATGATCGCCGGCCCCTCCGAGGTGCTGATCCTGGCCGATGGCCACGCCAACCCCGACTGGATCGCCGCCGACCTCTTGGCCCAGGCCGAGCACGACGAGGCGGCGCAGTCCGTGCTCATCACCGATTCGGATGCGTTGGCCGAGGCGGCGGAGGCGGCGGTGGAACGCGCCCTGACGACGCTGCCGCGTGAAAAGATCGCCCGTGCCAGCTGGCGCGATTACGGCGCGATCATCCGCGTGAGAGACTTCGACGAGGCGGTGCCGCTGGTCGACGCCATCGCGCCCGAGCACCTCGAGATCGAGACGCAGGACGCCGACGCACTCGCGCTGAAAATCCGGAACGCGGGGGCGATCTTCCTCGGGTCGCACACGCCCGAGGCGATCGGCGATTATGTCGGCGGCCCCAACCACGTGCTGCCGACCGCCCGCTCGGCACGGTTCTCCTCGGGTCTCGGCGTGCTCGACTTCATGAAGCGCACGTCGATCCTGCGCTGCGATCCGGCGGCCCTGCGGGCGCTCGGCCCCGCCGCGATCGCTCTGGGCGAATCGGAGGGGCTCGACGGTCACGCCCGCTCGGTGGCGATCCGGCTCAATCTCTGACATCAGCCGGTCGGGGCGCGGACGATCACTTTTCGGGCCGCGCCCGCCGGAACGCTTGCCTGCGGGGCGGGCTTGCGGCTCATGTGACGGCAAGAGGGCGCCCGGATTCGGGCCCCGACGTGAGAAGGCGGCGGCGATGAAGGCCGAACCGAAGCAGGGGGAAGACGGGGCGCCGGAGAAGCCGAGGAACCGGCTTGCGTCGGTGCGCTTCGACGAGGCGTCGATCGGCCGGGGCAATCCCGACCAGGAGCACGAGCGCGCCATCGCGATCTACGACATCCTGGAGGACAACGCCTTCACCCTGCCCGACCGCGACGACGGCCCCTACGCCCTGGTCCTCGGCCTCGTCGAGAACAAGCTGTCCTTCGCCATCGCGACGGAGGCCGGCGAGCCGGTGATGACCCACCTGCTCTCGCTCACCCCGTTCCGCCGGGTCATCCGCGACTACGAGATGATCTGCGAGAGCTATTACAGCGCGATCCGCACCGCCTCGCCGACGCAGATCGAGGCGATCGACATGGGCCGGCGCGGCCTGCACAACGAGGCGTCCGAACTCCTGCGGCAGCGCCTGGAGGGCAAGGTCGATCTCGACCACGACACCGCGCGACGCCTGTTCACCCTGATCTTCGCCCTGCACTGGAAGGGCTGAGGCGAGCCCGGCCCGGCTCCCGGCGGCGGTGAGTGGAATAAGGCCCGGGACGCCGCGAACGGCATGGCAGAATCCTGCCGAGACAGGGATGCGCCCGGCAAAACGATGCGCTTTCGGGAAGTCCGGGGCGGTCCTATATCAGCGTGTGCACGAGCACGTCACGAAACGCCCGATCCGTGGTGCATCGGCGCGAGAGGACGGGGGCGCTTCGCGAGAGGGCACGGTGTCTGCATCGACTTTTCCGACCGGCCGGCGCCCTTCCCTCGGAACCCTGCTCTCAGGCAGGGCATGACGGACGACGCCATCCCGGGGACCGGGCCGAAGAAGCAGCGGGTCCAGTCGGTCCTGTTTATGTGCAATTTCAACGCGGTGCGCTCGCTGGCGGCGGAGGCGATCGCGCGCCACTATTTTGGCAAGTCCACCTACGTGCAGTCGGCCGGCGTGCGCTCGGGTGAGCCGAGCGACCCGTTCATGATCGCGGCGCTCGACGAGATCGGCATCGACGCTGCCCGCCACAAGCCGCGGACCATCGAGCAGCTCGAGGATTGGGAAGGGCTGAACTTCGACCTGATCATCACCCTGTCGCCGGAGGCCCACCACCGGGCGCTCGAACTGACGCACACCCTGGCGGCGGATGTCGAGTACTGGCCGACGCCGGACCCGACCCTGGTGCAGGACGGCACCCGCGAGCAGCGCCTCGACGGCTACCGCGACGTGCGTGACGGCCTGACCTACCGGATCAAGTCCCGACTGAAGGGGTGAGGGCGTTGCGTGAAGATCCGTGACCGCGAGGGTGACATCTTTGCCGGGCCGGAACGCGTCCTCGTCCACGACTGCGACGCCTTCGGCAAGATGGGTGCCGGCCTCGCGCGGCAGGTCAAGCGGCGCTGCCCGGAGGCTTTTTGCGCCTACCGCGCGGCCTTCGAGAGCTCGAACGATCCGGAAGCGGGCCTGCCGCTCGGCAGCGCGACCTGGGTCCGCGCCGCCGACGGGCGCCTCATCGTCAACGCGGTGACGCAGCGCGACGATGGGCGGGCGAAGGGACGCGTCTCCGTCGATGACGAGGCGGTGCGGACGGTCCTGCGCGCCATCGATGCGCGCGCCCGCAGGGACGGATTCGAGGCGGTCGCTTTCCCGCTCATCGGCGCCGGGCTCGCGGGCGGGATCGTGGACGATCCTTTCGCAGATCATCGAGGCGGAGGCACGGGCCTTCGAGCCCGTGGTCTACCTGTTCGACGGGATACGGCCCGAGTCCTGACGCGACCAGTCCCCGACGCGTCGCGTCGATCGGCGGCGGCGGCCGGCGCCCACCTCGGACAGGGGCGCCGGCTCGCGGATCAGGAGGCCGCCGAGACCGGCCGGCCCTCGCTGGCCGTCTTATCGTTTCCCTTGCGCAGGAGGCTGACGAGAGCAGCCGCCACGGCCACGGTCAGGATCACGAGCTGGGTGCCGAGCGCCTCCCAGCTTCCGTTGCTCAGGCCCCAATCGGAAACGAAGGCGGGCACGCCCTCGGTGGTGAAGGGGATCAGCGCCTGCTCCTGAAGCTCCTGGAACGCCTCGCCGACCATCCGCAGGCCCATGAAGAACAGGAAGGCCGAGGTCACGATGAACATCGGGCGCAGCGGCAGGCGCAGGGCCAGCCACTGCATCGCCACGAACATCGCCACCAACGCCACCGCCGCCGCGGCCAGCCCGCTCAGGAGCGAGGCGTCGAAGCCGTTGGCTGTCTTGGCCAGGGCGTGGACGAACAGGATCGTCTCAGCACCCTCGCGGAACACCGCGAGGAAGGCGATGCCGGCCAGCGACAGCACGGTGCCCGCGCCCAGCGCCCGCTCGGCGAGCCGGTTGAGATCGGCCTGCCACGCCTTCGGGTCCTGGCGAACGAACATCCAGCCGCTCATGTAGAACAGCAGCACCGCCGCCGCGAGCATCACGCCGGCCTCGAACAGGTCGCTGTGGTTGCCGTCGTAGAAGGTCGCGAACACCCAAGCCATGACCGCGCTGGCGGCGACGGCGGCGAGCGCGCCCATATAGACCGGTGCGATCCGCTCCGCCGCATTCGCGCGGCGAAGGAAGGCGGCGAGCGCCGCGATCACCAGCAGAGCTTCCAGTCCCTCGCGGAACAGGATGATGAAAGCCTGCACGAACGTCGATCCGTCCGCCATCCGATTGCTCCCGTTTCGATCCGCTTGACGCACGTCCCGGCGGATTGTCTTCCTCAACCGCAGCGCCACTCCACACAGCGCCGCCAATACTTGTCACGCCATCGTAATATTCTGATGCAAATCTCAGCTTAGAAACGTTCCTAACAAGAAGATCAGATCATTTTCCGACGACCAAACGGCGTTCTTCGCCTCGCGTGCCAGTACAACTCTTTGCCCCGTCTTCGCAAGCATCGGGCTTGAGACGGCAAAATCGCGCCGCCGCGCCGCGGTCTGACCGCGGATGGTAGACAAATTTTCGCCGCTTTCTCGAAATTGGCGCGAAACCCAACGGCCACGTTGGGGATTGTTGATGCAAGATGCCGTGGCGCCTGCAAGGCGGACCACCGGCCGCACCAACTGAACCGTTGAAGCGCGCCCGCCACGGCGCGCGGGCAGGATATCATGATCGCGCATTCCTCCGCCGCGGCCGCCTTCGCCGGCCTCGTTCTGATCGGCTTGTCCGCGCCCCCGGCCCTCGCCGCCCCGGCCGCCAGCCGCAGCACCACGCAAATCGCGGAGGCCACGCAGGTCTCCCAGACGTCCGTGGCCGCGGACAGCGAGGAGGACAGCGCCAATTGCAACAAGCAGCGCCGTCGCCTGTGGATCGAGGGGGAAGGCTGGATCGTTCGTCGCGTCACGATCTGTCGCTGAGCGCACTCGCGCGGCAGAACCGCCACCCGCCTCATACCAAATCCGGATGCCTCCTTCAGGATGCCGGATGTGGCCGTGGCGGGATCCCTCCTCGGGCGCCGCGCGGGCTGGCTGATCCGCTCCCCGCTCTGACCAAGCGGAGACCGTATCAGTACTCTGCATCGGCTGGCGGGACGGGGGTCGGGGGAACGAGCATGGGTGCGGCCGCTTTCATACCGTGACTCGCGTCGTGAATCGCGCGCCTCGGCCTGCGCCACCGGAGAAGTCTCGATCCATGCGCCGCACCCTACGTCCCGCCCTCGTCCGCGCCGCCGGCCTTGCCACCCTGCTCGTGCTCGGCACCGCTTCGGGGGCTTCCGCCGACCCGTATGGCTATGCCTACGGATATAGCGATGGCGGGTACCGCTTTGCCGGCCCGGTGGTCGAGGGTGCCTATCTCGGCGCGCCGTTCACCCGGCTTCCCAGCACGAGCCGGATCGTACCGCCGGCCTGGGGCTACGGCACCTACGGCGTCCCCACGGTGGCGGGCATCCGGGACGCGCCGGTCGCGCGCCCGACGCTCACCGTGATCGAGCGACAAGGCTCGGTCAGGAGCCGTCCCGCGATCCGTCGGCCGAGTGCCCGCGTCCTCACGAAAGACTCCAAGGGGATCTGGACCGATCCGGGCCCGCGATCCGAGGGCGCAGTGGGCGGCGCGCAGGTGGTTTCGGTCCGGGTGCCGGCCCGCACGCGGTAATCCCGATGGGGGATAGTGGGGCCCTGCCGGCGCCACGCGCGCGGCAGCGCTGCCTTCGACGACCCTTCGTGTCTCTCACGAAACGCCCGCTGCGCTGTCCTCGCCGGAGCGAGAACGGTCGGTGGCCGGGAGTTGTGTGAGGCACTCTTAACTTGTCTTGTGCACAATCTCCCTCGTTCAAGGGGGCCAGCGCCGTGCACATCGTCATCGTGGATTCGAGCCGCGTCGTCCTGCGAATCGTGGCGGGCATGCTCGAACCGCGCGGACATGTCGTGTCGCAATTCATCGATTCCGCCGAGGCGCTTGCCTACGTCACCGAAAATCCCGCGGTCCGCGCCCTGATCACCAGCCTGGAGGTCCGGCCGCTGAGCGGGTTGGAACTGTGCTGGTCGGCCCGCCTGCTGGCCGAGTCGAGCCGCCCGCTCTCGATCATCGCCATGTCCTCGGCCCGCAACGCCCGCAACCTCGCCGAGGCGCTGGACAGCGGCGCCGACGACTTCATCGACAAGCCGCCGGGCGCCGAGGAATTGCAGGCGCGCCTGCGGGCCGCCGAGCGCCTCACCACGCTTCAGGGCGACCTGATCCGGCTCGCCGAGACCGATCCGCTCACCGGCCTGCTCAACCGCCGCGCGTTCCTGCTCCACACGCGGGAGGCCGCCAACAAGACCGGCGCGTTCGGACATCTCTGCGCCGTCCTCCTCGACATCGACCACTTCAAGCGCATCAACGACGAGCACGGGCACGATGTCGGCGACGCGGCGATCAAGGCGGTGGCCGGGCTGCTCGAGGCGGAAGGCATTTCCGGGCGTCTGGGCGGCGAGGAGTTCGCGGTGGTGCTTCCCGGGCTGCGCCTCACCGAGGCCGAGGCCGTCGCATCGCGCCTGCGCCTGAAGGCGTCCGACCTGCGCATCCGTTCGCCCAAGGGCCCCGTGCGCCTCACCTGCAGCTTCGGCGTCAGCGCGTGGTCCGAGGGCGAGACCATCGACGGCCTTCTGAAACGGGCGGATATCGCCCTGTACGAGGCCAAGACCACGGGTCGCAATCGCGTGGTCTCGGCGATGACCGACCTCATCCTCTCCCGGACGGCCTGACCCGGCGACGGTCACGCGCGCCGCAAGTGGGTCCGCCACCGCGCCGAAGCGGGAAGCGGCCTGTTTTCGGTCATCTCCCGCCTCCGCTTTCCGCCCCCGCTCGTCTCGAAGCGGGACAGCGGCTGCCGGACGGCTCCGCGCGGGGTCATTTTGGCGCCTGAATCACCCCTAAGCCGCTGGAACGACTCTTGTTCTTTCTTCTCCGCACGAGCCGCACCGTTCTGCGGCGGGACGAGAGGGGAGCGGCATGAGTCAAGCCGTCAGTCATACCGCCGGCCACACCGCCAGCAGGGCCGTCGCGTTGTTGATCGTCGATGAGGCGGCCGGACTGGACGACCGGCTGCGGGCCGGGCTGGAGCACGCGCCGGCCCTGCGCACGATCGGGGAGGACGAACTCGTCCGGGGCGGTCCGGTGCCGGTCGTGGCGCTGGTCCCGGTGGACGGCGCCGGCGCGGGAGCGGGCTGCCTCCGGATCGCGACCTTGCGCGAAGGCCGGCCCTGGCTGCGGGTGCTGGCGGTGTTCCGAACCCTCGACGCCCCGGCGATGAACCGGCTGATCGCGGCGGGAGCCGACGCCTTCATCGGCGCGGGCACACCGGCCGAGGAGGTCTGCGCCAGCGTGCTCGCCCTCGCGAACGGGGTTTCGCCCGCGCCGTCGGCCGCCCGTTCCGCGGACGACGACCTGGGCATCGGCCTCACGCCCCGCGAGGCGGAGGTTCTGCGCTTCCTCAGCGCCGGCTTCAGCAACAAGGAGGTCGCCCGCCGGCTCTCCCTGAGCGTGCGGACGGTCGAGACCCACCGGCTGAACCTGCGCCGCAAGACGCAGACCGGCCGCCTGAAGGATCTCGTCAAGCTCGCCCGCCAGCTCGGCCTCGCCCCGGTCCTCGACGCCGAGACGCCGCGCAGCCCGGCCCGCCATACACCGCTCTCCGCCCGAGTCTGAGGCTCGCGCGCCGAGCCGCGCGCCTCCCTAAAGGCGTCAGGTCGCGCGGGCCTCCAGTTGCTCGTCCAGCGCCGAGAGCGGCCGCTTGGGCTTGCGACCGACATGATCACCCGGCACCGAGGGCTCGAACGGCTCGGGACCTTTGCGCAGAAGCTTGGCGAGGTAGTAGCTGCCGAAGCCGAAGATGATCGCGTAGGCGACGATGAAGGCGATGAGCGAGGTCGTCACGGCCTGGGCGGTGAGCGGGGAATGGGCGTCCGCCGTCTTGAGCAGACCGTAGACGATGTAGGGCTGCCGCCCGATCTCGGCGGTGAACCAGCCGAAGATCACCGCACCGAACCCCGACGGCGTCATCAGCATGGCGCAGGTGAGGAAGGCGCGGTTCGTGAACAGCGTCCCCTTCCGTCGCAGCCACAGGCTCCACAGGCTCAAAAGCAGCATCGCCATGCCGATCGCGACCATGATGCGGAAGGAATAGAAGACGGGCCAGACCGGCGGGCGCTTGTCGGGCGTGACATCCTTGAGGCCCGGCACCACGCCGGAGAAGTCGTGGGTGAGGATGAAGGAGCCGAGCTTCGGGATGCCGATCTCGAAGTCGTTGCGCTCGGCCTCCATGTTCGGGATGGCGAACAGCAGCAGCGGCATGTTGGCCTGCCGGTCCCAGTTCGCCTCGATCGCCGCGAGCTTGGTCGGCTGATGCTTCAGTACCGCCAGACCATGCGAATCGCCGACGAAGATCTGGATCGGCGTGAAGATCACCGCGAACCACATCGCCATCGACAGCGAGACCCGGGCTCCCTGCACCTTCTCCGGCGGCTCCTTGCGGGCCCGCAGGATCATCCAGGCGGCCATGCCGGCCACCGCGAAGGCGGTCGTGAGGAAGCAGCCGAGCACCATGTGCGCGTAGCGGATCGGGAAGCTCGGATTGAAGATCACCTGCCACCAGTCGGTGGCGACCGCCCGGCCGTTCTCGATGGTGAAGCCGGCCGGCGTCTGCATCCAGGAATTGGCCGAGAGGATCCAGAAGGCCGAGATCAGCGTGCCGAGCGAGACCATGCAGGTCGACAGGAAGTGCAGCCGGTCGCCGACCCGGTCCCAGCCGAACAGCATGATCCCGAGGAAACCCGCCTCAAGGAAGAAGGCGGTGATGACCTCGTACTGGATCAGCGGTCCCAGTACGTTGCCGGTGAAATCGGAGTAGACGGACCAGTTCGTGCCGAGCTGGTAGCTCATCACGATCCCTGAGACGACGCCGAGGCCGAAGGAGACCGCGAAGGCCTTCACCCAGAAGCGATAGAGCACCCGATACATCGGGTTGCGCGTCCACAGCCACTGCGCCTCCAGCCGCACGAGGAAGGCGGCGAGGCCGATGGTGAAGGCCGGAAAGATGATGTGGAAGGCCATCGTGAAGCCGAACTGGATGCGCGAGAGCATCAGGGCGTCGAGTTCCATCGCTTCACCTTCCTGACCGTCGAGCGGCCGCGATCCGAACGCAGCGGCGGGGATCGTGCGGCACGGTGAGCCACGGCGATCTCTTGCTCAACCGGATTTTTGAACGGTGGTTCGCGGCGGCCGGCGATTGCGGGGCGTCGCGGCGGCACTGGGCGACGGGCCCTCGGCGGCGTCGCGGGATCCGGATCGACCCGACTTTCGGATTTGCCTTCTTCCCGATGTTACGCTTTCGCCATCGGCACTATCTCATCTTAGATCTATGTTAATCTCAAAAATTGGAAGAATGACCCACACGCAGACCGGGTCATCGCCATGGCGGCACCAGCATCAGTTCTCTCCCCGTTCCCGGAAGCGATGACGCAGCAGCCGGCGAGGGGGCCGACGACCATCGCGGACATGACCCGCGAAGTCGGACGAATCGCCGGGGATCGGGTCGGACGCATCCGGCAGATCACCGCCCAGGCGAAGATGCTGGCTCTCAACGCCCTGATCGAGGCGGCCCGTGCCGGGGAGCACGGGCGCGGTTTCTCGGTGGTGGCGCAGGAGGTGCGCGGCATCGGTGCCGAGATCGAGGCGCTGGCGCAGGAACTCGAGACCGGACTGACGACGCGGATCGCCGAATTGCAGCAGGGCGTCGATGCGATGACGGCCAGGGCGCAGGGCGAGCGCTTGATCGATCTCTCCCTCAACGCCATCGAACTGATCGACCGGAACCTCTACGAACGGACCTGCGACGTGCGCTGGTGGGCCACCGACGCGGCCGTGGTCGCCTGCGCCGCCCGGCCGATCGAGAACGGGGTGGCCGACCATGCGACGCAGCGGCTCGGGGTGATCCTCTCGGCTTATACCGTCTACCTCGATCTCTGGCTGTGCGGCCGCGACGGGACCGTGCTCGCCAACGGCCGGCCCGACCGCTACCCCGGCATTCGCGGGCGCAGCGTCGCGGGAGAGATGTGGTTCCGGGACGCGATCCGCCTTGCGAGCGGCGACGACTACGTTCCCGGCAACGTCCGCTGCGAGGCACAGCTCGGCGGCGCGCAGGTCGCGACCTACGCCGCCGGCATCTACGGGACGGGCGGCGGACCGGCCTGTGGCGTCCTGGCCATCCACTTCGATTGGGAATCCCAGGCGAAGGCCATCGTCGAGGGCGTGCGGATCGCGCGGGAGGATCGGGGGCGCACCCGCGTGCTTCTGGTGGACGCGCAACGCCGCATCCTGGCTGCCTCCGACGGCAAGGGCATCCTCACCGAAACGCTCGCCGCGGACCTGAACGGGCGGGACAGCGGTCTCGTCCGCGATCCCCGAACCGGCGCCGTGACGGCGTTCCATCGGACGCCGGGCTACGAGAGCTATCGTGGGCTCGGCTGGTACGGCGCCATCGTCCAAAGCGGGGCGTGATCGGACGCGCAGTCCACCGAGCTGCACGCCGTCAGGCTGGAGGAAGCCCGCCCGCGGGTCGCGTTCCGTGCGTTGCGCCGACGCCGCCGCAGCTCAGGCAATCGACGCGGCGGCTCGTCATCATCGCCGACGGACGTGAGGGCGGCTCATGCCGCCCGGCGACCGCCGGAGGTGCGCTTCGTGCCGGTCGGCTTCGCCTTGCGGCCTCCGGTCTGGCGCGGCGGCGCGATCTTCGCCGTGCCGCCGGGATCGGCCCCAGCGGCCTTCGTCGCCCGCTCCAGCCGCCCCCGCAGCAGGCTCAGCACCGCCGCCTCCTCCGGGCGCAGGGCATCGAGGCCGTTCTTGAGTTCACCCTCGACCGCCTCCTTCACCTGCAGCAGCATTCCGCCTTCGAGGTAGCAGTCGAGGATCTGCGGGTGGATGTAGCACTTGCGGCAGATGGTCGGCGTGTTGCCGAGCCGCCCGGCGACCGACTCGATCGCCGCGCGAAGGTTCTTCTTGGCCTTGGCCGCGTTGTCGAACGCCTCAAACTCCCGCAGCGCCAGGGCGGCGAGCACGGTGCCGGCCCAGGTGCGGAAATCCTTTGCCGTGAAATCCTCGCCCGTGATCTCGCGGAGATACGCGTTCACGTCGGAGGAGGTGACGTCGCGCCGCTCGCCCTCGTCGTCGAGATACTGAAACAGCTCCTGGCCAGGCAAGTCCTGGCAGGCCTTGACGATCTTGGCGACGCGCCGGTCGCGCACCGAGACCGACCATTCCTTGCCGCTCTTGCCCTTGAAGCGGAAGCGCATCTCGGAGCCGGCGATCTTCACGTGCGGATCGCGCAGGGTGGTGAGGCCGTAGCTCTTGTTGGAGCGGGCGTAATCGTCGTTGCCGACGCGGATCAGCGTGGTCTCCAGCAGGTGGACCACGGTGGCGAGCACCTTTTCCCGCGGCAGGCCGCGCTTGCCCATATCGGCGTCGATCCGCGCGCGGATGCCCGGCAGCGCCTCGGCGAAGGCCATGATGCGGTGGAACTTCGAGGCCTCCCGCGCCTCGCGGAAGCGGGGATGGTAGCGGTACTGCTTGCGCCCCTTCTCGTCGCGCCCGGTCGCCTGGATATGGCCGTTGGGGTGCGGGCAGATCCACACATCCGTGTAGGCCGGCGGGATCGCGAGGCTTTTCAGCCGGGCGACTTCTTTCGGATCGCTCACCGCCGCGCCTTTCGGGTCGATGTAGCGGAAGCCCTTGCCGTTGCGCTTGCGCCGCAGGCCGGGCTTCGAATCGTCCACGTAGCGCAGGCCCGCATCCCGCGCGGCCTCGCGGGGATCGACCACGCCGGCTCCGGCCTCCTCCGACAGCATCACGCCCTCCCGTATCCGTGGGGCGACAACCGGGCGGAAGCCTGCGCTGTTCCGGAGCATCCCCCGTGCTATGGCCAGGCACGATGACTGCCTTAGCCTCCCCCTACGCCGGCAAAAACCTCGTCTTCGTCGTCACGGAGGACTGGTTCTTCGCCTCGCATTTCCTGCCGATGGCCCACGCCGCCCTCGAGATGGGACTCTCGGTCGCGGTGGTGACGCGGGTGCGCGCGCACCGCGCCGTGATCGAAGCGGCCGGCATCCGGGTGGTGCCGCTCGAAGCGGAGCGCTCCAGCCTGAACCCGATGGAGGCCGGCTACGCCGCGGGGCAGCTCTCGGGCATCCTGAAGGCGCTCAAGGCCGACATCGTCCATTGCATCGCGCTGCGCGGCATCCTCGTCGGTGGCACGGCGGCGGCGATGGCGGGCATCCCGCGCCGGGTCTTCGCGTTGACCGGTCTCGGCCTGCTCGGCGCCCGCGCGGACGCGACCGGGCGGCTGTCCCGGCTGGCGCTGAAGGGCTTGATCCGCGGGCCGCTCGCGAGCCGGCAGACCCGCTTCCTGTTCGAGAACCCGGACGACGCCCGCGCGCTCGGCCTCGACCCGTCCGACACCGCCGTCACCCTGGTCGGCGGTGCAGGCGTCGATCCCGACGCCTTCGCGCCGCGCCCCCTGCCGCCGCCCTCTCCGCTCAAGGTCGCCATCGTCGCGCGGATGCTGTGGTCGAAGGGCATCGACGTCGCGGTCGAGGCGGTGCGGCAGGCGCGTGCCGAGGGCGTGGCGGTGGAGCTGTCGCTCTACGGCGCGCCCGATCCCTCGAACCGCCGGGCGATCCCCGAGGCGACCCTGCGGGAGTGGTCGCGCGACGGCATCGCATGGCACGGCCCGACGGCGGACGTCGCCAGCGTCTTCGCCGCCCACCATGTCGGCGCCCTGCCCTCCCGCGGCGGCGAGGGTCTGCCGCGCATGCTGCTGGAGGCGGCGGCTTGCGGCCGTGCCATCCTCACCAGCGACGTACCGGGCTGCCGCGACCTCGTGCGCGACGGCCGCGAAGGGCTGCTCGTGCCGCCGGGCGACGCCGCGGCGCTCGCCGCCGCGCTGAGCCGGCTCGCGGCCGATCCGGCGCTCGTCGCGCGGATGGGGACGGCGGCGCGGGCGCGCATCCTCGAGGGCGGCTACACCGAAGCGGCCGTGGCCGAGACGGTGGCGGGGCTCTACGCGGAGCTTCTCGCCCCGTGACACCGGTTCGCGATCCCGTCCGCTTCATCCGCGAGCACACGGCCCTGCGGACCGTTCCGCACGCCCCCGAGATCGTGCTGCACGTCGCCGACGAGGCGACCGCGCTGTGGCAGAAGACCGAGGAGGAGCTGGAGGCGATCGGCCTGCCGCCGCCATTCTGGGCCTTCGCCTGGGCCGGCGGGCAGGCGCTCGCCCGCTTCATCCTCGACAACCCCGCCACGGTGGCCGGGCGGCGGGTGATCGATTTCGCCTCGGGCTCGGGCCTCGTCGCCATCGCCGCGGCGAAGGCCGGCGCGGCCCACGTCATCGCGAGCGACCTCGATCCCTTCGCGCTGCACGCGATCCCGCTCAACGCCGCGGCCAACGGTGTGGCGGACCGCATCACCGCGGAGGGCCACGACCTGATCGGCACCGATGCCGATTGCGTGCTCGCCGCCGACATCTTCTACGAGCGCGACCTCGCCGCCGCGGTCGGCGGCTGGCTCGGCGATCTGCACGGACGCGGACGCACCGTCCTGATCGGTGATCCCGGCCGCTCCTACCTGCCCCGCGAGCGGCTCGTCCCGGTCGCGACCTACGAGGTGCCCGTGACGCGGGCGCTGGAGGATGCCGAGATCAAACGCTCCTCGGTCTGGCGCTTCGCCTGATCCGGCGCCGCGGCCGGCCTTGCCGCCCTGGCCCGGATCGCGCATCCGGCGGGAAGCTCCATCCTCCCCGCCTGGTGCGAAAAGAATGCTCGACAGGTTGTTCCATGCCGGCGCGAGCCTCGCCCTGCTGCTCGCGGTGGCGTGGCTCTTCTCCGTGAACCGACGGGCGATCCGGCCGCGAGTGGTGCTGGCCGCCCTGGCGCTTCAGGTCGGGATCGGCGCGCTGATGCTGTTCGTGCCCCTCGGGCAGCGGGCGCTCGGCGCGGTCGCGGATGTCGTCACCACCGTGCTCTCCTTCGGCGACCGGGGCACCGCCTTCCTGTTCGGCGGCCTCGTCGAGCCGCGGATGTTCGAGCTGTTCGGCGGCTCCGGCTTCATCCTCGCCCTGCGGGTGCTGCCTCAGATCCTCTACGTCTCGGCCCTGATCGGCGTGCTCTACCATCTGGGCGTGATGCAGGCGCTGGCGCGCGTGCTCGGGGCGGGCTTGCGAAAGGTGCTCGGCACCTCGCCGATCGAATCGTTCTCGGCGGTCATCACCATCTTCATCGGGCAGAGCGAGATCGCCGTGGCCCTGCGCCCCTTCCTCGCGACGCTCACCGCGGCCGAGCTGTTCGCCGTGATGACGAGCGGAGCCGCCTCCACCGCCGGCTCGATCCTCGCCGGCTACGCCGCGCTCGGCGTGCCGATGCCGTATCTGCTGGCCGCGTCCTTCATGGCGATCCCCGGCGGGCTGCTCTACGCCAAGATCCTCGTGCCCTCGACCGAGCCGACGCGCATCGTCACGACGCGGGTGGAGTTCGGCGAGGCGCGCGCGGCCAACCTGATCGAGGCCGCCGCCGACGGCACCCAGAAGGGTCTCGGCGTCGCCGTGGCGGTCGGCGCGATGCTGATCGCCTTCGTCGGGCTGATCGCGCTGGTGAATGCCGCCATCGGCTGGACCGGAGGCCTGTTCGGCTTGTCCGGCCTCTCGATCGAGGGCATCCTCGGCGTCGCGCTGGCGCCGCTCGCCTGGCTGCTCGGCGTGCCGTGGGAGCAGGCGACGCTCGTGGGCGGCGCCATCGGCCAGAAGATCGCCTTCAACGAATTCTTGGCCTATGCCGGCCTGTCTTCGACCCTGAAGGCGGGCACCCTCGATCCGCGCACGAGCGCGATCTTGTGCTTCGCGCTGTGCGGCTTCGCCAATCTCACCTCGGTGGCGATCCAGCTCGCGAGCTTCACCAGCCTCGCCCCCGAGCGCCGCCCCGAGATCGCCCGGTTCGGCCTGCGGGCGATCCTGGCCGGCACGCTGTCGAACCTCACCAGCGCGGCCATCGCCGGCCTGTTCATCGCCGGGTGAGCGGCCGCACGCGAACCTTTCGGCCGGTTTCGTCATTCTGAGAGGATGGAGAACGCGCCCCTCATGGAACAGGCCCGAGCCACGCAGACCGAACGGTCGACCCAGCCGCAGCCCACGGCGCCGGTCACGGCGCGCGACTGGGACGAGCGGGTCGACCGCGCCACCGCGAAGCTTCCGGAGCGGGCGCAGCGCATGGTCCGGTGGCTGCGCGAGCCGGCGCGCTTTCCCGTGCGGCTCGTGGCCGCGATCCTGCTGATGCTCGGCGGCATCTTCTCGATCCTGCCGGTTCTGGGCCTGTGGATGCTGCCGCTCGGCCTCGCGCTACTCGCTCAGGATGTCCCCGGCCTCAAAGTGCCGATGGAGAAGTCCGCCCGTTGGATCGAGCGGCAATGGCGGCGCTGGCGCGGGCGGTAATCCCGGCCCGGCGCCCGGGGCGCTTCGGCGTTCTGCCGCGCTTGACAGGATATTCGCGGCAGACGACCCATCGCGAATGAGCCTCACCCGAGAAGGGCTCTTCGGAGACAACCTGTGATGCCGTTGCGTCTGTTCTCCCGCGGGCTTGCGGCCGCCCTCCTCGCGGCGGCTTTGCTGGCGGGGGCCGTGTCCCTCCCCTCCTCGGCGCGCGCCGAGGATGCGGTTTTCCCGCCGAGCTCCCGCTTCGGCTTCAAGCCTCCCTCGAGCATGGTGCTCTCGAAGCGCTTCACCGGCTTCGAGCGGACCGGCGGCGGCGCGATGCTCTCCGTCGTCGAACTGCCGGCCGGCGCCTATCCGGAACTCAAGCAGAGCTTCACCGACGAGAACCTCAAGACGCAGGGCCTCGTCGTCCAGAGCCGCAAGCCGGTGACGCTCGATGGCGGGGCCGAGGGCGTTCTGTTCACCGGCGAGCCGACGCCGGCCGACGGGAAGGGCATGCCGGCGGCACGCAAGTGGCTTCTGATCGTCGGCGCCAAGGAAGTGACCGGCATCATCATCGCCCAGGCCGCCGTCGAGGCCGAAACCGACGAGACCATGCGCGGCCTGCTCACGGGCGTGCGCATCCGCGGGGCGTTGAGCCTCGACGATCAGGTCGCCGCCCTGCCCTTCCGCATCGGCGATCTCGCGGGCTTCCGCCCGGTCCGGGCGCTGGCGGGCAATTCCGTGCTGCTGACCCTCGGCCCGCGCGATCAGGTCTCGAACCTGGAACAGCCGATTCTGGTGATCGCCCAGGCGGTGCAGCAGGCCACGCCCCAGGAGCAGCGCGACGGCTTCGCCCGCGCCTCGCTCTACGCCAACCAAACGATGAAGGATTTCGTGGTCGAGCGCTCACAGAGCTACCGGCAGAACGGCGTCGACTGGCACGAGATCGTGGCCCGCGCCACCGACATCCCCTCGGGCCAGCCGGTGGTGGTCTCGCAGACGATCCGCTTCAACCCGGACGGCTATATCCGCGCGGTCGGCGTCACCCGCGCCGACCAGCGGGAGCAGATGCTACCGCTGTTCCGCCAAGTGGTGGACAGCCTGCAACTGCGCTGAAACCGACTCCTCCCCGAAGGGAGGAGAGAAGCGGCCTCACTCGCAGACGCGCACGCGCCGGACATAGATGTCGCCGTAGGGGTCGATGGTCTCGCGGCGCTCGAAGTGGCAGATCGGCCCCTCGACATAGACCGGCGGCGGGGGTGCCCGGTAGACCGGCTTGCCCGGATAGTAGGGATCGTTGGCCGCCGCGATGGCGCCGCCGACGGCGAGGCCGCCGAGCAGGCCGAGCGCCGCCGCCCCGCCCGGCCCGATGCCGTCGCGTGCCTGAGCGGCGGGCGCGGCGCCGAGCGCCAGGGCGCCGGCCACAACACCGCCGAGAAGGATGTTCCTCATCGTCGAAACTCCTCAGAATCGCGCCGAGCGCGGTCGCATCACCGTCGGCACCACCGCCGAGCCCGCGGCTCAAGCGTGGCAGTGCCATCGGGGAGAAGAACGCGTGGTTTGAGGCCAATCTTCGGCATGCCGTTTCTCTGCCGGCCGCCACGTGGGTCCCGCGCGAGTCGGGCGTGCGGTGAAACACCTGTGACCGGATCCCTGAGCCGGAGGACCGGGCGGCACATGCGGGCTGCCCCGTTTCCCTTGCCGTGCCGTTTCCTTGCCGCCCCGTTTCCTTGCGCACCGCCCCCAAATCGTTGCAGAAGTGCGCGCCGTTCCGGATGTGTCCCGACGCCCCTCGCCCCACCGCTTCCGAAGCGGGTTCTCGAGCGGCCGTGGATAGCGGGCGGCGATCCGGAACGGATCCGGTGCCAACGTCGATCACGGTGCGAACTCCCATGACGCAGACCCTTCGCCTCGGTATCGCGGGGCTCGGCACGGTCGGTGCCTCCGTCCTGGGCATGGTCGCCCGCCGCGCCGAGGCGCTCACCGCCACGACCGGCCGCACCATCACCGTCACCGCCGTCTCCGCCCGCGACCGGAGCCGCGACCGCGGCGTGGACCTCTCGGGCCTGCACTGGTTCGACGATCCGGTGGAGCTGGCGCGCTCGGGCGAGATCGACGTGTTCGTCGAACTCGTCGGCGGCTCGGAAGGGGCGGCCAAGGCAGCGGTCGAGGCGGCGCTCGGCGCCGGCAAGCATGTCGTGACCGCCAACAAGGCGCTGCTCGCCCATCACGGCGCGGCGCTCGCCCGCCTGGCCGAGGAGCGCGGCGTGGCGCTCGCCTACGAGGCGTCGGTGGCCGGCGGCATCCCGGTGATCAAGGCGATCCGCGAGGGGCTGACCGGCAACACGATCAGCCGCGTCTACGGAATCCTCAACGGCACCTGCAACTACATCCTCAGCCGCATGGAGGCGGAGGGACTGACCTTCGAAGCCTGCCTCAAGGACGCGCAGGCGCTGGGCTACGCCGAGGCCGACCCGACCTTCGACGTCGAGGGCTTCGACACCGCCCACAAGCTCGCCATTCTCACGAGCCTCGCCTTCGGCGTGGAGATCGACGCCGAGGGTGTTTCCGTCGAGGGCATCTCGGCGATCCAGCCCCTCGACCTCACCATGGCCGACGAACTCGGCTACCGTATCAAGCTGCTGGGCGTCGCACAGGCGACCGCCGAGGGCATCGAGCAGCGGGTGCACCCGACCATGGTGGCGAAGGCCTCGGCCATCGCCCAGGTGATGGGCGTGACCAACGCCGTCACAGTCGATGCCGACGCGGTCGGCGAGCTGACCCTGATCGGCCCCGGCGCCGGCGGGGCGGCCACGGCCTCCGCGGTCGTCGCCGACATCACCGATGTGGCGTCCGGTGTCGTGCGCCCGACCTTTGGGCAGCCGGTGGCGAACCTCGCAAGCCCCCGGCGGGTCGAGATGCAGCGCCACGAGGGCGGCTACTACATCCGCCTCACGGTTCACGATCGGACCGGCGTCGCGGCCGGCGTCGCCACCCGGATGGCGGAGGCCAACATCTCGATCGAGAGCATCGTTCAGCGCCGCTCGGCCAAGGCCGCCTCCAGCGACCCGCAGGGCCTGTCCGGCCAGCCGGTGCCGCTGGTGCTGATCACCTACGCCGCCACCGAGGGCAATGTCCGCAAGGCGCTGGCCGCCATCGACCGCGACGGCCTGCTCGCCGAGGCGCCGCAATTGATCCGGATCGAGCGCGAATAGGCCGGAGGCCGGCCGCGCTTCCGGCAAGATGCTGCCGGAGGTAACATCCGGTTCAGGAACGAAACAGCATCACATCGCGTCTCGTCCCGCACGCGCTCGGGCGCAGCCGGGGCGATGGCCGGCAATCGGCACCGGCCGAAAACAGGCCGGACCCAGGGGATAAGGAACGAAGCGCGATGTCGGTGGCCAATACCGGGATCTTCAGCGATCCCACGGCGCGGGGCCTGACGCTCGAACTGGTGCGGGTGACGGAGGCCGCCGCCATCGCCGCAGCCCGCCTGCGCGGCCACGGCCGCGAGAAGGAGGCGGATCAGGCCGCCGTCGATGCCATGCGCGCCGAACTGATGGTGCTGCCGATCGAGGGCCGCGTGGTGATCGGCGAGGGCGAGCGCGACGAGGCCCCGATGCTGTTCATCGGCGAGCCCGTCGGCACCGGCAACGGTCCGTCCGTGGATATCGCGGTCGATCCGCTGGAAGGCACCACGCTCTGCGCCAAGGACATGCCGGGCGCCATCGCTGTGATGGCGCTGGCCGAGCGCGGCTCGCTGCTCGCCGCGCCCGACGTGTACATGCAGAAGATCGCCATCGGCCCCGGCTACCCGCCCGGCACGGTCGATCTCGACTGGAGCCCGGCCCAGAACATCGCCTCGCTCGCCCGCGCCAAGGGCGTCGAGCCCGCAGGCGTCACCGCGATCATCCTCGACCGGCCCCGGCACATGGACCTGATCGCCGCCGTGCGCGACACCGGCGCCAGCATCCGCCTGATCTCGGATGGCGACATCGCCGCGATCATCCACTGCACCAAGCCCGACGAGACCGGCGTCGACATCTACATGGGCACCGGCGCCGCGCCGGAGGGCGTGATCGCCGCGAGCGCGCTGCGCTGCATCGGCGGGCAGATGCAGGGCCGGCTGATCCTCGATTCCGCCGACAAGCGGGCGCGGGCGGCGAAGATGGGCATCACCGAGCCGAACCGGAAATACGACATGCACGACATGGCCCGGGGCGACGTCATCGTCGCGGCCACCGGCGTGACCACCGGGGCCCTGCTCTCGGGCGTGCGTTTCAGCCCCGGCCTGATCGAGACGGAGACGGTGGTCTACCGCTCGAACACCGGCACGGTCCGCCGCATCGCCTGCGAGCACCGGAGGCCGGAGAACGCGCCGGGCTGAACGCGCCCGGCGGCGGCAACGCGATCGTCGGGCCCGCGGTCGATTCGAGGGACGATGCCCGCGCTCAGCAGGCGACGGCCTGGCCGAACAGCGCCTCGGCAAGGCGCGCCGGCTCGATCGGCTTCTCGCAGTGGATCGCGTCCCGCAGGCGGTTCGGAACGGCGTTCTCCTCGTAGCCGGTGGCGAAGACGAACGGCACGCCGCGGGCCCTGAGCGCGTCGGCGACCGGGAAGACCATGACCTCGCGCAGGTTGATGTCGAGGACCGCGCCGTCGATGCGGGGGGTTTCCGCAATCATCGCCAGGGCGTCGTCGATGTTCCCGACGGGACCGATCACCTGCGCCCCGTTCTCCTCGAACACACGCCGCATATCATCGGCGATGAAGTACTCGTCCTCGACCACGAGGACACGCCGTCCGTTGAGCAGCTCGGATCCATCCGACATCGGCCTACCCTCCACTCGCCCCGATCCGTTCGGGATCGCGTCGGGATGGGAGTATAGACCGGGAAATGCTTTTCGCGGAGCCTCGCTCACAGGTTTCACGTTGCCCGCAACCGGAAGCCGGGCTCGCCAGTGGAGCGGCCGGACGCCTCCTCGAGATTCGGCGGCCGGCTCTCAGCGATGGTGTTGCGCTGCGCCTTTCGACGGGGAGGTGCGCCGGCCTCTCGAAAGGAGACGCGTTGACGCCAGGATCGCGGCCGCCGACCTGATGCCATCAGATCGGCGACGGCGCTCGCGCATCGCCCCGAAAGGCGGTCCGCCGGACTTTCGAAACGGGCGACGTCTTAGAGTGCCTCACAAAACTCCCAGTCACCGACCGTTCTCGCCCTGGCGAGGACAGCGCGACGGGCGTTTTGTGAGAGACACTTAGAACAGGCCGCCCTGCATGCGGCCGACGCCCTGCTTGGCCACGGCGTTGTTGGGGTCGAGGCGAGCCGCCTGCTGGTAGCTCTCGCTCGCCTCCTTGCGGCGGTTCGTCTTCTCGTAGGCGAGGCCGCGATAGGCCCAGGACCCGGCATCCTTCGCGTTGACATTGAGCGCCGCGTTGAAGTCCTCGATCGCCTTGTCGTACT
The DNA here is from genome assembly GCF_021117295.1 of Methylorubrum sp. B1-46. NCBI lineage: Bacteria > Pseudomonadati > Pseudomonadota > Alphaproteobacteria > Hyphomicrobiales > Methylobacteriaceae > Methylorubrum > Methylorubrum sp. B1-46. The sequence goes on along the minus strand of NZ_CP088247.1, from coordinate 2,144,144 downwards.
GGCCCAGCGAGATCAGGCTCTGGCCGCGGGCGGCGTAGGGCGCGGCGACGAAGGGATTGCGGTCGATCGCGGCCGCGAAGTCGCCGATCGCCTCCGGGTTCTGGCCCTGCTTCTGCCGCACGAGACCGCGGGCGTGGTAGGCCTCGGCCGATTCGGGGGCGAGACGGATCGCGACGTTGAGGTCGTTGAGCGCGCCGTTGAGGTCGCCCTGCGCGCGCTCGAGGTTGGCCCGGCCGATATAGGCGGCGGAGAAGTTCGGATCGGTGGCGATCGCCTTCGAGAAATCCTGCATCGCGGCGTCGTTGCGGCCGGTCTGGCGGTAGGCGAGCGCCCGGTTGTTGTAGGCCGAGGCCGAGTTCGGATCGAGCTGGATCGCCTTCGAGAAATCGGTGATCGCCTCGCCGAACTGGCCCGAGCGGGCATAGGCGGCCCCGCGGGTGACGTAGGCGCCGGCATCCGAGGGGTTGCGCGAGATCACGTCGCTGAGCGAGGCGATGTTGACGTTGGTGGCGCCCGTGGTGTCGGTCTCCAGCACCGCGAACTGGCGCGGGGCGGTCGCGCTGCCATAGGTCTCGCAGCCGGCCAGCGCCGCGGCCGTCAGCGCGAGGGCCCCGATCAGCCCCGCCTTGCGTCCGTCCAGCGTCATCCCGATCATCTTCACGTTCTCCCCCGCGCCCGCTCGTCCGGATCTCCGCGGCGGCCCCTCAAGGGCCCGGATCATCCCGTCGCGCGCACGCTGCCGCAACACGGTGAATGGGCGCTTAAACGGTCTCGCAAAACATCCGCATGGCCGGCGCGGGCCGTGAAGCGGAGGTTTTTGAGCCGAAACCGGTCAAGAGCGGGCTCGTTCGTCCGGCGAAGACCGGTAGAACGCGCACCGTGCTTTCCGCGAACGCCCTGTCCTCTCCGCTGAAACCTCGGGATGTGGCGAAGGTGTGGCTCGCGTCTTCAACGCTTCGGCCGAGGCACCGAACGGGGTTCGACGGAGGTTTGCTGTTGCGAAGAGGCGACAGATCGAACGGCTCAGCGTCGGAGTCGCTCGATGCGCGCCCTCGCGCCGAACCGGCGGCGATTTCGCCGGGGAGCACCTCAGCCGGGCAGCTTGAGTGTCTCTCACAGCACGCCCGCTGCCCGCGCCAGAGCGAGAACGGTCAGTGAGCGGGCGTTTTTTGAGGCACTCCGAGCCGGGTGACGTGGCCCATCTTGCGGCCGGGGCGGGCCTCGGCCTTGCCGTAGAGGTGAAGGTGGGCACCCGGCTCCGCCAGCAGTCCGGCCCAGGCCTCGGCCTGATCGCCGATGAGGTTCTCCATCTCCACCGCCATGCCGCCGGTGCGGGCGGTGTCGCCCAGCGGCCAGCCGCAGACGGCGCGCACGGTCTGCGCGAATTGGGAGGTCAGCGCGCCCTCGATCGTCCAGTGCCCGGAATTGTGCACGCGCGGCGCGATCTCGTTGACGACGAGGCGGGCGGCGCCGTCAGCCCCGGCGATCTCGAACATCTCGACCGCAAGCACGCCGACATAGTCCAGCGCCTCGGCGATGGAGCGAGCGATGGCGATGGCCGCCTCACCGGTCGCGCGCGTCAGCCCCGGCGCGGGCACGCGCGTGAGGGCGAGGATATGGTCGCGGTGCTCGTTGGCGCAGGGGTCGTAGGCCGCGAACGCGCCATCGGGTCCGCGGGCGGCGACCACCGAGATCTCGCGCTCGAACGGCACGAAGCCTTCGAGGATGCAGGGCACGCCCTTGAACTCGGCCAAAAGGGCGGCCGGGTCGTCGCCCTCGCGGATCATCCGCTGGCCCTTGCCGTCATAGCCGAAGCGCCGGGTCTTCAGCACGGCGGGACGGCCCAGCACCTCCAGGGCCCGGATCAGATCCTCGACCGTGTCGACCGCCCGGTAGGGCGCCGTCGGGATGCCAAGCGACGTGACGAAATCCTTCTCGGAGAGGCGATCCTGCGTGGTGAGCAGCGCCGTCGCGCTCGGGCGCAGGGTCGCGTGCTCGGCCAGCACCGCGGCGGTGGCGTGGGGGATGTTCTCGAACTCGTAGGTGACGACGTCGCAGGCATCGGCGAAGGCAGCGAGCGCCGCCGCGTCGTCATAGGGCGCGAGCGTGTGGGCATGGGCCACGTCGAAGGCCGGACTGTCGGCGTCGGGGGCGTAGATGTGGACCTTGAGGCCGTACTGGGCCGCGGCGAGCGCGATCATGCGCCCGAGCTGGCCGCCGCCGACGATGCCGAGGGTGCCGCCGGGCCGGACGTTCGGCGTGGACGTGGAAGAAGCCATGGTGATTCGTGTCGTTGTCAGGCTTGTGAGGTCAGGCTTGCCAAAATCAGGTTTGCAAAGGGTCCGGACGCTCGGCGACGGCCTCGGTCTGGCGGGCGCGCCATGCGTCGAGCCGTTCGGCCAAGTCGGCATCGGTCAGCGCCAGCACGGCGGTGGCGAGCAGGGCGGCATTGACGGCGCCGGCCCGGCCGATCGCCAGGGTGCCGACGGGGATGCCGGCGGGCATCTGCACGATGGAGAGCAGGCTGTCCTGGCCCGAGAGCGCCCTGGACTCGACGGGCACGCCGAAGACCGGCAGCGGCGTCATCGCCGCCGCCATGCCGGGCAGATGTGCCGCGCCGCCCGCGCCCGCGATCACCACCTTGAAGCCGGCCTCCCGCGCGCCCTTGGCGAAGGCGACGAGCCGGTCCGGGGTGCGATGGGCCGAGACGATGCGGGCATCGTAGGCGACGCCGAGCGCGTCCAGCGTCTCGGCGGCATTGCGCATGGTTGCCCAGTCCGACTGGCTTCCCATGATGATCGCGACCGGGGGCGATCCCAGCATCGTCGTCTGGCCCATGACAGAGGGAGCGGGCCTGTCAGCCCGCGAGAAGGCCGAATAACAGGGCGCGCTGCACCCCGGCAAGGCAGGTGGCTCGGCAAGGTGTTGAGCGACGTGTCGGGCGGCCACGCGCCGATACTCCGAGGATCGCCCGAACCTTGCAAAAATCTCGCGGATTCCCGCCGTATCGCCCGGAGCCGAAATCGACCGACCGCGTTGTGAAGGAAACGGCCATCGGTGGCCGGTCCCCTTGATTTCAGCGAGCCCTCAAATGTCCTCCGTGGACCAGAACCTGCGCGCCCGCAACACGACCCATATCGACATCCACGACAGCACCACCCGCAAGCACTGGGCCGATCTGCTCCAGGTCTCCGACGAACGCCTGCGCAAGGCGGTCCGGATGGTCGGGACCCGCGTGTCCAGCGTCTCGGCCTATCTCGCCAAGTAACTTATCTCGCGGCCCAAGCCGCAGACGACAGCGCACCAGCACGGTGCTGGTCAGGATGAGACGGTTTCCGGCTGATCGAACCGGCGCTGTGCCAACCCTGTCATCGGGAGGCGGGGACGAAGCAATCCAGAGCGCGACTTCTCCGGATAGATCGCGCCCGGGATTGCCACGGCTCCGCCTCGCCATGACAGAGGCCAGGCCCACGCCTTCAGAAGAAGGCCGTATCGTCGCCCGGCCTCTTCCTACGCGATTTCCTACGCGATGATGTCCGGCGTGATCTGATCTTCGAGATGGGTGATCCGGTCGCGCAGAACCAGCTTGCGCTTCTTCAGCCGCTGCAACTGGAGCTGATCGATGGCGACGCTGAGCTTCAGCGCCTCGATGGCTTCGTCGAGATCCCGGTGCTCTTCCCGCAACCGACTGAGTTCCCCGGCCGGATCCGCGACCGCATCGTTGGCAACCTCGTCCGCCATCATTGCTCGAAACACATCACCGGCCTTGACCGGGGGCGACCATGCGCCAAGCCCGACCGTGGGGCAAGGCGCAGAACCGGGTTCTCCCGCCCCGTCGGAGCTGGCAACGGTCAAGTTTAGCCCCGACCGTCACTTCACCCCCACTCCTGAAGATTTGAAATCACCTTGTTACGGACTCATCCATTTTGCCGCCGAATGGCTTCGACACGCCCGCCATCCTGTGCCAGTCTACCCCCGTCCGAAACAGTGACAGGAGCGACACCTCATGTCCTTGCAGACGCATTTGAGCCAGCTCGCCGCCAAGCACGAAGCCCTGGAGCGCGAGCTTCACCACGCGATGCAATCCCTCGCCAGTGACGATCTCCGCATCGCCGAACTCAAGCGCAAGAAACTGCACCTCAAGGACGAAATCGAGCGCCTGCGCGGAGACACCCTCCACTAGCAGCCCTCCGGCCGGCCGCGTCCCGGAAGACGTCGCCGGCTCCTCTCCGAACTCGGACCATGCCCTCACCGCCGCCTGGGACACCAGCGCGGCGGTTCTGCTGTCTGGCCGGCGCGCGGCGGAGAATTCCGCGCTATCATCGTCCTCGAACGGGCCGGGCCAACCGGCCGCACGAGGAAACGCCGATGTCCGTCGCCCCGCCTACTGACGGTGCCTACGCCGCCCTTCACGCCGCCTCGCTCGCCGACAAGGAGGGCTTCTGGCTGAAGGCCGCCGCGGCGATCGATTGGGATGTTGCGCCGACCCGCGCCTTCGATCCGGAGCAGGGCGTCTACGGCCGCTGGTTCCCGGATGCCCGGCTCAATGTCTGCCGCAACGCCGTCGACCGGCATGCGGAAGGCGGCCGTGCCGACCAGGCCGCAATCATCCATGATTCGCCCGTCACCGGTACCCGGCGCACGATCACCTACGGCGCGCTGCGCGACGAGGTGGCGGTGCTCGCCGGCCTGCTGAGCGACCTCGGCGTGGGTCACGGCGACCGTGTCGTGATCTACATGCCGATGGTGCCGGAAGCCCTGTTCGGGATGCTGGCCTGCGCCCGGATCGGCGCGATCCACTCGGTGGTGTTCGGGGGCTTCGCCGCCAACGAACTCGCCGCCCGGATCGAGGATGCCGCGCCCAAGGTGATCCTGGCCGCCTCCTGCGGCATCGAGCCGGCCCGCACCGTCGCCTACAAACCCCTGCTCGATGCGGCGATCGAGCGTTCCAGCCACAAGCCCGACGCCTGCCTGATCCTGCAGCGACCGCAGGCCGAAGCCAGCCTGATCGAGGGGCGCGACCGCGATTGGGCCCAGAGCGTCGCGCGGGCCCGCGCGGCCGGGCGCCGGGCCGACCCGGTGCCGGTCGCAGCGACCGACCCGCTCTACATCCTCTACACCTCGGGCACGACCGGGCGCCCCAAGGGCGTGGTGCGCGACAGCGGCGGCTACTGCGTCGCGCTGACATGGTCGATGGCTAACCTCTACGGTGTCGCGCCCGGCGAGGTCTATTTCTGCGCCTCCGACATCGGCTGGGTGGTGGGCCATTCCTACATCGTCTACGCGCCGCTGCTGCACGGCTGCACGACGGTGCTCTACGAGGGCAAGCCGGTCGGTACGCCGGATGCCGGCGCCTTCTGGCGGGTCGCGGCCGAGCACGGTGTTTGCACCCTGTTCACCGCGCCGACGGCGCTCCGCGCGATCAAGAAGGAGGATCCGCGGGCCGACCAGATCGGCGGCTACGATCTGTCGAAGTTCCGCGCCCTGTTCCTGGCCGGCGAGCGGGCCGATCCGGATTCGGTGGCCTGGGCCGAGCGGGCGCTGGAGCGGCCGGTGGTCGACCATTGGTGGCAGACCGAGACCGGCTGGGCGATCGCCGGCAACCCGATCGGCATCGAGCGGCTGCCGGTGAAATACGGCTCCACCGCCAAGCCGATGCCGGGCTACGACCTCCACGTGCTCGACGAATCCGGCAAGCCTGTCCCGCCCGGTACGATGGGCACCATCGCCCTCAAGCTCCCGCTGCCGCCGGGCTGCCTGCCGACCCTGTGGGGCTCGGACGCGCGCTTCCGCCAGAGCTATCTCTCGACCTTCCCCGGCTACTACGACACCTCGGATGCGGGCGTGGTGGATGCGGACGGCTACGTCACGGTGCTGGGCCGGACCGACGACATCATCAACGTCGCCGGCCATCGCCTCTCCACCGGCGGCATGGAGGCGGTGCTGGCCTCGCATCCGGACGTCGCCGAATGTGCGGTGATCGGCATCCGCGATTCATTGAAGGGCGAGGCGCCCTGCGGCTTCGTGGTGCTCAAGGCCGGTGTTGCCAAGGACCCGGAGACGATCGAGCGCGAGTTGGTCGCCCGCATCCGTGAGGAGATCGGCCCCGTGGCCGCCTTCAAGCTGGCACTGACTGTCGGCCGCCTGCCGAAGACGCGCTCCGGAAAGATCCTGCGCGGCACGATGAAGCGCATCGCCGACGGCGAGGAATTTTCGATGCCGCCGACCATCGAGGACCCGACCGCCCTGGAGGAGATCGGCGACAGCCTGAAGGCGCGCGGGATCGGAGGGTAGAGCCTCACCCCGAAAGGTGGCCACCGGCTTTCGGGACGAGGCTTTAGACCCGCGCCGCATCCTGCGGACTTCAGGTCCCGGTTCAGTTCCGCACGGACAGGTTCAGGGACAGGATGTGATCCACCTCCGTGCCGCCGGCCGATGCCCGCGCGGTCTGGTTCATGTAGCCGACCTCGACGGTCGATTCCCCGCCGATCGGGACTTCGAGCCCGACAAAGGTGCGGACGCGATCGAAGCCGGCGCGGGTGCCCCAATCGGTGTCGTTCAGCGCCACGAACGCCTCCACCCATCCGACCGCCGAGACGCTGTCCTTCTCTTGCGTCAGCGCCTTGGCGAATCGCAGGTTCTCGCGCAGGCGAAAGCCCACGTCCCGCCCGGCGGACTGCCAGCGCTGCTCGAAGCGGGTGCGGGAGGAGACCTTCACGCCGGAGATCTCGCCGATCTTCCAGTTGATCTCCTGGAAGCTGCGATCCTCGAACCGCACGGGGCCCGTCCCGCCGCGGGTCTCGACATAGGCGTAGCCCTGGTAGAGCGTGAGCCTGTCATTGACCTTCCAGCCGATCGCCGGGCGCAGGATCAGCTGATCGAGCTGCGAGATGCCGTTGCCGAAGCGCGGCTGAACCTCGGCGAAGAAGGCCAGATCCCCGACCGACCCGAACAGGGTGGTGTTGATCCAGAGCTGTCCGTCCTGAACCGTCTCGGAGGCGGCCCGCCCTCCCGACACGGCAAGGCACAGGGCGGCCAGGAGGAGACGTGTGCGTCCGATCACGATCCAATCCCCCGCGGCATCGGCCCATCGCCGGCCGCCGCCCTTGTTCGAGCGGGAATTGTCCGCGCTGGAGACGAATCGTCAAGCTTGTCACCGAGGCGCGCTTCAGGCCCGGCGCTCGGACCTGAACCGGGCTGCCACGGCGAGCAGGCGGTAGAGCACCACCGCGTTGAGCCCGTGCCAGAGGAAATGCGTGCCGAGCGGCAAGTGCGCGCAGACGCCGACATCCACCGTGCGGAAGGCGAGTGAGACGAGGAAGAGACCGGCGGTGGCGAGCACGGAGCGGGCGGCGGCGGGCGACCGCCTCAGGAGCGCGAGGCCGACGCCGAGCAGCGCCAGGATCGCCGGAGCGTAGTCGATCGAGCCGTTGGTGAGAGCCGAGACCGAGCGCCCGGTCAGCGCATCGAGGGCCGGCGTCAGGCCGAAGCTCAGGGTGGCGAAGCCCAGCGTGAGGGCAGTCGCTGCCGGCGGCCGGAGGCCGAAGAAGCGGACCATGGCCAGCGCGAAGTAGCCGTAGATGAAGACGGCGATGGGGATCACGTCGGCCAGCATCGACCAGCGGTTCGCCAGCGTGTGGAACAGGAACGAGCCGATCCCCACCACGAAGGTCACGGCGGCGAGTGCCAGGACCGGGCCGTCGCCACGGGCGCGCCGCGCCGCGAGCCCGGCCGCGATGAGGAAGGCGGCGTTCGTCAGGGCATTGATCGGCTCGGCCCAGAAGCCGGCATCGCCGCGCTCGCAATAGGCCCGAACCGGCTCGAACCACGACGCGTCCATGATGATCTCCTCCGCGCCCGCTCAAGCCCAGGTGCCTTGCCAGGGCCGCGCGAAGGCCCGATGACGGGAGCCCCTCCGGCCGAGCCACCTCCGAGCCCCATGCGGATCACCACCTGGAACGTCAATTCGATCAAGCAGCGGGTCGGCCACCTGCTGGGCTTCCTCGACGAGGCCAAGCCCGACGTCGTCTGCCTGCAGGAGCTGAAATGCCAGGACACGGCCTTCCCGCGGGCCGAGATCGAGGCGGCGGGCTACGCGGTCGAGACGCTGGGGCAGAAGGCCTATAACGGCGTCGCCCTGCTGGTGCGCGCGCCGCTGCAATACACCCAATTGCTGCGCGGCCTGCCGGGCGACGCCGAGGACGAGCAGGCGCGCTACATCGAGGCGCTGGTGCACGGCGAGGGCACGGCGCCGGTGCGGATCGCCTCGATCTACCTGCCGAACGGCAACCCCGCGCCGGGGCCGAAATACGCCTATAAGCTCGCCTTCATGGCCCGCCTGCGGACCCATGCCCGCGCCCTGATGGCGACCGAGGAGGCGCTGGTGCTGGCGGGCGACTTCAACGTCATCCCCGAGCCGGAGGACGCCGCCGATCCGGCCGCCTGGACGCAGGACGCGCTGTTCCTGCCCGAGACCCGCCGCGCCTTCCGCGCGCTTCTGGCGGAAGGGTTCACGGACGGCCTGCGGGCCTGCGAGCCGAGCGCCGGGCTCTACACCTTCTGGGATTATCAGGCCGGATGCTGGCCGCGGAATCAGGGCATCCGCATCGACCACCTGCTGCTCTCGCCGCAAGCCGCCGATCGCCTCGTCTCGGCCTCCGTGCAGAAGCATCTGCGTGGGCTGGAGAAGCCCTCCGACCACGTGCCGGTGACGGTGGAGCTGAGCGACGGGTGATCGGGCTCCCTCATAGGCGGCCGCTTGCTCTCGGAGACGATTGATGGAACTCGGCGAGCTTGAACGTCTGAGCGGACACCATCTGGTAGCGGGCTTCGATGCAGGGCCGGCCGATCAGCGCGGACAGGCTTCATGGTTGCGCGAGCGCGGGTTCGCCAACGACCGGCAGGGCCTCACTCGGGTTTTCGTTGCTACTCTGGCAGAGACGCTGCAAGTGGGGGCGTTCTTCGGCTTGGCTCCGAGCGTCGTTATCCGGGCCGAACTGCCCCGAAGGCTCCGCCCCCATGGAACACCGCCGACCATCCCCGCTTGGCTCATCGCGCGCCTTGCCGTCGATCGCAGCGTTCAAGGACGCGGCTTTGGACGCGATTTGATGCTGGCAGCACTCAGTCGCATACTCGTTGCACACGAGCATGGCGGTGGAGCCCTCGCCAGCGTCGATGCCGTCGGCGAGAAGGCGCAACGACTCTACACCCATTACGGGTTCGTCCCGATCAGCAATACGGGTGAGGACACCGTTCGGATGGCGGTGCCCATGGCGACGATCGCGGCCTTGCTTCGCACGCCGTGAGGATCGACCGTCCGGCGATCATTTCCAGCGCCGTTGCGCAACCTCGTGCCGGAGTTCGTCCGAGACCTCGGGCGGCTTGTCGAGAAGCGCCAGCAAGACGTCGAAAGTCTGTTCCGAGACAAGCGTCACGTCACCAGAGTCTCGGGCGGACTGTTCGATCGCCCGAGACTCTGGGCGCGGACGGACACGCTCGCGCGATCCGCCGCCTAAGGCAAGGCGGCGGGCACGGATACGGCCTGTTGAGCGAGCACGCTTCTTCATCGGGGTCCCAGACGTAAATCTACACCCGCGCGCGCCCTCCGACCATAGACGTCCGGGACATTTCCCGCGCCGGGTGCGGCTGCCTCACCGCCGCCGCCGGGTCGAGCCTGTCGGCAGCGACTGTGCCTGCGCCATCGCGTCGGCCCGGTCGGCCTCGCTCGCCGAGGCCCAGGCCTTGTCGTAGAGGTTGACGATCCAGGTATCCGCCGTGCCCTGCGCGCCGGTGCGGGCGATGGCGAGCCAAGTCAGGCCCTTCACGGTCTGGCGCTGGACGCCGGTGCCGTTGACGAGCATGTCGCCGAGCAGTGCCTGGGCCGGACGGTGCCCCTTCTCGGCGGCGAGGTTGAACCAGCGCGCGGCCTTGCGCGGATCCTGCTCGACGCCAGTGCCGTCGAGATAGAGCCGGGCGAGGTTGTACTGTGCGTTGGGGTCGCCGAAATACGACGCCGCGTAGTTGAACATGTCGTAGGCGCGCTCGGCGTTCGGGCGCACGTAGGTGCCTTTGATCCCCTCCAGGAAGTAGGTGCCGAGCGCGTTGAAGGCGCTCGCCACCACGCCGGAATTCGGGGTGTCGGGCGAATCGTCGGTGTTGTCGTCGGCGATGCGCGAGAAATACTCGAACGCCTTGAGATCGTCGTGGGGCACGCCGTCGCCGTCCGCGTACATGCGGCCGAGCTTCCACAGCGCCAGGGTCTGGCCCTGGTCGGCGGCGTATTCGAGCGCACGCACGGCGCCTTGCTTGTCGCCCGCATTGTAGTCGCGCACGCCCGAGCGCAGGGCGTCGCGGCCCGAGCGGTACACCTTCTCGGGGACCGGCGTGCGGGCCGTCGCGTCGAGCGCCGTGCCGGGATCGACGGCGGCGATCGCCAGCGCGAACCCCAAAAATCCAGCGAGCAGACCCGCGCGGAGCCGACCTAGATCGACCCCGGCCGGCCGCGCGGGCCGGAGAGGGACGGTCCTAGATGTCGGCATAGCTCTGCGTCTCCCTGGCGCCGCCCGGATGGGTCACGGCGCCGTTCACCGCAGGCCCGACGGTCTGCGCATATTTCCAGAGGTAACCGGAGGTCGCGGCATTGCCCCGCGGCGTCCACGCGGCCCGGCGCTGGGCCAGTTCCTCGTCGGAGAGCGCCACGTCGAGTGTCCCCTTGATCGCGTCCAGCGTGATGATGTCGCCGTCGCGCAGGAGTCCGATCGGCCCGCCGATGGCGGCCTCGGGGCCGACATGGCCGACGCAGAAGCCGCGGGTCGCGCCGGAAAAGCGTCCGTCGGTGATCAGCGCCACCTTGTCGCCCATGCCCTGGCCGTAGAGGGCGGCGGTGGTCGAGAGCATCTCGCGCATGCCGGGGCCTCCCTTCGGGCCCTCGTAGCGGATGACCAGAACGTCGCCGGGCTTGTAGGTGCGGTTCTGCACCGCCTCGAAACAGGCTTCCTCACCGTCGAAGACGCGGGCCGGACCGGTGAAGACTTGGCTTTCCGCGGGCATGCCGGCGACCTTCACGATCGCACCCTCGGGGGCGAGGTTGCCCTTGAGGCCGACCACGCCGCCGGTGACGGTGATCGGCTGGTCGGCCGGGCGCACCACGTCCTGATCCGGATTCCAGGCGACCTTGGCGAGGTTTTCCGCAATCGTCCGGCCCGTGACGGTGAGGCAGTCGCCGTGCAGGTAGCCGTGATCGAGCAGGGTCTTCATCAGCAGCGGGATGCCGCCGACCTCGAACATGTCCTTGGCCACGTAGCGCCCGCCGGGCTTCAGGTCGGCGATGTAGGGGGTACGCTTGAAGATCTCGGCGACGTCGAACAGGGTGAACTCGATGCCGCACTCGTGCGCGATCGCCGGCAGGTGCAGCGCCGCGTTGGTCGAGCCGCCCGAGGCCGCCACCGTCGCGGCGGCGTTCTCCAGCGCCTTGCGGGTGACGATGTCGCGCGGGCGGATGTTCTTGGCGATCAGCTCCATCACCTTCTCGCCGGCCGCCGCGCAGAATTGGTCGCGGATCTCGTAAGGAGCCGGCGCGCCGGCCGAGTAAGGCAGCGCGAGGCCGATCGCCTCGGAGACGGTGGCCATGGTGTTGGCGGTGAACTGCGCGCCGCAGGCGCCGGCGGAGGGGCAGGCGACCCGCTCCAGCTCGTCGAGATCGTCGAGGCTCATGTCACCGACGGCGACTTTGCCGACCGCCTCGAACAGGTCCTGCACGGTGACCGGCCGGCCGCGGAACGAGCCGGGCAGGATCGAGCCGCCATAGATGAAGATCGAGGGCACGTTGAGGCGCACCATGGCCATCATCATGCCGGGGAGCGACTTGTCGCAGCCGGCCAGGCCGACGAGGGCGTCGTAGGAATGGCCGCGGATCGTCAGTTCAACCGAGTCGGCGATGACCTCGCGCGAGGGCAGCGAGGCGCGCATGCCGCCGTGCCCCATGGCGATGCCGTCGGTGACGGTGATGGTGCAGAACTCGCGCGGGGTGCCCTTGGCGGCGGCGACGCCCTTCTTCACGGCCTGTGCCTGGCGCATCAGCGAGATGTTGCAGGGTGCGGCCTCGTTCCAGCACGAGGCGACGCCGACCAGCGGCTGGTGGATCTGCTCGGTGGTCAGACCCATGGCGTAGAGGTACGAGCGGTGGGGTGCGCGCTCGGGCCCTTCCGTCACGTGCCGGCTCGGCAGCTTCGACTTGTCGGTCTGACGCGCGTCCATCGCTGATCTCGTGCCCCGGTCCGGTTACGCCCCCGAGGCCGCGCCGCCCGCTACGGCTTCACGCGGAAAAACGTCCTTCGACGTCCTCGAAACTCTGCGGTAAGGCGTTGGAGCGACAGCGTTTACCGCGACCCCGGAAGTCGTCCCGGTTTATGGTGGGATTGCGGCGCTCAAAGGCACAGCTCAAGGCAAAGTCAGGTTGCTTTCGCGGTGTGTCAGGGCCGCAACAGCCGAGCTTGCGCCGGCTTCGGAAAGACTTCGCACCATCAACGTGCATCCATCCTCCGCGCTCCCGCGAGGAGATGATTTTTCAGCCAGACTTCCGGCTGCCTTCTCCCTGGGAACGGGAGATCTTACGAGCGGCCGGTGGTCATGAGTATCGCGGCAGATCAGTCTCTGCAGTGACACCCGCTTCCACCCCGGCGTTTCCGGACTTGCGGAATGACGAGAGCCGGTTCTTTCCCCGCAGCAATGCTGTCGAGTACCGTCGAACAGGCCTGGAGTGCCTCACGAAACGCCCGAGCACCGAGCCGTACTCGCTCCAACGCCGGCGGCGCGGCGGGCGTTTCGTGGAAGACACTCAGCGCGGGCCGATGACAGGATCGGGGATACTCGCCTCGATCAGTCGGTCACTCTCATCCTTCAGGTTCACGCCCGTCAGCCCGCGGGAAAAGGCCTGGGTCAGGAGCCAGTTCAGCTTGAATGCGGCGAGTTCGAAGCTCAGGCCGGCGGGCCGGACGTTGGAGATGCAGTTTCGTTCCGCATCCGAGCGCCCCGCCCTCGGATCGAAGGTGACGTAGAGGCCGAGGCTGTCGGGCGAGGACAGGCCGGGGCGCTCGCCGATCACCACCACCACCGCGCGGGCCTTCAGCGCGGCGCCGACGGCATCCCCCAGCGCGACGCGGGCCTGCGTGGCGATCACGACCGGGGCGAGGCGCCAGCCGGCCCGCTCGGCATGGGGCTTGAAGGCGGCGAGCAGGGCGGCGGCGCCCTCGTGAACCGCCCGCGCCGAGAGGCCGTCGGCGACGACGAGGGCGAGATCGACGGGCTCGCCCGCGGAATCGGACAGCGCCTTCAGGCTCTCCGGCGAGAGGTGGCGCCCGTAATCGGGCCGGCGCAGATAGGTCGCGCGGTCCTCCGCGCCGGAGGCCACGGTCACGGTCGGCCAGCCCAAGGCCTCGATGGCACCCGTGATTTCGGCAGCCTCCATCGGGGTGTGCACGGCATCGCGGGCCTGGGCGTGGGCGAGGCCGAATTTCAGCACCTCGCGGGTCGGCAGGCCGGCGCCGGCGCGGCCGAGGCCGATCCGAGCGGGCGTGAGGCGGGCGAGCCGCTGCCAGAGGGGGGCGCTTTCGGTGCTCATGCGGCGAGATCCGGCGCGGCGGTGAGCAGGCGGGCGTCGGCTCCGCCGGGCAGAAGGGCGCCGCTCGCGTCGGTGAGACCGATGCGGGCGAGCCATTCCTCGAATTCGGGCGCCCGCTTCAGGCCCAGCACCTCGCGGATGTAGAGCTGATCGTGGAACGAGGTGGACTGGTAGTTCAGCATCACGTCGTCGGCGCCGGGGATGCCCATCACGTAGGTGCAGCCGGCCGCCCCCAGCAGGGTCAGCAGGGTGTCCATGTCGTCCTGATCGGCCTCGGCATGGTTGGTGTAGCAGACGTCGACCCCGAGCGGCACGCCCATCAGCTTGCCGCAGAAATGGTCCTCCAGCCCGGCGCGGATGATCTCCTTGCCGTTATAGAGGTATTCCGGCCCGATGAAGCCGACCACGGTGTTGACCAGCAGCGGCCGGTAGCGCCGGGCGACGGCGTAGGCACGGGCCTCCAAGGTCTGCTGGTCGATGCCGTGATGCGCATCCGCCGAGAGCGCCGAGCCCTGGCCGGTCTCGAAATACATCACGTTGTCGCCGAGCGTGCCGCGCTTGAGCGCGAGCGCCGCCTCGTGCGCCTCCTGCAGGATCGGCAGGGTAACGCCGAAACTGGCATTGGCCCTCTGCGTCCCGGCGATCGACTGGAACACGAGATCGACCGGCAGACCATGGTTCATCGCGTCGAGCGTGGTCGTGACGTGGGTGAGCACGCAGGCCTGCGTCGGGATCTCGAGACGCTCGATGATGCCGTCGAACAGGGTGAGCAGGGCGCCCATGGTCTGGATCGAATCCGAGACCGGATTGATGCCGATCACCGCATCGCCGCAGCCATAGGCAAGACCGTCGAGGATCGAGGCGGTGACGCCCGCCGGATCGTCGGTCGGATGATTGGGCTGGAGCCGCACCGCGAGCGTGCCGGGCAGGCCGATCGTGTTGCGGAAGCGCGTGACCACGCGGCACTTCCGGGCGACCAGGATCAGATCCTGGTTGCGCATGATCTTACTCACCGCGGCGGCGATCTCCGGGGTCACGCCCGGCGCGATTCGCGCCAGCGTCGCGGAGGGGGCGGTGAGCAGGAACTCGCGGAAATCCCCAACCGTCAGGCCGGCGATCTCGGCAAACGCCGCCTCGTCGTGATCGTCGAGAATCAGGCGAGTGACATCGTCCTCCTCGTAGGGAATCAGAGGGCGCGACAGGATCTCCTTGAGCGGGACCTCGGCCAGGCACCAGCGGGCGGCCATGGTCTCCTCGGCCGATTCGGCGGCGATGCCCGCGAGGCAATCGCCGGAGCGTACCGGAGTCGCCTTCGCCATCAGAGTCGCCAGATCGGCGAAGACGTGGGTGCGGGGACCGACGGTGTGGCGATAGGGCATTGCGTGCCTCCTTGGCCTCGCCCGACAGGATGCAAGGATCAGGCGCCCTGTCGAGGTGATTTCCTGCGAGATGGCCTCGCGCGGGGCGCGAGCCGTCCGCGCCGGCTGCGGGCGCCCTCAAGCAAGAACGGCGCCTGGCCGGGACAACGTCCGATCGCACCAGCGCAGATCGTGTTGGGACCTGGCTATTTTTCAGGAACGCATTCGTAATAGCAGCGCCGCCGTCCCGCGCTGCGAAGCTCATCACGAGACGCTCTGAAGACGCCGCTTTGGACGGGATCTTCCGATCCGTCGGCCTTTGGCTCGCGGTAGACGACGTTTCGGCGTCAAGGTTGCGGCAACGCACAAATCTCTGCGGCGCACAGCCTGCGAACCTTCTGTCTTCGCTTCAGATTTCGGTGGGGTTCCGGGATTTCATCCTTCCACGCCTTCACTTTCGTGTCAGATTGCGCATTATTTCGCTTGCCTGCATGCCTGGCATACCAAATAATGCATACCACTGCTCGGGAGGAGACGGGCCCTCGGATCCGACCGGCAGAGGAAGGAATTTCAACACCCTGCACCGACGCCACTCAGGCAAGACACGCCAAACCTACACAACAAGCCTTCACGTCAGTGCAGGCACGAGGGAGCACGCTCATGGCACTATCGTCCACCGCCCCAGATCGGTCGGCACCATCGTCAAACCGATGGCTGCAAATCGTTTTCGGCGTCATCTGCATGGTGGCTGCGGCCAACATTCAGTACGCCTGGACCCTGTTCGTTCCTGAGATCCAGAAGACCTTCGGCTGGGATCGCGCCGCGATCCAGGTCGCCTTCACCATCTTCGTCGTCGTCCAGACCTGGCTGACCCCGATCGAGGGTTACTTCATCGACAAGTACGGCCCGAGCCGTGTCGTGATGTTCGGCGGCCTGATGACCGGCGCGGCCTGGGTCGTGAACTCCTACGCCACCTCGCTGAGCGGGTTCTATCTCGGCTCCGTCCTCGGCGGCATCGGCGTCGGCTGCGTCTACGCCACCTGCATCAACAACGCCCTGAAGTGGTTCCCGGACAAGCGCGGCTTGGCCGTCGGTCTCACCGCGGGCGGCTACGGTGCGGGCTCGGCCCTGACGATCCTGCCGATCGCCAAGATGATCGACGCCGGCAGCTACGCCCAGGCCTTCTTCGTCTTCGGCCTGATCCAGGGCACGGTCATCATCCTGGCCTCCATCTTCATGCGCTCGCCGGCCAAGGACGAGGTCAAGTTCTCGACCAAGGTTCTGCAGACCCGCCGCGACTACACCCTCGGCGAAGCCCTGCGCACGCCGGTCTTCTACGTCATGCTGCTGATGTTCACCTGCACGGTGACCGGCGGTCTGATGGCGGTGGCCCAGCTCGGCGTCATCGCGACCGACCTCGGCGTGAAGAACTTCCAGGTGAACCTGTACTTCTTCGCCATGGCGGCCCTGCCCTTCGCCCTGATGCTCGACCGCGTCATGAACGGCATCTCGCGTCCGCTCTTCGGCTGGATCTCCGACCGGATCGGCCGTGAGAAGACGATGTTCATCGCCTTCGCGATGGAGGGCATCGGCATCGTCGCGTTGGGCTACTTTGGCTCGAACCCCTGGGCCTTCGTGATCCTGTCCGGCATCGTGTTCCTGGCCTGGGGCGAAGTGTACTCGCTGTTCAGCGCCACGGCTGCCGACACCTTCGGCTCGAAGCACATCGGCAAGATCTACGGCGTCCTCTACTGCGCCAAGGGCTTCGCCGCCCTGTTCGTGCCGGTCGGCAACCTGCTGATGCAGGCCACGGGCACCTGGTCGTCGGTGCTCTACACCGTCGCTACCATGGACCTGATCGCCGCCTTCCTCGCTGTCGCGGTCCTGCGACCGATGCTGAAGCAGCACCACGCCGCTAACAACGCGGCGGTGCCGAACGCGGCCCTGGCCCACGCCTGATCGACCCCCTCTGGTCCTTCGGGATCGGAGGGAAACCATGCGAGAGAGCCCTGCCGGAAACGGCGGGGCTTTTTCGTTTCGAATTGGATCTCCGCAGCACGCCGGTCGAGCGCGCCGGGCCACGTTCGGGAATGTCGATGGGCCAAAGAAAAAGGCCCCGTTTCCGGAGCCTTGGTCTCTATCGTCCATCCCATCGGGGTGGGATGGTGGGCGCGACAGGGATCGAACCTGTGACCCCTACCATGTCAAGGTAGTGCTCTCCCGCTGAGCTACGCGCCCCGGCAGGCTGTCCGGGTGGCCCCGACGTCCTGCGAGGCCGCGGCTATAGCCGGTGCCGACGAGCTCCGCAAGCGGGGCGTGGGCGGAATCTGACGCCATACGTCGAAACTCGCGGGCGCCGCCCTCGCGACCGCGCCCCCATTGCACGCGGGCGGCAAAAATCGGCTAAGAGTGCCTCACAAAACTCCCGGTCTCTGACCGTCGTCATTCTGGCAATGACGGCGCAGCGGGAGTTTTGTGAGAGACACTAAGAGGGCGCACAATCCGAGCGCACGGACCAGCACGGGACCGAGGACGGCAAGCAAGGATGCGGTTTCTCCTATCGTCCGACGAGGGCGACGTGATCCGGGGCTGGGTGGTGCCGGACAACCCGCAGGCGATCAGCCGGGTCTCCGTCTGCATCGAGGGGCAGCGGGTGGCGGAGGTCTCGGCGATCCATGCCGACCAGAACTTCGTCAAGTTCGGCTGGCACGCGACCGGCCAGTGCCATTTCGAGATCCGCGAGTCCGACGTACCGGGGCTCGCAGGCATCGAGCGGCTCGAGATCTACGATGTCGACACCAACGTGCTGGTCTACCGGCGGCTGCCGCGCCACGGCCTGACCGACAAGAAGGTCATCCTGCTCAACGGGAATATCCGTCCGGAAACGGTGATCCAGACCGCGCTGTATCCCTATTTCCGGCAATCCTATTTCGGGATCGGCCGGTTTCCGGACGAGATCCTGCGGGCGATGTTCGACACCGTCACGCTCGATTCCTGCCTGATGGCCGGCTCGATCATCTTTCCGCGCTACGAGGGACACTTCGTCCAGAGCGGCGCGCTCACCATGCTGCTCGTCCACGATCCCTTCGTGGAACTGGCCAGCCGCCTGTACTGGCTGCGCGAGCGGGCGAGCATCGCCGCCAACGCGGAGCAGCACTGGCGCCTCGGCAACCTCGTCGAGGCCGCGGCCTTTACCCTTGATTACGATTTCACCGACGCGAAGAGCCTGAAGCGGCTGTTCCGGATGATGCCGGAGCCGGCCTATCACCTGCTCTACAACCCCCTCACCCGCCAGCTCAGCACCCACGTGCCGGAGGATCGGCTGATGCCGGGTAGTTCCATCATCGCGGTCGAGGTTCTGTCGCGCATCGACGTCGTCGGCCACCGCGACTACTTCGAGGCCTTCATGGCCTCGGTGTTCCACCATATCGGGATCGAGGCGCCGCTGCCGCTGCCCCTGCCGATCCCCAACGAGACGCTGGCACTCGCCGAATTGCTGCGCGGCATGCGATTCGCCCGCGACATGGTCGTCTACGACACCGTGCTCAGCGACGCGGTGCGGGCCTCCGTCTCGAAGAACTGGGAGGTCTAAGGCGCGATGGCGGAGCGGGCCGAGTCCCTCGCGACACTCGCGCGCCGGACGCTGCCGGTGACGGGAACGGACGGAACCGAGATCCGCATCGACCTCGCCGACGCGGGGCTCGGCGGCGCCTGGGTCACGCTGCGGTGGCGCGATGCCGGCAGCGGCGGCATCGCTCGCGCTCTGTTCAGTGCGGTCACGGACAACGGCGAGAGCGTGGCGCTGGCCGAGGAGCCCCTCGGCGGCGATGCCTTCGCCTGGACCGGACGGCTGCCGCCGGACGTTGCGGCACTACGCGTGACGGCCCTGTCGCGGACCGCTCCCTTCCGGATCGAGGCTGTCACGATCCGCCGCCGCGGGCGCCTCGAACTCGTCGTGCGGGCCGGCATCCGCCAGCCCGGCCTCACCGCGCAGGCCGTCAGCTGGCGCGTCCTCGGCTTGAAGGTCCGCGCCCGCGGGATGATCGCGCGAGCGCTCGCGCACCGGGCCGAAACCGGCTACGCCGCCTGGATCGCCCGCTTCGACCGGATCACGGCGGCGGAGCGCGCACGCATCCGCGCCGAGATCGCGGATTGGGAGGCTCCTCCGCTCATCTCCGTGCTGATGCCGGTGCACGATCCCGATCCGCGGGTGCTGGAGGCGGCGATCCGCTCGGTGCGGGACCAGCTCTACCCGGACTGGGAACTCTGCATCGCCGACGACGCCTCCACCGATCCGCGCATTCCGCGGCTGATCGCCCGCCACGCCGCCGAGGAGCCGCGCATCCGCTCCCTGCGCCGGGCGGAGAACGGCCACATCGCCCGCGCGACCAACGATGCCCTGAACCTTGCGGGCGGCGCCTACGCCGCCTTCCTCGACCACGACGACCTCCTGGCGCCAAACGCCCTGTTCGAGGTGGCCGCCGCCGTCCGGGCCGATCCGGAGTTGGAGCTGATCTACAGCGACGAGGACAAGGTCGATGCCCGCGGCCGCCGCTTCGAGCCGCATTTCAAGTCGGGCTACGACCGCGAATTGCTCTGGGCCCAGAACTACGTGAACCATCTCAGCGTGGTTCGGACGGAGACACTACGCCGGCTCGGCGGCCTGCGGCCCGGCTTCGAGGGCAGCCAGGACCACGACTTGCTCCTGCGCCTCACCGAGGGGCTCGCGGCGGAGCGCGTGCGCCACATTCCCAAGGTGCTCTATCACTGGCGGGCGGCCGCCGGCTCCGGCACCTTTTCCGACCGCGCGCTCGCGCGGGCCGAGGAGGCGCGGCTGCGGGCCTTGGCCGAGGTCGCGCAGCGCCGCGGGGCGCGCGCCGAGCGCGGAGCGCAGGGCTTCAACCGGCTGATTCGTCCCCTGCCCGAGCCGGCGCCGCTCGTCTCGGTCGTCATCCCGACCCGCGACCGGGCGGAACTGCTCGCCGTCGTCCTCGACGGCTTGTTTGCGCGCACCGACTATCCGGCCCTGGAGGTCGTCGTCGTCGATAATGGCAGTACCGAGCCGGCGACGCGGGATCTGTTCGCGCGCTATGCCGCCGAGCCGCGCCTGCGCGTGCTGCCGGCGCCGGGCCCGTTTAACTTCTCGGATCTGTCGAACCGGGGGGCCGTCGCGGCGCGGGGCGCGATCCTACTGTTCCTCAACAACGACATCGAGGTGCTGGAGCCGGGCTGGCTCACCGAACTCGCCTCGATCGCCAGCGACCCGGAGATCGGGGCCGTCGGCGCGAAGCTCCTCTACCCCGACGGCACGATCCAGCATGGCGGCATCGTCCTCGGGATCGGCGGGATCGCCGGCCACAGCCATCTCGGCCTGCCGGGCAACGCGCCGGGCTACTTCGGACGGATGGGGTTGTCGCAGGAGGTCTCCGCGGTGACCGGCGCCTGCCTCGCGATGCGGGCGCACGTCTTCTCCGAGGTCGGCGGCTTCGATGCCGCGCATCTGGCGGTCGCCTTCAACGACGTGGATCTGTGCCTCAAGATCCGCGCGGCTGGCTACCGCATCGTCTGGACGCCGCATGCCCGCCTGGTCCACCACGAGTCGAAGAGCCGGGGTGCCGAGGACACGCCGGAGAAGCGCGCCCGGTTCGAGGCCGAATCACGGGTGATGCGCGAGCGCTGGGAGCCGGTGCTGCGGGCCGATCCTTACTACAATCCCAATTTCTCCCGCGCGGCGGCGCATTACCGGCTGTAGGCCGCTGCGGACCCGTTGCGTTGGCGACGGTTTGCGCCGGCTCCGAACCGGGCTACACACCGCACTGCAACACGCCGGATGCATTCCGGCCGCCCCGGCGGAGACATCGATGCGCATCGCGATGATTGGCTCGGGCTATGTCGGCCTCGTCTCGGGTGCCTGCCTCGCCGATTTCGGCCACGAGGTCGTCTGCATCGACAAGGATCCCGATAAGATCGAAGCCCTCAACCAGGGCCGCATGCCGATCTACGAGCCCGGCCTCGACGCCCTCGTCGCCGAGAACGTGCGGGCCAAACGCCTCTCCTTCTCCACCGACCTCAAGCCCGCCGTGTCACAGGCGCAAGCCGTGTTCATCGCGGTCGGCACCCCGTCGCGCCGCGGCGACGGCTTTGCCGACCTCTCCTACGTCTACGCCGCAGCGCGCGAGATCGCCGAGGCGCTCACCGGCTACGCCGTGGTCGTCACCAAATCGACCGTCCCCGTCGGCACCGGCGACGAGGTCGAGCGCATCCTGCGCGAGACCCGCCCCGACCTCGATGTCGGCGTCGCCTCCAACCCCGAATTCCTGCGCGAGGGCGCGGCCATCGACGACTTCAAGCGGCCCGACCGCATCGTCATCGGCGCCGAGGATGCCCGCGCCGCCGCCGTCATGCAGGAGGTCTACCGCCCGCTCTACCTCAACGCCGCGCCGATCCTGCTCACCGGACGCCGCACGGCCGAGCTCACCAAGTACGCCGCCAATGCGTTCCTGGCCACCAAGATCACCTTCATCAACGAAATCGCGGATCTCTGCGAGCAGGTCGGCGCCAACGTGCAGGAGGTCGCCCGCGGCATCGGCCTCGACAATCGCATCGGCTCGAAGTTCCTGCATGCCGGGCCGGGCTATGGCGGCTCCTGCTTTCCGAAGGACACGCTGGCGCTGGTGAAGACGGCGCAGGATTACGGCACGCCGGTGCGGATCGTCGAGACGGTGGTGGCGGTCAACGACCAGCGCAAGCGGGCGATGGCGCGCAAGGTGATCGCGGCCTGCGGCGGCTCGGTGCGGGGCAAGCGGGTGGCTTTGCTCGGCCTGACGTTCAAGCCGAACACCGACGACATGCGCGACGCGCCCTCGCTGTCGATCATCGCTGGATTGCAGGATGCGGGAGCGCGGATCGTGGCCTACGATCCGGAAGGCATGGAGCAGGCGCGGCCGCTTCTGCAGGGCGTGGCGTATGCCGAGGATGCCTATGCCTGCGCGGAAGGGGCGGACGCGCTGGTGATCGTCACCGAGTGGAACGCCTTCCGGGCGCTCGATCTGGCCCGGCTGAAGGGGCTGATGGCCGCCCCCGTCCTCGTCGATCTGCGCAATGTCTACGCGCCTGCGGAGGTCGAACGACACGGCTTCGCCTATTTCGGCATCGGGATTGCCTGATGGCAGCCTCCGGCCCGACATCTGTGCGATGCCCTTTTCATAGTCACCTCATCTGTTGAGTCGGCGCGTTGCAACTTGCAAGCGCAGCAACGCGACAGCTCCGACCAAAATCGACCACATGCGAAAAGCGAAAAAGATTTTTCTGAACCTAACTCAATATTCGCGACACCCTCACCACTCTCAAGGCGAAATGGTGGCAAGTTTCGAACTTACCCCAATTGCCACGACTGATATTTGTTGTTTTCGGCATCTTGCCGCTTTTCGGCCACCAGCGATCCACTGATGAATACGTGCCACACAATCTCCCAATCTCTCTGGATTAAGGGAGAGGTTGCAGCCAAGCGGGTTGGACGGTCCTGTCGGTCAGATTAAGAGTGCCTCTTAAAACCTGCGGTCGTCGGCCACCCTCCACAGGGCGCCGGAGAAAAGCCGAGGTTTCACGAGACATTCGCGGTGCGGGCGATAGGCCCACGCCGAACGGACCCCCGGTCCCTGCTTCACGAGCGTAAACGGATCGACGTGACAAACCGCAAGAACATCGCGATCGTCGGCCGCGCCTGCCGTCTGCCCGGGGCTCAGAACGTCGAGGGGCTGTGGCAGCTTCTCACGGAAGGGCGCTGTGCCGTCTCGCGCATCCCCGAGGACCGTTGGTCGCTTCAGGCCTTCGGCCATCCGCGGGCGCAGGAGCGCGGCAAGAGCTACACCTGGGCCGCTGGCGTGCTCGACGACATCTGGTCGTTCGATCCGGGCGTGTTCGGCATCTCGCCGCGCGAGGCCGAGCAGATGGACCCGCAGCAGCGCATGCTGCTGGAACTGACCTGGGAGGCGTTCGAGGATGCGGGCCTGCGCCCCTCCGCGGTGGCCGGCAGCCATATCGGCGTGTTCGTCGGCGCCTCGGCCCTGGATTACGGCAACCTGCGCATCCTCGACCCGTCCTCGGGCGACGCCTACGCGGCGACCGGCAACACGCTCTCGATCATCTCGAACCGCATCTCCTACATCTACGACCTGAAGGGCCCGAGCTTCACCCTCGACACCGCCTGCTCATCCTCGCTGGTCGCGCTCAACGCCGCGATCGCGGCGATCGAGGCGGGTCAGGTCGACACCGCGGTGGTGGCCGGCGCCAACATCCTGGCGAGCCCGTTCAACTTCATCTCCTTCTCCAACGCGCAGATGCTCTCGCGCACCGGCCTGTGCCAGGCGTTCTCGTCCACTGCCGACGGCTACGTGCGCGCTGAGGGCGGCGTCGTGCTGCTCCTGCAATCGGCAGAGGCCGCCGCCCGAAGCGGCCGGACCGTGCGCGGCGTGATCGCGGCGAGCGGCGTCAACTCGGACGGGCGCACCACCGGCATCTCGCTGCCCTCCGGTCACGCGCAAGGGGCACTGCTGGAGCAGGTCTACCGCGAGGCGGAGATCGACCTCGACAAAATCGCCTTCGTCGAAGCGCACGGCACCGGCACCCCGGTCGGCGACCCGATCGAGGCCAGTGCCATCGGTTCCAAGCTCGGCAAGCCGCGGCGCGAGCCGCTGCCGATCGGCTCGATCAAGACCAATATCGGCCATACCGAGCCGACCTCGGGCCTCGCCGGCCTGCTCAAGGCGAGCCTCGCGCTCGAGAACGACCTGCTGCCGCCCTCGCTGCACGCTCCCGAACTGAACCCCGAGATCCCGTTCGAGGTGCTGAAGCTCGCGGTCAACCGCGCGCCGCTGGCGCTCGCCCGCACCAAGGCCGAACGCTTCGCCGGCGTGAACTCGTTCGGCTTCGGCGGTACCAACGCCCACGTCGTGCTGACCGACCCGGCCCCCGTCGCCGCGAACGACGAGGCGGGCCGTGCGCCCGAGATCCTGCTGCTCTCGGCCCAGAGCCGCGCCGCCCTCAACGATCTCGCCCTCGACTACGCTGCCCGCCTCGACGGTGCCGCGCCGGACGACGCCGCCCGCGTCGCGGCCGCCGCGTTCCACCGCCGCGAACGCCTGTCGACGCGCCTCGCCCTGCCGATCGCTCCCGGCACCGATGTGCCCGCCGCCCTGCGGGCGCTGGCCGAGGGTGAGGATACCGAGGCGGCCGTCGTCGGCACGGCGGTCGAGCGCCAGGCCGAGGTCGCCTTCGTCTATTCCGGCAACGGCAGCCAGTGGGTCGGCATGGGCCGCGAGGCCTACGAGGAGAGCGCGACCTTCCGCGCCCGCTTCGATCAGACCGACACGCTCTTCGAGAAGCTGTCCGGCTGGTCGCTGAAGGAGGCGATGTTCGCCGAGGATCTCGAGGCGCGCCTCTCCCTCACCCGCGTCTCGCAGCCGCTGATCTTCGCGATCCAGAGCGCCTCGACCGCGGCGCTCCGCGCCAAGGGCCTCGCGCCCCGCTACGTCCTCGGCCACAGCGTCGGCGAGATCGCCGCGGCGGAAGCCGCCGGCATCCTCAGCCTGGAACAGGCGGTGCGGGTCATCTTCTTCCGCAGCAAGCACCAGGAATCGACCCGCGGCTTCGGCACCATGGCGGTGCTGCTCGGGCCGGTCGAGGAGATGGAGGCGTTCCTCGCCGACTATCCCACCCTCGACATCGCCGCCTACAACAGCCCCAAGGCGATCACGGTCGCCGGCCCCGAGGCCGACATCGAGGCGGCGATGAAGGCGCTGGCGCGCAAGCGCCGCCGCGGGCGCAAGCTCGATCTCGAATACCCCTTCCACGGCCGCCTGATGGATCCGACCGAGCGTCCGCTGCTGCGCGACCTCGACGGGCTCAAGGCCTCGGCCGGCCACACCGCCATGGTCTCGACCGTGACCGGCACGGTGCTGCCCGGCGCCCAGTTCGGCGCCGGCTACTGGTGGCGCAACATCCGCGAGCCGGTGCGCTTCTGCGAGGCACTGCAGGAGGCGACCCGCCAGGGCGCTCGCGTCTTCGTCGAGGTCGGCCCGCGCGCGACCCTGCTGCCGCATATCGGCGACGCCATCGAACCGCTCGCCATCGAGGTCGCCTCGGTCGGCGTGATGCACCGCAAGCCCGCCGGCGGCGATCCGATCGCCAAGGCGGTGGCCGCCGCCCTCGTCGCCGGTGCGGCCGTCGATGAGACGCGCCTGTTCGGTGCTGATCCGGCCGGCATCGTCGCCCTGCCGCTCTACCCCTGGCAGCGCCGCCCGTTCCGCCTCGCCGAGACGACCGAGGGCGCCGGCGCCGCGCCGCGGCCCTACCACCCGCTCGCCGGCAACCGGCTGGCGCCCGACGGCCTCGAATGGCACGGCCATCTCGACGCGGCCCTGGTGCCCGAACTCGACGACCACCGCATCGACGGTCAGGTGATCCTGCCCGGCGCCGCCTTTGTCGAGATGGCGCTGCACGTTGCGCGTCAGGCGCTGCGCACGGACGCGGTGACCCTCGCCGACGTCGAAATCCTCTCGCCGATGGTCTTCGCCGAGGATTCCCTGCGCGAGGTGCTGGTGCGCCTGTCCGGCTCCGGCAACCAGATTCAGATCCTCAGCCGCCCCCGCCTGACCCCGACGCCGTGGCAGCTCCACGCCTCGGCCAAGATCATCGAGGGCGATTTCCCGGCACCCGCCCGCCGCGACCTCGCGGTGCCGGCCGAGCACGCGATTTCCGGCGAGGGACTCTACCGCCGGGCGCTCGCCTCCGGCCTCGGCTTCGGCGAGAACTTCCGCCAGGTCGCGGCCTCGGCCCGCATCGACGAGACCACCATCGTCTCCGAACTGATCCCGGCCGAGGCGGACGAGCGCTACGGCCTCGTGCCCGCGCGTCTCGATTCCTGCTTCCACGGCCTGATCCTGCTCTTCGCCGAGCTGATGGGCGAAGGAGCCACCAAGGCCTACGTGCCGGTGCGCTTCGGCGAGGTGCGCCTGCTGCGCCCCGGCGCCGCGATCGCCCGCGCCGAGATCCGCACCCGGCGCTGCAACGAGCGCTCGATCCTGGCCGATTTCACCCTGACGGATGCCGAGGGCGCGGTGATCGCCACGATCCGCGAGGGCCGCTTCCAGGCCCTGCGCGCCAAGGGCGGCAGCGACCTCGACGCCTACGCCATCACCCAAGGGGTCGAGCGCGCCACCGAGCCGACCGCCCTGCCGCTGGAGCGCCGTCCGAGCGTGGCCGAGCGCCTGCGCCCGAGCCTCGCCGCCGTGACCGCGCCGGACACGGCCGATCTCGGACCGGGCCATCTGCTTCTGGAGGGTTGGGCCACCGCCCTCGCCTATCGGTTGGCCGAGGGCCTCTCCGAGAAGGGCAAGGTCGTGCTCGACGGCCGCCTGCCCGAGGCCCTGCATCCGTGGGCCACCAACGCCCTCTACGCCCTGGAAAGCAGCGGCCTTGCGACGCTCGACAAGGGTGTCTGGCGCCTGCGCCGCGACGTGACCCTGCCGGCGCCCGAAGAGACCATGCGCTGGATCGCGGCCGACCATCCGGAACTGGCTGCCGAGCTGGTGCTGCTGGCCGACACCACCGCGCTGGTCGGACGGATCGTAGCGGGCGAGGCCGTCACCGCGGCGAGCCTGCCGCCGGCCGCGCTCGACGCCTTCCACCTGCGCGGCGCCACGGCGCGCGCCGCCGCCGAGGTCGTCGCCACGATCGTGGCGGAGGCGAAAGAGCGCCTGCCGTCGGATCGGGCGCTCCGCATCCTTCAGGTCGGCTTCGGCCCGCTCTCGGCCCGCGCCGCCACGCTCGCCCGTGCGTCTGACGCCCGCCTGACCGTGCTGGAAACCGACCGGCGGCTGGCCGAGCGGGCCCGCCTCGGCCTGCCCGGCTCGGTCGCGGTGTCCGAAGCCGCCGACGCCCTGCCGGCCGCGTCCTTCGACCTCGTTCTCGCCAGCGACGTGCTCCACCGCTCGGACAAGGCCCTTCCGGGCCAGCTCGCCGCGGCGCTCGCCTCGGGCGGGCTGCTGGTCGCGGTCGAGCCCGGCGCCTCGCTGTTCCGCGACCTCGTCTTCGGCCTCGCGCCGGACTGGTTCGAGCAGGCGGCCGCCGGCATGCCGGTCTCGCGCCTCGACGACGTGACGGGCTGGCAGCGCACCTTGAGCGCCTCGGGCCTCGTGCGGGTCTCGGCCGACCGCGCCATCTCGGCCAACGGCGACGACCTGCTGCTGGTGGCCGAGGCCCCGGTCCGTCCGGCCCTCGGCCACGGCCAGAGCTTCGCCTTCGTCGTCGGCTCCGACGACGAGTTCGGCGCCGAGACCGCCTCGTCCCTGGCGACCCTGCTGGTGGCGAGCGGCGTCCACGTCTCGATCATCCTCGATTCCGAGCAGTCGCTGCTCGAACTGGAGCGCGAGACGCCCGACACCGTGGTGTTCCTGGCTGGTGCCTTCGCCGGCGAGGGCGAGGCGGCGAAGCGTCTGCGCGACCGCTGCCTCAGCCTGAAGCGCTGCGCCGAGCATCTCGGCAGCCGTCAGACCCGCCTTTGGGTGGTCGCCCCCGGCGCCACCCGCGATGCGGGCGGCGAGGCGGCCGCGGTCGAGGCCGGCGTCTGGGCCTTCAGCCGGACGCTCGCCAACGAGGCGGCCAACCTCGACGTGCGCCGGATCGACCTCGCACCGGCCCTGTCCTCGAAGGACGCGGCCGAGCGGCTGCGCGCCCTGATCCTGTCGGGCACGGACGAGACCGAGATCGTGCTCGATGCCGACGCCACCCGCGTCGTGCGCTTCCATCCCGGCCGGGCCGCCCAGGGCGGCGAGGCGGCTCCGGCCGCGCGGCTGGAGCGCTCCAACACCGGCGGCCTCAACGAGATGGTCTGGGGCCCGGCCGAGCGCGCCGCCCCCGGCCCCGGTGAGGTCGAGATCGCTGTGGCCGCCACCGGCCTCAACTTCCGCGACGTGCTCTGGGCGCTCTCGATGCTCCCGGAGGAGATCCTGGAGGACGGCTTCGCCGGCCCCCGCCTCGGCCTCGAAGTCTCCGGCCGCGTCACCGCCATCGGTGCCGGCGTGGTGGACTTCGCCGTGGGTGATTCGGTCGTCGCCTTCGCGCAATCCGGCTTCGCCACCCACGTGGTCGTGCCGGAGATGGTCGTCGCGCCGATGCCGGCGGGGCTTGACCCGGCCGCGGCGGCGACCGTGCCGGTCGCCTTCCTCACCGCCTACTACGCGCTCGTGACCTGCGCCCGTCTGCGCAAGGGCGAGTGGCTGCTGGTCCATGGCGGCGCGGGCGGCGTGGGACTGGCCGCGCTCCAGATCGCCAAGTGGAAGGGCGCGCGGGTCATCGCCACCGCGGGCTCGCGGGAGAAGCGGGCGCTGGTCGAAGCGCTCGGCGCCGAGCACGTGCTCGATTCGCGCTCGCTCGCCTTCGTCGACGATGTCCGCCGCATCACCGGCGACGGGGTCGACGTGGTGCTCAACTCGCTGTTCGGCGAGATGATGGAGCGCTCGCTCAACTGCCTGCGCCCGTTCGGACGCTTCGTCGAACTGGGCAAGCGCGACTACGTCGCCAACACCCATATTGGCCTGCGGCCGTTCCGCCGGAACCTCTCCTATTTCGGCGTCGATCTCGATCAGGTGCTCCAGCACCAGGGCGAGGACGGCGCGCGGATGTTCCGCGAAGTGATGGCGCTGTTCGCCGAAGGGGGCCTGCGTCCCCTGCCCTACCAGCCCTTCGCCGCCGACGAGACTTCGGATGCCTTCCGGCTGATGCAGCAATCGGGGCATGTCGGTAAGATCGTCGTCACGCCGCCCGCACCCGGCTCCGTGGCGCAGGTCCGGCGCAACGCCTTCACGGTCTCCGAGAAGGGCGTCCACCTCGTCACCGGCGGTCTTGGCGGCTTCGGCATCGAGGCGGCGCGCTGGCTGGCCGATCGCGGCGCGAAACGCATCGTGCTCGTCGGTCGTTCGGGCAAGCCGAACGAGGAGGGTCGTGCGGTCATCGCCGAACTCGCCGCGCGCGGCGTGAGCATCGAGACCAGGGCCTGCGACATCACCAGTCGCCGGGCGGTCGAGAAGCTGATCGACGGCATCGAGACCGCGGGCAGCAAGCTCGCGGGCGTAATCCACGGCGCCATGGTGCTGCAGGACGGCCTGATCAACGCGATCGAGCCGGAGACCCTGGAAGCGGTGATTGCGCCGAAGGTGATCGGGGCGCAGCATCTCGATGCCGCCACGCGTGGACGCAAGCTCGACTACTTCGTGCTGTTCTCCTCGGCCACGACCTTCATCGGCAATCCCGGACAGGGGTCGTACGTCGCCGCCAACGGCTTCATGGAAGGGCTCGCCCGCCAGCGCCGCCGTCTCGGCCTGCCGGCGCTCGCGGTCGCCTGGGGCGCCATCGGCGATGTCGGCGTGCTCGCCCGCAACAAGGCGGTAATGGAGACGCTCGCTTCCCGTGTCGGCGTGACGCCGATGGACGCCCGCCTCTGCCTCGACCTGATGGCCGAATCGCTGGAGGTCCAGGGCACGGCGAGCGACGAGGGCGTGGTCGCGATCGCCGCGATGCATTGGGGCAAGGCGCGCGAGCGCCTCGCGACGCTCCGCTCACCGAGCTACGCCAGCCTCGGCGGCGATCAGCAGGCCGAGTCCGGCACGGTGGCCGCGATCAATATCGGTGCATTGCTGCGATCCCAGGACATCGATTCGGTCCGCAAGACCGTGTCCGACGCCATCGTCGAGGACATCGCCCGCATCCTGCGCCTGCCGAAGGACGACATCAGCCGCGTGCGCCAGCTCTCCGAGATCGGCCTCGATTCGCTGATGGGCGTCGAGCTGGGAGCGAGCCTGCAGGAGCGCTTCGCCCTCGACGCGCCGCCGGCCGGCATCTCCTCGGGGCTCACGGTGAACGAACTC
Organism: Methylorubrum sp. B1-46; assembly: GCF_021117295.1. Lineage (NCBI taxonomy): Bacteria > Pseudomonadati > Pseudomonadota > Alphaproteobacteria > Hyphomicrobiales > Methylobacteriaceae > Methylorubrum > Methylorubrum sp. B1-46. Next base: position 2,114,244 of record NZ_CP088247.1, on the reverse strand, counting down.
ACCGAAACCCTGATCCAGGCGGTGGCGACACCGGTCGACGAGGCGGCGGGCGTGACCCTGACCCTCGCCTCGAAGCATGTCGGCGACCTCGACGCCGCCACGCTGGCGCCGTTCAACGAACTCGTCGAGAAGAACGTCGCGGACATCAAAGAGATCTTGCCATGACTCAGCCGACACGCCCGCAGGACGGGCGGGCCGCGCTCGCGAGCTTCGTCACCAACCGGCTCGGCCGCGCCAACGCGCGTCCGAGCCCCTCCCCCCTCGAGGACAAGGGAGCGGCGGGAGAGTCGATCCAGGATTTCGAGAAGCTGACCGGCTACCGCGAGCTGCGCCTGCAGCGCTCGGCCGCCGACCTGATCGGCCTGGGCAATCCGTTCTTCCGGGTGCACGAGACCCGCGCGGGCGCCAACACCCGCATCGAGGGCCAGACCTACTCGAACTACTCGTCCTACGATTATCTCGGCCTCAACGGTCACCCCGCGGTGAGCGGGGCGGCGCGCAAGGCGATCGAGACCTTCGGCACCTCGGCGTCCGCGAGCCGGATCGTGGCGGGCGAGCGGCCGGGTCATCTCAAGCTGGAGCGGGCGCTCGCCGCCCATTACCGCACGGATGCCTGCGTGGTCCTGGTGAGCGGACACGCCACCAACGTCACCGCCATCGGCGCGATTCTCGAAGCGCCGGACGTGATCTTCCACGACGCGCTGATCCACAACAGCGTGGTGACCGGTGCGCAGCTCTCCGGCGCCCAGCGCCGCTCCTTCGCTCATAACGACCCCGCCGCCCTCGAGAAGCTGCTGGAGGCGACCCGCCACGAGCACCGCCGTGCGCTGATCGTGATCGAGGGCCTCTACAGCATGGACGGCGACGCGCCGGATCTGGCCGCCTTCGTCGAGCTGAAGCGCCGCTACGATTGCTGGCTGATGGTGGACGACGCCCACGGGCTCGGCGTTCTCGGCCGAACCGGGGCGGGCCTGCACGAGCATTGCGGGGTCGATGCCGGCGATGTCGACATCTGGATGGGCACGCTGTCGAAGACGCTGTCCTCCTGCGGCGGCTATATCTGCGGCCCCTCGGCGCTGATCGAGTACCTGAAATGCACCGCGGGCGGCTTCGTCTACAGCGTCGGCATGTCGCCGCCGCTGGCGGCCGCGGCCGAGGCCGCACTTACGGTGATGCAGGCCGAACCGGAGCGGGTGGAGCGGCTGCGCCGCAACGGCAACCAGTTCCTGGCGCTCGCCAAGAAGCACGGGCTGAACACCGGTTCGAGTCTCGGTCTCGCGGTGATCCCGATCATCATCGGCGACTCGCTCAAGGCCGTGACGCTCTCCGACCGCCTGTTCAAGCGCGGCATCAACGTGCAGCCGATCATCCACCCGGCGGTGCCGGAGCGGTCCTCACGCCTGCGCTTCTTCATGACCTCCGAGCACACGCCGGAGCAGATCGCGCAGACGGTGGCCACGGTGGCGGAGGAGCTGTCCGCGCTGGAGACCGGCGCGACGCTGATCGAGCAGTTGATGGCCCGCCGGGGGGCGTGAGGCGCACCCAACCTGTTCGCTCGATCCAACCACCTCCTCATCCTGAAGTACCCACGCGAAGCGGCGGCCTCGAAGGATTATCCAGAAAGCACGGCACAATCTGGAGGATCCTTCGAGGCCCGCTGACGCGGGCCCCTCAGGATGAGGTCGAGATTGGGATCGGCGCTTAGCGCCCGGCCAGCCAGATCACGTGCCGCGCCCCACGCTTGCCCCGCGCTCGCGTCGCGACCTCCTCGACGGAAAACCCCGCCTGTCCGAGCCGCCGGGTGAAGGCCGCATCGGGATGGGCTGACCACACCGCCAGCACGCCGCGCGGACGCAGGGCCGCACGGGCGGCACCGAGGCCGGCCGCGTCGTAGAGGCGGTCATTGGCGCTACGGGTGAGGCCATCGGGGCCGTTGTCCACGTCGAGCAGAATCGCATCCCAGGTGCCCGGCTGCGCGCGGATCACCGCGGCGACATCGGCCTCGCGGATCGTCACGCGCGGATCGTCGAGGCTCGGGCCGGTCAGCTCCGCCATCGGTCCGCGCGCCCAGGTCAGCACCGCCGGGACGATTTCGGCCACGGTCACCTGGGCCATCGCCGGGAGCAGGCTCAGCGCCGCGCGTAAGGTAAAACCCATCCCGTAGCCGCCGATCAGCACCCGCGGCGCCTTCACGCCGGCGATGCGCTCGGCCGAGAGCCGCGCCAGCGCCTCCTCGGAGCCGCTGAGGCGGCTGTTCATCAGCTCGTTGCGGTCGAGCTGAATCGAGAACTCGCTGCCGCGGCGCATCAGGCGCAGGGTACCGGCCTCGCCGGGGATCGGGGCGGTGTCGAGATGCTCCCAGGGGATCAACGGTCGTCTCGCGGGCTCGGGTCAGGAGGCGCCGATGGTGTTCGGCTCGCAGTCGGTACAAACGAAAACGGCGCGGGATGCTCCCGCGCCGCCGATCTCATGCTTGGGACATACGTCCCGGGAAATCACATCCCGAACTGCACCTGACGGCTGTTGCCCTTCTTCAGGTTGCGGAAGCGGGCCATCGCCCAGAGCGGGAAGAACTTCGGGTAGCCGTGGTAGCGGAGATAGAACACCCGCGGGAAGCCGGTGGCCGTGTAGCGCTCCTCGCTCCACAGCCCGTCCGTCCCTTGCGTGCGCATCAGGTAGTTGACGCCGCGGGCGACCGCCGGGTCGTCCACCTCACCGACCGCCATGAGGGCGAGCAGCGCCCAGGCCGTCTGCGAGGCCGTCGAATAGCCCGGCTCGAATTCGGGGTTGAGCTTGTAGGAGGAGGCATCCTCGCCCCAGCCGCCATCCGGGTTCTGGATGCGGATCAGCCACGCCACCGCCTTGCGGATCTCCGGCGATTGCGGATCGACGCCGGCGGCGTTCAGCGCGCAGAGCACCGACCACGTGCCGTAGATGAAGTTCATGCCCCAGCGGCCGTACCAGCTCCCGTCCTTCTCCTGGTCGTTGAGCAGGTAGGTCACGCCGCGGTCGAGCGCGCGGCTGGTCTCGCGGGTCTCGCCGAGCTGCGACAGCATCGAGACGACGCGGGCGGTCACGTCCGCGGTCGGCGGATCGAGCAGGGCGCCGTGATCCGAGAACGGGATGTGGTTGAGGTAGTGGTGGTTGTTGTCGGCGTCGAACGCCGCCCAGCCGCCATCGGCGCTCTGCAGCCCCTCAACCCATTCGCGGGCGCGGGCGATCGAGGTCGAGTAGTCCGGCATCCCGCTGACCAGACCGTGCTGGCGCTGGGCGCGATCCATCGCCATCACCACGACGGCGGTGTCGTCGAGGTCGGGATAGTGCGGGTTGGCGTACTGGAAGGCCCAGCCGCCGGGGCGCACGTTCGGCTTGGTCTCGGCCCAGTCGCCCTTGATGTCGAGGATCTGCAGGGGCTTCAGCCAGTCGAGTCCGGCGCGGGCATTGGCCTCGGCCTGAGCGCCGCCGGCCTCCAGCATGGCATGGCTGGTCAGCGCCGTATCCCAGACCGGCGAGAGGCAGGGCTGGACATAGGCCTCGTCGTCCTTCTCGGCGACGAGCTTCTCGATGGCTTCCAGCGCGATCTTCACCTGCGGGTGGTCGGGCGGATAGCCCAGCACCTCGTACATCAGCACCGAGTTGACCATCGACGGGAAGATGGCGCCGAGTCCGTCCTCGCCGTTCAGGCGCTCGGAGACCCAGGCGACCGCCTTATCGATGGCACGCTGGCGCGGCACCTTCGGGAAGTGGTCCTGCGTCTTCTGCAGCACGCGGTCGATGGCGCCGAAGATCGGCGTCCACGGCCAGGTGGCGTGGGGTGAGCCGGGCCAGGTCCGCACCGACTCAGGCGGCGTCACGAACAGTTCGGCCACGCCGACGCCGCGCGGGTTCTTGGCCCGCGGCTTCTTGGCCTGGATCACGAACAGCGGCACCATGGTGCAGCGGGCCCAGTAGGACACCTTGTCGAGGTGGAACGGGAACCACTTCGGCAGGTGCATCACCTCCACCGGCATCACCGGCACCGCCGTCCACGGCACTTCGCCGTAGAGGGCGAGCAGGATGCGGGTGAAGACGTTGGCGTTGGCCGCGCCGCCTCGCTGCAGGATCGCCTTGCGCACGGCGCGCATGTGCGGCGCCTCGATGTCGTCACCGATCATCTTGAGGGCGAAATAGGCCTTCACCGACGCGCTCATGTCGAATGGGCCGTCATGCACCAGCGACCAGCCGCCATGCACTTTGGACTGGGTGCGGCGCAGGTAATTGCCGATCTTGGCCTCAAGCCCGTCGCGCGGCTCGGTCCCACGGAACTGGTGGAACAGGATGTACTCGGAGGGGATGGTCGCATCCGCCTCGAGCTCGAAGCAGATGTGGCCGTCGGCCTGGGTCATCTCCGTGAGCGCCCGTGTGGCGCTCTGAACGCCACGCTCGACATCGTCGAGAGACACGTCGCGGGTCTTGAGACGCTGCAGCGTCTCGACCTTGTTCGCGGCCGCCTCACGCATCGTTCTTGCCTCGCTCGCCTGTCTCGGTGCCGTCGTCATATCCTTCAAGCGACTCCCTGTGCCTGTGCCCGTCCGCACATGCCGGTGCGGAACAGGGCTTGCGCGGCATTCGTCCCGGATCGGATCGCCCCCTCGATGGTCGAGGGCAGCCCCGTCTCCGTCCAATCGCCGGCCAGAACCAGATTCCGGGTGCGCGTCGCCGCGCCGGGGCGGCGCGCGGCCTCAGCGGGCGTCGCCGCAAAGGTCGCCCGCTTCTCCTTGACGATCTGCCAGTTAGGCAATTCCCGTGCAAGTCCGTTGAGTTCCGCGATCTCACCCCAGATCCGGCGCGCAAGATCCTCGCGGCCGTCCTCCAGCAACCGGTCGGCATTGCTGATGGTGACCGAGAACCGATCCGGATAGGCGAACAGCCACTCGGTCAGGCCGCCGACCACGCCGAGGATCAGCGGTGCGCCCTCCGGCGGGCGCACAGCGAAATGCGCGTTGACGATGGAGCGGAATTCCTGCGGCGCCGGCGTACCGGGCAGGAGTTCGCTCGTCACCCACGGCGGCAGGGCCAGGACGACCGCGTCGTCGGGACCGACCACGACCGGCTCGTCGGTGAAATCGAGACGGTCGACGCGGCCCTGGCCGAGGGCGATCGCTCGCAGGCGCCGGCCGTACCGGATCTCGGCGCCGTGCTCCGCGAGGTAGCGCAGGGCCGGATCGACGAAGGCCGTGGACAGCCCCTCGACCGCGATGAGCGGACGGCAGGCGCGCCCGCCGGCGCCCAGCGTCTCGCGCAGGATCGTGGCGGCGAGCCCGACATCGCTCTCGCGCGGATCGGTGTTGAGGGCGGCGACCAGGACCGGGTGCCAGAGCCGCTCGTAGAGCGGGCCCTCGCAGGACATCTTCTCGCCGATCGTGCCACTCTGGCCCGGCTTGTTGCCGGACGCGGCCATCATCAGGGAGACCGGAGCGAGATAATCCCGCGCCCGCGTGCCCGGCACGCGCCGGCCCGCCCGCAGCACCCACCAGGGCAGGCGGCCCTCGTTCGGGCGCAGGGTCCAGCGCTCGCCGGTGCGGAGGTCGGCGAAGGGAAAGGCCGCCTCGTCGGGGCCGGTGAGCGCATCGTCCGGCGCCCCGATCAGGTGCAGGAAGTCGAGGGACGAGCGATTGCCCGACAGGAGCAGGTGGTTGCCGTTGTCGATGGTCAGCCCGAGCGAGGGGTCGTAATAGGAGCGGCAGCGACCGCCCGCCTGCTTGGCGGCCTCATGGAGCACGACGCGGTTGCCCGCCTCCGCCAGGGAGACGGCCGCCGAGAGGCCGGCGAGTCCCGCGCCGACGACGTGAACCGTACCGGTCATCAGACAATCCCGTGGCGCAGGGCGACGAGGAGGAGGGAGAGTTTTCCGGGTTTCACCCGCGCGCGGGGCGCGGCCCAGCCGCGCTTCACCACGGCGTCGAGATAGAGCCGGTAGGCCGCCGCCATCAGGCGGGCGGCCTTGGTGGCCTGCCGCGGGCTGCGCTCGATGATCGCCCAGGTCTGGCGATAATGCTCCTCCGCCTCCGCGGCGACCGCCGCGCAGACCTCGCCGAGGCGCGGATGCGCCAGCGCGCTCTGCGGCGTCGGGGTCATCAGCCCGATCTTGTGGAATTTCTCCATCGGCAGGTAGAGGCGCCCGCGCTCCGCATCCTCGTCGATGTCGCGCAGGATGTTGGTGAGTTGCAAAGCCCGGCCCTGGTGCCACGCAAGCCGGATGCCGTCCGCCTCCGGCATACCGAAGATGCGCACCGACAGCCGCCCGACGGCGCTCGCCACCCGGTCGCAATAGAGATCGAGCTTGGCCTCCGAGGGAGCGACGATGTCCTCCTCGGCGTCCATCGCCATGCCGTCGATAACTGCCTGGAAGTCCTCACGCTTGAGGCCGAAGCGGCGCATCGGCTCTTCCAGCGGCTTCACCCGCGGCGGCGGGTTGCCGGCGTAGAGCGCGTCGATGTCGGCGCGCCAGCGGTCGAGCTCAGCTGCGCGGACCTCGCGCGGGCCGCCGTCGTCGGCCACATCGTCGACCGAGCGGCAGAAGGCGTAGACGGCGTACATCGCCTCGCGCCGCTCCTTCGGGAGTAGGCGCATCGCCGTGTAGAACGACGAGCCGGCGGCCGGCAGGGCCGGCGCCTCGGCGGTCTCCGAAATCGGGCTGGCGGTGGCGCTCATCGGCCGGCTCCGGCGGGACGGGGCGCGCGCGACCGGAACGGGCGGCGCACCAGGGTGGCGGCGATGCCGCCGAGCGCGGTGAGCGCGAAGGCGGCCTTGCCGTGATGGACCTTCTCCGAGAGCGGATCGCGGGTCAGCAGGCCCTTGGTCAGGACGACGGCGAGCCGGTGGATCGCGGCGATCTCCAGGCTCAGGCGGAAGTCGTCGATTTGGTTCGGCAGCGGCGCGCCCTCCTCCAGCAGCACCAGGGTGCGCTCGGCGAGTTCGCGGATCACCGCGCGCAGTTCCGGCGTCGCCCGATCCGCGCCCAGCATCGACACGTCGGCACCGTGCCGGCCCATCACGTCGAGGGGGATGTAGACCCGGTCGAGAGCCCGAAAATCCTTGCCGCAATCCTGAAGGTGGTTGAGCACCTGCAGCGCGGCGCAGATCGCGTCGGAGGTCTTGTAGACCCGCGCCGGATCCTCGCCGTGCACGTCGAGCACGAAGCGTCCGACCGGCATCGCCGAGTAGCGACAGTAATGGATCAACTCGTCCCAGTCGGCGTAGCGCGACTTACGCGCATCCATCCGGAAGGCATCGAGCAGTTCGAGCGCGTGGGTCGGCGGCAGGCCGTGGGAGGCCAACTCACGCTTGAGCGGCTCGACCGAAGGGTCGGAGCCGCCCTTGCCGGTGAGCGCGTCGGCGAGCGTGTCGAGCATCTCGATCTTGCGCTCAGGCGACAATCCGGTGTGGTCGGCAACGTCGTCGCCCGCCCGCACGTAGTTGTAGAAGGCGAGGATCGCGCCGCGGTTGCGCGGGTGGATCAGGTGCGAGGCAACGGGAAAGTTCTCGTCGCGCTCGCCCTTGCCGGTGCGCGCATCGGTGGCGGTCTGAAGCGCGGCGCTCATTTCATGTACCCCGCCTGACGGAACCAGTGAATCGCATCCTCCAGACCCTGGCGGTAGGGCCGCGCGGAATAACCGAGTTCTGCCCGCGCCTTGGCGTCGGAGAAGAACATCCGGTACTTCGACATGCGCACGCCGTCGATGGTGGCGAGCGGCGCCTTGCCGGTCACCCGCGCGATCTGCTCGGAGACAAAGGCGATCGGGTAGATCACCGCGTAAGGCAGCCGCGTCGTCGGGGCCTTGCGGCCGACGATGGCGGCGATGTCGGCAAGCATCTGCGCCAACATCACATCCTCGCCGCCGAGAATGTAGTGCTCGCCGATCCGGCCCTTGCGCAGGGCCAAGAGGTGGCCGGCGGCCACGTCGTCGACATGGGCGAGGTTGAGGCCGGTATCGACGAAGGCCGGGATTTTCCCTTGGGCCGCGTCGAGGATGATGCGGCCCGTCGGCGTCGGCTTCACGTCGCGGGGGCCGATCGGCGTCGAGGGGTTCACGATGACGGCGGGCAGGCCGTCGCGCGCCACCATCTCATCGACCACGCGCTCGGCCACGACCTTGCTGCGCTTGTAGGCGCCGATAGCCGTCTCCGGTGTCAGCGGCCGGGTCTCGTCGGCGGGCGTGCCGTCGTCATGCGGCTTGATGGTCGCGACGCTCGACGTGTAGACGATCCGCTCCACGCCGGCCTTGAGCGCCTCCTCCATCAGGATGCGGGTGCCGTCGCGATTGGTGCGGACGATCTCCTCCATGTCCGGCGCCCAGAGCCGGTAATCGGCCGCGGCGTGGACGAGGTAGCGCTGGCCGCGCATGGCGCTCGCCACCGCCGCCCGGTCGCGCATGTCGGCCTCGACGATCTCGACATCGGGCCAGGTGAGATTCGTGCGAGGCGAGGAGGCGCGCACGGTGATGCGCACGGTGAAGCCGGCCGCGCGGAAGACATCGACCAGGGCGGCGCCGAGGAAGCCGCTGGCACCGGTGATCAGCACCGGCCCCGCCGGGAACGGGCCGCTTTGGGTCGGCTCTGTCATCGTGCTCGCGTGATTCACGGGTGATCCCGCCCCCCAGTCATAGGACCAGCAGGCGAGCGGACGCGCCGCTCCGTCGACGCACCCGATTTCGGGCCGGACGGCGCGGCGCTTGTCTCACTGATGACGCGGTGCGGCAAGCACCGCGCCTTTCTCGTCCGGCGATGCCCGGCCGATCACGCCAGACGCAGGCGCCCGGCCCGGCTGCCCTTCTGCTCCGGCAGAGCGGCGCGCACGGCCTTGAGGATGCCCTCGGCGTCGAGACCGGCCTCGGCGTACATCTTCTCCGGCTTGTCGTGGTCCTGGTACAGGTCCGGCAGCGTCAGCGTGCGAACCCGGACACGGCCCGCATCCAGAACGCCCCGCTCCGACAAGAGGTGCAGCACCATCGCGCCGAAGCCGCCGACCGAGCCCTCCTCCACCGTCACCAGAACCTCGTGGTGCATGGCCAGATCGACGATCAGCTCCGCGTCCAGCGGCTTGGCAAAGCGCGCATCGGCCACCGTCGCCGCAACACCCTCCGCCTCCAGCGCGTCGGCCGCCTTCAACGCCTCCGACAGGCGCGTGCCCAGCGACAGCAGCGCCACCCGCGCGCCCTCGGGGCGCCGCACCACGCGCCCGCGGCCGATGGCGAGCGGCTCGCCCCTCTCCGGCAACTCGACGCCGACACCCTCGCCGCGCGGATAGCGCAGGGCGATCGGGCCCGAATCATGCGCGTGGCAGGTCGCCACCATGTGCACCAGCTCGGCCTCGTCGGCCGCCGCCATCACCGTCATGTTCGGCAGGCAGCAGAGATAGGCCAGATCGAACGCACCCGCATGCGTCGCCCCGTCCGCGCCGACGAGACCGGCCCGGTCGAGGCAGAAGCGCACGGGCAGGTTCTGCAAGGCCACGTCGTGCACGACCTGATCGTAGGCCCGCTGCAGGAAGGTCGAGTAGATCGCCACGAACGGCTTGTAGCCCTCAGTGGCCAAGCCGCCGGCAAAGGTCACCGCGTGCTGCTCGGCGATGCCGACGTCGAAGGTCTTGTCCGGATGCGCCTTGCCGAACAGGTCGATGCCGGTGCCGCCGGGCATCGCCGCGGTGATCGCCACTACCTTCGGGTCGGCATCGGCCGCCTTGATCAGGCTCTCGCCGAACACCCGCGTATAGGCCGGGGCGTTCGCCTTGGCCTTGGCCTGGACCCCTGAGACCACGTCGAACTTCACCACGCCGTGGTAGCGGTCGGCGGATGCTTCAGCCGGCGCGTAGCCCTTGCCCTTCTGCGTCACCACGTGAAGCAGGATCGGGCCCTGATCCGAGTCGCGCACGTTCTTCAGGACCGGCAGCAGATGATCGAGGTTGTGCCCGTCGACGGGGCCCACATAGTGGAAGCCCATCTCCTCGAACATCGTGCCGCCGCCCACGATCAGCGAGCGGGCATACTCTTCGGCCGCCGCCGCGCGCTGGTAGAGCGCCTTCGGCAAGAGCTTGCCGAGCTGCTTGGCGGTCTCGCGGAGCGAACGGTAGGTGCCGCCGGAGGCCAGCCGCGCGAGGTAGGCCGACATGGCGCCGACGGGCGGCGCGATCGACATGTCGTTGTCGTTGAGGATGACGATCAGGCGCGAGTGCAGCGCGCCGGCATTGTTCATGGCTTCATACGCCATGCCGGCCGACATCGAGCCGTCGCCGATCACCGCGATCATGTTGCGGCGCTTCGGCGCCGGGCCGCCCTTGGCCTTGGCCTCCGCCTCGTCGAGGTCGCGGGCCACCGCCATGCCGAGCGCGGCGGAGATCGAGGTGGAGGAGTGCGCCGCGCCGAAGGGGTCGTACTCACTCTCGGAGCGCTTGGTGAAGCCCGACAACCCGCCGCCCTGGCGGAGCGTCCGGATGCGGTCGCGCCGTCCGGTGAGGATCTTGTGCGGGTAGCACTGGTGCCCGACGTCCCAGACGATGCGGTCGTCGGGGGTGTCGAACACGTGGTGCAGGGCCACGGTGAGTTCGACCACGCCCAGGCCCGAGCCGAGATGGCCGCCGGTGATCGACACCGCGTCGATCATCTCGGCGCGCACCGCGTCGGCCACTGTCTGCAGCTCGCTCTCCGGCAGAAGCCGGAGACGATCCGGCGTCTCAAGACCCTCTAGGATCGTCGTGTCCGCTAGTGCCAATGCCTTCACCCGTCTCTCAATGCGTTCCCGTCAGCAGGGCGACTCCCGCAGGACCGCACGCCCGAATCCTCGAACGCGGCCCGCCGTTTGGATCTCGCCCGCACCCGGAAACCGCTCGCCCCGGGACGTATGAACGATCATTCTAGCGCAAACCGATCACGGGATACCATGATCTCGCTGCAACAGCGGCCCACCTTTCAGAGGATTCGGCCGCCTCGTCTGCCTTCAGAGTTAAGGCAGCCCCACGATTTCACGCGTGACGCGCCCTCAATTATGGATGAAGGGTGCATTGATCAACATCTCGCCCGGTTTTCGCTCCCGCTGGCCCGTTTCCCTTCGGCCCGCTCATCCTCAGGCTGCCGTTCGATGCCCCTCGCCGCACTGTCACCGGTCACGGTCGCGCTGGCGCTTGCCCTGATCGGCGGCAGCGCAGCCTGGGCGGCGGATGCCGGTAGACCGCGCCTCGACACGGCGCATTGCCCCGGCGACGTCCGCTGCCGCCGCCCGCCGGGACCGCCGGACCGGGACATCCGCCCGCTGATCGACCCGCTCGGGCGCCCCTGCGGCGTCCGCTGGCGCGAGACGCCGTCCGGCCCCCGGCGCGTCCGTGTCTGCTATTGATGTCTGCTATTGATCCGGCAATGGCGCCGCGATCCGTCCTTCCCGCCCTTTTCCTCCTCGTCGTCTCCCACGCCGCGGCATCCCAGGCGCTTCAGGACGCTCCTGCCTGTCCCACGCTGTTTGCAGACGGCCAGGCGCCGATCCTCACCAATCCGAAGCTCGCCGACAGGGCCGTGTCGCTCTGCTTCGAGGCCTTCGCGGTGCTACATTCGGGCGCCTCGCGCACGCCGCTCTACGCGGCCGAGCGCCTGACGCGCCGGAGCGTGTCCGCCGCCCGCCGGGTCGAGCGCGCCGACGCCTTCCATGACGAGGACCGCCTGCCCGAGGACGACCGCGCCAGCCTCGCCGACTACGTCCGCAGCGGCTACGACCGGGGCCACCTCGCCCCGGCCGGCGACATGCCGAGCGCGGTGGCTCAGGCCGAGTCCTTCAGCCTCGCCAACATCGTGCCCCAGAATCGGTCACTGAACCGCGGCCTGTGGGCGGCGATCGAGGAGAGCGTGCGCCGACTCGCCACCGAGCGCGGCGAGATCTTCGTGGTGACCGGCCCGGTCTTCGAGGGCCGCTCGGTCGGCGCGATCAAGGGGCGGGTGCTGGTGCCGACGCAGCTCTTCAAGGCGATCTACGACCCGCGCACCGGCGAGGCGGGGGCCTATCTCGCCCCGAACGCGGCGGGCGCGGAATGGCGCGCGGTCCCGCTCACCACCCTGCGGGATATCGCCGGCCTCGATGTGTTCCCGGCCCTGCCCGAGGCGACGAAAGCCAGGGCGATGACGCTGCCCGAACCGCAGGAATTCTCCCGCGGCGGCCAGGACTCCTTCGCCGACTTCCTGAAGCAACTGGCCATCGATGTCCTGCGCCGGCTCTGGCGCGAATTGATGCGCGCGATCTTCTGAGGAGAGCCCGATGCCGCGCCGCAAAGCCGACGCCCTCCCCTTCCGCCCCTTCGCGGAGGATGCCGGCGTCCAGACCTTCGCCGGCTTCTCGATCGAGAACGGCACGCAGCGCATCGCCCTGCACGGCAGCCTCGATCTCACCCGCGACCGGGACGGCCTGCGGCGCGCGAAGGCCTTGAAGAGCCTGCTCGACGCGGTGGTCGCCACCCTCGAGGCGGAGGATCTGCCCGAGTCCGTGCCCGAGGAACCGCAGGCGGCCGTGCCGGTGCGCAATCCCTTCTCCTAACCTCTTTCACCCACCTCCCGGAGACCCGACATCCGGACGGCGCCCGGCGGTGCGCCTTCGCCGCGGCCGGGCAGCGCCTTGCCCCTGCCCGGCCGCCCTGATACTCGAACACGAAATTCTTCATCCGCGAGCGGACGGCGCCCCACGCGGCATGGCTCGGGCATTTTCGCTCGGTCCGGCCGGCCGCGCGCGAAAGGCCGCGCGTCCGCGACCGCCGGCCAGCCCGGCACCCACGCTTCACGCAGGACGAACGCACATGGCCCGCGAATTCATCTACCACATGCGGGGTCTGACCAAGACCTATGTCGGGGGCAAGAAGGTTCTCGATAACGTCAACCTGTCCTTCTACCCCGATGCCAAGATCGGCGTGCTCGGCATCAACGGCGCCGGCAAGTCGACGCTGCTCAAGATCATGGCCGGCATCGACAAGGACTGGACCGGCGAGGGCTTCGTCGCGCAGGGCGCGCGCGTCGGCTACCTCCCGCAGGAGCCGCAGCTCGATCCGAACAAGTCGGTGCGCGAGAACGTCATGGAGGGCGTGGCCGAGAAGCAGGCGCTGCTCGACCGCTACAACGAACTCGCGATGAACTATTCCGAGGAGACGGCGGACGAGATGACCGCCCTCCAGGACCAGATCGAGGCGCAGAACCTCTGGGAGCTGGATTCCAAGGTCGATCAGGCGATGGAAGCGCTCGGCTGCCCGAGCGACGAGCAGCCGGTCGCGACCCTCTCGGGCGGCGAGCGCCGCCGCGTCGCGCTGTGCAAGCTGCTGCTGTGGGAGCCGGAACTGCTCCTCCTCGACGAGCCCACCAACCACCTCGACGCCGAGACGGTGAACTGGTTGGAGGGTCACCTCAAGCAGTATCCGGGCGCGATCCTGATCGTGACCCACGACCGCTACTTCCTCGACAACGTCACGGGCTGGATCCTCGAACTCGATCGCGGCCGGGGCATCCCCTACGAGGGCAACTACTCGGCGTGGCTGGTGCAGAAGCAGAAGCGGCTTGAGCAGGAGGGCCGCGAGGACATGGCCCGCCAGCGCTCGATCGCCCGCGAGCAGGAATGGATTGCCGCCTCGCCCAAGGCCCGGCAGTCGAAGTCGAAGGCGCGTATCACCCGCTACGAGGAACTGGTCGCCAAGCAGAACAGCAAGGTCGACGCGGCCGCGCAGATCGTCATCCCGATCGACGAGCGGCTCGGGCAGAACGTCATCGAATTCAGCCACCTCAACAAGGCCTTCGGCGACCGCCTGCTGATCGAGGATCTCTCGTTCAAGCTGCCGCCGGGCGGCATCGTCGGCGTCATCGGCCCGAACGGCGCCGGCAAGACCACCCTGTTCAAGATGATCACCGGCCAGGAGAAGCCCGACGGCGGCACGATCGAGGTCGGCGAGACGGTCAAGCTCGGCTACGTCGATCAGTCGCGCGACGCGCTCGATCCCAACGCCACCGTCTGGCAGGAAGTGTCGGGCGGCAACGACATCATCTATTTCAACAAGCGCGAGATCAATTCGCGCGCCTATTGCGCGGCCTTTGCCTTCAAGGGCGGCGACCAGCAGAAGAAAGTCGGTACCCTCTCGGGCGGCGAGCGCAACCGCGTGCATCTGGCCCGCACGCTCAAGGGCGGCGCCAACGTGCTGCTGCTCGACGAGCCGACCAACGACCTCGACATGGAGACCCTGCGCGCCCTCGAAGACGCGCTGGAGGATTACGCGGGCTGCGCCGTCATCATCAGCCACGATCGCTGGTTCCTGAACCGCATCGCGACCCACATCCTCGCTTTCGAGGGCGACAGCCATGTCGAGTGGTTCGAGGGGAACTTCTCGGATTACGAGGCGGACAAAAAGCGCCGCCTCGGCCTTGAGTCGATCATCCCGAAGAAGCTGAAGTACAAGAAGTTTTCGCGCTGACACCTGCCTCTCCCCACTATGCGGGGAGAGGGCTTTGCCGACCTTGTCGTCGGCAAAGCGAGGCGTCAGCCGAAGGTGAGCGGCGGTGCCGGAGGAGGCTCATCCTAAGCCGCCCCCTCACCGCCGCCGCTCCGGCTTCGCCTCCGCTTCCCGCTGGCCCCCCGGCCGTTCTCACCACCACGCCCGGCCGGCCCCGAAGAGCGACAGGCCGAGATGCGCCGCCATCGAGGCGCCGATATCCGCGAAGGTGTCGCGCTGCCCGATCGAGCCCGTCGCCAGTCCCGGCCCGAAGGCGAGCACCGGCACCTGCTCGCGGGTGTGCTCGGTGCCGATCCAGGTCGGATCGTTGCCGTGGTCGGCGGTGATGACGCACAGATCGCCCGACTTCAGGACGGCGTGGATCTCGGGGATGCGGGCATCGAACGCCTCCAGCTCAGCGGCGTAGCCCGGCACGTCGCGCCGGTGGCCGTGCTCGGTGTCGAAATCCACCAAGTTGAGGAAGACGAAGCCACCATCCGGCAAGCCGGCGAAGGCGTCGAGCGCCGCGTCGAGGCAGGCGGCGTTGCCGGCCGGCTTGATCTCGCGCCCGGTGGCACGGTGGGCGAAGATGTCGCCGATCTTGCCGACGCTCACCACGGCACGGCCGGCCGCCGCCAAACCATCGAGCAGGGTGGCGGCGGGCGGCGCGACGGAAAAATCCTTGCGGCGGCTGGTGCGGTGGAAGCCGTCTTTCTCGCTGCCGATGAAGGGCCGGGCGATGACCCGCCCGACGCGGTAGGGATCGCAGAGGTCGCGCGCGATGCGGCAGGTCTCGTAGAGGCGCTCCAGCCCGAACGTTTCCTCGTGGGCGGCGATCTGAAAGACGCTGTCGGCGGAGGTGTAGCAGATCGGCCGGCCCGTCCGGAGGTGCTCGGCCCCGAACGCGTCGATGATCGCGGTGCCCGAGGCGTGGCGATCGCCGAGGATGCCGGGCAGCCCCGCCCGCACGATCAGCGCCGCGGTGAGCTCGGCCGGGAAGGCGGGATGCGTGTCGGGGAAGTGGCCCCAGGCCTCCCGCACCGGCACGCCCGCGATCTCCCAATGGCCCGACGGCGTATCCTTGCCGGCGGCCGTCTCGACGGCATGCCCCCACAGTGCCTGCGGCTCAGCCTCCGGAGCAAGGCCCGGCGGCACGCGGCCGGTGGCGCCCTCACAGGCTAGACCGAGGCCGAACGCCGCGAGGTTCGGCAGGCGTAAAGGCCCCGCGCGCAGGCCCGGCCGGTCGCCGCGGCCGGCGGCGCAGGCTTCCGCGATGTGCCCGACCGTGTCGGAGCCGGCATCGCCGTAGCGGGCCGCGTCGGGGGCGCCGCCGATGCCGACGGAATCGAGGACGATGAGGAGCGCGCGGGCCATGGCTCAGGCCGGTTCGATCTCGGCGGTGGTCGCCGCATCCATCTCGAAGGCCGCCGCGAACAGGGTGCGGGTATAATCGGTCTTCGGCGCGGCGAAGATCGCCTCGGCCGGTCCCTCTTCGACCACTTGGCCGTGCTGCATCACCATGACGTAGTTCGAGAGCGCCCGGACCACTTTGAGGTCATGGCTGATGAACAGGTAGGCGATGCCGCGCTCGCGCTGGAGATCGCGCAACAGCGTCACGATCTGCGCCTGCACCGAGCGGTCCAGCGCCGAAGTCGGCTCATCGAGGACAACGAAACGGGGCTTCAAAACGATCGCGCGGGCGATCGCGATGCGCTGGCGCTGGCCGCCGGAGAATTCGTGCGGGTAGCGGTCCATCGCTGCCGGGTCGAGCCCGACATCGGTGAGCGCCTTCGCCACTAGGGCCCGGCGCTCGGCGCTTCCCTGCACCAGCCCCTGCACGGCGAGCCCCTCGGCGACGATGTCACCCACCGACATGCGCGGGGACAGGGAGCCGTAGGGATCCTGGAAGACCACCTGCATGTCCTTGCGCAGGGGCCGCATGGTGCGGGGGCCTCGATCCTCGATCCGCTGGCCGAGGAACACGATCGGCCCCTCGGATTCGGTGAGCCGCAGCAGGGCGAGGCCGAGGGTGGTCTTGCCCGAGCCGGATTCGCCGACGACGCCGACGGTCTCGCCCGCCCGCACGACGAGCCGCACTCCGTCGACCGCCTTGACGTGGCCGACGGTGCGCCGGAGCACGCCCGCCTTGAGGGGGAACCACACCTTGAGCGGCCCGGCCTCGACCAAGGCCTCGGCGTGCGTCGGCACGGGGTTCGCCCGGCCGGTGGGCTCGGAGGCGAGAAGCCGCTGGGTGTATTCGTGCTGCGGCCGGGTAAAGACCTGCGCCACCGGGCCCGCCTCGACGATCCGGCCGGAAAGCATCACGCAGACCCTGTTGGCGATGCGCCGCACGATGCCGAGATCGTGGGTGATGAACAGCATCGCCATGCCGAGCCGCTTCTGCAGGTCGGCGAGCAGCGCGAGGATCTGCGCCTGCACGGTGACATCGAGGGCGGTGGTCGGCTCGTCGGCGACCAGTAGGTCGGGCTCGCAGGCGAGCGCCATGGCGATCATCACGCGCTGGCGCTGGCCGCCCGACAATTCGTGCGGATAGGCACCGAGCCGCCGCTCGGCGTCGCGGATGCCGACGAGGTCGAGCAGTTCGAGGATTCGTCTCCGCGCGGCCTTGCCTTTGAGCCCCCGGTGGATCTCCAGCACCTCGCCGATCTGGCGCTGGATGGTGTGGAGCGGGTTGAGCGAGGTCATCGGCTCCTGGAACACCATGGTGATGTCCGCCCCGCGCACCGCACGCATCTCCCGCTCGGGCAGCGCCAGGAGATCGCGGCCCTTGAACAGGATCTTTCCGCCCGGATGATGCGCGGCGCCGTCGAGCAGCCGCAGGATCGAAAGCGCCGTCACCGACTTGCCGGAGCCGGATTCCCCCACCAGAGCCAGGGTCTCGCCCCGCTCGATCGTGAAGCTGACACGATCCACCGCCCGCGTCTCGCGCGCCCCGCCCCGGAAGGCGACCGAGAGATCCTCGACGGTCAGCAGCGTATCGGACATCGAACCCCGGCAGCGAGAAGCGGCCCGCCGTCCGGTGTCGGGGCGGGATGGGGGTTATAGCGCGCGGGCTCCCACACGCGAATTGTCTTCCAGGCGCGGCACATCCCTCTCCTCTCCGCGGGAGAGGGCGGCCCCCGAAGGGAGTCGAGTGAGGGCCTGAGACGCGGTTTGGGCGACCGCCTCGGGGGCGGTCTTCCGAGATGCGCTCTTCGAGCCTCGTCTTCCTCTTGCAATCGGATCTCGGCGGCCGACTTTTGCAAGCATTGAGCCATACACAGAAGTTTCAAGAACAATAATTTAGCTATTGGAGAAGCCCTAAGGTAACAGTGCCTTGCTGAGCACGGATAAAAGCACAATGATGCTCGCCGACAGGGCACGCCGTGCCACGTCGCAGGGCCGCCATCCCGTTCCCGAACCGGCGCTTGAGAGCGCCTCACAAAACGCCCGGTCACCGACCGTTCTCGCTCTGGCGCGGACAGCACGGCGTGCGTTTTGTGAGAGACACGCAGAGCCGTGCCGGACCTCCTTGCATCGAGTCGGCAGTTCCAGATCCGTGTCGCGCTTTGTTTTGAAAAACCGGCGCCCTAGATCAGCCGCTGTGCACCGCCTCGCTTTCACCCTGTTGCCGGCCGTTCTCGTTGCCTGCGCCGGTCCCTCTCGTGCGGCCCCCTCGCCCGAAAGCGAGACGGTGGAGCAGGCGCTCTGCCGGCTGATCGAGGGTTCGGCCAAGGCGCGGCACTTGCCGGTGCCGTTCCTGACCCGGCTGATCTGGCGCGAGAGTTCGTTCCGCGTCGGCGTGGTGAGCCCGGCCGGGGCGCAAGGAGTGGCGCAGTTCATGCCCGGCACGGCCAAGGACCGCGGCCTCAGCGATCCCTTCGATCCCGAGCAGGCGATCCCGCACGCCGCGCATTTCCTGGCCGACCTCAAGCGGCAATTCGGCAATCTCGGGCTCGCGGCGGCGGCCTATAACGGCGGACCGGGGCGCGTCTCGGCCTGGCTCGCCGGCAGCGGCGGCCTGCCCGCCGAGACGCGGGCCTACGTCATCGCCATCACCGGCCGCCCGGCGGAGGATTGGCGCCCGAACGCCGCCGTCGAGACGCCGGAGGGACCCGACCCGGCCGCGAAGAAGCCGGACGGGAAGGCGGAGACATCCGAGGCGAAGCCGCCTCCGCCGGAGGCCGAGACGCAGACCTGCCTTCAGGTCACCGCGGCACTGCGCATCCCGTCGCGCGGCGACCGCTTCGCTCTGGCGATCGAGGGCGGACCGGCCGCGCCCTGGGGCGTGCAGCTTGCCGGAAACTTTTCCAAGTCGCTGGCGCTGGCGAGCTTCCAGCGGGCGCGCACGCGCTACACCAGCGTGATCGGCGAGGTGCGGCCGATGATCATCGGCACTCGGCTGCGCTTTCGCGGGACCCGCACCTTCTACCGAGTGCGCATCCCGGCCGAGAGCCGGAACGCGGCCGACGGCCTGTGCCAGAAGATCCGCAATGTGGGCGGCGCCTGCATCGTCCTGAGGACATAACTCCCAACACCGCCCAAGGTCGTCACCATGCGGCCATGAAACCGCCGCGACCGCCGCGTCAATCACGAGTCACATGATCAAGGCATTCGTCTCCCTCGTCTCGCTGGTCTGCCTCGGCCTCACCGCGCTGGGCTTGAGCGGCTGCTCGCCGCTGGCGCTGTTCGATGCGCTGGGGCCGCGCGACAAGGGCGGGCGCCTCGCGGTCCGCGACGCGGCGTACGGCGCCGATCCGCGCCAGCGCCTCGACGTGTTCGTGCCGACCGTGCCGGTGGAGCGGGCGCCGGTGCTGGTGTTCTTCTACGGCGGCTCGTGGAGCAGCGGCAGCAAGGACGACTACGCCTTCGCCGCCCAGGCCTTCGCCGCACAAGGCTTCGTGACCGTGCTGCCGGATTACCGGCTCTACCCGCAATCGCGCTTCCCCGACTTCCTGAAGGATGGGGCGGCGGCCATCGCCTGGGTGCGCGACAACATCGCCGCGCAGGGGGGTGATCCGAACCGGATCGTCCTCGCCGGCCACTCGGCGGGGGCCTACAACGCGGCGATGCTCGGGCTCGACCCGGAATATCTGCGCCAGGCCGGCGTCGATCCGCGATCCGTGCGGGCGGTGGCCGGGCTATCGGGCCCCTACGACTTCCTGCCCTTCGACCAGAAGACCTCGATCGAGGTGTTCGGGCAGGCGCCCGACCCAGAGGCGACGCAGCCGGTCTCCTTCGCCGGCGCCCACTCGCCGCCGACCTTCCTCGCCACCGGCGACCGGGATACCGTGGTGAAGCCGCGCAACACGGCGAGCCTCGCTGCAATCCTGCGCACCGCCCGCGTGCCGGTGCAGGAACGGGTCTACGAAGGCCTCGACCATTCCGACACGCTGCTCGCGCTCTCCGTCAGCTTCCGCCGCAAGGCGCCGGTGCTCGCCGAGATGAGCGCCTTCCTGCACCAGCATTCGGGCGCGCGTCGGCTCACCACGCTGACGATGCACTGACGCCCGGTCCGCGCGCTCGGCACGCAGCCGGGCTGCGCTCGAACTACCGCGCCTCCGGAATCGGCCGCGGCCGCCGGTCCGGCCCGATGGCGACGAAGGTGAAGAATCCTTCCGTCACCTTCGTCGTGTCCTCGCCCTCCCGCTCCCGGCGCCAGACCTCGACCTGGATGCCCATCGAGGTGCGGCCGGTCTTCACGATCCAGGCGTAGAAGCTCACCTCGTCGCCGACGAAGACCGGCCGGTGGAAGGTCATCGCCTCCGCCGAGATCGTGGCGCAGCGCCCTCGCGCCCGGCGCGCGGCAACGTTGCCCGCGGCCATGTCCATATGCGCCATCAGCCAGCCGCCGAAGATATCGCCGGCCGGGTTCGTGTCGGTCGGCATCGCCACCGTGCGGATCACCGGCGGACCGCGATCGGTGGGCTGCACAAGCTCGGCGGGAGTCGGTTCGCTCGTCATCGGAAGGCTTTGCGGATCAAAGGATAAGATCCGAGCCTAGCAGGTGCCGTGCCGACCGGGCCACCGCGTCCGGTGACGGTGCGGCAGACCTGTTTCCCTTCGAGTACCTCACCAAACTCCCGGTCACCGGCCGTTCTCGCTCTGACGAGAACAGCGCGGCGGGAGTTTTGTGAGAGACACCGAGCGGGCCGCGCAGCCGGGTCGGACGCTCCGGTGCAGGTCGCTCAAATGCGACGGATCGCGTTAACCGATTTTTAACCCGGCGATTGCGGCCGGCGGTCGGCTGTGAGAGCTTCATTAACGGAAGCTTAACTGCTCGGTCAGGGCCATGCGTATCGCGTTCTCCAAGCTCTGTGTCGTCCGGCCCGCCCGCTCCTTCGCGACTGGCCGGGTCGCGGGTCTCGCCCTGGCCGGGGCCCTCCTCACCGCCCCTGCGCCGCAGGCCGCCGCGCAACCGACGGCCGCGCTCCCCGCGATGAGCCTGTCGGCGGTGACGACCGGCCCGGCCCGGCCGATCGCCGCCTGGGCCGAGTTCTGCGAGCGCTATGCCGCCGAGTGCGCGGTCGATCGCACCGAGCCGGCCACCATCGTCCTGACGTCGGCGCTGTGGCAGACGATCAATGCGGTCAACCGCCGGATCAACCGGGCAGTCGAGGCGGTGACCGATCAGGAGCATTGGCGCTCCGCCGACCGCTGGGACCTCGCCGAGGACGGCCGCGGCGACTGCGAGGACTTCCAGCTCCTCAAGCGCCGCCTGCTGGTCGAGGCCGGCTTGCCGCGCCGGGCGATGCGGATGACCGTGGTAATCGACGAGAAGGGCGAGGGCCACGCGGTGCTCACGCTCATCACCAACCGCGGCGACCTGATCCTCGACAACAAAACCAACGCGGTGCTGCCCTGGACCCAGACCGGCTACACCTTCGTCAAGCGCGAGAGCCAGGAGGCCGTGGGCTGGATGGCGCTCGGCCGTGACGCCTCCCCGCTGACGGCGGCCAACCGCTGAGGCGCACTTTGCCGGTCCCAAATCGGGACCGGACCCGCATCTCGTGCGTTAGGGGACTTTAACGGGCTAGCGACCAAGGTTGACGAGAGGTTTCCGCGAGCGAGCCCCGCCCCGGAAAACTCCGTCCGTGCCTCAGGTTCGCCGTCCCAGGGTCCTCTCGTCCCATGCGTCGCGTCCTCCTCGCCAGCCTTCCCGTCTTCGCCCTTCTCGCCGTGGCCCCTGCGCGGGCTGAGAGCCCGGAAGGCGCGCGCCACGCCGCGTGGCAGACCTGTCTCGACGAGGCCTTTTTGGAGCAGGTCCGCACCATGAGCCGGAGCTTTGCCGCGACGAAGGCGGTCACCACCTGCCGGGATCGGGAGGAAGCCTATCTCGGCGCGCTCGCCGGCTCGCCGCTCCTCGATGGCGAGGATGTCGCCCGTATCCGCCCCGCCCTCGTCGCCCGCGCCCGCGACCGGCTCATAGGCGAGCGGCGCTTCAGCGCGCTCTGATCCGCTCCACGCTCACGCCAGCATGTAGGCCAACAGTGAGCGAAGCTGCGCCGGCTTGATCGGCTTGTGGACGAGTTCCGCCCCCGTGGCCTGGGCGCGGGCGGCGATGTCGGCGCCATGGTCGGCGGTGGTGAGGATCACCGGCGTCACCCAGCCCCGGTTGCGCCGCAGGTAATCGACCACGTCGAGGCCGCAGGCGCCGTTGTCGAGGTGGTAGTCGATCACCATCACGTCCGGCCGCGCCAGCCCGGCGCCGAGCGCCGCGACGACGCCGGCGAGATCGCGAAACACCTGCACCTCGGCATCCCAACTGCGCAGGAGCCGCTGCAGCGCCTCGGCCGTCGAGGCGTCGTTCTCGATCGCCAGCACCCGCGCACCGGTCAGGGCGGTCGCCAGCGGCGCGAGGGGCACCCGCGCCTCCGGGCGCTGCGTGGCCAGAGGCAGGGTCAGGCTGAGGCGCGTGCCGTGGCCGGCGCGGGAATGCAGTTCGACGGTGTGATCCAGCGTCGAGGCCATGCGCTGCACGATCGACAGGCCGAGCCCGAGGCCGATCCCGCCGTCATCCCCCTCACGGGCGCCGCGGAAGAACTCCTCGAAGACCAGGGTCCGCTCGCTCTCGGGAATGCCGCAGCCGGTATCGACCACGTCGATGCGGCAGCGTTTTTCGCGCCGCCGCGCCGCGATCAGCACGCCGCCGCTCTCGGTGTAGCGGATCGCGTTGGAGACGAGGTTCTGCAGGATGCGCTGGAGCAGGATCCCGTCGGTCTCCACCACGAGGTCGGTGCAGCGGGTGACGAGGCGCAGCTCCTTGCGCTCGGCGAACGGCCGGAAGCTCGCCTCGATCCCGGCGACGAGATCGGCGAGCCGTACGGGCTTGACCACCGGGCGCACGATGCCGGCATCGAGCTTCGAGATGTCGATGAGCGCCTTGATCAGATCCTCGATCGTCTCCAACCCGCGCTCGACCTGCCGGGCGACCGCCTTCGCCTCCGGCCCCGGCGCGAGGTCGGTCAGCGCCGAGAGCGAGAGGCGGGCGGCGTTGAGGGGCTGGAGCAGGTCGTGGCTGGCGGCGGCCAGGAAGCGCGTCTTCGAGCGGTTGGCGGTCTCGGCCTCTTCCTTGGCCGCCTGCAATGCCGCGTTCGAGCGCTCAAGGCTGCGCATCAGCGCGGTGAGTTCCTCCGTGCGGGCGCGGACGCGGCCCTCCAGCATGATCGCGTTCTGGAACAGCGAGTAGGCGCCGCCCTGCTGATCCATGGTGCGCTCGACATGGGTCATCAGAGCCGCGTTGATGCGCTCGAGCTTGGCCACGCGGCGCGTCAGAGCCTCGACGGTCTGCGGCTCGGGCGGCGGCTCCTCCCAGAGGGTCGGGCGGTTCATCGCGCGCTCTTCACGTCCCACGCTTCACCGGCCGGCCCACCGCACCCTCGGCCCGGCCGATGGCGATGCCGGTAAACGTCTGATTCAGGTGCATCGAGCGGTACTGCTCGCCGTAGGTCTCGAAGCCGACGACGCCGTAGCGCCGGTACAGGTCGGCGATGCGGTGGCGCACCTGCCGGCTCTCGGCATCGAGCCGGCGGAACACGCAGTCGAAGCCGATCACGAGATCGAGCCCGCCGAGCGATGCGTCGAGGCTTTCGAGTTCGGCCCGCGTCGCCTCGACGATGTCGCGGGGCTGAGCCAACGTCAGCACCACGCCCTCGCCGATGGCGCAGAAGAAGGTCATCGAGCCGTCCGGCTCCACCCGGCTGATCGAGCGGCAGTAATACTCGCCGCCGATCTTCACCGCGAGCGGATAGGCGGCAAAGGACATCGCCGAGAGGTTTTCCGGGTCGAGCCCGACCGCCATGGCGTATTCGCGCGCCGCCGGCTCGGCATTGAGCTCGGTGACGCGCCGCTCGTCCTCGCGGGCGGCGGTGACGACGAACTTGCGGTTGGTCGGCTCGAAATTGTCGCTCTTGAAGATGCGGATCGGGAAATCGGTCTCGACCAGCAGGATCACCGCCGCCTCGCGGCACACTTGGCCCTCGTGGATCAGCACCGTGCTGCGGAAGGCGAGGTCGTCGCCGGCCGAGCCGCCGATCAGCGGGATGCCGTCGAGCGCCCAGGCGACGGCCGAGACCACGGTCTCCTCGGCATTGGCGAACGAGTCGATCAGGGACAGGGCGAAGCGGTGGCCGCTGCCGCCGTCCGGCCGTCCGCCGTCGAGGGTGCGGCGCAGGGCCCGCACGGTCGTGGCCGCCCCCTCGACATCGAGCCGGGCGATGTCGGTGAGGAGGCCCGAGACGATGCGGAAGCCCTGCCGCGGAAAGGCGATGGCAACGAGGCCGCGATCGATCGAGCCCGCCGGGCTGATCCCGCCGGAGGTGGAGCAGCCGGTGATCCCGATACCGGGAAGCTGCGCGGCGAGCGCCCCAGCGAGGGCGTCCGCGTCGTAGGCCGGCGAGAAGAACACGATGAGGTGGCCGATCGCCGCCCGGTCGAGGACCTCCGCCACGGCTGCGACCGCGCCCGCGGCGTCGCCCGCCTCCGTCCAGGCCGTCTGGATTCCGCACAGATGCCCGCGCATCTGCGTGCCGTGCGCCACCCGCCCGCTCCCTCGCGCGGGGTCTGTTCCGGCGAGCCGGCCGCCCCTGTTGGATTGTCGGCGACTATGTGCCCGGCGACGAGGCGTGGCAATGGGCAGTTGTGCGCGGGACCGATCAGGCCGCGGCTGCCGGCCGCTCGCCCCGCGCCCGGTAGGACAGCGCCTCGGCCAGATGCAGCCGCCGCACCTGGGCCTCGCCGTCGAGGTCGGCCAGCGTGCGGGCGACGCGCAGCGTGCGGTGGAAGCCGCGGGCGGAGAGCCGCATGGTCTCGGCCGCGTGGCGGATCAGCGCCGCCCCCTCGGCATCGGGCGTGGCGGCGGTCTCGATCACGGTCGCCGGGCAGGTCGCGTTGGTCGTCGCCGCGGGCAGGCCGAGGGCAGCGTATCGCGTGCTTTGGAGCGCGCGGGCGGCGGCGACCCGCGCGGCGGCCTCGGCCGATCCCTCCACGGGCGGCGGCAGGATCAGGTCGGCGGCGGTCACGGCCGCGACCTCGATGCGCAGATCGATCCGGTCGAGCAGCGGCCCGGAGATCCGCGCGCCGTACTGCGCCACGCAGCGCTCGTTCGGCCCCCGGCGGCAGGCGTAGCCCGGCTCCAGGGCTAGGCCGCAGCGGCAGGGGTTCATCGCCGCCACGAGTTGGAAACGGGCCGGGTAGGTCACGCGGTGGTTGGCCCGCGCGATCATGATCTCACCCGTCTCCATCGGCTGGCGCAGGGAATCGAGCACCTGGGGCGTGAACTCGGGCAATTCGTCGAGGAACAGCACGCCGCCATGGGCGAGCGAGGCCTCGCCCGGACGGGCATTGAGGCCGCCGCCGACCAGCGCGGCCATGGAGGCGGAATGGTGCGGCTGGCGGAAGGGGCGCCGGTTCGAGAGTGCGCCGCCCTTCAGCTCACCCGCGACCGACTGGATCATCGAGACTTCGAGCAGTTCGCGGGGCCCGAGCGGCGGCAGGATCGAGGGGAGACGCGCGGCGAGCATCGACTTGCCGGCTCCGGGCGGGCCGTTCATCAGCAGGTTGTGGCCGCCGGCGGCGGCGATCTCGAGCGCCCGCTTGGCACCCTCCTGCCCCTTGATGTCGCGCAGATCCGGCATCGGACCGGCGATTGCTGCCACCGCGGGCTGAGGCCGGGCCATCACTTGGCTGCCCTTGAAGTGGTTGGCGAGCTGGATCAGCGAGCGCGGCGCCAGCACGTCCATGTCGCCCGCGGCCCAAGCCGCCTCCGGGCCGGTCGCCGCCGGGCAGATCAGGCCAAGCCCCCGGCCATTGGCCGCCATCGCCGCAGGCAGCACGCCGGCCACTGCGGTGATCGAGCCGTCGAGCGCCAGTTCGCCGAGCACGCAGTAGCCGCCCAGCGCGTCCGCCGGCAGCGCGCCGATGGCACCCATCACCGCGAGCGCGATCGGCAGGTCGTAATGCGAACCCTCCTTCGGCAGGTCGGCGGGCGCGAGGTTGCAGGTGATGCGCTTGGCCGGCAGGGCCAGCCCCGAGGCGATCAGCGCCGAGCGCACCCGCTCGCGCGATTCCGCCACCGCTTTGTCGGGCAGGCCGACGAGGGTGAAGGCGACGGCGCCGGGGGCGATCTGCACCTGCACGTCGACGGCGCGCGCCTCGATTCCCTCGAAGGCGACGGTGGCGACGCGCGTGACCATGGTGTCGAGAGGCTCCAAACGCGGAGGTTGCAGCCTAGGCGGCACTTCGCGCGCTGGCAATTGCGAGCGTGGCGTTACGGACCGGCAGGTTCGGTTCGTCGCTCCGACAGGGTGCTCGCCTGTTCACAGGCACCTGCCGCGCCGGTACGGCCAAGGCGGCAGGAACCACCGGCGAAACAAAATCGTTCGCCGGTTACCCATCTGCCGAAGGAGTCTTCTCATGTTCGTCCGCCCGCTCGCTGCCGCTGCGCTCGGCCTCGCCCTGCTCGCCGGCCCAGCGCTCGCCGACCAGAAGCTGCCACCCGAGCAGCAGACCAAGGTCGAGGACATCCTGAAGAAGGAGGGCTTCACCAAGTGGAAGGAGATCGAGCTCGACGACGGCATGATCGAGGTGGACGACGCCATCGACGCCAACGGCAAGCAGTTCGATCTCAAGCTCGATCCGAAGACGATGGAGATCGTGAAGCGCAAGGCCGAGTGAGGCCGCGGCTCCGGGGCGCCCGCCTCTCCGGAGCTACCGCACCCTGGCGAAGAAGACGCCGCTTTCGGCCACACCTTCGCCATCCGGCTTCAGTCCCTGCCAGCGGGTGACGAGCTTGCCCGCTTTCGCAAGGGTGAACAGTGGCTGGCCCGGCTTGTAGACGGCCACCCCGTATCGGTTGACCGTCTCGCCATCGCCGTAACGGTGGAACGCCACGGTCAGATCCTGCCCCTCGCGGCGGGTTAGACAACGAATCGTCTCGTCCGCCTGAAAGCCGCGCCGGGTGAGAACACAGCCGTTGCGAACATCCGGGGGCCGCAGCACGAGGTCGTAATTCACGACGATTCCCGTACCGCCGGCCGTCCGCCCTGCGGCGTGCTCGTAGCGGTAGCGGCCCTGCCAATCTTTGGGAGCCCCTTCCTGGGCCGGCTCCTGCGCCGCGGCGGGCATCGTCAGGCCGGCGAGCGCGGTGAGAACGATCGTGGTCGTCCGCATGGTCCCTCCCTTCGTATCGGGGAAGCATGGCCAAGCCGATCCGGCGGGGCAACCCGCTTGCATCCCGCTGCGCGGACCGTCATATACGGCGCGGGAGGTTGGCGAGGGACGTTTCACTCGCCAACCGGGTCAGGTCCGGAAGGAAGCAGCCCTAACGAGACCGAGCGGGTCTTTGTCCAGCCTCCCACCTTCGCCGTCCGCTTGACGCCGGACGGCCCGGCCTCTTTCCGAAAATTCGAACGGCGGCATGGACGAGACGCACGGCACGCTCACCGACGAGCCGGGCCTGCCCGGCATGCCCATCGCCACGGCCGCGACGCCCTACCGGGTGCTGGCGCGCAAGTATCGTCCCCAGACCTTCGACGACCTGATCGGCCAGGGCGCCATGGTGCGCACGCTGGCCAACGCGTTTTCCGCCAACCGCATCCCGCAGGCCTGGATGCTCACGGGCGTGCGCGGCGTCGGCAAGACCACCACCGCCCGCATCCTCGCCCGCGGCCTCAACTACCTGCGCACCGGCGAGCCGGATACCGGCCCCACCGTGTCGATGCCGGAACTCGGCCAGCACTGTCAGGCGATCATGGAATCCCGGCATATGGACGTGCTGGAGATGGACGCCGCCTCGCATACCGGCATCGATGACGTGCGCGGCATCATCGACGGCATCCGCTATTCGCCGGTCTCGGCCCGCTACAAGGTCTACATCGTCGACGAGGTCCACATGCTCTCCGAGAAGGCGTTCAACGCCTTCCTGAAGACGCTGGAGGAGCCGCCGCCCCATGCCAAGTTCGTGTTCGCGACCACCGAGATCCGCAAGGTCCCGGTGACGATCCTGTCGCGCTGCCAGCGCTTCGACCTGCGCCGGGTCGAGGCCGACGTGCTCTCCGCCCACCTGAAGAAGATCTGCGCCGCCGAAGGCGTGGAGGCCGAGGCGGAGGCGCTCGCCGCCGTCACCCGCGCCGCCGAGGGCTCGGTGCGCGACGCGCTCTCGCTACTCGATCAGGCCATCGCCCATGGGGCCGGCGCTGTGACGGCGGCGGGCGTGCGCGACATGCTCGGGCTCGCCGACCGCTCGCGCATCGTCGATCTGTTCGAAGCGGCGATGCGCGGCGACGTGCCGGCCGCCTTCGCCGAGATCCGTGCCCAGTACGATGCGGGGGCCGATCCGGCGGTGGTGCTGTCGGATCTCGCCGGCTTCACCCATCTCGTTACCCGCCTCAAGCTGGTGCCGGGGGCCGAATCCGACCCGACCTTGAGCGAGGCCGAGCGGGTGCGCGGCGCCCAGTTCGCCGCGCGCCTGCCGGTGCGGGCGCTGTCGCGGGCGTGGCAGATCCTGCTCAAGGCGCTGCCCGAAGTGCAGGCCGCCCCCCGCCCGCTCGCGGCGGCCGAGATGGCGATCGTGCGGCTCGCCTACGCCGCCGACCTGCCGACTCCCGACGAAGCCCTGCGACAGCTCCGCGCCGATGTGGCGGCCTCGGAAGGCGGCGGGGGCCGGCCGAGTCTCGGGCGCGACGGCGGCGGCGCGATGGCATCCCACGGCTCGGCGGCGCTGCAGATGGCGCCGCCCGCGCCGCAGCCATCGCCCCGGCCGGCCCTGGCCTCCGTCCCCGTCAGCTCCGCCGCCGCCGAAGCGGCACCGCGCCCGGCCCCGGCGGTGCCCGCCGGCCCGCGGCTCGGGCGTTTCGAGGACGTTGTCGCCCAGGCCGAGGCCGCCCGAGACATCGCCCTGAAGGTGGCGCTGGAGCGCGACGTGCATCTCGTGCGCTTCGAGGAGGGACGGATCGAGTTCCGCCTCGCCCCCGGCGGGCGCCAGAGCCTTCCGACCGACCTCGCCCGGGCACTCGATGCCTGGACCGGGCGGCGCTGGCTCGTTGCGCTCTCGAAGGAGAAGGGTGCGCCGACGCTGGCGGAAGATTCGCGGGCCGCCGAGGAGACCCGCCACCAGAACGCGGCCGCGCACCCGCTCGTGCGGGAGGTGCTGTCGCGCTTCCCCGGCGCCCAGATCGTCGATGTCCGCGACAAGGCACCGGAGGGCGAGGCCGCCGAGACCGCGGCGGACGGCACCGGCCCTGCTGCGCCACCGTCCGAGGAGGCGGAGGACGACGACGCCTGAGCAAGCCGCCCCGGACCGACGCACGAAAACGACGCGCCAAGGCGACGCCCGCACGCGGCAGCGCCCCTGGCAGGGGCGGTTACCCGCGCCTAAGTGTCTCTCACGAAACTCCCGCTGCGCTGTCCTCGCCAGAGCGAGAACGGTCGATGACCGGGAGTTTTGTGAGGCACGTTAAGTGCGGGAAGCGAACTTTTTCCTCGACGCGAACCGGAGCGGACCCCATGCGCGACCTGATGGGCATCATGAAGCAGGCCCAGGCCATGCAGGAGAAGATGGCGTCGCTCCAGTCGGAACTCGACTCGGTCGAGGTATCGGGAGCCTCCGGCGGCGGTGCCGTGAGCGTGCGGATGACGGCCAAGGGTCAGGTGCTCGGCGTCTCGATCGATCCGAGCCTGATGGTCGCCGACGAGCGTGAGATCCTCGAGGATCTCATCGTGGCCGCCTGCAACGATGCCCGTGGCAAAGCCGAGACGACGGCTCAGGAGAAGATGGCGGAGTTGACGAAGGGCCTGCCTCTGCCGCCCGGCATGAAGCTGCCGTTCTAGAGCATCGCTAAACCGGAGGCCGTCGCACCTTTCTGATATAGCACTTTAGATTATGAGAATGCCCATCTTGTCTTAGGATAAGATGGGCAAGACGCTCTGACATGAGGTAAGCTGGCAAAAAGCTTCGGCTCGATACTGGAGCGAGAGAGGCCTGCGTCACCCTGTCACACACGGAGACGCAGCGACACTCAGATATCGCGACGGCGCGTGAAAGAGCCTGCGAAAACAAAGACATAACCGCAAGATAGCGCGGTCCGCCGAGTTCGTTCTGGTCTCGACATCTTGAACGAATAGGCTCGGCCTGAACACAACCATAAATTTTGTTAAAGCAGAAACCTTGTCGAGCAGGCAAGTTCAGCGTGCCGGGTCGCACGCGGCCCCCCTAGCGAGGCTCGGCGGTTCCGCCGGTCTCTCTCCGATCAGAGCCGGCGGAACCACCGCCGCATCTCGGAGAGGTACCGTGCCAGGCCTGTTCTCGGCGACCGTGTTCGGTGCATGCGCTCTGTTCGTAACCCTTCTGGGCACGAACCTCTGGGCCCTGCGGGTGGCCGCGGCGATGACCGCCGCGGACGAGGAGGGACAGGCGAACCGCTGAACCGGAGAATGCCACCGACCGTTTCAGGCGGAGAGGCGCAGCGGTGTGGCCTCGAGCCGCGCTTCGAGCGCCCCATCCTCGCGGTGGCGAGCCACCACCACCTGCCGCACCCCCGTCTCCCGCGCAAGACGGTAGAGGGAGACGAGGGCGGGGTCGTCGACCGCCGCATCGGAGGCGATCACGATCGAGTCCATGCAGGGTCCGACTGCGGGAATCAGTTCGGCCGCCTCCTGCCCATCACCCGCCTCAAGGCGGCAGAGCACCCAGTCGTAGCTCTGCGACAGGGCGTTGAGACCGATGGCGAGGCCTTGCGGCTCCTCCACCAGCACGTCGAGGGGAGCCGCGCCGCGCTTGACCGCGTGAAGCCGCGAGCCACGGACCGGCTGGATCACGTCGAGGAAGTCGGCTTCGCCGGCCACGAGATCAGTGAGCCCCGGCATGGACGGATCGGAGACGCCGCCGTTGACATCGACCAAGAGAGTTTGACGGCGCGGACCGAGCGCGCGGGCGAGGTCGGAGGCGAGGCCGGACGTACCGCCAGCGCGGAGGGTTTCGACCACGAGCACGCAGCCGCCCTTCGATTCGCCGGCGGACCGCATCTTGCTCGCGCCGCCCTCCAGTCGAGCGATCAATCCGTCCAGATCGGTCGAGGAAGCGGAGGATTTCGCGGGCACGCTGAACCCGTCCTGGCCCTTGGCGGCTCCCCGCTCCGCGGCGCCGGACCCGATCGGAGCCGTGCTGGCGAAGACCGGGTGCTGCACCGTCGCCGTCGCCCTCAGAGAGTTGGCAAAGGCGAGTGCCGGGGCGAAGCGGTCCGTCGCAGAGGCCGGATAGGCCCCGCCATAGACCGGCTCGTAGGCGGGACGGCGGCGGGAGGGCGGCTCGGCCTCGGGGTAGAAGTCGCGCCCACGATCGTTCGCCGCGCCGGCGAAGACCGGCTCGCCCTCATCGCCGGTGCGGTCCCCGTCCGGGCGGGGCGGTGCGGCGAGGAGGTGGCGGCCGATCACGGCCGCGCTGGCGAGCAGGAAGACGAGCACCGCCGTAAAGGCGATGACCGGGATCTTCTTCGGGAAGGACGGCAGATCGGGCACGACCGCACGGGACACCACGCGGGCGTTGGCGGGGCTCGCGTTCTCGGCGTCGCGGGCCGCCGCCTCGCGGTAGCGGGCGAGATAGGATTCGAGCTGCTCGCGCTGGGACTTCGCCTCGCGCTCCAGCGCACGCAGCTCGACCTCGCTGCTGTTGCCCTTGGCGACCACGTCCTGCTGCCCCTCGACCGCAGCCCGCAAGGACTCGACCCGAGCGCCCGCGATCTTCGCGTCGTTCTCGAGCGTACGCACCACCCGCTCGGCGGCCGCCTTGATCTGATTTTCGAGATCCTGGACCTGGGCGGTCAATTCCTTGATGCGAGGATGGGCCGGAAGCAGCGTGCGCGATTCGAGGGCGAGTTGCGCGCGCATCGCCATGCGGCTTTCGACCGTGCGCCGGATCAGCTCGTTGTTGGCCACGTCCGGGATCTCGAAGGCACGGCCCTCCTTGATCATGTCCTTGAGGAGCTTGGCGCGGGCGGTCAGGTCCGCCTGGATCGTGCGAGCCTGCGAGAGCTGGCTCGACAATTCGGAGAGCTGCTGGGTCGAGAGCGGCTGCGCGGTCGCGTTGCTGCCCGTGCCGATCAGGCCGTGCTTGGCCCGGAACGCTTCGACCTTCGCCTCGGCCTCGGCCACGCGGGCGCGCAGGGTCGCGATGTTGTTGCCGAGCCAGGTCGAGGCGTAGCGCGCCGTATCGACCGAGGCTGCCTCCAGCGAGGCGAGGTAGAGGTCGGCCACCGTGTTGGCGCCCCGCGCGGCGAGTTCGGGATCACGCGAGCGGAACTCGACGGCGAGGATGCGCGATTTGCCGACGGGATAGACCAGCAGGTGATCGAGATAGGTGTCGAGGATGCGGTCCTCGGACGGCCGCTCCATCGGCGCCGAGACGAGGCCGAGCATCATCAGCGTGCGCCGGATCGCGGAGGTCCCCTCGGCCTCCGGGTCGAATTCCGGGTTGCCGACGAGTTTCAGGCTGCGGATCGCCTCGCGGGCGAGATCGCGCGACATCGCCACCTGCACCTGGCTCGCCACGGCCTGCTCATCGATCGGCAGGGGCTGATCCGTCCGCTCTGCAGCGGTGCGGGTGAAGGCGGGATCGCGACTCTCCAGGAGAACCTTGGCCTCGCCGGTATAGCGCGGGGTCACCACCTGCACGAACACACCGGCACCGAGCACGGCCACCAGGGTGGGAACGGCGATCCAGGCCCAGGAACGGCGCAGGACACCGGCAATCTGCGCGATCGCCAGCCCGTCTCCGGGCCCACCGGGCCCACCGGATGGCGGAAGAGACGGATCGGTCGACAGCCTGAGGCGCGGCATGGGCAGTCTTTACGAAGTCAGGACGCGGAATCGGGCTGATCCACCCGTCTCGCGTCAATTGAGGCAGTTAAGGTTGACGTCGCGTTAAGGTCTTGCTTCGCACTGCGCCTGCATTCGAGACAGCGCGCTGCTTGGCCAGACGGGAATTCGCGCCTCCCGCCGGGCGGATCAGCATTCGTTAACCATGTGCCCTTAATTACCGCCGAGGTTCCTACAACGGCGATGGCGATGCAGCGGCGCGCATTCCTCCTGGCTCTCCCGTCCGTCCTCGCGCTCGGCGGCTGCCTACGCCCGGACTTCCGGACCGTCGATCTCGACGCCACCGGCACCGGCTCGATCGGCGCCCGCTACTCGCTGGCGGCGGGTGACAAGTTGCGGGTCATCGTGTTCGGGCAGGACAACCTGTCCAACATCTACGCGGTCGATGGCGGCGGGCGGATCGCGATGCCGCTGATCGGCGTCGTCCAGGTCGGCGGCCAGACTACGGCGCAGGCTGCCCGGCTGATTGAATCGAAGCTCGCCGCGGGCTTCGTGCGCGAGCCGCACGTCACCGTCGAGGTCGATGCCTACCGGCCCTTCTACATCCTCGGCGAGGTCACGACCTCGGGTCAGTACCCCTACGTCAACGGGATGACGGTCGAGACCGCGGTGGCGATTGCTGCCGGCTTCGGACCGCGGGCGGCGCGCGACTACGCCGTGCTGACCCGGGAGGGTCCAGGCGGCCTCGTCAACGGCATCGTGCCGATGTCCTATCCGGTGCGCCCCGGCGACACCATCGTCGTCAAGGAGCGCTTCTTCTGAGCTGGCGCGCGACAGCGTTCACCAACGCCTAACCGCAATCCGTGAAAGGCCCCCCCGGACGCGGGACGCTGGCCCTTCGCGGGCCTGTTGCGCTCGCCTCTTAACCGCGCGCTGACGGCGTCGCGACGATCCTCCGCCAAATGGGCTCCCGCTTCGGGACCACCCCTGCGGAGATCGACGGACGTGACCGCTCCCATCGGCCCTTCTCTCAACGCCGCGCTGGCACCGCAGACCCTTGCGAGCAGCCCGATCGTCGAGTTGCGCTCTCGCGCCGGCTCGGGCGAGCGCCACCGTATCCTCCACGTATTCCGGGCTCCGGTCGGCGGCTTGTTCCGTCACGTCGTCGATCTCACCCGCCTTCAGGCCGAGGCCGGGCATGCGGTGGGTCTCGTTTGCGATGCCTCGACCGGCGGAGAACGGGCCGAGCAGGCGCTCGCCGAACTGGCTCCGCACCTCGCGCTCGGCGTGAAGCGCATCTCCATGCGCCGCAACCCGCATGCGAGCGACCTCGCGGCTTTGCGTGCCGTGCGGGAGCGTGCCCTCGCCGTCGGTGCCGACGTGCTGCACGGTCACGGCGCCAAGGGCGGAGTCTTCGCCCGGCTGGCGCCGCTCGGCCGCGCCGGCCGCGGTGTGATCCGCGCCTATACCCCGCATGGCGGAAGCTACAATTATCGGCCGGGGACGCCTCTGCACCGTGTCTACATGACCACCGAACAGATGATGGCCCGCGCAACCGACCTGTTCCTGTTCGAGAGCGAGTATGTCGCCTCGCGCCACGCCGCCTATGCCGGCGGGTCGCCGCGACTCGAGCGGATCGTCCATAACGGCATCGCCGAGGCCGAATTCACGCCGGTCGGAACCTCGCAGGATCCGTTCGACCTTGTCTATGTCGGCGAACTGCGCGAGGCCAAAGGCCTGCCCGTGCTGCTGCGGGCGCTGGCGCGGGTCCGCGCCCGGGGCCGCAACCTGCGCCTGCT
The DNA here is from genome assembly GCF_021117295.1 of Methylorubrum sp. B1-46. Lineage (NCBI taxonomy): Bacteria > Pseudomonadati > Pseudomonadota > Alphaproteobacteria > Hyphomicrobiales > Methylobacteriaceae > Methylorubrum > Methylorubrum sp. B1-46. The sequence goes on along the minus strand of NZ_CP088247.1, from coordinate 2,079,657 downwards.
CATGGTCGGTTCGGGGCCCGATACCGAGAGCCTTGCGGCGATGGCCGAGAATCTCGGCCTGCGCGACGCCATCGCCTTCGAACCGCCCCAGGCCATTCGCCCCGTGCTCGGCCGCGGGCGGGTCATGGTGGTGCCGTCGCTTGCCGAGTCGTTGCCCTACGTCGTGCTGGAAGCGGCCGCGGCCGGCCAGCCGCTCGTGGCCACCAATGTCGGCGGCATCACCGAGATCTTCGGCGCGCTGTCCGGCGATCTGGTACCGCCCGGAAATGACGAGGCGCTCAGCGCCGCCATCATCCGCATCCTCGACGAGGACCCCGCGACTCGGGACGGTCGTGCGCGCGCGCTCAGCGATTCGCTGCGCACGCGCTTCTCCATGAACCGCATGGCAACCGACGTGTTGTGCGGCTACGCCGCCGCGTTCCGCGCGAAGCGGGTGAGCGCCGCCTCTGCGGCCTCGGCCTGAGCGCGACGATGATCCGCTGCCTGTCTCGTCTTGGGTCAAGCCAGCCCGCCCGCTCCTTAGGCCTTCGTGAAGACCGATCCAGCATACTCCGCTGCCGGAAGGGCTCGACGTTTTCACGTGGAACATTCCCATGAGTGCCATCGACGTACGAGATCTGCTCAAGACCGCTGAGCAAAGCGACGCGCTCACTCCCGTTCCGGCGCCGCTGGCGCTCGATATGGCGGACAATCGGCCGGGTGCCTCTCAGACGTCTGCACCGGAGCCGCCGCTGCGAGCTTCATGGCTCTCGCCGGTCGTGCTGGCCGGCTGTGTCCGGCTCGCCGAATTCTGCGGCCTGCTTCTCCTTGGCCTCGCCCTGCACCAAGCGCTGCTGCACGGCGTCGTGCCGTTGGCGCCGCGCTACGTCACTGCGATCCTCGCCGTTACCATCGCGGCGCTGGGGCTGTTCCAGGCGTCGGGCAGCTACCGGATCGGCGCGTTTCGCGACCTGCCGAGAACGGCGGTGAGGCTCGCCACAGGGTGGTCGGTGGCCTTCCTGATGGTGGCTGCCGCCATGGTGCTCGCCAAGATCGCCGACCACTACTCCCGGGTCTGGCTGCTCAGCTACTACATGGCCGGCCTCGGTCTCCTGCTGGGCGGCCGTACCGTGTTGTCGGCCTTCGTGCGCAGACAGATGGCCATGGGCCGCTTCGACCGCCGCACGGCTATCGTCGGCGGCGGCCCGGCGGCCGAGGAACTGATCCGAGCGCTGGAATCCGGGGGCGAGAGCGGTATCCGCATCATCGGCGTCTTCGACGACCGGGGCGACGACCGGTCCGGCACCGAGGTGGCCGGCCACCCGAAGCTCGGCAATGTGAGCGACCTCGTCACCTACGCGCGCCACGCTCCGCTCGATCTCGTGGTGTTCACGCTGCCGATTTCGGCCGAGACTCGCATTCTGCAGATGCTTGCCAAGCTCTCGGTGCTGCCGGTCGATATCCGCTTGTCCGCCCACGCGACCAAGTTGCGCCTGCGCCCGCGCGCCTATTCCTATCTCGGCGACGTGCCCCTGCTCGACGTGTTCGACAAGCCGCTCGCCGATTGGGATGTCATCCTGAAAGGCGCATTCGACCGCCTTGTCGGCCTGCTGCTGCTGGCGGCTCTCTCGCCCGTGATGCTGGCCGTTGCGATCGCGGTGAAGTTCACGTCTCCCGGACCGGTGTTGTTCCGGCAGAAGCGCTATGGCTTCAACAACGAGCTGATCGAGATCTTCAAGTTCCGCTCGATGTATGTCGATCGCTGCGATGCCGGCGCGGCGCAGCTCGTCACCAAGACCGACCCCCGCGTGACGCCGGTCGGCCGCTTCATCCGCAAGACCTCGCTCGACGAGCTGCCTCAGCTCTTCAATGTGATCTGCGGCGATCTCTCCCTGGTCGGGCCGCGCCCGCACGCGATCCAGGCGAAGGCGGCGAACACGCTCTACGATCAGGTGGTGGACGGCTACTTCGCCCGCCACAAGGTGAAGCCCGGCATCACTGGCTGGGCGCAGATCAACGGCTGGCGCGGCGAGACCGACACCAGCGAGAAGCTTCAGCGCCGGGTCGAACACGACCTGCACTACATCGAGAATTGGTCGATCCTGTTCGACCTCAAGATCCTGCTCACCACGCCGCTCGCGCTCTTCAAGACCGACAACGCGTATTGAGGATTCCTGAGACTTCGAACGGGACGGGGCCCGGAACCGCCAGAGCGCAGTTCCGGGCCTTCTTCGTCAGGGGAGGCGCGCGTCTCCGCCGTCGTGCCGGATCACGGCAGCGCGCCGGCCTTCTCCTTCACCTTGGTCATCGTGTCCTGGCAGGCAGTCTCCTGACCGGCCTTGTCCTGCTCCTTGGCCTTGGCGAGCAGGGTGCGTGCTTCCTCGACGCCGGCCTTGGTCGGCTTGGTTGCGGGGTCGGACGGAGCGCCTGCCGGCGGCTTGTCGAGAGCCTTCGAGGAGGCCGAGGCGGTGGGGCCGCCCGGCGGCTCCTTGCCGGTCACCTGCTCCGCGCCGACGCTGTTGAGCCGGCGCTCCACCGCGGCGATGTCGTCCTTGCAGTTCACCGCCAGGGCGGGACTCGCCGCAGCGAGGGCGACGATGGCGATGGGCAGGCTGAAGGCGATGCGCATGGGGTTCGGGCTCCTCCGAGTGACCTTTCGCGGGCCGGTTCTGTGACCGCCGCTTCGGCCGAGAAAGCTTTTGAGACCCTCCACCGGTTCCAGTCTGCGACGCTTCGCCCAGGAGACCGCCGAACACAAAAAAGGGTGCGGATCGCGATCCGCACCCTCCTTCGTCCCGAATGCCGGGAAACTTAGCGGATCAGGTTGACCAGAGCCGAACCGGCCGGGCTCGCCAGTTCCTTGGCGTCGATGGTGCCGTCATTGTCGGGGTTAGCGGCCTTGAACTGCGCCTCGACGGCGGCGAGGTATTCCTTCTTGTCGAGGGTGCCATCGTTGTCCGGGTCGAGCTTCTTGAGATCGGCCTCGGTGATGCGGCCCTTCAGCTCCTTGGCATCAAGGGTGCCGTCCTTATCCGGATCGAGCTTGTCGAAGGCGGCGGAGCCGGCAGCCAGAGCTTCCTTGAGATCGATGGTGCCGTCCTTGTCCGGATCGAAGGCGGCGATGTCGACCTTCGTCGTGGTGGTCGGGGCAGCGTAGGCCGGGACCGCGACGAGCGCGGCGAGGAGAACGGCAGAGGAGAGGCGGAACGCCATTGGGGGCAAACTCCTGATCGAACAGGCCCGGCTCGACACCGGGCGGACGGCAAAACCGCAGAGGCAATGGCAGCCGCTCACCTGAGGCGAAACGGCCGGTCGGCCTCGCTGAGATTGCGTATCTTGCCCGGGATGATTTGGCAATAGGCGAGGCCGAAGCGGCGCGCTTTCCTGCCTGGAATCGCCTCGCCGACCACCTGAATATAGAAACGGCGCGGTTCAGGAGAACCGCGCCGCTTGCAACTCTTGCGAGACGTCCCGGACCGCAACCGGTCCGGGCGCGATCGGTGCCGAGCCCGGCCTCAGCCCTTGCGGACCAGCGGCAGCGGCTCGACGATGGGAGCCGGGGGCGGCGGCTCGAACAGGATACGCAGACCGCCGAAGGCGGCGACCGGCGCGCCGGGCGCGAGGCTGCGGTTCGAGGTGGCGTTGGGCACCCGGACGATCGGAACCTCGTCCACCGGCGAGAAGGTGCCGAAGGTGGCGTACTTGGCGTTGAACGCGTTCTCGACGAAGCCGTAGAGTTCGATGTTCGGCGCGATGCGGTAGCTGGTGTTGAAGCCGAACACCGCGTAGTCGCCCGTGGTCTTGTTCTGGTTGGTCGGGTCGCCGACGAGGAACTTGCCCGTCGCGAAGCGGGCGAGCGCGCCGACCCGCCATTCCGGCGTCACCTGATACTGCACGCCGACCTTGAGCTGGTGCGGCGCGACGCCGGGCAGGCGGTTGCCCGGACGCACGAGGACCACGCCGCTCTCGTCGCCGCCCGCGCTGTTGAACGGATTGCCGGGGGCCGCGAGTTCGACGGGCGACTCGAAGGTCGCATCGACGAAGGCGTAGTCGGCGAAGGCGCTCCAGGTCGGCGTGTTGTAGAACAGGCTCGCCTCGACGCCCTGCCGCTTGGTCGAGCCGACGTTGCGGAAATAGGCGCGGCCGATCGTGTCGGGGGCCGGCACGAACAGGATGTCGTCGTCGTTGCGGGTCGAGAAGAAGCCGGCCTTCCACGACAGGATGCCGCCGAAGATGTCGTCGGGCTGCGGGATACGGCCGCGGACACCCGCTTCGACCGTGCGCGCCACGACCTGCTTCAGCGGCGGGTCGCCGACGAAGAAGTTGGTGAGCGAGCAGGGCGCCAGCGGGTCGGCGCAGGAGAGTTCCGCCGGGGTCGGGGCGCGGTTGGCCTCGGTGTAGCCGCCATAGGCGACGAGGTAGTCGGGGATGATCTTGTAGGTCGCGCCGATGCCGGGGTTGAAGCGCTGGTAGTAGTGGTCGCCGTTGAGCGCCGTGCCGATCTGGTCGCGCAGGACGATCTTGGCCATGTTGAACCGGCCCTGCAGCGTCAGGGTCAGGCGCTCGGTCAGGTCGGTGTTGTTGGTGAAGTAGATGCCGCCGTAATCGTTCGAGGTGCGCACGGAGACGGGGGTGATGATGCCGTCGTCACTGGAGACGACGATGCCGGGGGGCGAGAAGCCGCGATCGAGGGTGAGGCCGCCGATCGAGTTGTCGGCCCCGAAGCGGGTCCTGCCGCCATCATACGAGCCGCCGAGCACGAAGCGGTTCGGCAGGCCGAACAGCGGCTCGCGGATCACGGTCTGGACCGTGGCACCGAAATTGTCGGTGTCGGTGCGGGTCTGGTTCAGGAAGGCGTAGGGGCCGCCCTCGTCGAAGCGGTCGGCGAAGACCGGGTTGACCGCGCCGAAGTTGAAGGTGCGCAGCCGGTCGGCCCGCACAGGGGCGCCGGTGCGGTCGCGCAGGAAGAACTGGTTGTCGTCCGCGCCCTCGGAGCAGACGAAATCGTCATTCGCCTCGCAGTTCTCGACGTCGGCCGCGTCGCCGTTGGCGGTGCGCTGACGGAACAGGCCGTAATAGGCGTTGCCCTGCACGCTGATCGTCGGCGTGACGTCGTAGGTGCCGGAGAGCTGGAAGCGCAGGAAGTCGTTCTTGGTCTGGTCGGGATAGGTGAAGACGTCGCTGCGGTCGGCCTTGAGCAGCTCAACCGGGGCGGTGCCGTTGCCGGTCAGGCTGTTGCTGGCGCCGATGACGTTGAAGTGGAATTCGCTCCGCTCACCCTGCACGCCGAGGTCGGCGTAGATCTGGTTGAGGCGCGACGGCGAGTGGCGACGCCAGCCCTCCTCGCCGAGCTTGGTGCCGGCGACGTAGAGGCCGATATTGTCGATGCGCTGACCGTGCTGGAACGCGATCGCGCCGCGACCGAACGAGCCGCCGAGCGCGTTGATCTCGGTGCCCTGGTAGGTGAAGCCGTTCTTGAGCGACACCGCGAGCGCGCCACCCAGCGCGTTGAGGCCGAAGGCCGGGTTGGAACCTTCGAGCTCGATCCGGTCGACGGCGATGTCGGGGATCAGGTCCCACTGCACCGTGTCACCGAACGAGGTGTTGAAGCGGGCCCCGTTCAGGTAGACCGCCACACCCTGCGGCGAGCCGCCGAGCGGCGAGGCTTCGAAGCCGCGATAGGTGATCGTCGGCTGGAAAGGATTGCCCTGCGCGTTGTTGATGCTGATCGAGCCGATGCGCTCGTCCAGCGCCCGAACCGTGCTCGGGAAACCGACCCGCGAAACGTCGCTCGCCGTCAGCACGCTCGTGTTCTGCGGCAGCTTGTTGCGATCGATGCCGTCGAGCACGACGGTCTCGCGCAGCCCCGACGCGGTCGGCGTCGTCACGACCCGGCGCGAAGCCGCCACCGGCGTATTCGAAACAACGCTGATCTCTTCCAGCGTAACGGCTTGTCCGCCACCTGCGCCTTGCGCCAACACCTGCCCCGGAAGCAGCGCAACCGATGCGATGAGGCTGCCTCGCAGCACTCGCATTGTCATTCCCCAGCCCTTATCGTTCGTGCTTGCAGCCCCTTGAAGCGGGGCCGTTGCCGGATGTTGCTGAAGGACGGGGTCTGCGACAATCGCCGCCAGGCTTCTTCAGGATTAATTATGATGAGACGCTCAAGCTTCCCGTCGACGCGTGCTGTTACAGCAACATATTTCTGACGCTTCGTCAGAGACTTACGGACAAAGAGGAAGACGACATCGGGATCATTCGGCAATTCGTCTTCGATCGTCCTCGGCTCATCCGATCGACGTCCGACCGAATTCCCGGTACGCCGAACCGAAGCCGTTCGATCCGGAATGAGTCGGCACGCCTGTCTCGTTCGCCGAGCACTTGTGGGCGCAAATCATTCCGGCTGGCGGGCGAGGCCTGACCTGAAGTGTTGGTCCGTTGTTGTGGGAAGCAACTCCAGTACACGAGAGCCGTGGGCGATTCGCATTCACGGATGCACGTCTCGCCCCGGCCAATACGCTCGTCGAGCGCACAGCCGGGCGCCTACGGGCGCAGGATTTCCGGCGCGATTGCGTCTCGTACGATGTCCGGCCGATGGGTTCGGTTCAGCCCCGTCATCGTCCTTCCGGAGCGCTGATCAGCGAATCCGGAGCTGATGGGCGCGATTGCGACCTGCAATCCACGACGAGCCTGGCCTCCGGCTCGCACGTCACTTTAGGGGTGGAGTCCGGGTTCCGCTGCGCGGCCTCGGAATGACGGACAGTCAGCCATCGACCGGAAAAGATGTCAGAGGCGCGCCTGGATGCGGCGGGCGATCTCGCCCAGGCGCTGCTCCAGGATCGTCGGCACCTCGCAGACGTAGGAGACCGACTGATTGCGCTCGTCGAAGATGCGCCGGTCCCAATTGAACTGGGTTTCCAGGTCCGCGACTTCCTTGGAGGCGACCTTCGTCGGGTCCGATTCCGGGCTGTCCTTGAGCTCACTCACCTTGTCCGCCTCGTCGCGGATGCGCTCGGCGAGCCGCCGCTGCCCCTGCGCGTAGCGGGTGATGCCGCTCATCACCGTGCTGCGCTCGCCGTTGATGATCTCGAACACGCCGCCGAAGACCCGCGTGAGACGCTTGCCCTTCTCGGCCGGGTCGAGTTTTTCGGTGAACTCGTCGAGCAGGATGTCGGCCTCGCGCAACTCCGTGCGGCGGGAGGCGAGCTTGCGGGCGAGCTGAGCGGCCTCGCGGTCGTTGCCCCATTCCCCCGCTTCGGCGAGGTCGGGCCCGGTCCAGAACGAGCCGTAGCCGAGCGTCGTCACCTTGCGCTGGGCGCAAGGCCAATCCGGATCGGCCTTGGGCTGCGCCAGCACCGGCCCCGCCGCGAGAAGAAGAGCGAGGCAGAGCGGGGCACGAACGGAGCCGAAGGTCACACAGCGAAGAGTCATGGTGGGTCTCTCAGGCGGCTTCGCCGGCCGGTCCGCCGCGCCGGGCCATGATGCCGCGGCCCGGATCGTAGGCGATCGCGGCGAGGGTGAAGAACAGGAGGCCGGTGCCGACCACGACGGCGCAGGCGACCGGCTCGAAACGCCCGTAGAGGGCGAACCGCACCAGCTCGACCGCGTGGGTGAACGGGTTGGCCTGGCAGATCAGGTAGAGCCATTCGCTCGATGCCCGGACCTGCCAGAGCGGATATAGGGCAGAAGAGGCAAAGAACATCGGGAAGATCACGAAATTCATGACGCTCGCGAAGTTCTCGAGCTGCCGCACCAGCGAGGACAGGAACAGGCCGATCGCCCCGAGCATCAGCCCCGAGGCCAGGAAGGCCGGCAGGGCGGCGAGGTAGCCGACCGGCGGGATGCCGGTCTCCCAGAACCACGCGATGGCGAGGAAGGCGTAGGCTTGGACGATCGAAACGCTGGTTCCGGCGATCAGCTTGGCGAGCAGCAACGTCCAGCGCGGATAGGGCGAGGTGAGCAGCACCTTCATCGAGCCGACCTCGCGGTCGTAGACCATCGAGAGCGAGGATTGCATGCCGTTGAAGAGCTGGATCATGACGGCCAGCCCCGGCACCACGTAGGCCTCGTAGAGCACGTAGGTCTCGTAAGGCGGCACGATCGAGGTGCCGAGCGTATTACGGAAACCGGCGGCGAAGATGAACAGCCAGACCAGCGGGCGCACCATTGCCGAGAAGAAGCGCTCCTTCTGGTGAAAGAAGCGCAGCAATTCACGGCGCACGATGCCGCCGAGCGCGATGAGATAGCCGACCGCATCGAGCCGGCCGGCATGGGGGACGGGCGGTGCGCCGGCCTCGGCACGCGCCGCGACGGCAGGGTTCGGGGGGGAACTCATGCGGCGGATTTCACGGCTCTCTGGTCGGGTTCGGCGACGAGGCGGCGGAAGGCAGCCTCCAGCGTCTCGCCGGGGGCGCCGATCTCACCGGCCCGGCCACGGGCGACGATGCGGCCCTTGTGAAGGACGACCGCGTCATCTTCGGAAGAAATCTCCTCGAAGATGTGGGTCGCCCACAGCACCGACAGGCCCTCGTCGCGCACCAGGGCGCGGACGATGGCGACGATGTCGGCGCGGGATTCGAGGTCGAGCCCCACGGTGGGCTCATCGAGGAGCAGCAGACGCGGCGCGTGGATCAGCGAGCGGGCGATCTCGATGCGCCGCGACTGGCCGCCGGAGAGGGTGCGGATCTTGTCGTCGCGCCGCTCGGCCAGCCCGACGCGGGTGAGCAGGGTTGCGATGCGGGTCCGCGCCGCCGCCCGGCCGATGCCGTGCAGGCTGGCATGGTAGTGCAGGTTCTGCGCGACGGTGAGGTCGGTATCCAGCGTCCGGGCCTGGAATACCACGCCGAGGCCGGCCAGCGCCCGCGACGGCTCGCGGTCGAGGGGATGGCCGAGGATCGAGACCCGGCCCTCCTGATTGTTGTAGAGCCGGGTGATCACCGAGAACAGCGTGGTCTTGCCCGCGCCGTTGGGCCCGAGCAGCGCCATGAAGCGCCCGCGCTCGACCTTGATCGAGACATCGGAGAGCGCGGCACGCTGGCCGAAGCGGTGGTTGACGCCGGCAACCTCGAGAGCAGCGCTCATTTCGGCAAGGCTCGCCGGGCGTCGTCGAGCGCTTCCAGGCACTCGTCGAACTCGCCCTCCCCCTGCTCGCGCTCGGCGATCTTCAGGGCGCGCTTGAGCTTTTGCGGGACGGCGTCGGGCGCGAGCTTTGCCGCCTGCGCCTTCACCGCGACGATGCCTTCGGCACAGGCGGTTTTGTCGTCGGCAAGCGCCGGGGTGGCGAGGAGCAGCAGGATGAGCGAGGTGCCGAAGCGCTTCATGAGGAGTCCCATCTCACTTCACCATAATCGTGCCGGCCATGCCCTTCTCCTCAAGCCCCTGCGCGTACCACTTGTACGCCCCCGGCTTGATGGCGACGAACTCGATGGCGATCTCGCCGGGATCGTCGAATTCGAGGTGGTCGGGCGGGCCGCCGCCGTGGATCTCCTTGTGCTCGATCACGATCTGGTTGAGCCAGATGTAGCGGAAGAACTCGGGCGCGTAGAACTTGTATTCCTGCCGCCCCTTGGCGACGATGCGCAGGCGGTAGGCCTTGCCGGCCTCCATCTCGATATCCCGATTCTCGACCACGAAGTCGTTGCCCTCCTCGTTGCCGAGGACGAGGTCGGGCAGGTTCTGGCGCTTCTTGGTGAGGTCGAGGGCGCCCGCCGGAGCGCCCGCAAGCATCAGGGCCGCGGCGGCGAGGCCGAGGCGCGTCGTCCATTTCATCTCGCTTCCTCCGGTTTCTTGTTCTTGCATCGCCCCGAGAGCCGGCAACCGCCCCTCGGGACGATGCATGAGCCGGCAATTCAAACGCTACTTCTTCGAAATCGCCACGCCCCAGGGCAGCAGCCCGACCGGGATGCTCTTGACCACCTTCAGCCCGTCCACGTCGATCACCGAGACGTCATTGGAGGTGCCATTGGTGGTGTAGAGCTGTTTCTCGTCGGGCGTGAAGGCGAGCTGCCAGACGCGCTGGCCGACCGGCAGGTATTTCTGCACCTCGTAGGTCTTGGCATCGACCACGGCGACGCGGTTGGCCGGCCCCAGCGCGACGAAGGCCTTGGTCCCGTCCTTGGTCAGGCGCACGCCGACCGGCTGGATCTGCTCGTCGGTGACGCTCGGGATCTTGAAGGTGATCTTCTTGATGACCTTGCGGGTGGCCACGTCGATCACCGAGACCGTGCCGCCGACTTCCGCCGAGACCCAGAGGAGCTTCCCGTCCGAGGAGAACTCGGCGAAGCGGGGCCGGGCATCGACCAGCACGTTGTCGATCACCTCGAAGGTCTTGGTGTCGATGAAGTGGGCCATGTTGGTGGTCTCGGAGGTGTTCACGAGAATCTTGCCGTCCGGCGACAAGCCCATGCCCTCCGGCTCCACGCCGACCGGAATCTCGGCCAGCACCTTGTTCTTCTCGATGTCGAGGATGGTGACCTGGCTGTCGTCCTCGTTGGCGACGTAGAGAGGGTTGCCGCTCTGATCGAGGATGAACTGCTCCGGATCGGGCCCTGAGCGCAGCGAGCGGACCACCTTGCCGGTCGCCGTATCGAGCACGTCGATGCGGTCGTCGTCGCTGGCGCAGACGAACAGTTCCTTGTCGTCCTTGGAGAGCGTCACGCCGCGGGGACGCCGCCCGACCTTCCACGTCGCGGTCACCGCCATGGTCGCGGTGTCGATCACCGAGACGGTGTTGGCCTTCTCGTTGGTGACGTAGGCAGTGAAGGCCTGCGCAGTTCCGATCGTGCCGAGCCATGCCCCCGCGAGACCGAACCAACTCCCTGCGAGCACCGCGCAACCCAACCCCGCCCTCACGCGAGCGACCATCGGCGTCCTCCCTGTCGTCTCCGGCGCGTCGTTGCGCGCCCGCGTTGAAAACTGTTGCAGCGACATGGCCCTCGCCGGCCGGTGCTCAAAGGAAAAACGGGCGGCGTGCGGTCGCTGGCCGGGTGGTCGATTGCCGCATCGGTCGCTGTTTCGCCTCAGAGCGGCCCGGAACGCTCGTCACCGGAATTTGCACGCCGTCTCCGGCTCGTCGGTGCCGAGCGTGTCGAGCGGCGTGCGCTGGTGGATGAAGCCGGGCTCGGGCGCCACCGAGACCATCGCCTTGGGCTGCACCACGATGATCGGCTGGCGCAACTGATGGTCCCAGGGCCGGTAGGTCAGAGAGACGCCTTTGTAGGCCGGCAGCGAGAAGTCGGGCGTGACGAAGTGGGCGGCGAGCTTGGCCGGATCGGTGCCCCGCATCTGCGTCGCCGCCTCGCCGACGGTGCGCACCGCCGCCCAGACCTGATAATCGAGCGGCCGCATCAGGCGGCCGGCGAGCCGGCGGAAGCGGTTCTGCGCCTGGGCCGCACCCCAGGTCTCCAGCGTCGGGTGCCAAGTGGTGGCGATCAGCCCCTGTGTTCCGGCCACGGGGCGCGGATCGACGGTGCGGAACGGGACGTAATCGCCCCAATCGCCCTCCTCGTCGGCGACCACGGCCATGTCGTAGTCGAGCCCGCGGGTGAAGACCATCGCCTCGGCCCGGGTCGGCGTGTCGCCGCGGGCCTTGGCCAGGGGCCCGAAGGTCCAGGGCTTTTCCGCGGTGATCTTCAGCCCGAACTTGCGGGCGGAGTTCTTCATCGCCTCCGCGTAAGCCTTGTCGCGCTCGCTCGGACCGACGATCAGAAAGATCTTCCGCCAGCGCATCAGCGTCAGGTACTGCGCCAGGGCATCCGTCCGCATGGCGCGGCTCGGCAGCACATGGAACAGGTTGGCGCGGCAATCGGCCCCGCGCAGCCGGTCGTCCGGCGCGCCGGCATTGAGGATGACGGCCCCCGTATCCTTCAGGGCGTTGGCCACCGCCAGCACCTCGGCAGCCGGCAGGGTCAGCACGAAGAATCTCACGCCTTTGTCCGCCAACGCCTTGGCGGCCTCGACCGGATTCTGCTCGGCTTCGAGGGCGACTTCGTCGAGGGCAAACGTCTGCTTGGTGAAGCGGCCGGTGGTGTTGTTGTCCTTCACCGCCATCCGCGCGCCGGCGACGCCGAGATCCTCGGGATCGGCCTCCGCATCGTAGGAGGACGGCGCCGGCACCGGGCGATAGAGCACGGCGACGCGCGTCTCGGAGCTGGGAACCGGTGCGGCCGCCCCGGCGGTCGGCGAGCCCGCCGGCGGCTCGCCGGTGGCGGCCTTCGGCTCCTGGGCGTGCAGGGGAACGGTCAGGGCCGCGGCCAGGCTGGTCGCGAGGCCGACGGCGAGGAGAGTCGAGACGGACGAACGCATTGCCCGGCAGGCTAGCAACATCTTGCCACCGGCCTCAACGACGGAAGCATAAGATTTTCATAAGATTACGAGCCCGCATTCCCTGGACGGCGCGATCGCGACCTGGCTCGCATCCATCGCCGCCCCCGCCGATACGCTCTGGGACGATTGCGCCGACCGTTGCCAAATGATCCGGCAAGCCAAGTTACAGTCGGTCCGCGCGGCACCGCGCCCGATCCAGGCACACATCCCATGCGACTTCGCGCCCTCTCCCCCGCTCTCGCTCTCCTGTTCGCGATCTGCGGGGCGGCCTCGGCAGAAGAGTCGGCGCGCAAGGCGGCGATCTTCCCGGCGGAGGTGAACGACCCGACCCTGGCCTATGGCCGCAAGCCGCTGCCGGCCGACCAGAAGCGCCTCGATCTCGTCACCGAGGTGCTGCGCAAGCAGCTCGCCGAGAAGGGCGGCCTTCAGAGCGTCGATCTCGGCCCTCAGGCGGAAGAAATCCGCAAGGAGAGCCCGCTCTACAAGTGCAACGGCTGCACCGCGCCGATCGCCAAGGCGCTCGGGGCGGAGCTTGCCGTGACCACCTTCGCCGACAAGGGCGCCAACCAGTTGTTCAGCCTCGTCGTCACCATCACTGAAGCCGAGAGCGGCAAGGTCGTGCGCCAGGGCCAAGCCGTGATAAGAGCCAACACCGACGACGACTGGTCCCACGCCGCGCGCTGGATCGTGAAGAACCGCCTGCTGGCCGAGCCGCTGCCCGGCCGTTCCTGAAGCGGGGCTTGTGCGGGCGCGCAAGGCTGAGCAAGAACGTTCCCCGTGTCCGACATCCAACCGATTTCCTCCGCGCGTCCCCGCCTGCTCGTCAGCGTGCGCGGGCCCGACGAAGCCCTGATCGCGCTCCGGGCCGGGGCCGACCTGATCGATGCCAAGGATCCCGAGCGCGGGGCGCTGGGCGCCCTCCCGCCCGAGACCGTCCGCGCCATCGTCGACGGTATCGGCGGGCGGGCGGTCACCAGCGCGGTGGCCGGTGACGGCACGGGCACCGCGATCGCCGCCGCCATCGCAGCGATGGCCGTGACGGGGGTGGATTTCATCAAGATCGCGGTCGGCACCGCGAATGACGCTGCCCTGGCCGAGGCCGCCGCGCAGGCGCCGGGCCGGGTGATCGGCGTGCTGTTCGCCGAGGACGGCCTCGACGGGGACGGGTTGCCCGCGCGTCTGGTTGCAGCAGGTTTCGTCGGAGCCATGATCGACACACGCGGCAAAACCGGAACGGCGCTTCCCGCCCTCATATCCGGGCCGCGGCTCGCCGCCTTCGTCGCCGGTTGCCGCGCGCACGGCCTGATGAGCGGGCTTGCCGGTTCGCTCGGGCTTGCCGACATCCCGGCGCTGGCGAGGCTCAACCCCGATTATCTCGGCTTCCGCGGCGGCCTCTGCCACGACGGCAACCGGCGGAAGGCGCTCGACGGCACGCGTGTCGCGCGGGCGGTGACGGCGATGCGCGTCGGCCCGCAGGCCGACGCGGCGTGACAGCTATGACAAGTTCAACGCCAACCCCTCTCGCCGGCAGAAGGGGGGATTCAGGCGGCACCGTCATCAAGATCGGCGGCAGCCTCGTCTCCGATGGGGCCCGGCTTCGCACCATCCTTGCCGATTGCGCGGACCAAGCCTCTGTGGCGGTCGTCCCCGGCGGCGGCCCCTTCGCCGACGCGGTGCGGACGGCGCAGGCCGCGCTCGGCTTCGATGACGGGCTCGCCCACCGCCTCGCCCTCGACGCCATGAGCCGCATGGCCGAGGTGTTCTTCGCAATCGAACCGCGGCTCGCCGTTGCCGTAAGCTCGGAAGCCGTGGCCGAGGCCCTCGCTCAGGACCGCTCGGTGATCTGGGACCCGGTTGCGCTCAAAGCCGGCCATCCCGACATCGCCGAGAGCTGGGCGGTTACCTCCGACAGCCTCGCCCTCTGGCTCGCGGGTATGCTCGGCGCGGAACGCTGCATTCTGGTTAAGTCGGCCAATATCCCGGCGCGAACTGATCCGGCTTCGCTCGCGCAGGGCGGCCTCGTCGATGCCGCCTTCCCGCGCTTTGCCGCCGGCTATACCGGGGCGATCGTGATCCGAGGCCCCGACTCTTCCTGCAAAAGGCCCGCCGCATGAGCGCGCCCGAACACCTCGTCTTCATCACCGGCAAGCTGGCCCATGCCCGCCTCGAGAAGGTCGCCGCCACGCTGCCGGCCGAGCGCTTCACCTGGAGCATTGCCGATGCCGGGGTGAAGGTCGCCGCGCTGATGACCGAAGAGATCATCAAGCGCCGGGTGCAGATGCCCGACGGCGCGACCCGCATCGTCCTGCCCGGCCGCTGCCGCGCCAACCCGGACGCCCTGGCTCAGCATTTCGGCCTACCGGTCGAGCGAGGTCCCGACGAAATCGTCGATTTGCCGGCTTACCTCGGCCTGACCGGGCGCAAGGTCGACCTGTCGCGCCACGACCTGCGCATTTTCTCCGAGATCGTCGACGCCTCGAAGATGACGCCGGACCAGATCCTGGCCAAGGGCCTCGACCTTGCGCGCCGCGGTGCCGACGTGATCGATCTCGGCGGCTTGCCGGACACGGCTTTTCCGCATCTCGAGGACAGCGTGCGGGCACTGAAGGGCGCCGGGCTGAAGGTCAGCGTCGATTCCTTCTCGCTCGACGAATTGACCCGCGGCGCGCGCGCCGGCGCCGACTATCTGCTGAGCCTCAATGAGGAGACGCTCGACCTCGCTTTCGAGACCGACGCGGTGCCGATCCTCGTGCCGATGCGGCCCGACGACCTGCCCTCGCTGGATCGGGCCATCGAGCGGATGGAGCGGGCGGGCCGTCCCTACATGGCCGACCCGATCCTGGAGCCGATCCATTTCGGCTTCGTCGATTCGATCGTCCGCTACCGCGAGATTCGCGCGCGCTGGCCGAACATCGAGATGATGATGGGCACCGGCAACCTGACCGAGCTGACCGAGGCCGACAGCCTCGGCGTCACCGCGCTCCTCGTCGGCATGTGCTCGGAACTTGCCATCCGCAACGTGCTCATCGTGCAGGTCTCGAACCACACCCGCCGCACGGTGGAGGAGCACGACGCCGCCCGCCGGGTGATGTACGCGGCCAAGGAAGACGCCGCCCTGCCCAAAGGCTACGGCCGCGACCTTCTGGCGCTTCACGACAAGCGCCCGTTCGTGCAGACCCCGGACGAAATCGCGGCCCTCGCCGCGGAGGTGCGCGATCCCAATTACCGCATCGTCGTGGCCGAGGACGGCATCCACGTCTACAACCGCGACCGTCACACCACCGGCACCGACGCGATGGCCTTCTTCCCCGAACTGAGCGTGGAAAGCGACGGCGCGCACGCCTTCTATCTCGGGGGTGAGCTGACCAAGGCCGAGACCGCGTTCCGGCTCGGCAAGCGCTACGTGCAGGACGAGCCGCTCGACTGGGGCTGCGCCGCCGACCGAACCCAGGAGGACACCACCGCCTTCAAGACGGCCGGGCCGACGAAAGCCGCCCACACCAAGCATAGCGGCCCCGAGGCGCCCGCCGCCGAGCGCGCCGCCGCGGCCGAACCGGAGCAGGGCGCGAGCGCACCCGAGACCGAAACGGGACGCGGCCAGGAGGCCGAGCCCGACCAACTGGCCGAGCCCGACCGACTGGCCGAGCCGAAAAGCGGTCGCATCGTCTGCGGCCGCCTGGTGACGGACGAGGGCCGAAGCTGAGATGCCGCTGATCCTGGAAACCGTCGTCACGACCCTGTCGGCGACGGGCGCGCTGCATCTCGTGCCGTTCGGCCTGATCCGCGAGGGCGAGGAGTTCGTGCTCGCCCCGTTCCGGCCCTCGCCGACGATCGAGAACCTCGCGCAGCGCCCCTACTTTACGGCCTCGGCACCCAGCGATGTGCGGGTGATCGCCGGCGTCGTGACGGGGCGGCGCGATTGGCCGGTGGTGGATTGCGACCGCATCCCCGGCAAGCGGCTGGCCGAGTGCTTCGGCCATGCCGAGTTCGAAGTGGCGGCGATCGAGGACGATCCCCAGCGGCCGCGCTATCGCGGGCGGATGGTGCATGCGGTGAGCCATGTGCCGTTCATCGGCTACAACCGGGCGCAAGCGGCGGTGATCGAGGCGGCGATCCTGTCCACGCGGCTCCACATGCTGGAGCCGGAAAAGATCCTGACGGAGATGGCCTATCATGCCATAGCCATCGCCAAGACCGCCGGCCCTACTGAACGCGAGGCCTGGGAGTGGATCGAGGACAAGGTCGCGGGGGCCCTCGGGCGCACCGGCCGCGTCCTCGACGGGACGAGCCGCCCCCAGTGAGGCGAGGTTTCAAGACATCCCCAAGGAGATTGCTGGTTTGAAGCGGATCGCACTGCTCGCCGCCGCGGCGCTCGCCGTGACCACCATCGCTGCAGAGGCCCAGCACGCGCCGACGCGGCGCAAGATCGTCGAGAGCATCACCATCGACGCCTCTCCCGACAAGGTCTGGTCGGTGGTCGGCAACCCGGCCGATGCGGGCTGGATCGAGAACGTGGCGCGGGCTGAGCGGCAGGGGAGCGCCGACAAGCCGGTCTTTCGCCTGACGCTGAAGAACGGCCACGTCATCGTCGAGGAGGCCCGCAAGCTCGATCCCGAGCGCAAAAGCTTCGCCTACTACATCCTCGAGAACGAGGTCGCCGACCTGCCGGCCAAAGATTACTCGGCTACGATCTCGGTGCAGCCCGAGGGCGCGCAGGCGCGGGTCGAGTGGCGGGCCGCGTTCTACCGCGGCCATCCGAACAACGACCCGCCGCCCGAACTCAACGATGAGAGTTCGGAGAAGCGCGTGCGGGCCTGGGTTCATGCCAGCCTTGAGAACCTCAAGGCCAGGCTTGAGAAGAGCGGCTCCTGACACAAGTCGCTCGAACGAAGGGTGAGGCTGCCATGCTCGGCGGCCTCAACGGGAGGAGAAAACACATGAAGTTCAGGACGCTCGCCGCCGTGGCGGCGCTCGCCACGGTGACGTTTGCCGCGCAGGCGCACGGCCCGACCCGGCAGAAGGTGTCGGAGTCGATCGAGATCAACGCCCCCGCCGACAAGGTCTGGGCGATCGTCGGCAACTTCCAGGACGGAAGCTGGATCCCCGTGGTCGAGAAGACCGAGGGCAAGGGCGGCAACGAGGTCAAGGCGACCCGCACGCTGACGCTGAAGGGCGGCGCCACGGTCGAGGAAGAGCTCGCCAAGTACGACGCCGAGAAGAAGACCCTGATGTACCGGATCACCAAGGTCGACGTGAAGACCTTGCCGGTGAACGACTATTCCTCGACGATCGAGATCGAGGGTGACGGTGCGAAATCGAAGATGACGTGGCGCGGCGCGTTCTACCGCGGCTACATGAACAACGATCCCCCGCCCGAGCTGAACGACGAGGCCTCGAAGAAGGCCGTGCTCGGCCTCTACAAGGCGGGCCTGGAGAACGTGAAGGCCAAGGCCGAGAAGGGCTCGTAAGGCTTCGATGATGCGGATGGCCGGCATGCTTCGATCCGATCGGCGGGCGCGCCGGCCATCCAACGCTCCCTCCGGCCGCGGGGGGAGAGCCTGGATCTGGGGCCTCCTCGGAATAGCCTCGCTCTCCGTCCCCGCCCTGGCCCAGGAAGCCCTCGTCACGGCGCAACTCGGCAACGCCGTCGAGATCGTCGACCTCGCGTCGAAGAAGATCCTGCAATCGATCCCCGTGCCGGGGTCACCGGCCGGCATCGCCCTCTCGCCCGACCGGAAGATCGCCTACGTCACCCGCCCCGAGGGGCACGGCGTCTCGGTGATCGACCTCGACGCGCGCAAGGTCACGGCGAGCCTCGGCCTGCCCGGCGGCCCGCTCGGCATCGGCGTCAATCCGAAATCCGGCGAGGTCTACGTCGCCGACTGGTACGGCACCCGCGTCTTCGTGCTGCGCCCGAAGGCGGAGGGCCTGACACTGGAGGGCGAGATCGCCACCGGCAAATCTCCGTCCGGCATCGCCGTCACGCCGGACGGCGCCACGCTGCTGGTGGCCAACCGCGAATCCGACTCGGTCTCGATCATTGATGTGGGCACGCGCCGGGAGGCGCGGCGCGTCGCGGTCGGCCAGCACCCGTTCGGCCTCACCCTCTCGGCGAACGGGACCCGAGCCTACACCGCCAACGTGGTCTCGAACGATGTCTCGGCCATCGATATCGCGGCCGGCCGCGAGACGGGCCGGGTCGCCACCGGCCAGCGGCCCTACGTGATCGCGTTCGCCGCCGGCAAAGGGTTCGTGACCGACCAGTATTCCAACACCGTGACGGTGTTCGATCCCGCGACCCTGAAGACGCTCACCGTGATCGATGTCGGCGACCATCCCGAGGGGATCGCCGCCACGCGGGACGGGAAGACCATCGTCGTCGCCAATTGGGGCGACAATGCCCTGAGCCTGATCGACCCGAATAGCCTTACCGTCACCGGGACGGTCGCGACCGGCGACGGGCCACGCGCCTTCGGAGACTTTTTGCGATAGCGGCTCAGGCGGCCGCAGGCGGTTCGCCGGACCCCGTCTCGGCGGGCGAGTTGAGGATGTCTTCCAGTTCGTCCACGAGGCGGTCGATCTGGTCGTCGCTCGCGAGCACCCGTGTGGTGCGGCCGTCCTCGGTGACGAAGGCCAGCTCGATCGCCTCGCCGGTGCGGGTGGCCAGGATGCGGGCGAGCTTGTTTCCTGCGGTCATTCGCATCTCCTCGTGACGTATCCCCGACAACGCGCGGCGGCCGCCCGGTTCCTCACGCGATCAGGCCGACGGCGACCGCCGGCCCGCAGGTCGAGACCCAGGCGGCCTCTCCGCGCAGATGCCCGGCGATGGTCTCGGTCAGCGGCACCGAGCGGCGCCCGAGACGTGTGGCGAGCCGCTCGGCCAGGAAGCGCCCGGCGCCGCAGACGACGAGCGGCGCATCCTCCGGCAGGTCGGCGCGCGACAGCAGAACCGCGGCGGCATCGTGCAGGGGGCGCAACTGCGCCTCGGCGAACCACGCGGCCAGCGCCCGCCACTCCGCCTCGCTCCCCTCCCCCCGGTCGCGTCCGACCATGCGGGCGAGCCGGATCTCGGTCTCGGGGATCGACTTGCCCTTGAGGTCGGCGCTGTATTGCTGGTCGGCCCCTTCGGGTAGGTCGCCGGTGAGGCGGTAGATGTCAGCGGTGCTGGCAAAGGTCTCGGCCATCAGCCGCGTGCGCCGGCCTCGCCAGGGGGCGTGGGTGGCAAAGGCGAGGAGCGGCGTGCGTACGACGCCGGTATAGACGAGTTCCCCCGTCTCCAGGCGCTCCGCGTCGCTATAGCCCTCCGCGGCCGGTGCGCCCTGCACGATCGGGATCAGGTCAGCGGTGGTCGAGCCGATATCGACCAAGAGCGCGTGGCCCGTGTGCCGGCCGATCAGCGCCGCGGTGGCGTGCCAGTTGGCCGAGGCGATGTCGGCGGCATGCGTGCGAGCCTCCTCGGCCGACACGAAGCCGGCGCGGCCGGCATAGATCCTCACCGCGCCCGTCAGCGTCGCGGCCGCCCAGGCGGAGAGCTGGTGAACCCCGTCCGCCCGGTCGGCGAAGCAGTCAGTCAGTTCGCCGGTCATGGTGACGGCGTGATGGGCCTCGCCGCGCACCCAATCCGGCAATTGCGCGAAGGTCTCATCGAGGGCGGGGACGCCGCGCCAGAGCCGGCAGGGCGCCTGCACCGCATCGACCACGCGGCCCTCTTCGACGAGGGCCGCCTTGACATGCACCCCGCCGAGATCCCACCCGATGACCCTGTTGTTCGTCCGGTTCACACGATGTCTCACGGTTCTGAAGGGGCCCCGCCGTTTCGGCTGATCCCGGTGATCGACCTGCGCCGGGGGCAGGTGGTGCGCGCCCGCGCGGGCGAGCGGGACGCCTATGCCCCGATCGACACCCCCTTGGCCAGAGGTTCGCGGCCCGCCGACATCGCCCGCGCCCTGCTCGACGCCGTCGGAACGGATCACCTCTACGTCGCTGACCTCGATGCGATCATGGACGGCGTCGAGCCCGACCGTGCCAGCCTGGAGGCGGTGGCGAGCGCCTGCCCCGGCGTGAGGCTGTGGGTCGATGCCGGCTTTTCCGATTTTTCCGCAGTGGAGCGCTTCACCCGGCTCGGCCTCGGCCGTCCCGTAATCGGCAGCGAGAGCCAGCGCGATGCCGGACTCGTGCGCGCCCTCGGCAACCGAACCGTGCTCTCCCTTGACAGCCGCGGCGCGGAGCGGCTCGGTCCGGACGCCCTGCACGAGGAGGCGGAGGCGTGGCCCGAGGACGTGATCGTGATGACGCTGGCGCGCGTCGGCACCGGCACGGGGCCCGATCTCTTCGGGATTTCACGAGCGGTCGCGCTCGGCCAGCACCGGCGGATCTACGCGGCCGGCGGCGTGCGGGGACCGGAGGATGTGGCGGCTCTCGCGCAGGCCGGCGCGAAGGGGGCGCTCGTGGCCTCGGCGATCCATGACGGGCGCCTGCGCTGAAAGACCTTCGCCCAAAAAGAAAGGGACGGCCGAAGCCGTCCCAATCCATCAACGTCCAAGGAAGATCGAAGCCAGTCGCTGGAGCAGACCCCGCGGTGCGGGCGGAGGCTCGCTCTGCCCAGGACTGCCTCCGATCTAAGCGTTGGCGGCGAAGGGGTGGGTCGCCGACTTGCGCTGCTCGGTCACGGCCGAAGCCTTCGGCTCGCCGTTGACGGCGCGCTGGATCGAGAGCTTGGTGGCCTCGTAGTTGTACTTCTGGATCTTGGCGTCGTCGGCCGCTTCCCAGTGGATGAACACGCCGACCAGCACGTACAGGTCGTCGGCCTCGTCCGCCGGGATGATGCCCTCGGCAACCGCGTCCTGCACGGCCATGGCGACGCCATGCTGAGCCGGGCCGAACATCTGGACGGCCTGACGGGCGTCGTTGATGGTGACCTTGTTGAACATCAGCGTGTTCGGCTTGCACGGCAGGTTCGGCGCGATCACGGCGAGCAGGCTGGTGAAGCCGTGCTTGTTGTTCACGAGGCCGTTGCAGAAGGCCGTCTCGGCCGGCGAACCGCGCGGTCCGATGATGAGGTCGATGTGGGCGACCTCGTTGCCGTCGCCGACGAGGGCTTCGCCGACCTGAACCTTGGTGATCTTTGCCATTCGGGGTCTCTCCCTGGATTCCTGAAAAAAGGCCCGCCCTGAGAGAAGGCGTGGCCTGGAAGCCATCCTTGTTTGCGGCGCCCGGCTGAGAGCCGAGCCGGTTTGCCCGGATAGCGGGGCGGACCCTACAGCGGGCCTTTCCGCCGAACAACCCGCGCAAGACCCTGAAATCGGCGATTTTTTGGGTCGTTGGGGGCCTTGACGCGCGAAGATTCATCCCCTCGCGGGCGTAGGGTCAGACGGCCTCGCCTCGGGCGGCGAAAAGCGCATCGAGAAACAGCGTCGCGACGGTGAAGTCGGCGCTCGTCCCGGGGTTGAGGCCGGCCTCCTTCAGCACCCGATCGTAGGCAAGAAGTGGCTCGATCGGCTCGGCGGCGAGGTCTATGCCGGCGAGCCGTGCTTGCGCCTCCGCCCGCACCGCCTCGGCCCTGTCAGAGCTGTGCTTGCGGGCGATATGGCTGTCCGGCACTGCCGTCAGATAGGCGAGGTGGACAGCCGTGGTGGTCCAGGGCGGTGCAAGGCCCCGCGCCCGCGCCTCGCTCAATGCGGGCAGGCCGATGACGAAAAGATCGCGGAAACCGTCGGTATAGGCGCGGGCGATGCGGTCGCGCGGAGCGGCCTCGGCCATCGCCGCGAGAAGCGGCGGGACCGTCCCCTCCGCGCCGGGATCTTCGCCGACGTCGTGACGCTCGGCCCGACCGAGGCCGCCGGGATTGGCCCGGCGGATCGCCGCGAAGACGTCGCGGGCGTCCGACGCGTCGAACGTCGCCAGCGCGGTGTTCAGGGCCTCGCCCAGGGGGCCGGGCCGTTCCGCGGCACGGGCCAGCGGTGCGCAGAGCAGCAGGATGCCGAGATTGGTGTTCTGCCCCACCGCGGCGAAGGTGGCCTCGACCCCGCCGCGCACCCGGC
Organism: Methylorubrum sp. B1-46; assembly: GCF_021117295.1. Classification (NCBI taxonomy): domain Bacteria; kingdom Pseudomonadati; phylum Pseudomonadota; class Alphaproteobacteria; order Hyphomicrobiales; family Methylobacteriaceae; genus Methylorubrum; species Methylorubrum sp. B1-46. The sequence goes on along the minus strand of NZ_CP088247.1, from coordinate 2,057,314 downwards.
GGCCCACCCGCGCGCCCGGCTCGGCCAGGGCCGGCGCGGAGACGTCGGCGCTGGTGACGAAATCGGCCACGACCATGCGGTGACCGGGGGCGTAGCCGTGAACGTTGCCGGGTTTCAGTGCGTCGAGCTCGGCGAGGCAGGCGGCCCGATACAGGTCGGCCACCACCGCCGCGGGCAGGCCGTCCTGCGGCGGCCCGCTCATCCGAGCGCCGAGACCAGACGCGGCGGGCGGGCGGCGCGCACCGCGTTGAGGAAGCCGCGGGCGACCGCCCCGGCGATGTCGACATCGGTGACCTGCTGCAGGCCGGACCAGGCCGGCATGGAATTCACCTCCAGGACAAGGAAGCCGCTGTCCCCGTCCTCGACCAGATCGATGCCGGTGTAGTCGACACCGACCGCCGCCGCCGCCGCCTCGGCGAGTTCGGCGGCGCGGGCGGGCACGTCCCAGGCGAAGGGCCTTCCACCGCGGTGGACGTTGGTGATCCAGCCGTCGCCCTCGCGGATCATCCCGGCGACAGCCCGGCCCTCGCAGACGAAGACGCGGTAGTCGCGCCACAGCCCATCGGCCCGCGGCACGTAGCGCTGGAGGTAGTAGACGCCGCTGACCGCTTCTTGCGCCGGCAAATCATCGGGATTTTCGAGGAGCATCAGCCCCTCGCCCTGCGAGCCGAACAGGGGTTTCAGCACGATCGGCCTGCCGGGCCGCGCTTCGCGGGCGACGATCTCGGCCGCCGCCTCACGCTTCGAGACGACGAAGGTGTCGGGCGTGGGGAGCCCCGCGCGGGCGATCAGCAGCGAGGTCGCCGCCTTGTCGACCGAGCGCTCGATGGCGGTGGGGCTGTTCCAGACCGTGACGCCGGAGGCGGCCAGCGCGTGGAGCACGCCGAGCCGCATCGTGGTGGCCTCGAAGGTGCCGCCGGCGATGGTGCGCAGCAGGACGCCGTCCGGCAGCCCGTCCGCAAAGCCGGGGACGCGCAAGGGCTCGCCGCCGCCGGTCATCACAGCGACGTCGGCGAGGGAGAACAGCACCGGCTCGACGCCGAGGCCCCGCAGCGCCTCCCGCAGCCGCGCCTTGTGCCAATTGCCGTTGTCGGCCGCGAGCCCTATGCGCATTCGCTCTTTTTCCGATTCCTTTTCCCCTCTCCCCTCCGCGGGAGAGGGTGCCTGCGGAGCAGGCGGGTGAGGGGTTGGCTCAGCTTCCGGAACCGGCGCTCCCCTCTCCCGACCCCTGCTGACGCAGGGGCCACCCTCTCCCGCAGAGGGGAGAGGGTTTGTTGTCAGCGCCTCACGCGAAGGACGCGTCCACGAGCTGCGGCTCCAGCCGGCCGCCGCGGAACGACTTGCCGGTCTTCACCGAAGTGACGATCGCCTCGGCTGGGGAGAACAGCGCGCCGTCGATCTTGTAGAAGTCGCCGTTCACCCGCGAGAAGATCTCGGCGAAGGGCGCACCGTGATCGGCCGAGGTGGTGGAGGGAATCTGCTCGGCGAGCTGCTTGGCCTCCGCGTCGTCGGCATCGACGTAGAGCTGGACCCGACCGCCATAGATGATGGCGTCGTTGGTGCGGCCCATCGCCTGGATGAAGTCCGGATGCGGCGGCGAGAGCGGGGCCGAGCCGATGCCGTCGAGGATCTTGTGCAGGTCGAAGCCGACGGTGTGCGCCTTGTGCAGGGCCACCTCCAGCACGCGGGCGACGACCTGAGTCGAACCGGCGAGGCTCTGCGTCGGGGCGTAGATGAAGGTCACGTTCTCCGGGGCGAGGCCGGTTTCGCGCGCGACCTTGTTCACCACGGAGGCCGGCGGGGCGCTGGCGGATTCGAGGACGAGCGCGGTCGTCGTCGCGTTGTCGCGGTAGCCGAGCTCCTTGTAGAGCTCCTCCACGACGGCGACCGCACGACCGGGGCCCGAGCCGAGGGCGAAGAAGCCGGAATCGCCCTCCTCGTCGGCAAGGCTCCAGCCGGCATATTGCGAGCCGAGACAGGCCAGGACCGGATCGGCGGAGTGGACCACCACGGTATAGGGCCAGGAGGCGACCGGGCCGGTCGGGGCGATCGTCACCGTGCCGAGGCCGCCGAGGCAGATCTCGGCGATGCGGCGGCCGGCCTCGATCGAGCCGCGGGCGTTGGCGCCGGCATCGACCGTGCGCGCGCCGTTCTCCTGGGCGACGACGAGACGGAGCTTGGCCGCGTCAGCGACGAGGCTCTCGACCAGCGGCCCGGCCAGGGCGTTGAGGCTCGGCGCGCTCGTGTTGGAACTCATGACTGTTCTCCGTTTCCTCCAGCAGTGCGCGGACCTGCCCGGCCCTCGCCCGCAATTCTTGTTTGACCGCCGCGGCGTCCGGCCCGGAGGCCGTCACCGTGCAGAGCGGCGCGTCGCGCGCCACGAGGCTGCCGGCCCGCGGCCGGTCATACACGTGCGCCGGCCAGTCGACGGACGGCACCGCCGCGCAGGTCCGGGCCGCGTAACAGATCTCGGCGCCCGTCGCATCCGCCGGCTTTGCCTCGATGGCAGGCATGCGGCCGAGCGCCGCCTCGAAATGCTGGATCAGGAGCGGCGTCGGGCGGCGGTCGAGCACATCGAGCGTGGCGCCGGGGCGCGGATTGATCTCGAGCAGCCACCAGCTCTCGCCATGGACAAGGCAGTCGGCGCTGGCGAGGCCGGTGAGGCCGGTGGCGCGGGCGAGCCGAAGCGCAGCCTCGGCGATCTCCGCGGCCATCCGGGCCGGGACCGGCTCCGCCTCGTCGCGGCCGCAGGCGAGCGCTCCGGCATAGCGGAACGGCCGCAGCGGCGAGGGCGCCTGCCACTGCTCGGTCAGTGCCAGGGGCTCGATGCGGCGGCCATCGGAGAGGAAGTTCAGGGCGACGGCGCGGCCGGGCATCCGGGCCTGGAAGTAATGGCTCGGCGGGAGGGCGCCGGCCGCACTCGCGCGGATATGCGAGCCGCCGCAGCCGCCCGCCCGCTTGAGGAGCCACGCGCCCCGGTCAGCGACCGGGCCGGCGCTGACCGCCGGATGCGGAATCGCGAGGCGCTGGCACAGCGCGGCGAAGCCGAAGGGGTCCTTGAGCGCGGCGACCGTCTCCGCGCCCGCGCCGAGCAGGCGATGGCGGGCGGCGATCGCCGCGATGAGATCCGGCGCGCCCTCGAAGCCGCTGCCGAGGACGACCCCGAGAGCGCCGCCCGCCTGCTCCGACAGCGCATCGAGCCCCGCCAGCACGCTCGCGCGGTCGCGGGTTCCGGCACCGAAGCGGCCGGGCAGCGGGCGGTGAGCCTCGGCGAGCGCCAGGGTGTCCTCGTCGCCGAACAGGTCGAGCACGAACGGCCGCAGACCTGCCCGCCGCGCGGCCTGCGCCAGCGCCCGGCCGGACTGGGCGGCGATCAGGATTGCGCCGCTATCACGAGGACGCGATGGGGTCGGCGACGGGATCAGGGCCGCGCTCAGCCGGCGATCTCGACGGCGAGCTTGTAGGCGTCACGGAAATCGAGGCAGAGCGGCTCCTGCGCCTCGAGCATCTTGCGGAACAGGCGGCACTGGGTCTGGTACTTGACGTTGCCCACCGCGAGCGCGCCGATGCCGACCCCCTTGCCGACCGGCAGGGGCACGTCGACGGCATTGACGTCGATGCCGGCGATGCCGGCGGGCGGCACCGCGTTGACATCGGAGGCCACCAGGAGCTTGGGCGCGGATTCGAGATCCTCCGCCGTCAGGATCGAAACGCCGGCGGGGCCGGCCGAGAGGATGACGTCGGCATCCGTGATGGCCGCGCGCCGCGCCTCGGGCGCCGTGCCGTCGACGGCGCCGACCTCGATGCCGAAGCGCCACTTCATGGTGAAGGCGATCTTCGAGACGCGCTCCTCGCCGTCATGGCCGACGAGCACGGTCTGCGCGCCTTCCAGCGCGCCGATCACAGCCGCGACGTAGGCGACCACACCGGCACCACCGAAGATGACGATGCGCTTGCCCTTGAGATCGGTCGAGAACTTCGCCTTGAGCGCCCGGTTCACCTCGGCGACCATTGCTGCGCCGGTGGTGAACGAGCCGGCCGGGTCGGCGAAGACATGGTTGACGAAGGGGGGCACGAAGGCCTTCTTCGCCCGGTCCACCATGTCGAGGGCGAGTTCCGCGTTCTTGCCGCCGATGAAGATGCCGGTGCGCACGCCGTCCTGCGGCGCGCGGGAGAAGATCGAGTCCTGGGTCAGCGAGACGACATCGGTGAGATCGACGCCCGTATAGGGGATCAGCGTCTCGAAACCGGCATCGATCGCCATGTTCACGTCGAACGGGCTCATGTGCTTGAGCGGCGTCAGCATGTGCAGGATCGAGCGGGCCATGGTGTTCGTCCTCTCGTGACCGCGCCTTTGCGAGGCGCTTCAGGTGCAAAACCGGAACGACCGGCGCTGGTCAAGCGCAGGTTTCTTTGAAGCGCGGAAAAGAAAAAGCTCTAAACTTCGGAAACCGAGGCGCCGACGTTTCGCCCGCGCGCGATGAGGAAGCGGAGACGGCCGGGCCGCGCCAGCCCCGCGACTAGCGCCTCGGCCTCCCGCTGCGAGGGCATCAGCGCGAAGCCGGTCGGACCCCAGGAACTCTGGCCGTAGCCGGGCACCCCGGCTGCCGCCACGGCGGCGAGCGCCTCGGCCACCGCGGGGCTGGCGAAGCGACCGCCCTGGTGAGGCGCGAAATGGTCGCCGATCCGCTTCTGGATCTGCGTGATGCCGGCACCGAAGCCGTCGGGCTCGGCGGTCGCGGCAGCCGGCAGAACCTGCATCAGCACGATCCGGCAGATTTCCGCAGCCTGGGCCGGATCGAACGGCGGCAGATCGCGGAACGCTTCCGTCTCACGGGAGCCATGCACACCGGTCATGGCTTCATCGAGGATCAGCACGACCCGCCAGTTTTCCGGATAGGGCAGCCGAGCAATGACCGGCGGCGGCGCACCGGACCCGTCGCGCCCGCCATCGACGATCAGGCCGCCCTCGGTGAAGGCGGCGAGCCCGACGCCGGAGCGGTTGCCACGGTCGAGCACGTCGGCGAAGTCGGCAGGCTGGAAGGGGCGTCCGTTGAGGCGCGCCACCGCGGCGGCGACCGCGAGCGCGACCTGCGTGCCCGAGCCGAAGCCGGCATGGGCGGGAATGGCTTCCTCGACCTCGACCGCGACGGTCTCCGGCACCTCGAGATAGGAGGCTGCCGCGAGCAGGTTGGCGCGCACCCGCTCGGCCTCCGGACCGGTCGCGGAGACGCGCTTGGCCGGGCGGGCCACGAGCTGCACGGCCGGCGCGTCGAGGGCGAGACCAATGCTGCCGAAGCGGCGCCCGAGGCCGCCATTGAGGTCGAGGAAGCCGAAATGGAGGCGCGCGGGGGCGCGGACCCGCACGGCATTCACGGCAGGGCCGGCGGAGCGCGGCGCGCTCAGGATCTCACCCGTCTGGTCCGGGACCTCGGCCACGCTCTCATTCCCTCCCGCTAAAGCTGCCGGCGCGGCCCGCACACACGCGCCCGGCGATGCGGGCGGCTTCTCCCACGCTGCGGCGGCGCCGACAACCTCGCCCGAGGCAACCTCGCTCAATACATTCTCGAAGACGCGGACAGCCCCGTTAAGGCGCCGGATCATCGCTGACCCGGTGCGGGTCGATGCAGGAAATCTCCGATGCAAACTTCGCCGGGGGCTTGCAGGCTCCGGCTCAGGAAGGCAAAACCAGCCCGCTCCCACTCGCGGAGCCGGTCCGAGCCCCTGTCCTTGAACCCGAGCCGGGAATTCGAGGGCATCGAGTCTCCACCAGGGGCGCCCAGGGCGCCCTTCGGACATGACCGTCTTTCGCCCCGCCTCGATGCGGGGATGCCCGAAGAAACGACGGTGAGGAAGCATGGCAGCCTGGGTGAAGGGAGGCGCGGCGGATGTGGACGCGGCGGTCGAAGCCGCGGCCGACCTGCTGGCCGCGTCGCGCGTGCCGGTGCTGGCGGGTCTGAGCGCCGAAGTCTCGGCGCTACGCGCCGCCTACCGGCTGGCCGAGACGCTGGGCGCCTCGCTCGATCCCGTCTCCGGCCCTAGCGTTTACGCCGAACTCGGCGCGCTGAGCGCGGGCGGCGTCATGACCACGACTCGCGCCGAGACCATCGGCCGAGCGGACGTCGTGCTGATCCTCGGCAACCGCCCCTGGGACGGCGAATTGATCGGCGAGATCGCCGCCGCGGCCCCGAGCCGCGGACGGGCGGCGGGCGCCGAGCGCGCTCTGCTGTCGCTGGGCGGTCCGCAGAACGGTGCGATCCGTCACGTCGCCTACGCCTCCGACGCGGGCGGGCTCGCACTCTCGCTGGGCCACCTGCGCGCCTTCGCCAAGGGGCATCTCGCTGGGGAAGCGGCCTTCGCCGACCTCGCCCGCCGCCTGTTTTCCGCGCAGTACGGCGTCGTGATCTACGACGCTGAAGAGGTCGGTGAACTCGGCGTGGAGATGCTCCAGGGCCTGATCCGCGACCTCAACGAATCCACCCGCTTCTTCGCGCTCACGCTGGCCGACCCGTTCCAGGGCCGCGCCGCGGTGCAGCTCTCCGCCTGGACCACGGGGCAGGCGCCCCGGGTCGGCTTCGGCCGGCATCAGCCCGAGCACGATCCCTGGCGCTTCGATAGCGCCCGCCAGATCGCGTCGGGAGAGGCCGACGCTGCCCTGTGGCTCGCCTCGCTCCCCGCGCCGCGCCCGGCTTGGCTCGGCAGCCTGCCCACCGTCGCCATCGTCGGTGAGGGCTCGCCCGAAGCCGCGGGCGAAACCGCAGAGATCGTCATCACCGTGGGCGTGCCCGGCCACAGCGTCGGCGGCGCGCTCTGGAACGAGCGGCGCGGCGTCATCGCCTATGCCGAGCCGAAAGCGGCTGCCGAAGCACAAACGGCCGCCGACGTGCTCGCCCGCATCCGCGACCGCCTCATCGAGAAGGGTGTCTCATGCTGACCCGTATCCACGGCGGACGGGTGGTCGATCCGACAGCCGGGCGCGACGCCGTCGGCGACGTCTGGATCGAGGATGGCCGCGTCGTCGCCCCCTCCGAGCGCGCGCCCGACCGCACCATCGATGCCACGGGCTGCGTGGTGATGGCCGGCGGCGTCGAGGTCCACTCGCACATCGCCGGCGGCAACGTGGTGATGAGCCGCCTGCTCCTGCCCGACCTCTACGTCAGCGAATCCGCGCCCAACGGCCATCCCTTCGCCCATGCCGGCGGCTCGGGCAGCTGGATCGGCGCCAATTACGCGCGGATGGGCTACACCACCGCGGTCGAGCCGGCCCTGCCGCCCTCGAACGCGCTCGCGACCCATCTCGAACTCGCCGACATCCCGCTGCTCGACCGTGGCGGCCTGGCCGTGCTCGGCAACGACGACCACCTGCTTCAACTTCTGCGCGATGGCGAGGGCAAGAACGCGGTACGCGATCTCGTGCAGCAGACGCTGGCCCATTCGCGGGGTCTGGGCGTCAAGTGCATCAATGCGGGCGGCGCCTCGGCCTTCAAGGACGGCGTCTTGAAGCTCAGCCTCGACGACGAGATCCCCTGCTACGGGCTCTCGACCCGCACGATCATGTCGGCCCTGCTCGACGCGGTCGAGGAGATCGGCGTGCCGCACCCGCTGCACGTCCACTGCAACAATCTCGGCCTGCCCGGCGCCGACGACTCCCTCGTCGCCACGCTCGAGGCGGCGGAGGGCCGGCGCATCCACTTCGCCCACGCCCAGTTCTACGCCTACGGCGTGGTTGATCCGGAGAACCCGATGACCGGCGGCTTCCGCTCGGCGGCCGAGCGGATCAACGCGGCGATGGAGGCCCATCCCAACGCGACCTACGACGTGGGTCAGGTGGTGTTCGGCCAGACGGTGACGATCTCCCTCGACATCCTGCGCCAGTTCGGCGGCCGGAAAGGGGCCAAGCCGAAGAAGTGGGTGCTCACGGCCGGCGATGCCGAGGGCGGTGGCGTGGTGCCGTTCCTCTACCGGCCGCGCGGCCCGGTCTCGTCGCTGCAATGGGCGATCGGCCTGGAACTGATGCTGCTCTCCTCGAACCCCGAGCGCACCATCCTGACGACCGACCACCCGAATGGCGGCGTCTTCACTGAGTATCCGCGCATCATCCATCTGCTGATGGATGCCGAGGAGCGCGCGAAGGAAATCGCGACGCTGCCGGCGGTGGTCGGCGAGCGCTCCGGCCTGCCCAAGATCGAGCGCGAGTACACGTTCAGCGAGATCGCCCAGCTCACCCGTTCGGGCCCGGCCAAGCTGCTCGGCCTGACCGACCGCGGCCATCTGCGCGAGGGCGCCAAGGCCGACGTCGCGATCTACCGCGACGAACGGGACCGCACAGCGATGTTCTCCCGCGCCAAGCTGGTGCTGAAGGACGGCCAGCCCATCGTCGAGGACGGCGAGGTCGTGGCGTGGTTCTCCGGAAAAACGCTCTCACTCGATGTCGGGGCCGATGCCGGCATGGAGAAGCGCGCCGAGACCTACCTGCAGGACCGCTTCGGCGCCGGGCTCGACACCTTCGCGGTGCCGGACGCCGCCTTCCCGGAGAAGACCGGGACGTTCGAAGACGTGGCGTGCCGGGCGTGATGGGCGAGGGTGATGGGACGAAATCGATGAGCGACCTCATCCTCAACGGCATCAAGGTCGAGGACACCTTCGCCGAAGCCTTCGACGTCGCGGGCACCGCGATCATCGTGACCAACGACACGCCGAAATGGGCGATGATCGCGGCCACGGTGATGACGGGCTTCGCCACCTCGGTGATCGGCTGCGGCGCCGAGGCCGGCGTCGACGCCGAGCTCTCGCCCGACGAGACGCCGGACGGGCGCCCCGGCGTGCGCATCCTGCTGTTCGGCTTCGAGCCGAACGGGCTGAAGGAGCAACTCCTCAAGCGCGTCGGCCAGTGCATCCTCACCTGCCCCGGCACCGCCTGCTTTGCCGGCGTCGAGGGACCGCACAAGATCAAGCTCGGCGGGGCGATCCGCTATTTCGGTGACGGTTTCGCCGTCGCCAAGCGGCTGCCCGATGCGCAGGGCAAGATGCGCCGCTACTGGCGCATCCCCGTCATGGACGGCGAGTTTCTGTGCGAGGATTCAACCCGCGCCGTCGACGGCGCGGTCGGCGGCGGCAACCTCTTGTTCCTCGGGCGCAAGCACGCGGACACCCTCATCGTCGCCGAGATCGCGGTCGAGGCCGCCAAGGCGGTCCCCGGCGCGATCCTGCCCTTCCCCGGCGGCATCGTCCGCTCGGGCTCGAAGGTCGGCGGACGCACCAAGGGCATGATGGCCTCCACCAACGACGCCTATTGTCCGACCCTGAAGGGCCGAGCCGGCTCGGCGCTGCCGCCCGAATGCGGCGTGGTGCTCGAAATCGTCATCGACGCCCTAACCTCGCAAGGCGTCGCCGAGTCGATGCGCGCGGCGCTCCACGCCGCCACCGAGATCGGCGCCAAGTACGGCCTGGTCGCGGTCACCGCCGGCAATTACGGCGGCAATCTCGGCCGGCACCACTACCACCTCCGCGACCTGCTGGAGAAACCCGCCGCATGAGGACTCAACGATGAGCACGCTGAGACTGCGCGGGGATCTGCCGGAGCGGGTCGATCTCCTCAACATCACCCCGCTCGCCTTGAGCGGGTTGTCCGAGGCGGAAGCGGGCCGGCTCGCGATCGGCACCAGCCGGCGCGGCCTGACGCTCGGCGACGCGTTCGAGATCCGCCTCGACGGCTCCGACAGCCTCGTGATCGAGGGCGGCTCGTCCCGGCTCGACCGGGTGGGTGCCGCGCTCTCGCAAGGCTCGATCCGCGTCGAGGGCGATGTCGGCCAGCGCCTCGGCGAGGCCATGGCGGCGGGCGCGCTGACCGTCACGGGCTCGGCCGGCCCCTATGCCGCCACCGGTGCCACCGGCGGTACGATCACGATCGAAGGCGATGCCGGGGATCACGCCGGCGGCGCGGTCTACGCTGCCAAGGCCGGGCTCGACGGCGCGACGCTCGTCATCAAGGGCGCGGCGGGCGATCATCTCGGCGACCGCATGCGGCGGGGCCTGATCCTGGCCGGATCGGCCGGGGCCTTCGCCGGCTCGCGGATGATCGCCGGCACCATCGTCGTCTCCGGCGCGCTCGGCGACCATCCGGGCTACGGCATGCGCCGCGGCACGCTGATCGCCGGCAGCCACGGCGCTTTGCTGCCGACCTTCGTCGAGACCGGCACGCCGGATCTGGTCTTCGTCCGCCTGTTGGCCCAGAGCCTCAAGCGCCTCGACGCGGCGCAGGCCGGCCTGCTCGGCGGAACGCTGCGGCGCTACTCGGGCGACCTCGCGACGCTCGGCAAGGGCGAGTTGTTCGTGACGGCCTGATCCCGCACGATTTTTCCGAAAGCCGCCGGCAAGTCGCAGAAAAATGACTTGCTGGCCTGCCGGATTCTCCCACTTTGCCTCGCACGAAAGGCGTGGGGCACCGATCCGGTCGTGCCGCCCGCGCCCTCCTCCTGCCCGAGGCCGCGCGCATGTTCCTGCTCCTGTCCGTCTGCCTGATCGCCGAGCCGGCGAAGTGCCACGAGGAGCGGATCAACCTCTCCTACGACAGCCCGAACACCTTCATCTGCCTGCGCAATTCGCAGAGCACCCTGGCGGCGTGGCAGGAGGAGCATCCCGGCTACCACGTGAAGAGCTGGCGCTGCGCGCCCAAGGGCAGCCTGCCGAACGACCTTTAGTGTCTCTCACAAAACTCCCGCCGCGCCGTCATTGCCAGAGTGAAGACGATCAGAGACCGGGAGTTTTGTGAGGCACTCTTAGGCGAGCGGGACAAGCCGGCAATGCGAGCCGGCTTGAGACCCTGCCCCGGCGGTGACATGGTCCGCCCGCCGCCGCCGCGGCGGAGAGGGAGACCATGCGTTCGCTGAAAGTCCGGTTTGCCCTGCTGCTCGGCGGCATGGCGCTGATCGCCCTGCTGGCGGCGGTCGGCGTGCTGTGGTCGATCCGGCTGACCGAGAACGTCATCGATCGCACGCTCGCCGCCCAGCACCGGCTGGAGCTTCTCGCCGAACTCTCCGGGCGGCTGGCGCAGTACGGCTTCGCTGCCATCGAGAGCATCGGCAACCCGGACGCGCCGCCGGAGGCCTTGTCGGTGACCCGCGACCGGGTCGATGAGGCGCTCAACCGCGTCGACGACGCCCTCGGCAACGGCATGGCGACGAGCACCAACCTCGAGGACCGGATCCAGTATGTCGCGCGGACCCGGCCGCTGGCCAATGTGCGCGCGGCCCGCGCCATGCTCGACCGGCAGGTCACCCTGGTACGGCGAGAGAGCGATCCCGACCGGCGCAAGACCGCGATGCAGGGGACGTTGAACGCCTTCGGGGCGATGACGGGACCGCCGCTCTCGCTGCTGGTCGAGGCCGAGCGGCGCAGCATGAATGCGGGGACGGAGGCCGCTGCCACCCTGTCGAACCGCCTGACCATCGCTGCGCTCACGGCGGTGGCGCTGGCGCTGGCCTTCGTCGGGGTGCTCTATCGTTCAGTCACGCGGCCGACGCTGGCACGGATCGAGGAGATCCGCCGGGCGGCCGGCGCCGTCGGCAGCGGCGCGCTCGATACCCGGCTCTCGGTCGAGACCCGCGACGAGCTCGGTCTGCTCGTCGCGAACTTCAACCGCATGGCCGCCCGGCTCGCCCGCCGCGAGGGTCGGCTCGCCGCCGACCGGGCCGCCCTGGAGGACACGGTGGAGGCCCGCACCGCCGATCTGCGTGCGGCCAATGCGCGGCTGGAGATGGTGGACCGCTCCCGGCGCCGCTTCTTCGCCGATGTCAGCCACGAGTTGCGCACCCCGCTCACGGTGATCCTGGGCGAGTGCGACCTCGCCCAGCGCAAGGTCGAGCGCGCCGCCGGCAAGCCTGTCGATCACGGGCCGGTCTTCGCCACCATCCGCAAGCGCGCGCAGCGGCTCAAGCGCCGGGTGGAGGACCTCCTGCGCGTCGCCCGCTCGGAATCCGGCCAGATCGAACTCGACCGGCGCGCCGTCAGCGCCGTCGAAGTGCTGACCGACGCCATCGACAGCGCCGGCTCGGAGGCCGCCCGCCGCCGGGTCGGACTGGTGCTGGAGCCGGGCGACCGCGATATCGAGATCAGCGCCGATCCGGAATGGCTCCGCCAGGTTGTCGAGAGCCTGATCGACAATGCCCTGCGCCATGCCAACGGCCTGACCCGCGTCACCGTCTCCCTGAACGGGGGCGAGGGTCCGCAGGGAAGCCGGGCGCTCATCACCATCGACGACGATGGGCCCGGTTTTCCCGAACAGGGCGAGGGCTTGTTCGAGCGCTTTCGCCGCGAGGCCCGATCGGGAGAAGCGGGATTCGGCATCGGTTTAGCTCTGGCGCGATGGGTCGTTGAACGCCATGATGGCGCGATCAGCCTCGGCAGAGCCGAACGCGGCGGCGCCCGGGTGGTCATCGACCTGCCCGCGCTCGACGAGGGCGCCGCACCAAAATCGTACGGGGCAGGACACGAGAGGATCGGCGCCGCATGACGACGCGCGTATTGATCGTTGAGGATGACATCGACATCCGCGGCATCCTCGCTCGCGGCTTGGAGGCGGAAGGCTTCTCCGTCGGCGTCGCCGGCCGGGTCGAGGACGCGCTCAGCGCCGCCCGCGACGATGCCCCGGAGGCGGTCGTTCTCGACATCACACTGCCGGACGGCTCCGGCCACGATGTCTGCCGCTCCCTGCGCGAGGGCGGCTATCCCGGCGCGATCCTCTTCCTGAGCGCCCGCGACGAGGTGCGCGACCGGGCCGAAGGCCTGGCGCTCGGCGCCGACGACTATATCGTCAAGCCGTTCGTGTTCGACGAGCTGTTGGCCCGGCTCCAGGTCCACCTGCTGCGGCGCCGCGAGGCCGACACGCCGCGCACCGTCTTCACCGCCGGCCGCCTCACGCTCGACGTCAACATCCGCCAAGTCAGCTTCGGCGAGGCTTCGGCCCGTCTCACCCCGCGGGAGGCGGAACTACTCGCCCTCCTTATGCAGGAGGTCAACCGGCCGATCTCGCGCGGCGAGATCTTCGACCGCCTCTGGGCCGGCCAGGGCGGCCTCTCCCTCAACGTGGTCGATGTCTATGTCGGTTACCTGCGCTCGAAGCTCTCGGATTTCGTGCGGCTGGGCGGCCCGGTCATCGTCACCGTGCGCGGCAAGGGCTTCATGCTCGACCTGCGCGGCCAGGATTTCCGCCACTGAGGCCCCGCGGCATTTCGTTCCCCCCACCAAAGTCTAACCTGTGTTTCACGGGAAGTTGGGACCGTCCCGGTGCGAACATGGGAAGAAACGGCAAGCCGGCTCTTGCAGGCGGAGCCGGAATTGGCGATATACCTCCTGCGTGCGAAAACGAGTGCGTCGCCAGTATCTTACGATCCTCTTAAGCAAGTTGGGTCGAGGATTCGGGCGTTCCATAAAGTCGAGGAGAAACACCATGAAGTGGGCCGCCCCCATCGTTTCCGAGATCTGCGTCGGCATGGAAGTCACGAGCTACGAGTCGGCCGAGATCGACACCTTCAACTAAGGTGATTTGAGCCGGGTTAGGGTTGCGGGCATCAGCGGGTTCTCACCATGCATGTCGTGATCCTCGGCTCGGCGGCGGGCGGCGGCGTTCCTCAGTGGAACTGCCGCTGCTCCATCTGCTCCCTGGCCTGGGCCGGTGATCCCAGAGTCAAACCACGCACGCAGTCGAGCATCGCGGTCTCTCCGGACGGGGAACGCTGGCTTCTGCTGAACGCCTCCCCCGACATCCGCCAGCAGATCCAGGCCAACCCACCGATGCATCCGCGGGAGGGTCTGCGCCACTCGCCGATCCACGCGGTGCTGCTGACCAATGGCGACGTCGATCACGTCGCGGGCCTGCTGACCTTGCGCGAGGGCCAGCCCTTCACGCTCTACGCCACGCCCGGCATCCTGGCTTCGGTCTCCGACAACCGCGTCTTCGACGTGATGGCCGCCGATGTGGTGAAGCGGCAGACGATTTCCCTCAACCAGACCTTCGAGCCGGTGCCCGGACTCTCGGTGACGCTGTTCTCCGTGCCCGGCAAGGTGCCGCTCTGGCTGGAGGACGCCTCGATGCAGATCGGGGCCGAGACCGAAACCACCGTCGGTACGATGATCGAGGCGGGGGGCAAGCGCCTCGCCTACATCCCCGGCTGCGCCCGCGTGACGGAGGAGCTGAAAGCCCGCGTCGCGGGCGCCGACGCGCTCCTCTTCGACGGCACGGTGCTGGAGGACGACGATATGATCCGGGCCGGCGTCGGCACCAAGACCGGCTGGCGCATGGGCCATATCCAGATCAACGGCGAGACCGGCTCGATCGCCTCCTTCGCCGATGTCGAGATCGGCCGGCGGGTTTTGATCCACATCAACAACACCAACCCGATCCTGGTCGAGGACTCGCCCGAGCGCGCCAGCGTCGAGGCGCGCGGCTGGACCGTCGCCCATGACGGCCTGATCCTCGATCTCTGATCGAGCACGAGACGCGCGAAAGGCCGGCCTGGAAATTTAGTGCCGGACCGAATATATTTTGCACGATCCAATCGCGCGTCGGTCGCCCTGCCCTTCCCGGTGCGGGGCGCCATCTAAAAAGCTCGAACGAGCACCACCCGAAATGCGGCTCGAAGCCTGGGGAGACCGAACGCCATGACCGCTCAATTTCCGCCGCCCGTCCCGGAATCCGAGCAGCGCCTGCTGAGCCACGAGGAGCTTGAGGCGGCGCTCCGCGACATCGGCGCGCGGCGCTATCACAACCTCCACCCGTTCCACCGCCTGCTGCACGACGGCAAACTCTCGAAGGATCAGGTCCGGGCCTGGGCGCTCAACCGCTACTATTATCAGGCGATGATCCCGGTGAAGGATGCGGCGCTGCTCGCCCGCCTGCCGGACGCGCAGCTTCGCCGGATCTGGCGCCAGCGCATCGTCGATCACGACGGCGACCATGAGGGCGACGGCGGCATCGAGCGCTGGCTCAAGCTCGCCGAGGGCGTCGGCTTCTCACGCGACTACGTGCTCTCGACCAAAGGCATCCTGTCGGCGACCCGCTTCTCGGTCGATGCCTATGTCCATTTCGTCTCCGAGCGGACGCTCTTGGAGGCCATCGCCTCCTCGCTCACCGAGATGTTCTCGCCGACGATCATCTCCGAGCGCGTCGCCGGGATGCTGAAGAACTACGACTTCATCACCAAGGAGACGCTGGCCTATTTCGACAAGCGCCTGACCCAGGCACCGCGCGACGCCGATTTCGCCCTCGACTACGTCAAGCGGCACGCCACGACGCCCGAGATGCAGCGGGCGGCAATGGATGCGCTGACCTTCAAGTGCAACGTGCTCTGGACGCAGCTCGACGCGCTCTACTTTGCCTATGTCGCCCCCGGCATGGTGCCGCCGGATGCATGGCAGCCGGGCGAGGGCCTCGTGACCGAGGATACTTCCACCGAGGCCAGCCCCGCCGCGACGCCGGCCCAGCCCGCGGCCTTCTCGGGCAGCGACGTGCCGCGCCTGCCCCGCGGCGTGCGCCTGCGCTTCGATGAAGTCCGCAACAAGCACGTGCTGCTCGCGCCCGAGCGCACCTTCGACCTCGACGACAACGCCGTCGCGGTTCTCAAGCTCGTCGACGGCAAGACCTCGGTCTCGCAGATCGCCCAGATCCTGGGCCAAACCTACGATGCCGATCCGGCCGTCATTGAGGCCGACATCCTCCCGATGCTGGCCGGTCTCGCACAGAAAAGGGTTCTGGAGCGATGAATGCACCGACCCCCGCCCCCTCCCCCGCGGACGTCATTCCGGCACCTGTGGGTCTGCTCGCCGAGTTGACCCACCGCTGCCCGCTGCGCTGCCCCTACTGCTCGAACCCGCTGGAGCTCGACCGGCGCTCGGCCGAGCTCGACACGGCAACGTGGCTGCGGGTGCTGACGGAGGCGGCGGGCTTGGGCGTGCTGCACGTCCACCTGTCCGGCGGCGAGCCGACGGCGCGCCCGGACATCGTCGAGATCACGGCCAAGTGCGCCGAACTCGGCCTCTACTCGAACCTGATCACATCCGGCGTCGGCGGCGCACTCGCCAAGCTCGACGCCCTCTACGACGCTGGCCTCGACCACGTGCAATTGTCCGTTCAAGGCGTCGATGCTGCGAACGCCGAGAAGATCGGCGGCCTGAAAAACGCGCAACCCCAAAAGATGCAGTTCGCCGCCCGCGTCACCGAACTCGGCCTGCCGCTGACGCTGAACTCGGTGATCCACCGCGGCAACATCCACGAGGTGCCGGGCTTCATCGATCTCGCGGTCAAGCTCGGGGCCAAGCGGCTGGAGGTGGCCCACACCCAGTATTACGGCTGGGCCTACGTCAACCGCGCTGCCCTAATGCCGGACAAGGCCCAGGTCGATGCGTCGATCCGCATCGTCGAGGCGGCGCGCGAGCGCCTCAAGGGTCAGCTCGTCATCGATCTCGTGGTGCCGGACTACTACGCCAAGTACCCCAAAGCCTGCGCCGGCGGCTGGGGCCGCAAGCTGATGAACGTGACGCCGCAGGGCAAGGTCCTGCCCTGCCATGCCGCCGAGACCATCCCCGGCCTCGAATTCTGGTACGTCGGCGACCACTCGCTCGGCGACATCTGGACGCAATCGCCGGCGTTTGCCGCCTATCGCGGCACGAGTTGGATGAAGGAGCCCTGCCGCTCCTGCGACCGGCGCGAGAAGGATTGGGGCGGTTGCCGTTGCCAGGCGCTGGCGCTCACGGGCGATGCCGCCAACACCGATCCGGCCTGCTCCCTTTCGCCGCTTCACGCGAAAATGCGGGATCTTGCCAAGGAAGAGGCTGCCGAGAACCCGCCCGATTATATATACCGCAGCATCGGGACGAATGTGCAAAACCCCTTGAGCGAAAAGGCACCCCTTTGAGACGGACGATGCTGCCAGTTGCCGTTGCGGCGGCTCTCTCGACGACGCTTCTCGCAACCGCGCCCCTCGCCTGGGCGGCCTCCGACACCGGACCGGCAAGTCAGGAGGCTGCCCAGAGTGCGGCGCCGAATGCCGGCGACCTGCTCTTCGAGCAGCCGCAGATGAAGAACACCACGCCCGGCAGCACGCTGACCTACGATTACCTGCGCCGCAGCGGAATCGTGAAAGGGCCCTACGGTCCGCCGCTCAACGACG
Source organism: Methylorubrum sp. B1-46 (assembly GCF_021117295.1). NCBI lineage: Bacteria > Pseudomonadati > Pseudomonadota > Alphaproteobacteria > Hyphomicrobiales > Methylobacteriaceae > Methylorubrum > Methylorubrum sp. B1-46. The sequence continues at coordinate 2,040,149 of NZ_CP088247.1, read as the reverse complement.
CGATCAAGCTCACGGTCGAGCCCGGCAAGAGCGCCGAGAGCCGCGATATCCGCGTGCAGATGTTCTCCGGCGGCTATCGCGTTCCGGCGGGTCCGTTCATCGACATGGCCGGCAACCCCGTGCTGAGCCTGTTCCTGGAAAACCACCTGAAGGGTCTCGCCGGTCTGCTCGAGGCCAACCCGCGTTACATCAAGAACGCGATCCGCAAGGGTCTGCGCGAGAAGGCGACGGTCACGCCGGTCCAGGTCGATTTCAAGGGCCGCAAGGTCGAGGGCTGGCGCGTCGTGATGAAACCCTTCGAGGGCGACCCCTTGACCGAGCGGATGCGCGGATTCGAGGCCACGACCTATACCTTCGTGGTCGCGCCGGAGGTGCCGGGCGAGATCGTCTCCCTCGAAGCGCGAACCCTGAAGCCCGATGGCGGCGAACTCCTTGAGGAGAGGCTCGATTATGACCAGAAGGATTCCTGAGGTCGCGCTGGCCGCAGCGTTTGCGGCCGTCCTCCTCGCCGCGCCCGCGCGCGCCGACGAGAACGACTATCCGACCGACGCGCGGGCCGATTACGTGTTCGGCTGCATGGCGGCCAACGGCCAGACCCGCGCGGCGCTGGAGAAGTGCTCCTGCTCTCTCGACGCGCTTGCCTCGATCCTGCCCTACGACAAGTACGTGCAGGCGAGCACTATCCTCTCCATGCGCCAGGGCATCGGCCAGCGCACCACGGCCTTCAAGTCGACCAAGATGTTCGACGACAAGGTCGCCGACCTGCGCCGGGCCCAAGCCGAGGCGGAGATCCGCTGCTATCGCGGCGCCTCCTGAGCCGCCGCGCGGCGACCCCCTCGAAAACACTTCAGGTCTCTGGCTAAACGGGAGGCGAGGGGCTAGGCCCGCAAGGCTTGGTTCCGCAGGCTTGGCCCGACGAGTCACGACACCCGATGCCGCCCTCCTCTCCTCCTCCGACGCGCCTGCAGACCCTGCTGCCCGAACTCGGCCGGCGCACGCTGGTCATGGGCATCCTCAACGTCACGCCGGACTCGTTCTCGGACGGCGGCCGCTTCGTGGGGGTCGAAGCCGCGCGCGCCCAGGCTGCCGCACTGACGGAAGCCGGCGCCGACATTCTCGATATCGGCGGCGAGTCGACCCGACCCGGCCACACGCCGGTGTCGGCGGCGGAAGAGCAGGCCCGCGTCCTGCCGGTGATCGAGGCGGTGGCGCCCGGCCTCTCCGTTCCGATCTCGATCGACACCTATAAGGCCTCCACCGCGGAGGCCGCTCTGAAGGCGGGCGCTACCCTCGTCAACGATGTCTGGGGCCTGCAGCGCGAGCCGGACATCGCCCGCGTCGCCGCTGAGCACGGCGCACCGGTCATCGTCATGCACAATCGCGAGACGATCGACGGCGCGCTCGACATCGTCGCCGACATGCTGCGCTTCTTCGAGCGCTCCCTGGACATTGCCCGCCGCGCCGGCATTCCCGACGGCGACATCGTGCTCGATCCCGGCATCGGTTTCGGCAAGAGCTGGGAGCAGCATCTCGAAGCCCTGCGCCGCCTTCCCGAAATCCGGGCGCTGGGGTTTCCCCTCCTCGTCGGCGTCTCGCGCAAGAGCCTGCTCGGGCGCCTGCACGACCGCGAGACGGCCCCGCGCGACCGCCTCGTCGGGTCGCTCGCCGCGCATGTGCTCGCCGGCTCACTCGGCGCCGACATCGTGCGCGTTCACGACGTGGCGCCGCATGTCGAGGCGCTGCGGGTGCTCGATGCCGTGATGCGTCCGACGACGGCGGCTGGGATCGTTCATGGCTGACCGCATCCTCGTCCACCGCCTCGCGGTCTTCGCGCGCCACGGCGTGCTGCCGGAGGAGGAGCGGCTCGGCCAGCGCTTCTACATCTCGCTCGAATGCCGCCTCGACCTCGCGCCGGCCGGGCGCAGCGACGATGTCGCCGCCACCGTGAGCTACGCCGATCTCGCCGAGATCGCCCTCGACATCGCCACGAACCGGCGCTTCGCCCTGATCGAGGCCCTGGCCGAGGCGATCGCCGAGAGCTGCCTCGCGCGCTTCCCCCGGATCGAGACGATCGCGGTGCGGATCGACAAGCCGAGCGCGCCGATTCCGGCCGTGCTCGACTACGCGGCGATCGAGATCGTGCGGGGCCGCCCGACGCGGGAGGAAAGATGACGCGCGCCTATCTCGGGCTCGGCAGCAATATCGGCGACAAGGCAGCGATGCTGGCTCAGGCCGTCGAGCGCCTCGCCGCGGCGCCTGGCATCCGGGTCACGGCGCGCTCGGCCGATTACCGCACCCCGCCCTGGGGCGACACCGACCAGGACTGGTTCCTCAACGCGGCGGTCGCCATCGACACCGATCTGACCCCGCACGGGCTGCTGGAGGTCTGCCTGTCGATCGAGGCGGCGCTCGGGCGCGTCCGCGAGCGGCGCTGGGGCCCGCGGGTAATCGATATCGACGTGCTGGCCTATGAGGGCGCGCAGGTCTCCGACGAGCGTTTGGTTCTGCCGCACCGTTTCGTGCGCGAGCGGGCCTTCGTGCTGGTGCCGCTCGCCGAGATCGCACCAGACCTCGTCATCGGCGGCGAGACGGTGGCGCAGGCGCTGGCCAAGCTCGACCGGACGGGCATCGAGAGGGCCGAGTAAGAGTGCCTCACATAACTCCCGGTCACCGACCGTTCTCGCTCTGGCGAGGACAGCGCAACGGGCGTTTTGTGAGAGACACTAAGAAAGGCCCGAACCGCGGTTCGGGCCTTGATCGCGTTTCCGGCTGATCGCCTCGGATCCTGCCAGTCTCCGCCATCGCGAGCGAAGCCATGTGCCGAACGCCGGATCACTCCTCCGCCGCACCGAGAGGCTTGTTCTCCTCCTCGGCCAGCAGCGGCACGTCGTATTCTCGCAGGACCTTCTCGATATCGGCCTTGCGCTTGCGCAGGACGGTGTTGAGGCTGCGCTTCCAGTCGTTCTCGCTGTGGCGCACGCCCATCGAGACGCGGAAGGTCAGCGGCGGCCGTCCCGGCTCGTTGAGCAGCGGCACGACGTCCATCGGCACCCCGCTCTGCTTGGCCAGCCAGCCCGCGGCCGGTCCCCAAAGGATCGCCACATCGAGCTTCTTCTCGGCGAGATCGGCGATCACCTCCGCCGCGACCGTCTGATGCTTGCGCTCGGCCCCGAAGGCGTAGGGCGGGTAGGCATGGATCCGCTCGCCGACGAGTTTCAGTTCGCTCAGGTGATTGGAAGGCGGCGTGCCGGCAATGATGCCGATCTGCTGGTCCTTCAGCCGGGGATCGTCGAGGCTCTTGATATCAGGCAATTCACCCCGGCGCGCGACTAGGACATAGGCGGATCGGTAGTAGGGATTGGTCGCCTGAACGATCTCCCCGCCCGACGTGCCGATGATCAGGTCGCACAGGCCGCTACCGAGGGTGTTGCGGACGAAGCCGGGCCCCTGGGTCAGCCAGTAGTAGCGCAGCTTCACCTTCAGTTCGTCGGCGACGATCTGGGCGATCTTGTTCTCGAAGCCGCCGCCCTTGCGCTCGGAGAAGGGCATGTTGCCGGGGTCGCTGCAGACGCGCAGGACATCCTGCGTGACCAGATCCGGAAGGTGCTGTGCATGGGCGGGCCGCGCCCCTGCCGAGAGCAGGAGCGCGGCGGCCGCGATCGAAACGAGGGGGCTCGAGCGGGTCATCAACCGCCGAGGCACTCCTTCTCGGCCGTCTTGGCGCTCTCGGGCTTGTCTTCCTTCTCGCCCGGACGCGCGCGGCCCCAGGCACCGGAAGCGCGGGCGCGCAGGTACACGTAGAGGTCGTTGGCGTAGCACATGACGTTCTTGTTATCGCCGAAGGCCGGCATCACGCTCTCGTTGCCCGCCGTGTGGTTCTGACGGCCGCCGGCGAGGATGCCGTAGAACTCCTCGTAGGAGAGGCGCTTCAGCGAATCCTTCAGAGCGGGGGCGTAGGTCGAGCCCATGCCGTCCGGACCGTGGCAGACGTGGCACTCGGCATGATACCGGCGGTACCCGGAATAGGTGTACCAATCGACCTTCTTGCCATCGTTGGTGATGTGGAAGGTCGGGTGCCCGTCCTTGTCGAGGTACTTGCCATCCTCTTCCTTCACCGCCGCGGCGGCCTTGAGGACCGGCTCATCGATCTCCTTGGCGTTCGGATCGAGCTTGTTGGCGAGGTCGGACTTGGCGTCCTGGGCGAGGGCGACGGTGGCGGCCGGAACCGCTCCGAGCAAGGCTGCACCGACGAGACCAAGAAGAGCGGTTCTTTTCATCGAAGACAACGACGTTTCTCCCGAGACCATCATGTTGCACCGCAACGTAACTGTGCGGCTACCAAGCAGGGCCTACAGCATAATGATATAATCATAAAGATGCCGGCGCGATTTCCCGCGCCGGCATCCTTAGGCTCAGTGTCGCAAGCGACTTAGTTGTTCGGCAGAGCGAAGACCGTGAGCTGGCCACCGAGGTTGGTGTAGCTCGACAGGGCCGCGTAGCCGCCCACCGCGCCGAGGCCGGCGTTCGGGTCGGTCAGGCCGGCCGCGAGGCCGATGCCAGCCCAGCCGCCGACGCCCGAGAGCACGGCGATGTGCTGCTTGCCCTTGTGCTCGTAGGTCATCACGTTGCCGATGATGCCCGACGGGGTCTTGAACTTGTAGAGTTCCTTACCCGTCTTCGAGTCGACGGCCTTCAGGTAGCCTTCCAGCGTGCCGTAGAAGACCACGTCGCCGGCCGTGGCGAGCGCGCCGCCCCAAGCCGAGAACTGCTCGGGGTTGGACCACTTGATCTTACCCTGGATGTTGTCCCAGGCGATGAAGTTGCCCATGCCGCCGTGCGAGCCGGGAGCCGGGTACATCGACAGCGTCCCACCGACATAGGGCTGGCCCGGAGTGTAGGTCACCCGGAACGGCTCGTAGTCCATGCAGACGTGGTTGGTCGGCACGTAGAAGAGCTGCGTCTTCGGCGAGTAGGCCGCCGGCTGCTGGTCCTTGGTGCCGAGCGCCGCCGGGCAGATGCCCTTCGAGTTCACGTCCTCGCCGTTCTGCTCGGTCGAGTACTTCGACACGACCAGCGGACGGCCGTAGGTCTTGGAACCCTTGTCCATGTCGACCTTGGTGGCCCAGTTCACGACCGGGTCGAACTTCTCGGCGACGAGCAGTTCGCCGGTGGCGCGATCGAGCGTGTAGCCGAAGCCGTTACGGTCGAAGTGCGTCAGGAGCGGGCGCTCCTTGCCGTCGATCTTCTGATCCGTGAGGATCATCTCGTTGATGCCGTCGTAGTCCCACTCGTCGTGCGGGGTCATCTGGTAGACCCACTTGGTCATGCCGGTGTCCGGGTTACGCGCCCAGATCGTCATGGACCACTTGTTGTCGCCCGGACGCTGCTTCGGGTTCCAGGTCGAGGGGTTGCCCGAGCCGTAGTAGAAGAGGTCGAGCTTGGGATCGTAGGAGAACCAGCCCCAGGTGCAGCCGCCGCCGGTCTTCCACTGATCGCCTTCCCAGGTCTTCAGCGAGGAGTCCTTGCCGACCGGCTTGCCGAGGTGGGTCGTCTTCTCGGGATCCATGATCAGGTCGGCGTCGGGGCCCGAGGAGTGGCCGCGCCACACCTTCTTGCCCGACTTCAGGTCGTAGGCGGTGACGTGGCAGTTCACGCCGAACTCGCCGCCGGAGATACCGACGATGACCTTGTCCTTCACGGGGAGGACGGTGGCGGTGTTGGTCTCACCCTTGGACGGGTCGCCGTTCTTGACCGACCAGTTGACCTTGCCGGTCTTGGCGTCGAGCGACACGAGCGTGGTGTCGGCCTGGTGCAGGAGGATGGCGCCGTCGGCATAGGCCAGACCACGGTTGACCGTGTCGCAGCACATCACCGGGATCACGGACGGATCCTGCTTGGGCTCATACTTCCACACGATCTTGGCGCCCTGGTCGAGGTCCAGCGCGTAGACGATGTTCGGGAAGGGCGTGTGGACGTACATGATGTTGCCGACGACGAGCGGGGAGCCCTCGTGGCCGCGCAGCACGCCGGTCGAGAAGGTCCAGGCAACCTGGAGGTTCTTGACGTTGTTGGCGTTGATCTGGTCGAGCTTGGAATAGCGGGTGTTGGCGTAGTCGACGGTCTGAAGAACCTGCTCCGCCGGGTTGGCGATGCCCTTCATGACGCTTTCGTTGGCCAGGGCCGGGCTCGCAGCAGCGAGACCCGCACCGAGGGCGAGAACATGTACCGCTCTCATGGATTCCTCCGACAGGTCTTATCGGCCGACGAACAGCAGCCCGCTGCTCACCCTGGATTGACCTGCTGTTTGCGACAGGGATGGTATTCGCTCCGGCAGCTCGCGACGGCCACTTGGTATTCAGGATAATCCTGTTTTCCCGGCAGCTTACGCGGCTGGTTCCGCATCCCTTAGCGGTCCCCTCGAACCGAAGCTTGAACGAACTCTAAGAAAATTTCCGGCGCCGTCAACTCGATTTCGCGCGTCGAATGTCGCAGCAGACACAGCCTTTATCAGGAAATTTTCTCGACAAAGCGCGCTTTTTGCGGTGCAAAATTTGATATGCAGCGCACAGGCTTCAACTTTGCTTTGACATTACATAGATCCGAATTAGCCCTCGGAATGCGCACGGCGCATGGGCTAGCGATCTTTTCCCATTCGGCATGCGAACAAAGCACTTTAATTCCTGTCGAGGCGCTCATCCTGCGCGGCGATCGATGCCGCACCGCAAAATCGTTCGCGGACGAAAGCGGTCCGGATGGTCTGTTTCGACCGCCCGAGACCGGAGCGGCAGCCGGGAAAATTTTGCACCAGACGGTGCCGCTTATCCTTAAGAGACAGCAGCCCCGGTCGCGGAGAGCCAGGGCATTGGGAGCGCACGGAGGCTCAAGGGTCAGGACGAGTCGGATCGCCGACGCGTCTTCGCCTCGGCCCCAGTCTTAGGATGCAACGATGCCGGGGAAGCGGGCGGCCATGCCGCGACGGGTTTCATCGGCCCAGGCCCGGTCCCGCTCCGGGCGCGGTCGGTCGAGAGGCAGGCTCGCCAGGAGGTGGGCCGGCCGCGGTGAGACCAGCAGGAGCCGGTCCGCGATCTCGATCGCCTCGGCGACGTTGTGCGTGACCATCAAGACGCTCGTGCCGGAGCGGCCCACCGCGGCGACCACCAGGCCGCGCAGGGACGAGGCGGCCGCGTCGTCGAGCGAGACGAAGGGCTCGTCGAGAACGAGGATGCGCGGCTCGAGCGCCAGCGCCCGCGCCAGCGCCACCCGGCGCTGCATTCCGAGCGACAGCGCGCCGGGATAATGGGCGCGCCAGGGCGTGAGCCCGAGCGATTCGAACAGATCGTCGAGGCCGAGCGCCCGGCGCTCACGGGGCAGGCCGAGCCGGACATTCTGCTCGATGGTGCGCCAGGGCAGCAGCCGCGGGTCCTGAAACACCATGGCGATGCCGGCCTGGGACGGCTCGGGGCTGACGCTGCCCTCGAAGTCGCGGTCGAGGCCGAGCAGGATGCGTAGGGTGGTGGTCTTGCCTGCCCCGGAGGGACCGATGAGGCAGGTGATCTCGCCAGCATGAAGCTCGAAGGCGAGGCCGCGCACCGCCTCCACGGCCTCGGTGCGGGCCTTACGGTAGACCTTGCGATCCACCCGTACCGTCAGGAGCGGCGCGGGCCCGCCGCCGGTCGCGCCCATCGCCTCAGCGCCAGCGGCGGACATGGGCGTCGAGGGGCTGGAGGAGAAGGGCGTCGATGGCGAGCATCACGCTCATGAAGACGAGGCTGTAGCCGATCACCGCTGTGACGTCGAAGAGGGTGAAGTAGTAGTTGATGGCAAAGCCGACGCCGTTCGGGCGCCCGAGCAGCTCGACCACCAGCACGATCTTCCAGGCGAGCGAGATGCCGGAGCGCGCCGCCGCCACCATGAAGGGCTGGAGCTGCGGCAGCAGCACGTGGGCGATCCAGGTGCGCCGGTCGAAGCGATAGGTCGCCGCCATCTCCTCCAGGCCCGGATCGAGGCCGCGGGCGCCCTCGCGCATGATGACCGCGACATTGGGCAGCTTGTTGAGTGCCACCGCGACGATGGCCGCGGTCTCGGTGAGCCCGAGCCAGACATAGGCCAGCACCGTGATGACGAGGGCCGGCGTGTTGAGGACGACGAGGAGCGGCGTATCGAGCAGCCGGTCGGCCAGCCGCGAGCGGCCGAGCGCGATCCCGAGCAGCACGCCGAGACTCATGGCAATGACGAAGGAGACGGCCACGCGGGCGAGCGTGACCCCGACATTGAAGAGAAGGCTTCCGGTCTCCGCCTCCCGCAGGACGAAAGCCAGCACCGCGCTCGGCGCCGGCAGGGTCCGCGTGTCGGCGTAGACGGAGACGCCTTGCCAGAGGGCGAGGAGGACACCGAGGGAGAGGAGGCGCGCGAGCAGGGCCATGCGCAGGGTCAATGGACCGGGGCCGGAGCCATGATCGCCGAGATGATCGCCAAGACGTCAGCCGTTGCCCGCGGCATCGAGATAGAGGTTCGGCGGCAGCGTCTTGCCGACGCCGAGGAGTTGCGCTCCCGCGAGCCGGTCCAGGGCCGCGTAGATGCGCTCGCCGTCCGCGCGCTCGGCGGCGATCGGCCGGCGCGGGATGCCGGCGAGGAAGTCGCGCTTGAGCGCGGTGAAGGTGGCGTCATCCTCGGCCGCCATCAGCGGGCGGACCGTTTCCCAAAGGTCCGGCTCGTTGGCCAGCGCGTCCTTGGCGGCGGCCGAGGCGCGGGCGAATCCCCGCACCACCTCGCCCCGGTCGGCCACGGTCTGTCCCTCGAAGAGATAACCGATCAGCGAGACGGCGCCCTTGGCGCCGAAGGCGCGCATCATGTCGTCGGCCGAGATCAGCCGCTTGAAACCCTTGGCTTCGAGGCGGGCGCAGAACTGCCAGTAGAGCAGGGCCGAGTCGAGTTCGCCGCTCTCCAGCTTCTGCGCCAGGAGCGGCGGAGCGCCGTAGGCGATCTGCGCGGCGCTGGCGAGGTCGAGCCCCGCCGTCTCCTGCGCCTGCGCCTTCAGCAGGATCCAGTTCTTGTCGAGCGCCCCGCCCGCCACACCGAGCCGCCGGCCCGACAGGCTCTTCAGATCGGTGATCGGGCTGCCGGCCGGGACCATCAGCGCCCCTTCCGTGGTCGAGTAGGGCGAGAAGCGCACGCCGCGCCCCTCGTTGCCGAGGCGGGCGGCGAAGATCAGGTCACCGACGATCGCGTCCACTTGGCCGCCGAGGAAGGCGATGCGGGCGGCGTCGTTGCCGGCGAGCTTGACGATGTCGAGGGTGAATCCGTTGGCCGCGTCGAAGCCGCGCGCCTTGATGACGGCCGCCTCCCACGAGGCGGTGCCGAAGGGCAGCACGCCGAGCCGGAACGTCTCGCCCGCCGCCCGCGCGCGGCGAGCCATCGGCAGCGCCGCCGCGAGCGACAGAGCCGCCGTCGCGAGCATTCCGCGCCGTGACAGCATGGGCGTCCTCATGAATTGTCGGTCAGAGCGTCCCGGCCCTGCGAAGGCGGGAGTTTCTGTTGAATTTTTTAATAGGGACTCGCTCCCGCCTCGTCCACAGCGCGCCCGAGCGTTTCCGCTGCGACATGCGGGCTTTCGCGCTTCACGGTCGCCGCTTGCGCCGCCGCCGGTCCCGAAGCACGTTTTCGCCGTATCCGATGGGAGTGTGACGATGACTCAAGCGCGCGAAGGCGTCCTCGACGACGCGACGGTGGAACGCCGGCTCAAGGACGAGCTGCCGGAATGGCGGCTGGAGGACGGCTGGATCCGGCGGACCTACAAGACCGCCTCGTGGAAGAGCACGCTGATGGTCATCAACACGGTGGGCCATCTGGCCGAAGCCGCGTGGCACCACCCGGACCTCACCGCCTCCTACGCCTGGGTCGAGGTGCGGCTGATGAACCACGCCGCCAAGGGCATCACCGAGAAGGATTTTGCGCTGGCGAAGAAGATCGAGGAGGTGGTGGCTTGGCAGCCGGGCGCCGAGGGCGGCGCCCTGGAGGGCACGCCGGCCGATCCGCGCTTCGCCTATATCAAGTACGAGAAGTAAGTGTCTCTCACAAAACTCTCTCTGCTCAGTCGTCTACAGAGCGAGAACGGCCGGTGATCGGGAGTTTTGTGAGGCACTCTAAAGCGGGCACGGATAACCGCCGCCGTCATTGCGCGGAGAATCCGTGGCAATCCAGGGCGCGGCTTGTCCGGAGAGGGCGCGCTTCTGGATCGCTTCGCTGCCGCTCGCGATGACGGCGTGAGGCGAAGCCCGAAGCGATCCGCCGGACGCAGGGTCAGGCCACGCCGTGCTGCCGGAACCAGTCCTGCAACCGCCGCCAGCCGTCCTGAGCCGGCTCGGCGCGGTAACTCGGGCGGTAATCGGCGTGGAACGCGTGCGGCGCGTCCGGGTAGACCACGAACTCGCAGGTCTTGCCCGCGGCCCGGCAGGCCTCCTTCATCCGGTCGATCGTGGCGACGGGGATGCCCTGATCGGCCCCTCCATAGAGGCCGAGCACCGGCGCCTTGAGGTCCGCGGCGACATCGACCGGATGCTTCGGCATCAGGTCCGAGGCATCGCCGACGAGGCGCCCGTACCACGCGACGCCCGCCTTCACGTTCGGATTGTGGGCGGCGTAGAGCCAAGTGATGCGCCCGCCCCAGCAGAAGCCGGTGAGGCCCAGCCGGGCCGTGTCGGCCTTGCCCGTTCCCTTGGCATAGGCGACCGCCGCGTCGAGGTCGCGCATCACCTGCGCGTCGGGCACCTTGGAGACGACCTCGCTGACGATCTGCTGGATGTTCGTCAGCCGCGAGACGTCGCCCTGCCGGGCGTAGAGCTCGGGCGCCAGGGCGAAGTAGCCGAGCTTGGCCAGCCGGCGGCACACATCCTTGATGTGCTCGTGAACGCCGAAGATCTCCTGGATAACGAGCACGGTCGGGAAGGGACCGCCCTCGGTGGGCATCGCCCGGTAAGCCGGGATCTCGCCGTCCTGGGTCGGGATCTTCACCTCGCCTGCGGTCAGCCCGTTCGTGTCCGTGGTGATCGTGGTCTGCGCCGCGACGGGCTGCACCGCGAGCGCGAAGCCGCCGGCAAGGCTCGTGGCAATCACGGTACGGCGGGAGAGTGTCGTCCGAGCCGCGAGGCTGCGAAAGTCGGCATCGAATGCAGTCATGCGCGCCTCTCGAAGAATGTGTCGGTCGGGTAGGCCAGCGCCCGGCGGCAGAAATAGGGGCGCATCGGCGAATGGCGACGGTGGCGCCGGAGCGTTGCCGGTTTTCGCCGAGCCAGGCGCTCGATGCGTCGGCTTCCGAACTCAACGGGCCGTTCGGGCGGCATCCCGGCCTGATGTGGGATCATGCCAGGGTCCCGGCCGGTTGCTCGCTCAGGCTCCTCCTGAGACCCGTGAAGATGCCAAGCCAAGACGAGCGGAACACCTCCGCCGCACGGACGACTTTCCTGCCGCCTCAGCCCGACGGACTGGCGCCTGCGCTCGTGCGCAACATCCGAGCGCTGCAGGAGCGCCGGAACGCGGCGGAGCGCGAGGCCTCGCTGCAGGATCGCGTGGCGGAGACGATCACGCGGTTCACCGGCAGCATGGCATTCGTGGCGCTGCACGTCGTGCTCTTCGGCTTCTGGACACTCGTGAACACGGGTCTGCTGCCGATCCTGCCGAAATGGGACGAGTCCTTCGTGATCCTCGGCACTTCAGCCTCCGTCGAGGCGATCTTCCTGTCGACCTTCGTGCTGATCAGCCAGAACCGGATGGCCGCGGCGGCCGACAAGCGGGCAGACCTCGATCTCCATATCGGCCTTCTGGCCGAGCACGAGGTAACGAAGCTCGTCGCGATGGTCTCGGCCATCACCGATCGGATGGGGATCGAGACGAAGGCCGATCCGGAGGTCGGCGAACTCAGCCAGGACGTGGCGCCCGATGCCGTCCTCGATGAGATCGAGCGGAACGGCCGCGCCTGACTGCCCGCGCGCTAAAAGAAAGTCGGCTATATCGTTCGCGCCTGTAGATCCGTCGGAGGAGACAGCAATGCTGGTCCGCGTTAACCATGAGCATGGAACGCGCGGTTCTGCTTGAGTACTCCGCCTTGGCCGAACGGCACGTTGTCGAAGGCGCGCGTCACCTAAGCCGGCAGCGAGAGATCGTTGCGGAGACGGAAGCGGTCGGCCGCGACGCTACGCTTGCGCGAGAGTTGCTGCACACCTTCGAGGCGACACAGGCCACGCATGTCGCCGACCGGAACCGGCTTTTGAGAGAACTCGGGCAAGCGTCAAGCTGACGCGCGAGGAGCAGAGGCGCCGCTTCATTGAGGCGGCGCATGAGGCTGGCGAGAGAGAGGCCGATTTCGACGCAGCGTTGAAGCAGATCGCAAAGAAGAAGTCCTCAGAAGCCGAGGACCGATTGCGGCTCATCCGGCACGTGATGCCCTTACGCGAGTGTCGGCCAGGGCGTTCACAAGCTCATGTGCATCAAACGGCTTTAAAAGCCTTGGCACGGATGAGAACTTCTCCGGTATACCATCGAAATCATAGCCGGTTGCGAACATAAAGGGAACGCCGCGTGCCCACAGAACATCAGCAAGCGGATAGCTCATCTTTCCTCGGATGTTGATGTCGAGCATGGCGATGTCTGAGCTTATCGCAGAACGCTCAAAGACATCATCATCGAGGTTACCGTGCGCACCCACTACGATGCCGCCAGCGGCTTCGACAATGCGCCTGATCTCATCCATGATGAGATACTCATCTTCAACGATGAGAACTCTTGTATCCAACAATTTTTGATGCCCTTCCAAGGCTAAGCCCCCTCGGTACACAGCCTTGGCTCGTTATCAATTGACGCGCACGTCCGAATTTACCTGCATCAAAAGTTCGTACTCCGTGTGGCGCCCGACCATTTGTCCGAACGTTAGATCCGACAAAAAAATGGCCGGGCGAACCCGGCCATCTTCCGCCTTTAATGCGAGAAAAAGCTTACTTCCCGCCCATCGCGTCGGCCTTCTGGATCAGCGCCTCGGCCATGCGGATCGAGGCGATGTCGATCAGGCGGCCGTCGAGCGAGACGGCGCCGCGGCCGGCTTTGGCGGCCTCTTCCATGGCTTCCAGAATGCGGCGGGCCTTGGTGACCTCGGCCTCGGAGGGGGTGAACACCTCGTTGGCGAGATCGATCTGCGAGGGGTGGATCGCCCACTTGCCCTCGAAGCCGAGCGCGGCGCAGCGACGGGCCGCCGACTTGTAACCGTCCGGATCGGAGAAGTCGCCGAACGGGCCGTCGATCGGGCGCAGGCCATAGGCGCGGCAGGCCACCAGCATGCGGTTCTGGGCGAACAGCCACGGATCCTGCCAGTGGGTCTGGCGGTTGCCGGCCTCGTCCTTGTCGGTGAGCACCGAGTAGTCGGGGTTCACGCCGCCGATCACGGTGGAGCGGGCGCGGGTCGAGGCGGCGTAGTCGGCGACACCGAAGGACATCGCCTCGAGGCGCTTGGAGGAGGTGGCGATCGCCTCGACGTTCGCCATGCCGAGCGCGGTCTCGATCAGCACCTCGAAGCCAATCTTCTTCTCGCGCTTCTTAGCTTGCTCGATCTGCGTCGTCAGCACGTCGATGGCGTAGACGTCGGCCGGCACGCCGACCTTGGGAATCAGGATCATGTCGAGGCGCGGGCAGGCCTCCACGATGTCGACGACGTCGCGGTACATGTAGTGGGTGTCGAGACCGTTGATGCGGATCATCATGGTCTTGTTGCCCCAATCCAGGTCGTTCAGCGCCTGGATGATGTTGGTGCGCGCCTTCTCCTTGTCGTCGGGCGCCACCGCGTCCTCGAGGTCGAGGAAGATCACGTCGGCGTTCGAGGCGGCCGACTTCTCCATGAAGGTCGGGTTGGAGCCGGGAACCGCGAGTTCCGAGCGGTGCAGGCGGGGCGTCGCCTGCTGGATCAGGGTGAAGCTCATCGGGAGTCCTCCGTTCTTTGAGACCGTCGTGTCGTGGGCGCGGTCACCCGCTTACTCGCATGCCGCGCTTCTATCTCGCGCGCCCGAGCCGGCCGTCCAGCCTGCCCCGGGACACGTGGCCGAGATTGTATGCATTATCCAGTCGCGCCGAAGCCGACGGCAATGCAATTGATGGAGAGCAGCAGCGCGGACTTCACCGCCTCGCGCTTGTCCTCGTCGGGCTCGCTGCGGAAGCGGCGCAGCAGCTCGACCTGCTCGCGGCTGACCTGGTTGATGGTCGGCAGGCGCCCCTGCAGGCGCTCGCGGAATTGCGGGAAGCGCTGGGCGAGTTCGCGGTCGCCGGAGACCCGCAGCACCATCTCGCGAGTCAGCGCGTATTCCTGCTCGATCATGCCGAAGATGCGGGCACGGACGGTCTCGTCCTCGACCAGGCCGGCATAGTCGCGGGCGATCTCCAGATCGACCATCATCAGCGTCTTCTCGACCTCGTCGAGGACGAGGCGGAACACCCGGCAATCCCGGAACATGCGCCGGAGCAGGGCCTCGCCCTGTTCACCGCGGATGTCGATGAAGCTCTTCAGCCCCGAGCCGACGCCGTACCAACCGGTGATGACGTGCCGGTTCTGCGACCACGCGAACACCCAGGGAATCGCGCGCAGATCCGAGAGCGACTTGGCACCGAAGCGGCGCGCGGGCCGCGAGCCGATATTGAGCAGCGCGATCTCGTCGAGCGGGCTTGCCGCCTGGAAGTAGTCGACCAGACCCTCGGCCTGAAGCAGGTTGACATAGGCCGCCCGCGAGGCGCCCGAGAGCGCCTCCAGCGCATCGTCGAGTTCGGCGCGCGAACCGTTGCCGTTGCCTTCCGAGAGCAGGGCGTGCTCGAAGACGGAGGCCGCCAGCAGTTCCATCTGGTAGGCCGCCGTGCCGCGGTTGGCGTATTTGAACGAGACGACCTCGCCCTGCTCGGTGATGCGGAAGCGCCCGTTGATCGAGCCCGGCGGCTGGGCCGCGATGCCGCGATGGGTCGGCACGCCGCCGCGGCTGACCGAGCCGCCCCGGCCGTGGAAGAAGGCGATCGGCACGCCGAGATGCTTGCCGAGCACGGTGAGCCGCACCTGCGCCTTGTAGAGCTCCCAGTTCGAGGCGATGAAGCCGCCGTCCTTGTTCGAATCGGAATAGCCGATCATCACCTCCTGCACGCCGCCCTGCCAGCGGGTGGAGCGGCGCACGACGGGGATGCTGAGCAGCTCCTTCATGATGGCGGGCGCGGCGCGCAGGTCGTCGATGGTCTCGAACAGCGGCACGATCGGCAGCGGGCAGATCTCGGTGCCCGTCGCGTCGAGGAAGATGCCGGCTTCCTTGGCCAGCAGGTAGGCGCCGAGCACATCGACGGTCGAGCGCGTCATCGACAAGATGAAGGCGCCGAAGGCCTCGCGGTCGAGGGTGTCGCGCATCTCACCCACCAGCGCGAAGGTGGCGAGCGTCTCGCGCGCGTCGTCGGGCAGACGGTCAGCGAAGTCCTCGAACGAGGTCTCAGGATTGCGCGGCCGGGCGAGTTCGGTGAGCAGCCACTCCTTCCAGGCCGGCGAATCCAGCTCCGGCGGCTCGCGGTCGCCGTTGCGCAGCTTCCACAGGGCGTGCAGCGTCTTGGTGGTGCGGGTCGAGTTCTCGCGCAGGTCGAGCCGCACGGTGGAGAAGCGGAAGATCTCGACCATCCGCCGCACGGGGCGCACGATGTCGGTGGCGAGCGCGCCGCACTTGGCGTCGGCCAGCCCCTTTTCCAGCGTCCGCAGATCGTTGATGAGCCCGTCCGCGCTCGGATAATCGGGCCCGACCGAGCGGGCACCCTTGTTGCGGGCGATCGTCGCCTCGAGCTTGCGCAGGACGCAGGAGAGGAACTGGCGGTAGGCCTCGCCGGGATTGCGGTTGGCGATCGCCCGCGCATCGCCGGATTCGGCCAGCATGTGGGCGAGTTCGCTGCGGAAGGTCTCCGGCACCGGCAGGGAGCGCTCGGTGATCGAGAGCACCCGCCCGAGATGGGTGATGCGGTCGCGGTAGCGGCGGAGCGAGGCCAGCGCGTTGCGTTGGAGCGTCTCGCGGGTCACGCTGGCGGTGACGTAGGGATTGCCGTCGCGGTCACCACCGATCCAGCTTCCGAACTGGAAGAAGGGCGGCACCTCAAAGGTCTCGTCGGGATAGTACTGCGCGAGGCTCTCTTCGAGTGAGAGCAGCATCTCGGGCAGCATCTCGAACAAGGTTTCGTCGAAGAAGTGCAGGCCCCACGCCACCTCGCGCTCGACGGTGGCCTTCTCCAGATGCAGCTCGCCGGTCATCCAGATCAGCTCGATCTGGTCGCGCAGCTCGTTCATCAGGCCGTTGCGCTCGCGCTCGGTCCAGCGCGGCAATTCCAGCTCACGCAGCACGAGATAGATGCGGCGCAGCTTCTCCAGCACCGTCACGCGCTTGCCCTCGGTGGGGTGCGCGGTGATGGTCGGGCGGATGCGCAGGTCTTTGAGCAGCGTGTGGATCTGCGACGCGCCGATACCACGGGCGGAGGCTTCCGCCAGAACCTTGGCAAACGAGCCGTTCAGCGCCTCGCGGCCCTGGTCGCGCTCGACATGGCGGCGGCGGCGCATGGCCGCGTTCTGTTCGGCGATCGAAACGAGCTGGAACCAGATGCCCTGCACCTGAAGCGCGCGCGCCAGCATCTCCGGCGTGTAGGACGAGATATCGGCGCGGCCGTGCAGCACGTCCTCCAGCTCGGGATCGTGGCGGCGGGCCACGTCGAGGAGCGCGTGGAACAAGATGTCGAGGGCGTCTTCGGTGGCCGTACCGGTGATGACCGGCGGCGCGAAGGTCGAGTCGGTCGCGGCTGACGGCCGGGCGTGCAGCGTCTTGGTCATGGGATCCCCCCTGGCGAGGTTCTCTTTTCGGACTCCCGTGGGCAGGCCTGCGGGACGGTGGATCACTCCGATCCACGGAAGATTCCCCTCCCCGCTCAGAGGGAAGGGAATGGAAGGTTCACGCCGCGCGGGCGAGCACGTCGGCCACGGTCTGTCCGAACGAGCCCGGATCGGGCGCGACCGTGAGGCCGTAGGACTTCATGATCTCGGCCTTCTCCGCGGCGCTGTCGCCGGTGGCCGAGATGATCGCGCCGGCATGCCCCATGCGGCGGCCCTTCGGGGCCGTCAGGCCGGCCACGAAGCCGATCACCGGCTTCGAAAAATTCTCCTTGATCCAGGCCGAAGCCTCGGCCTCCTGCGGACCGCCGATCTCGCCGATCATCAGCACGGCCTCGGTCTCCGGATCCTGCTCGAACAGGGCGAGGTGGTCGAGGAAGGAGGAGCCGTTGATCGGGTCGCCGCCGATGCCGACCGAGGTCGAGATGCCGATGCCGAGTTCCTTCATCTGCGCGGCGGCCTCGTAGCCCAGCGTGCCGGAGCGCGAGATGACGCCGACCTTACCCGGCAGGTAGATGTGGCCGGGCATGATGCCGAGCATCGACTTGCCCGGCGAGATGATGCCGGCGCAGTTCGGGCCCACCACCATGGTGCGCTTCTCTTTCGGGTAACGGCGCAGGTAGCGCTTCACCCGCATCATGTCCTGGGCCGGAATGCCATCGGTGATCGAGCAAACGAGCCGCAGACCCGCATCGGCCGCCTCCATGATCGCGTCCGCCGCGAAGGGGGGTGCCACGAAGGTGATCGAGGTGGTGGCGCCGGTGGCCTCCACGGCCTCCTTGACGGTGTTGAACACCGGCACGCCGCAATGGGTCTTGCCGCCTTTGCCGGGGGTGACGCCGCCAACGACGTTGGAACCGTAGGCGATCATTTCCTTGGCGTGGAAGGTGCCCTTGTCACCCGTGATGCCCTGGACGAGGATCGGGGTCTTCTCGTCGATGAGAATGCTCATGGCGTGATTCCTCCCTCTCTCGTCAGTGCTTGGAGCCGTGGCAGGCTTCGACGGCCTTGCGCGCGGCTTCCGTGAGGGTGTCGGCGGTGATGAGGTCGAGCCCGCTCTCGGCGAGGATCTTCTTGCCCTCCTCGACATTCGTGCCGGCGAGCCGCACCACGAGCGGCACGTCGATCTTCACCTCGCGCGCGGCCTTCACCACGCCCTCCGCGACCCAGTCGCAGCGGTTGATGCCGGCGAAGATGTTGACGAGGATCGCCTTCACGTTGCGGTCCGAGAGCACCAGCCGGAAGGCCGTGGCGACGCGGTCGGGCGAGGCGCCGCCGCCCACATCCAAGAAGTTCGCCGGCTCACCGCCCGCGTGCTTGATCATGTCCATGGTCGCCATGGCCAGACCCGCGCCGTTGACGATGCAGCCGATCTCGCCGTCGAGGCCGATATAGCTGAGGTTATGCTCGGCGGCCTGCGCCTCGCGGGGATCGCCCTGGGACGGGTCGTGCATGTCCGCGATGTTGCGGCGGCGGAACAGAGCGTTGTCGTCGAAGGACATCTTGGCGTCGAGCGCCAGCACCCGGTCGTCCTTGGTGACGACGAGCGGGTTGATCTCCAGCATGGTGCCGTCGCAGTCGCGGAACGCTCGGTAGGCGTTCATGATGGTCTTCACCGCGGCCGAGACCTGCTTGATGTTGAGGCCCAGCTTGAACGCGATCTCACGGGCCTGGAACTGCTGCAGGCCCACCGCCGGCTCGACCACGACCTGAATCAAGGCCTCCGGCTCCTTGGCGGCGATCTCCTCGATGTCCATGCCGCCGCGCTGAGAGGCGATGACGCGGACGCGCTCGGCCTTCCGGTCGAGGACGTAGCCGAGATAGAGTTCACGCTCGAACGGGTCGGCGGTCTCGATGTAGACCCGCTGAACCGGCTTACCCTCGGGGCCGGTCTGGAGGGTGACGAGGCGCTTGCCCAGCAGATCGCGGGCGGCGTCGCGTACCTCGTTGTAGGTGCGGCAGAGCTTGATTCCGCCTGCCTTGCCGCGGGCGCCGGCATGGATCTGGGCCTTCACCGCCCAGAACGAGCCGCCGAGCTCGGTCGCGGCGTAGACCGCCTGATCCGGGCTGAAGGCCACGGCGCCCTTCG
This sequence comes from Methylorubrum sp. B1-46, assembly GCF_021117295.1. NCBI lineage: Bacteria > Pseudomonadati > Pseudomonadota > Alphaproteobacteria > Hyphomicrobiales > Methylobacteriaceae > Methylorubrum > Methylorubrum sp. B1-46. The sequence goes on along the minus strand of NZ_CP088247.1, from coordinate 2,021,139 downwards.
GGACGGCGACCCCGAAGCTCGCGAGCAGCTCCTTGGCTTGGTACTCGTGAACGTCCATCGAGACCTCCTTCGCGTTTCCGTCGTTTTTGTTGGGCCAACCTTCGCGGAAAAATTACTTTTCGGGAAGCGGGTCGGCTCTCAATTTTTTCTTGTTTTCGGCTTTAGTTTGCTTGCCCGGCAGAGACTTAGCGGGCTTCTAAACTGAGGAAGATGCAGGGCAGGGCACGGATCACGGCGATGCTCGCCCAACCCTCGCCCTCATCCGGAGGCGCCGGAGCGCAGAGGAGGCCTCGAAGAGTGTTCCAGGAATCGCGCGGGACCTGGAGCATCCTTCGAGGCCGCTTCGCGGCACCTCAGGATGAGGGACAGGTTTAAGGCGGCGGACATCCGCTCTCGGTCTTTGCGCCCCCGTCATTGCGCGGCAAAGCCGAAGCAATCCAGGACTCCGCCTGCTCCGGAAACGTCGCGCCCCTGGATCGCTTCGCATCCGCTCGCGATGACGGCAGGGGACGCGAACCGCCTCAGTTCACCTTGGCCTTCACGACCTCGTAGACCCGCTCGTTGATCGCGCCTGCCTCGGCCAGCAGACCTTCCAGCTCCTTCAGCCGCTCCTCGGCGAAGGCGCGGTCGTCGAGGCCCTTGGCGTTGACGTAGACGTTGAGCGCGGCCGAGCGCAGGCCGGCATAGGCCGAGAGCACCGCGACGCCGGCATCGGAAATGACGTTGAGATTGCCCTTCTCGGCGACGATCTCGGCCAGATCGATCACCTCGCGGCAGACGCGGCAGCAGGCGAGCGGCACGTCGGTCGCGGTCTTGAGGGCTTCCTGGATCTTGGCGGCGCGGGCGGCCTTCTCCTCGTCGGTGGTCTTCGGCAGCCCGTAGGCGCCCATCACCGCGTCGAAGGCCTCGACGTCGTCGGCGATCATGCCGGTCAGCGTGCGGCGCAGGCCTTCCGACTTCTCCAGCACCTGCTTCAGGTCGGCCTCGACCTCGACGTACTTCTTCTTGCCGATGGTGAGGTTGCAGACCATCGAGACCAGCGCCGCGCCCATGGCACCGGAGATCGCGGCGGCCCCGCCGCCGCCGGGGGTCGGGGCCGAGCTGGCCAGACCGTCGAGGAAGGTTTCGATCGTCTCGTTCGCGGCCATGGCTTCCCTGCCCTGTCGGTTCTTGTTGATTTCATGGGGCGGCGCCGGCCCGAGACCAGCGCCACCCGGATCGTCCGTGGAGCGTCAGGCCATTTCCTTGGCCAGCTTGTAGATCTCCTCGGCGTCGAACACGCCCTCGCTCGACTCGAACAGCTTGGCGATGCAGGCGCGGTGCAGCTTGAGCTTCAGGCCGCCGATGCCGAGCGCCCCGAAGGCGCGCTTGCCGCCATACTCCTTGCCCTTGTCGGTCGCCTCGATCCCGCCGATTCCGAGCGGCGGCTGGGCGTTGTAGTCGGCCACGATCTCGATCGAGGCCTCGTTCTGCCAGGACGCCTGCGGCAGCAATTCGAGGCCGATCGCACCGGCGGTGAAGACGAGATGGGCGCCCTTGATCACTTCCGAGCGCGAGGCGTCGTCCGGAGTCTCGGCCGCGGTGACGTTGACCTTGAAGCGCTTATTCACGGAATCGGCCGCGGCCTGCGCCTTGTCGAGCTTGCGCCCGCACAGCACGACCTCGGCGCCCTCGCCGGCGAGCAAAGCCGCGGAGCGCATGCCGACCGGGCCGGTGCCCGCGAGCACCACGGCCTTCTTGCCCTTCACCGAGCCGCCCGCCGCCTTGACGACGAGCGCCACGCCCGCCGCGGCGGTCGTGTTGGAGCCGTTCGAATCAAGCATGCAGGAGACGCGGAACGGGCCGAAGAAGCGCTTCTTCACCGCCGCGAAGACGCGCTCGCCGGCCGCCATGTCGCCGCCGCCGACGAAGATCGCCGTCGACTGCTTCTCCTTGCCGCCGCGGGTGTAGATCGTGCCGTCGACATAGGCGCCGACGTTCTCGGGCGTGACGTTGCCGTAGCCGGTGATGTGGTCGGCACCGCCATCGTAGCCGACGACGACGTCGAACACGCTCGGGGTGGCATCGGTGTCGAACTGGAAGAGCAGCTTCTTGGACATGGTGCCTCTGGCTGTTTGCTGGCCGTGCTGACGAGCGCACGGTACTTTCATGAATGACGGTCCGGTGCCGAGCACCGCATCGAGGCTCTCACCGCGAACGTTCGTTAGACGGCCTCTCCCACTCTCGCCCTCATCCTGAGGTGCCGGAGCGAAGCGTAGGCCTCGAAGGGTGCTCCAGATCCCGAGCGATCCCTGGAAGATCCTTCGAGGCCGCTGCGCGGCACCTCAGGATGAGGGGATCGGATGGGAAACCTGGAGGTCTTACGCCTCGACGACGTTCTGCGGTTTGCCCGCGACGTAGGCCTCGACGTTGTCCACGAGCTGGTCGGCGAGGATCTGCATCGCTTCCTTGCTCGCCCAGGCCACGTGGGGCGTGACGATCAGGTTCGGCAGGTCGGCGTCGCACAGGATGTTGCCGTCCTTCGGGGGCTCCTGGGCCACCACGTCGAAGCCGGCGCCGCCGATGGTGCCGTCCTTGAGCGCCTGGAGCAGGGCCGCCTCGTCCACGAGCCCGCCGCGGGCCGTGTTGATGAGGATCGCGGACTTCTTCATCTTCTTGAGCTGCTCGGCCCCGATCATGTTCCGGGTGTCGGGGGTCAGCGGCACGTGCAGCGTGATGACGTCGGACTGGGTCAGGATCGTTTCGAGATCCACGAGCCCGTCCTGCGGGAACACGTCGTAGGCCAGCACCTTCATGCCCAGCGCCTCGGCCCGCTTGGCGATCGACTTGCCGAGCGCGCCGTAACCGATGATGCCGAGGGTCGAGCCGGCGATGTCGTAGATCGGGTAGTCGAAGTAGCAGAACTGCTTCGACTTGTTCCAATCGCCCCGGCGCACGGAGTTGGCGTAAGGAACGATCGCCCGGCGCAGGGCGAACATCAGGCCCACGACGTGCTCGGGGACCGTGTTGAAGGCGTAGTTGCGGATGTTGACGACCGTGATCCCTTGCGCCTTCGCTGCGGCCTTGTCGACGACGTCCGTGCCCGTGGCAGCCACCGCGATCAGCTTCAGGTCGGGAAGCTGTTTCAGCGTGTCGGCACGCATCGGCACCTTGTTGATCAGCGCGATCTCGGCGCCCTGAAGGCGCTCGACGATCTCTTCCGGCGTCCAGGTCGACTCGTATTCCTTGTACTCGTGCGGGAAGTTGAATTCGCGCACGGTCGCGTCGAGCGACTCGCGATCGAGGAAGACGACTTTCTTTGTCATTCTGGACCCCTTCCGGATCGACCGGCGGGTGTAACGCCGGCCCCGTTTCCTCACCTGTCTCGAAGCGTCTCCCGCGAAGCGGCCAGCAGGCCGGACGTTTGGCGGGGCGCCTTTCTCTACTTAGCGGAAGCGGCGCCGTTGGAACCGGCGCCGCTCACCAAAAATCAGGACTTCGAGAGGGGGTTCTCGCGCAGGTAGCTGGAGGCCGCAGCCACACCCGAGCCCGGCGTCACCTTCACGCCGTTGTCGAGGAGCGACATCTCGGCACCGGCGATCGCGCCGAGCAGGGACAGCTCGTTGAGATCACCCACGTGGCCGATGCGGAACACCTTGCCCGCAACCTGGGACAGGCCGGCGCCCAGCGCGAGGTTGTAGCGCACATAGGCGTGCTTGATGATCTTGGCCGCGTCCACACCCTCGGGCGCCAGGATGGCGGTGACGGTGTCGGAGTTCCACTCCGGCGACTTGGCGCAGGTCTTCAGGCCCCAGGCCGCGACGGCCTGGCGGGTCGCCTCACCGAGCACGGCGTGGCGGTGGTAGACGTTCTCCAGGCCTTCCTCGAACAGGCAGGCGAGCGCCTCGCGCAGGCCGTAGAGCAGCGGCAGCGGCGGGGTGTAGGGGAAGTAGCCGGCCGGGTTCTGCTTCTTGTGGTCTTCCCAGTCGAAGTAGACGCGGGCAAGCCGGTCGTTGCGGCCGGATTGGCCCTCGGCCGCCTTGAGCGCCTTCTGGCTGACGCAGATCACGCCGAGGCCGGCCGGCAGCATCAGGCCCTTCTGGGAGCCGGCGATGGCGCAATCGACCTTCCACTCGTCGGCGTAGAACGGCAGCGAGCCGATCGAGGACACGCCGTCGACGAACAGCATGGCCGGATGGCCGGCAGCGTCGATCGCCTTGCGCACGGCGCCGATGTTCGAGGTCACGCCGGTTGCGGTCTCGTTATGGACCACCATGACGGCCTTGATCTGATGATCCTTGTCGGCGCGCAGGGCCTCCTCGATCTTCTCGGGCTTGGCGCCGGTGCCCCACTCCTCCTCCTGGACGATCACGTCCAGGCCGAGGCGCTGGGCCATGTCGATCCAGAGGTGGCTGAACTGGCCGTAGCGCGAGGTCAGCACCTTGTCGCCGCGGGCGAGCGTGTTGGTCAGCGCCGATTCCCAGATGCCGGTGCCGGAGGCCGGGAACAGGAAGATCGTGCCCTCGGTCGAGCCGAACACCTTCTTGGTGTCCTCGAAGAGCGGCTTCGTCAGGGACGGGAAATCGACCGAGCGGTGATCCTCGGACTGCACCATCATGGCGCGCATCACCCGGTCCGGGATGTTGGTCGGGCCGGGAACGAACAGGTGGTTGCGTCCCGGACGTCTCGTTGCCGCCATGAAAGTTTCCTCCAATTTAAGTCGTTCTGGGCGGGCCGGCCTTTTGCGACCGTGATCCGCCCGATCCTGATGGCGGGCAGGCGCCCGCCGTGAAACGTCGTTCAGTCCCGCCGCGGAGCGGCGCGCGAGAAGCCTCGCGCGGGCCGGAACCCCATCACTGCGATAGCGGATCGTTGATCGTCCCGGAGCGGCGAAACGGCCGTCATGCCGCCCGCGTCGCGGCGCGTGCAGCCACGCCGGTCGCCTCCAAAGGACCGAACCCTCGATGCGTCAGCCCAGCGCCGCATCCAGAGTGCTCGCAAAGCTCCCGGGCACCGCCCTTCCCACTCCTGTCAGGACGACGCAGCAGGAGTTTTGCGAGAAACACTCCAGCGCGCTCCTGCTGATTGTCCAGCGCTCCCATCCGTCCCAGCCAGTCCCTCACCACTCAAGGGGCGTTTCCCACGCGGATCGAAACACGCGCGGCGGATGACCTTGGCTGCCGTTATGCCTCCCCTGCCAGGGAATGGAAAACGGAAAAAACTCAACCGAAAAACAAAAAGATTTTCGCATGCACGGGCCGCGGGCGGGGTCTGCGGCGGGCCGCAGCCGAACCGGCGGAGGAAACGTCAGCCGCTCGAAGCGCGGCATGATGATGCGCGCTGCCGTCATCAAACTGAGATCGGAATGCGATTTGGCTCTCTCCCGTCGCGATGCGGTTGTGAGAGGCCGGAGGCGCCCGTGTCCCAAGATCCGGAATCGACCATCCGCGTTCGGACGCTGTTTCTGTCCGATCTTCATCTCGGCACCAAGGGCTGCCAAGCGGCCCTGCTGCTCGACTTCCTGCGCGACGTCGATGCCGATACGATCTACCTCGTCGGCGACATCGTCGACGGCTGGCAGCTCCGCTCGGGGTGGTACTGGCCGCAGGCGCACAACGACGTGGTGCAGAAGCTCCTGCGCAAGGTGCGAAAAGGCGCCCACGTCGTCTACGTGCCCGGCAACCACGACGAGTTCCTGCGCGACTATATCGGCATGACCTTCGGCGGCGTCGAGATCGCCGACAGCCGGGTCCACGTCGCGGCGGACGGCAAGCGCTACCTCGTCATTCACGGCGACCAGTTCGACATGGTGGTGCGCCATTCCAAATGGCTCGCCCATCTCGGCGACTGGGCCTACACCACGGCGCTGACCGTCAACACCGTGGTCAACCGTGTGCGCCGCCGTCTCGGGCTGGCCTACTGGTCGCTCTCGGCCTGGGCCAAGCTGAAGGTGAAGAACGCGGTCAACTTCATCGGCCAGTTCGAGACCTTCCTGGCGAGCGAGGCCCGGCGCCAGGGGGCGGACGGGGTGATCTGCGGCCATATCCATCACGCAGCCCACCGCGAGGTCGAGGGGCTGACCTACCTCAACACCGGCGACTGGGTGGAATCCTGCACCGGCATCGTCGAGCACTACGACGGTCGCATGGAGGTGCTGCACTACCCGACCATGCTGCGCGAACGCCGCGCCGCGGAAAGCTTCGAACCCGAGATCCGCCGCGCCGTCGCCTGAGCCATGCAATCTTTCGTGAGGCCGGCATGAGGCTGCTGCTCGCCACCGATGCGTGGCACCCGCAGGTCAACGGCGTGGTGCGCTCCGTCGAGCGCATGGCCGAGGCCGGTGCCGGGCTCGGCGTCGAGCCGCTGATGCTGACCCCGGCCGATTTCGCCTCGCTGCCGATGCCGGGCTATTCCGAGATCCGGCTCTCGCTGGTCACCCGTGGGCGGGTGCTCGCGCGCTGGAAGCGGCTGGCGCCGAGCCACGTCCACATCGCGACTGAGGGGCCGATCGGCCACGCGGTGCGCGCCGCCTGCCTGTCGCTGAACCAGCCCTTCACCACGAGCTACCACACCCGCTTCCCCGAATATCTCGCCGCCCGCGCGCCGGTGCCGGAAGCCTGGAGCTACGCGTGGCTGCGCCGCTTCCACGCGGCGGCGAGCGGCACCATGGTCAGCACGCCCTCGCTGGAGCGCGAGCTTTCGGGGCGCGGCTTCACCCACCTGATGCGCTGGACGCGGGGCGTCGATACCGAGCTGTTTCGGCCTCGCGACCTCGACGCCTTCCCCGATCTGCCGCACCCGATCTTTCTCTCGGTCGGGCGGCTTGCGGTCGAGAAAAACCTTGCCGCCTTCCTCGCCCTCGACCTGCCGGGCTCCAAGGTGGTGGTCGGCGACGGGCCGGACCGGGCCCGGCTCCAGGCCCTGGCGCCCGACGCGCATTTCCTCGGCGCGCTGACCGGCGAGGCGCTGGCGCGGGTCTATGCCGGCGCCGACGTCTTCGTCTTCCCGAGCGTGACCGACACCTTCGGCATCGTGCTGCTCGAAGCCCTGGCCTCCGGCCTGCCGGTGGCGGCCTTCCCCGTCACCGGCCCCCTCGACGTCATCGGCGGCACCGATGCAGGCGTCCTCGATGCCGATCTGCGCACCGCCGCGCTCGCCGCACTCACGATCCCGCGGGAGCGCTGCCGGGCGGAGGCCCTCCGCTACACCTGGGCCGAGAGCGCGCGTCAGTTCTACGACAACATCGCGACCGCGCACGCGCTCGGGCCGATGCAGCGCCCCGACCGCCGTCCGAGCGCGGCCGCGCTGCCCCGCCCCGGCTGATTTTACGATCATCGGGCGCCTTGTCCGCAGGGCTTTCGCCGGCCTCGGGATGACGGAGGCGCGCGGGAATGCGAGGGTCGGCGCCATGCCCCCCCGCTCGAAACCCGCCAAAGCCGCGCGCCCCTTCGACCCTGCCCTCGCCGCGACCTATCCGGCGGTGATCGGCTGTGACGAGGTCGGGCGCGGCGCGCTGTGCGGGCCGGTGATGGTGGCCGCCGTCTGGTTCGATCCCCTCGCCTTTCCCCCCGAGATCCTGGCCCGCCTCGACGACAGCAAGCGCCTCGACCGCGCGACGCGCGAGGCCCTGACGCCGCTGATCCGGGCGCATGCGCGGGTCTCGCTCGCGGGCGGCTCGCGGGCGCTGGTAGACCGGGTGAACGTGCGCGGGGCGACCCTCGACGCCATGCGCCGGGCGGTCGCCGGCCTGAGGCTCGATGCGACCGTGCTGGTGGACGGGCGCGACGCGATCCCCGGCCTGACGCAAGCCTGCCGCGCGGTGGTCGGCGGCGACCGCCTCGTGCCGCAGATCGCCGCCGCCTCCATCGTCGCCAAGACCTTTCGCGACGAGATCATGCGCCGGCTCGCGCTGCGCCACCCGGCCTATGCTTGGGAGCGCAACGCCGGCTACGGCACCGCTGCCCACCTCGCCGGGCTGCTGGCGCAGGGGCGCTCCCCGCATCACCGGGTGAGCTTTACGGGGCGGTTCGAGGCCGCGGGCGCCGTCTCAGGGACATGACGCGGTGCTGCCGGCTCGATCGCGGCGGGCGCCGTTGAGTCGCCTTCTCCCGCAGACGAAGCGAGGGATGCGCTCTCCGTACGCCCCCCTCAGAACAACGCGAGTTGATCCCCGGCGCGCGGCGGCACGCGGAAAAGCTCCGTCGTCTGGCGGACCGGCTCCTCCGGAAAGCCGAGGCGGCGCTTGGCGAGCGCGAAGCGGCGGCGGATCAGGTCGGCGTAGGGGCCCTGGCCGATCATGCGGGTGCCGAAGGCGGCATCGTAGGTCTTGCCGCCGCGGGCCGCGCTCAGCAGGGAAAACACGTGCGCCTTGCGCCCCGGATAATGCTCCGTGAACCAGTCGCCGACGAGGTCGTCGAGTTCGTGCGGCAGGCGCAGCAGCACGTAGTTCGCCTCCCGCGCGCCGGCCGAACGGGCGGCTTCGAGGATGGCCTCGATTTCGTGGTCGTTGAGCGAGGGAATGACGGGGGCGGCGATCACCATCACCGGTACCCCCGCCTCGCTCAAAGCCCGGATCGCCTCCAGGCGCTTGCGGGGATGCGGCGCGCGCGGCTCCAGGCGCCGGGCCAGATCGGGATCGAGGGTGGTGACCGAGATCGCCACCTTCACGAGCCCCTGCGCCGCTATCTCGGCCAACAGGTCGCGGTCGCGCAGGATCAGGTTCGACTTGGTGACGATCCCGACCGGGTGGCGGAAGCGCGCGAGCACCTCCAGCACGGCGCGGGTGAGGCCGTGCGTGCGCTCGATCGGCTGGTAGGGATCGGTCGCGGTACCGAGCGCGATGGTCCGCGGACGATAGCCCGGCGCCGACAATTCCCGCTCCAGAAGCGCCGCGGCATCGGGCTTGGAGAACAGCCGCGTCTCGAAATCGAGGCCCGGCGACAGACCGACATAGCCGTGGTTCGGCCGGGCGAAGCAGTAGATGCAGCCGTGCTCGCAGCCGCGGTACGGGTTGATCGAGCGATCGAAGGGGATGTCCGGCGAGGCGTTGCGGGTGATGATGTGGCGGGCGCGCTCCGCCGTCACCTCGGTGCGCCGGGACCGCTCCGCTTCGTCCGGCCAGCCGTCGTCGAAGCTCTCGCGCCGGGTCGCTTCGAAGCGTCCGTCCGGGTTCGCGGTCGCCCCGCGTCCGCGGCGGGCCTCGGGCGCGATCTGGGACGTCTCGCAGCGGCGTCCACCCGGCCCGCCTCGCATTGGCTTTCGCCTGTCACCCACTCCGACGCCCATCGCATCCCCGCCGCCCTATCGACTGTCGGCTTAGGAACATATCAAGAACATTGAAAGTCCGAATGCACAAGTTTCATGCACCAGCAGACTTTCCCCCTCATTCGGGGGCGTCCACGGGATCGGCTGCGCGAGGAAGGCTTTGCGAGGGCGTAAAATCGGTTATTCGCGCGGCATGATCTCCGGCCTCATCCACGTGGCACGATCCTCCGACCCGGTCGCGATCGAGTGCCTCGCCGATACGCTGAGCGCGCTCGTCGCGGGCGTGGCGGCCGGCCTCGTGGGCGATGCGGTAATCGTCACGGCGGAGAGCTGCTCGGCCCTCGAGACGATGGCCGAAGGCAGCGGCGCCACCCTGGTGGTGCGCCCGCCCGGCGCCAATCCCTGGGGCGCGGGCGCGCGGGCGGCGCGGCGCGAGTGGCTGCTCTGCCTGGAGCCGGGCGACATCCCGGCGGAGGGCTGGATCCGCAGCCTCGACCGCTTCGTCGGCACGGCCCGTCCGGACATGGCGCTCGGCCGGATGCGCCGCGCGCACGCGGCCCTGCCGGCTCGGATCGCCGCACGGGGGGAAAGCGTCGTCGGTGCACGGGGTCCGCGACCGGGCGACGTGGTTCGGCGCGAGCGACTGCTCGCGGGCCTGCCCTTCTCGCCCCGGCTCAAGGTGCGGATGCTGTCGGCCCGCCTCGACCGCGCCTGACGAAAGCCGGTCCGGTGCCCCGACGCTTCGGGATCAGCCGACCCGGAACCACGCGGGCGCGGCGCGCATCAGCACCATCACCGCGGTGGCCGCGAGCGCTGCGCCGATGGTCGTCTCGGCCGAATGCGCGTATCCGGCCCGTTCGAGGACCGTAGCGGCGGAAGCGATCGTCAGCGCGATGCCGGCGGGAACAAGATGCGAGGCAGAGGCGTTCATACCTCTGGCTCTACACGATTTGGCTTGCGCGGGGATGATGCCGCCGCCTCGGCGTGCCGACAAAATTCCGCGAGCCCGCCCCACGCCGTGCCCCAAACGCGAAAGGCCGCCCCGTTGCCGGGACGGCCTTGTCACATCCGCGAAGGGATGGAAGCGGGACGCTTACTTGATCTTGGCTTCCTTGAACTCGACGTGCTTGCGCGCGACCGGGTCATACTTCTTCATGACCATCTTCTCGGTCTGCGTGCGGGAGTTCTTCTTCGTGACGTAGAAGTAGCCCGTATCGGCGGTCGAGACGAGGCGGATCTTGACGGTAACGGCCTTGGCCATGGCGGGGCGCTCCTAAAGCGGGTCGAGGGGCGATTCGCTGGTGGCGCGCCAGCGCGGGCGAAACGCAAAAGGCCGGGAAGCCCCGGCCGAATTCCGGCGCGGTCAATGCCCGATGGGGGCCATTTCGTCAAGCCGCAAGAACGAAACGGCGCGGTCACATGCTAAGTGGCTCCGTCTCGCACCGACATGACCGCAGTCGGGCGGCGAAACCGTACGGTTGTCGTCCTGAAGCGCTGTGCGCCCATTGACGACTGAGCCATGATCAAAAGGATGATCGCATTCGTCGAATCAGGCCAGAAATCACAACCGGTGACCGCTTCCTCCCTCGCAGGCCGGACGATCCGCGGTGCGCTTCTCGGCCTCTTCGGCCTCCTGTGCTTGGTCGGTCTCGGCATCGGTGCAATCTTGATCTACTGGGCGAGCGGCCTCGGCAGTCAGTCGATTAGACCCGACCTGGCCTTCCATGTGGCCTGCGATGACCCGGACTCTACAAACATCGACAAGCAGGCCGAAGCATTTCTGCGTCAACGCGGATTCGTAGTTCTCGATAAGGTCGAGGCGGTCCGAAAACTGGGCCAGCCGGCTCTCCTATTGCGCGACATTCTCGCTGTCGATGCGCAGAGCCGCGAAGTGACGCTGATACAGATCCCGTTTGACAATCGCTTGATGTCTATGGGGCTACGAACCCCTCCGCCGACCCGGCACGACGTGGAGCTGGAAGAGGCGCTGCTCTCATTCGCAGAGTCCGTACCCGGCTGCCACGCGCATCAGGTGACACGCAACGATAACGGACCGGAACTGCGTTCCTTCCACGATGCGCTGATCAAGATGGATGCGCGCCTCTTACGGAAATTCGGGGGGCAATAAGCCATCGTGAGGGTCGCAATCCCCGATGAGCCGGCCCAACGGAAGCCTCTGACGAGGTCGAACCAATCACTCTTAACCCGACCCGAGTCACGGACGCGGTAGGGGCGTCGGCACGGCGACACCGGCTACCGCGGCGGGTAGGTGTGCCCTTCGGCCGGGAAGCGGCCCGCCTGCACCTCGTCGGCGTAGGCGCGCACCGCCTCCTCGATATGGGTGCGCAGCGAGCCGAAGCTTTTCACGAATTTCGGCACCCGGTCGCTGAGGCCCAACATGTCCTCGAGCACGAGGATCTGCCCGTCGCAGGCGGCGGTCGCGCCGATGCCGATGGTTGCCGCGCGGATCGCGGGATCGGTGGCGATGGCCCGCGCCACCGGCTCGACGATGCCCTCCATGACGATGGAGAAGGCGCCCGCATCGCTGATCGCGCGGGCATCGGCCCGCAGCCGGTCCTCGTCGCCGGCCCCGTGCCCCTGCACCTTGAAGCCGCCCATCGTGTTCACCGATTGCGGGGTGAGGCCGATATGCCCCATCACCGGCACCCCCCGCTCGGTCAGGAAGGCGACCGTCTCGGCGAAGCGCGCGCCGCCCTCGAGCTTGACCGCGCCAGCGCCCGTCTCCTTGAGCACGCGGGCGGCGTTGAGGAAGGCCTGCTCGCGGCTCGCCTCGTAGGAGCCGAACGGCATGTCGACCACGACCAGGGCGCGCGAGGTCCCGCGCATCACCGCCTGGGCCTGGAGAATCATCATCTCAAGGGTCACCGGCAGGGTCGATTCCATGCCGTGCATGACCATGCCGAGGGAGTCGCCCACCAGCACGAAATCGCAATAGGCATCGACGATGCGGGCGGTGTGCGCGTGGTAGGCCGTGAGCGCGATGATCTTGCGCCTCTCGGCCTTGCGCTTGATCAGATCGACCGCCTGGAGACGACGGGTTTGAACGACCTGCGACATGGCTCGTGATCCGGAAGGCTGGCATTCCCGGGGTGCCCGGCGGGCCGGGCACGGGGTGCGGAACGCCTCTATAGGCCCGTTCGCGCTGCCTCGCAGGGGGCCGAGGGGCCGGTTCCGGTGGATCGGAAGAGAAGTGTCACCCGGAGGGGCTCGGCCTTCTCCTGCGGGGGCGTCCCGGTTCCTCACGCGACGGCCGCCGACCAGAGGCCGACGGACAATGTGAAGTTTAACGCGATCGCCCCGTCTGCCCTTTTGCGGGCGTTTCCTCCCAAGACTTCGGACCACCTCCGGGCGTGCCGTTTTTCTGCCACATCTTGATCGGTGTCAATGGCGCGGCTTGATCATGAAGAGACTTGAGATTGCTCGAAATTCAGGCGCGTGAACCGGCCCAGCCAAATGATGGCAACAATGTGTCAGAGCGCTTTTTCGAGGAGTTGCTCGATCCATTCGGGCTGAGTCTCACCGACTGAGCGGGCCACTTCGGTCTTGCCCTTGTAGACGATGAGCGTGCTCTGCATCTGCGCCCCGAAGCGGCGCACGAGGTCACGCTGCGTGTCGAAATCGATCGTGAAGACGGCGAGCGCCTTGAAGCGCGGATCGGCCGAGAGCGCCGCCAGGATCGGCTTCTGCACTCGACAGATCGGACACCAGGGCGCCGAGATCTGCACGAGGATCGGCCGCCCCTCGCCCTGGGCCGCCTCGAAGGCCTGCGCGTCGTAGGCGACCGGCTCCGTTGCGAGACCGGGACCGGGCAAGCCGAAGGCCAAGAACGCGGGTGCGAAGGCGAGGAGATGGCGGCGGGTCGTCATCGGCACGTCCTCATCGCGCTTGTCCATGGCCCTCAGTCCTCGCGACCTCAGCGCTCGGCCGCGCGCGCTCCAGTGGCCGCCGTCCAGGCCGGATCGGGCTTGGCGACGGCGGTGTCATGGTCGTCCTGCCAGCCCTCGACGCCGAGGGGGAACCAGTGGACGCGGCTGTAGCCGGCCGCGACCAGCCGCTTGCCGGCATTCCAACTGCCCCAGCATTCCGGCCGGCAGAAGGTCACCACCGGCTTGGCCCGATCGCCGCCGGTCAGCTCGGCCACCCGCCGCAGGAAGGCCTCCTCCTTCTCAGGGCTGAGCGGCGCGCCGCCGGCCCCCGGCATCCAGACCGCGCCGGGAATCGAGCGGTGGGTCGGCAACCAGGGCCGGTCGGCGGGCAGGCCGGCCGGCCGGTGGTCGGCGAGCACCACGTCGATGAGAACCGGAGCTTCCGGCAGCAAGGCTTCGAGCCCCTTCCGATCGATGACCGTCGCGCCCCTGAGGGTCGCCGGGGTGTAGCCCCGCGGTGGCCCGGTATAGAGGCCCTCGGGCTCCGGCACGTTGACCGGCGAGTCGGCGGGCCCGGCCGCGCCGAGCAGAAGCACGAGGAGGGGCCCGATGGCCGCGGCCCTGGCGATGACTCGCACGCTCCGTTCCCTCGCCATCAGTTGCTCGCCGACGGAAGCGGGAAGCTCTGCTCCCAGCGTCCGCCCTGGTTGTCGGAGGCCACGACCTTGACCGGGCCCCGGATGTCGGGCCGCATGGCAAAGTTGATGACCGGGTTCGAGGCGATCGAGATGTCGCCGGCGAGGTGGAACACCAGCGTGTCGCCCGCGGTCACGTCGAGCTTCTCGATGTAGCGGGCGGGCGTGTAGTCGCGGGTGAGCTGGTTCATCTGCATGCCCGAGAAATTCGGGTGGCGGACCATCAGCGTCGCCTCGATCGGCTTGCCGGCCTGAGGCTCCCCGGCGAACTTCATGCGCATCTCGCCCATGCCCTTCATCGCCTCCTCGTCGCTCATGCCCATCGGCGCCGAGCAACCACCCGACGCCTTGACGAACTTGGCGGATTCGAGAAGCCGGCCGTCCTTGGTCTCCACCACGGCGTGGACGTTGGTGTAGTTGTTCACCCGCACCCGGAGCTTGATCTCGCCCGGATCGGCGGCCGGGCCGAAGGTGAAGCTTGCCGCGTAGGGCGAGGGGTTGTCATCGATGACGAAGGAGAGGGCCTTGACGCTGTCCTTGTCGGCGAGCGTCAGGCCGATCGGCACCAGGGCGGCATCAAGCGCGCGGGCGGGGGCGTCGATGGCGACCGCGCTCGGGCTGGCCTCGACCTTCCGATCGCCGAAGATCGACGCCTTGATCTCGCTCCAGCGGGCGGCACGCTCCTCGTCGGTATCGGTGGCGCCGGCCATGCCGGGGACGGGCGCGAGTGCCGCCGCGGAGAGCGTCAGGCCAAGGGCGAGCATCAGGCGTTTCATGGTCGTCTCCTTCTAGCCCCCGAGCGTGCGGCGGGTCATTCCCACTCGAGTTCTTGGTAGGCCTGCGTGACGTTGCGGCCGTTATAGGTGTCGAACAGGGCCCAGTTGTCCCGCTCGCCCTGCGCCACCGTCCGCACCGCAGCCTCGATCGGCACGCTACCGGCCACCGCCTTGCGGGTCTCGTCGCGCAGCGCCGAGAGATAACGCGCGAGATCGTCCATCGCCGGCGCGAAGGCCACCCGCGTCGGGCCGTGGCCCGGCACGGCGTCGGTGGCGCCGGCCGCCTTCAGCTGCTCGATCGCCTTGAACCAGCCGAGCAGGCTGCCATCGAGCGAAGGAACGCGGCCGACGAAGAGAAGGTCGGCGGGAAACAGGAGCCCGCTGCCGGTGTCGAGCATCGACAGGTCGCACGTCGTATGCGCGCTGCCGTGGGCGGTGAGCCGGAGCGTGCGGTCGCCGAGATCGATCTCCGCCGTGTCCCGCACCTCCATCGTCGGGTAGACGACCTCCCCCGCCTTGTCCGCCCCGAGGATCTCGGCGAGGCGCTGGCGGTAGAATTCACCGCGGGCATCGAGCGCGCCGCGCAAGCCCGCATGGCCGACGAAGGTCGGGTTGTCGCCCCGGAAGGCGGCGGCGCCGAAGACGTGGTCGGGATGCACGTGGGTGAGCATCACGTAACGGATCGGCTTGTCGGTGCGCCGGGCGATCTCCCGGCGCAGCCACTGCCCGTCGGCGAGGCTACCGCCGGATTCGGTGACGAGCACCCCGTCGCGTCCGATGATGAAGCCGATATTGGCGATGCCGTCGGCGTTCTCGGGCGTCGCTTCGGCGTCCGGGCCCCGGCGGATGAAGACGCCCGGCGCGACCTCGTCCATGGACAGCGCGTCGGCGGCAAAGCCGGGCCGCGGCACGCAGCACAGGCACAGACCCCCGAACAGGGCCGCACGGCGCGTGAGGGACGAGCCCACAGCCGCGTTCATCGCCCGCCCCCGCCGGACTCGTGACCCAGGCACGTCCGTGCCGACATCGGCCGCGTCCTCCCGCTGATTTTATCGATATAGTGCAAACCATCTAGTAGGTAGATTTTTCGGTCGTCAAGTGCCACCCTCGCGAAACGAAGGGGGCCGTCGCGAGCACGTGATCGGTCCGACACGAACGGACGGACGATGAGAGACACGCGCGCGTCCCTCCTCAGCGAGGCCGAGATCTTGGTGCGCGGCCGGGGCTATTCCGGCTTCAGCTACGCCGACCTCGCCGAGGCGGTCGGCATCCGCAAGGCCAGCATCCATCACCATTTCCGCACCAAGGAAGCGCTCGCTCAGGCGCTGATCGAGGCCTACGATGCGCGCTACGACGCGGCGCTCGACGCGATCTCGGACGCGACCCATGACGGGGTCGCTCGGATCGAGGCCTATGGGCGGCTCTATCTCGGCGGAGTCGAGCAGGGGCTCGGCTGCCTATGCGCGGCGCTCGCCGTCGAGCTGGAAACGCTCCCAGAGACCCTGCGCCGGGCCATCACCGCCTTCTTCGACAAGCACATCGCTTGGCTCGCCGGGGTGATCGAGGAGGGGCAGGTCGACGGCAGCGTCCGCGCCGGCCTCGACCCGCAGGCCCAGGCCCGGCTGATCGTGGCAGCGCTGGAGGGAGCACTCCTGCTGGAGCGCTTCCTCGCCGGTCCGGAAGGCTTCGAGCGGACGCTGGCGGCGCTGGGCGAAGGGCTGCAGCCGGCGCGCAAGAGTTGATAGGGTGCGGAGGACGGAGCGCGCGACCGATGAACAGGATGGACGCCATCAACCGGCTTCGCGACAACGCCGATGCCGTGCGCACCATGGGCGCCACATCGCTCTACCTGTTCGGCTCCACGGCTCGGGGCGAGGCACGCGCGGACAGCGATCTCGATCTCTTCATTGATTACGATCCGGCGAGCCGCTTCAACGCCTTCGATCTCGTCGGCATCAAGCTGCTCTTGGAAGACCGGCTCGGGACCGTGATCGACATCACGACCCGCGACGGGCTGCACCCTCGGCTGCGCGATCGGATCGAGACCACGGCGCTGCGTGTGTTCTGATGGCGCGGCGCGACTATCGGCATGCCCTGGACGACATGCTGGCTGCCCTCGACGGGATCGCCGAAGCGACGGCGGGACAGGACTTCGATGCCTTTTGCCGGAACTGGCTGCTGAAGCACGGCGTCGAGCGGGGCATCGAGATCATCTCGGAAGCGAGCCGCGCCGTCCCGGACGACATCAAGGCGCTGCGATCCGAGATCACCTGGCATCAGGTACGCGCCATCGGCAACATCCTGCGCCACGAATATCACGGTCTGTCCGAGCGGATTGTCTGGAACGTCGTGGTCGATGGGCTGCCGCGCCTTCGTATCGCCGTCGAAGCGCTTCGCGGGCAGGCCGGCGACCTTCCATCCGACCCGGATGATACAATATGACAGCCTGACATCCCCTCACCATACACGCTGCCCAGGCCCTCCATGTCCGACGCCTCCCCCCTCGCTGCCTCGTCCGAGAAGATCCCGGTGACGGTGCTCACCGGCTATCTCGGAGCGGGCAAGACGACGCTGCTCAACCGCATCCTCACCGAACAGCACGGCAAGCGCTACGCCGTGATCGTCAACGAGTTCGGCGAGATCGGCATCGACAACGATCTCGTGGTCGGCGCCGACGAGGAAGTGTTCGAGATGAACAACGGCTGCGTCTGCTGCACCGTGCGCGGCGACCTGATCCGCATCATGGACGGGCTGGTGAAGCGGCGCGGCAAGTTCGACGCGATCATCGTCGAGACCACCGGGCTCGCCGATCCCGCCCCCGTCGCCCAGACCTTCTTCGTCGATCAGGATGTCGGCGAGGCCGCCCGGCTCGACGCGGTGGTGACGGTGGCCGACGCCAAATGGCTCACGGATCGGCTCGCCGACGCGCCCGAGGCCAAGAACCAGATCGCGTTTGCCGACGTGATCCTGCTCAACAAGTCCGATCTCGTCTCGGGCGAAGACCTCGACCGGGTCGAGGGCCAGATCCGCGCGATCAACCCGTGGGCCAAGATCCACCGCACCGAGCGTTGCGCGATCCCGCTCGATCAGGTGCTCGACCGCAACGCCTTCGACCTCTCGCGCATCCTCGACGTGGAGCCCGACTTCCTGGAAGAAGGCCACCACCATCACCACGACGAGCAGATGCAGTCTGTCTCCGCCAAGATCGACGGCCCGGTCGATCCGGAGAAGTTCATGCCCTGGATCTCGAACCTGACCCAGGTTCAGGGACCGGACATCCTGCGCTGCAAGGGCATCGTCGCCTTCCCCGACGAGCCGAAGCGCTTCGTCTTCCAGGGCGTGCACATGATCCTCGACGGCGACGTCCAGGGGGAGTGGGGCGCCGACGAGCCGCGTGTCTCTCGCGTCGTGTTCATCGGCCGCAACCTCGACCCGGAGGCCATCCGCGAGGGCTTTTTCGCCTGCAAGGTGTGAGGCGGCCTTCCGCCCGGCGGTTTCGGCTTCGATCGGGACCGTGCACGAAAATTGGGCCGCCCTCGCGGGCGGCCCTTGCTGCGACCGGTCTATGGGTCGGGCGTCATGGGTTGAACAACAGGCTCGTGGTGCCGAACACGGCGGTCGCGATTCCGACCACAAGCGCACCGATCATTCCGTAAGAAAACGCCTTCATCATCCTTCAATCCGTTTGATCCGCGCGCCTGTCGCCGACCGGATGTCGGGTCGGCGAAGCAGTCCGCATCCAGTCAGGGAAGGGGGGTGTGGCACCGGCCCCGATCCGGTGGGATCAGCAGCGATTGCCGCCGGCGGTCTGGCCGTACTGCTTGACCGGGAAGTTCTGCTGGTTGGCGTTGCCTTCAGCTGCCGAATTCATCGGGCAGGCGGCGTAGAACGGGCTGTCATAGGTGCCGAGCGGAGCCGACCAGCCGGACACCACCGGAGCCCGGTACGCATGGGCATGCGGGAGGGCCATGGCAGACGTGAGCGGAGCGACGCCGAGAACAAGTCCGGCAACAGCAGCAGCGATACGGTTTTTCATCAATTTCTCCGATCTGAATATCAGTGGGACCAGGCCATCACGGCTCGCCTCGTCTTCGATAGACTGAATATGGGAAGCGCCTGCCCGGCGTGCCGTGCCGTGGCGCACCCGCTGATAGGGAACCAAAACGCTGCGGCGTCCGCGGCTCCAGTCATGGGCACGAGAGCCGCGCCGTTCGACCTGTATCCCTCGAGAGATTGATCCTGCGCCGGATCGAAGATCGGATCGGTACGGGTGCTGGCGAAAGTCGGGGCGCCGCGGCACGGGCGCGGCGTCACGCCCTGACAGGGGCGCCTGGAGCGCTTTTCGGGCCGTTGGTTAAAACGCAACCTTTCGGTGGTTCGATCAGCCCGGTTGAGGGGTCCGCAATCCTGTCGGATGCCGCGTCGAGCGGCTCGGGCAGGTGGCGTGCGCGGCACCCCGCGAGAGTTCGAGTTCGCCGATGTCCTCCACGACAGCCGCGCTGACGGGCGCGACGGCCGCCGCGTCGCCGTCGCGTTGGGCCGCGGGCGCCTGGGGCCGCATTCCGGCCCTGCGCGTCATCCAGGGGCTGGCGACCCTCCTCCACGCGGCCTTCATCTTCTTCGCCTGCTTCGCCTTCTCGGATGCCTCGCCCTACGACCTCGTGGCGATCCCGACGATCGTGCTGTGGCTGGCGCTCGGCATCCGCCTGCACCGGGGGGCGGTGCCCCTCGTGCTCCTGCTCCTCGTCTACCTCACGGGGATCGGGATCGCGTTGCTGCCCTACCTCAACGAGCCCCTCTCGGTGACGTGGACGGTGCAGCTCGCCTACCTGATCGTGACCTGCCTCTTCTTCGCGATGCTCTATGCCGACGACACGCGGGCGCGCATCGAGGTCGCGCTCAAGGCCTATACGGCGAGTTGCGTGCTCTCGGCGGCGCTGGGCATCGTCGGCTACCTGCAACTCCTCGGCATCGAGGACCTGTTCTACAAGTACGGCCGGGCCTCGGGCACCTTCCAGGACCCGAACGTGTTCGGCTCCTTCCTGACGCTGGGCGCGCTCTACCTGATCCACGGCCTCCTCTCGGGCTCGACCCGGTGGCCGCTCCTGTCGCTGGCGAGTCTCGTCGTCGTGATGGCGGGCATCTTCCTGTCGTTCTCCCGCGGCTCCTGGGGCGGCACGGTGATCGCGGTCACCGTGATGATTGGGGCGCTCTACGTGACGAGCCGCTCGCGGGCCCTGCGGCGGCGGATCGTGACCCTCGGCCTCGTCACCGTCGGATTCGGCGCGGTCGCCCTCGCGGGGCTCCTCTCGATCGACAGCGTCGCCCAGACCTTCCAGACCCGCGCCGCGGTCACGCAGGATTACGACGAGGGCGAGACCGGCCGCTTCGGCAACCAGATCCGCGGCATGGGGATGATGCTGGAGGAGCCGCTCGGGCTTGGCCCGCTGCGCTGGCGCCAGATTTTCAACCTGGAGCCGCATAACTCCTACATCGGCAGCTTCGCCAACGGCGGCTGGCTCGCGGGCGCCACCTTCATCGCCCTGGTGGCGGCCACTTGCTTCGTCGGCTTCCGGCTGATGCTGCGCCCCTCGCCCTACCGGGCCTATGCACAGATCGTGTTCCCGGCGCTGCTGATGTTCTTCGTCCAGGCGATGCAGATCGACGTGGAAAAGTGGCGGCACGTCTACATGATGCTCGGAATGGTCTGGGCATTGGAGGCAGCCCGTCTGCGCGGGGCGAATCCACCCTTGACCCTCCCCCTCCCGCGGCGCATCGAAGGACATCCGAGCGTTGCATCACGGGCCGGGACGGGCGGGGCTATGATCGGAGGCGGATACGCGGCGTTCGGAACGAAGGTGACACCGTGACCACGGGATCGGCGAGCGAGGCCGAGCGCCTCGCAGCCCTGCACGCCCTGCGCATCCTGGACAGTGATCCGGAGGCGCAGTTCGATGCCGTCTGCCGGACGGCGCAGCGCCTGTTCGGCGTCGCGGCCGCCTATATCTCCCTGGTCGATGCCGAGCGGCAATGGCTGAAGGCCTGCGCGGGCACCATGCCGACCCAGACGCCGCGCAAAGACTCCTTCTGCGACCGGACGATCGAGCAGGATGCGCTGCTGGTCGTGTCCGACGCCCGTCGCGACCCGCGCTTTTCCGGACTCGGGATCGTCACCGGCCCGCCCCACATCGTGTTCTACGCCGGCGCCCCGCTGACCCTGCGGCCGGGTGTGCGGCTCGGCTCCCTCTGCCTCGTCGATCCGCAACCGCGAGCCTTCACGCCCGACGACGAGGCGGCCCTGCGCGACCTCGCCGAGATCGTGACGGACCAGTTGCGGCTGCGGCGCGACAACCTCGCCTTCGCCACCGAGCGGGCGCTGCGCCAGATCCACGAAAGCACCATCCGCGCCCAGGGCGCGGAGATCGAGCGGCGGGCGAGCGCCAACTCCCTCCTCACCATGGCCGAGCAGATCGCCCAGGTCGGCCACTGGCGCATCAACTTCGCCAGCGGCCACCCGATCTACTCGGAAAGCCTCCTGCGCATTGCCGGCCTCGACCCGGCGGCCCCCGCGAGTCGGCATCCCGGGCTCGCCCAGTTGTGCCATCCCGCCGATCGCGGACGCGTGGAGGCCGTCATCGCCGCGGCGATCACGGGCTGCCAGGATTTCGAGTTCGAAGCGCGGTTCGCGCGGCCCGACGGAACGGTCCGCGACGTGATGGTGCGGGGCACCTGCAAGACCGACGAGGCGGGCCGGACGATCGGGCTGTTCGGCATCCTGATGGATGTGACCGACCGGGTGCAGATCCAGGCGGAGATGCGCCGCAGCGAGTTGCGCTACCGCAGCCTCGCCGACGCCCTCCCGCTCCTGGTTTGGACCGTCGATCCGGACAGCGGCGAGGCGACCTACGCCAACACGCGCTTTGAGGAATATTACGGACCGATCGGCGCGGCGCGGGAGCAGCGGCTGTCCCGCAACCATCCCGACGACGCCGCGGCCATGGAGGCGGCGTGGCAGACGGCCCAAGCCAGCGGCCAGGGTTACGACGGGCAGTGGCGCCTGAAGGCACGGGACGGCTCCTACCGCTGGCACAAGCTGTCGGTGACCCCGATTCGCAACGCGGCCGAGCCGGCCAAGGTGGCCGAGTGGATCGGCACCGCCCTCGACATCGACGAGATCGTCTCCGCGCGGCTCGCCGTGGAGGATACGAGCCGCCTGCTCGGCATCGCCCTCGAAGGCGCGGAAGCCGGAACCTTCGACTGGAACCTGCGCACCGGCATCACCGTGCTCTCGCCGGAGAGCGTGCGCCTCTACGGCCTGCCGGAAACCGGCGGACCGCGCGCCCTGGCACCGACGGAATGGACCGCGACCATCCACCCCGACGACGTCGTCGAGGCCTGGAACCGGATCCACCACGCCGTCGATAGCCAGAGCCGCTTCATCGCCGAATATCGGGTGGGTGGGCGCTGGCTCTATACCTCCGGCCGCACGCTCTACGACGGTGACGGCCGGCCCTACCGGATGCTCGGGCTGCATCTCGACATCACCGAGCGCAAGGCGGCCGAGGCGGCCCTGCGCGCGGCCACCGCCGAAGCCCGCGCCGCCACGGTGGAGGCCGAGCGGGCGAGCGCGGCCAAGAGCGAGTTCCTCGCGGCCATGAGCCACGAGATCCGCACGCCGCTCAACGGCATCCTCGGCTATGCCGACCTGCTGCTCGACCGGCCCGGCCGGGATGCAGAGGATCAGCGCCGTCTGGAACTGATCCGCGTGTCGGGCGAAGCCTTGCTCACCGTGGTCAACGACGTTCTCGACGTCTCCAAGATCGAGGCCGGCCAGCTCGAACTCGATCCGCTTCCCTTCGGTCTCGCCAAGCTGATCGACGACACCGTCGCGATCATGCGCGGCAGCGCCCTCAAGAGCGCGCTCACCGTCGAGGCGCGGATCGACCCCAACCTGCCCGCGAGCGTGATCGGCGACGCGAACCGCCTGCGGCAGGTGCTGTTCAACCTGCTCAACAACGCGGTCAAGTTCACGCCGGCGGGCTCGGTCACGCTCAGCGTCCGCTACGAGGGCGCCGTCCGCGGCGCCGACGGCCTTCCCCTGGAAGCCCTGCGCTTCGAGATCAGCGATACCGGCATCGGCATCGCGCCCTCGCAGCGACACCGGCTGTTCAAACCCTTCAGCCAGGTCGACGGCTCGATCAGCCGGCGCTTCGGCGGGTCGGGGCTCGGCCTCGCGATCTGCCACCGCCTCGTCACCATGATGGGGGGCGAGATCGGGGTCGAGAGCCTGGAGGGCGTCGGCTCGACGTTCTGGTTCACCCTGGCCCTGCCGCGCGGCGCCGCGCCACCCGTGGCCGAGGCCTCCATCCTGACCCGCCGCCCGGATGCGGCGGAAGGCGTCCGTCTGCTGCTCGTGGAAGATGTCCCGATCAACCAGACGCTGGCTCGCGCCGTGCTGGAGGCGGAGGGCTATCGCGTCGATGTGGCGGGCGACGGGCACGCGGCGCTCGCGGCCGTCGAGGCGGCCTACGGCCCGGACGGCGGCGCCGCCCCCTACGCCGTCGTGCTGATGGACGTGCAGATGCCGGGGATGGACGGCCTGACCGCCACCCGCCGGATCCGAGCCATGGCGGGCCCCGCCGCCCGCCTGCCGATCGTGGCGATGACGGCGAACGTCCTCGACGGACAGATCCACGACCTGATCGCGGCGGGCATGGACGACCATATCGGCAAGCCCTTCAAGCGCGCCCAGCTCCGCGCCGTGATCGAGCGCTGGCGGCCCGTCGGCGCGGAGCGGGTGCGCGAAGAGGCGGCGGTCACCGCGGCGCCCCGGCAGGACGACAGGCCTTCCCCCTTCCGCCCTCAGCCCGTGCTCGGCGCCGGCGAGCCCGGTGAGGGTCCCGTGCTCGATCGGGCTGCCTTCGCCGCCGTGCAGGATACGATGGGCCGCGAGCGCGTGCTGTCACTCCTCTCGCTGCTCGAGCTCGATCTCGAACTGCGCTTCCTCCCGGAGGGCGTCGAGCCGAACCGGATCGATTTCGACCGGGAGCAGCTCGCCTACGACGCCCACGCCATGGTCGCCGCAGCGGGCGCCCTCGGCTTTGTCGCCCTGTCCGATCTGTGCCGCGAGATCGAGGCGGCCTGCCGGGACGGCGGCGACCTGCCCGGCCTGATCCACCGCCTCGCGACGCTGCGGATGGATACGCTCGGCGCGATCCGAGCGCTGCGGGCGGCGTGAGGGAGCAACAAGGATCTTCCGCGTCTTGAGATCGCCGCTCCGCCGCGCCACCTGACAGCCCGTCCCGCTTCCCCCTCGAAGCCCGCCGCCAGAGCCCGCCTTGCCGCCTCTCTTCGACTACGCCGCGCAAGCGGGTTCCGCGATCAAGGCCTTCGCGGAAGCCTCCAGCGATCTGCTGATCCAGCCGACGCTGCGCCTCGGCGTCACCGGTCTCGCCCGCTCGGGCAAGACGGTGTTCACCACCGCCTTGATCCACCATCTCGTGGAGGGCCACGCGCTGCCCGCCTTCGAGCCGGCGCAAGCCGGGCGCCTGCGCCGGGCGCGGCTCGTACCGCAGCCCGACGACGACGTGCCGCGCTTTCCCTTCGAGGAGAATTTCTCGGCGCTGACCGAGACGCGGCGCTGGCCGGGCTCGACCGACCGGATCAGCCAATTCCGCCTCGCCATCGAGTACGAACGCGCGGGCGGCTGGCGCAGCGGCCCGGCGACGCTGATGCTCGACGTGGTGGACTATCCGGGCGAGTGGCTGCTCGATCTGGCGCTGGTCGATCAGAGTTACGTGGCATGGTCGCGCGCCACCATCGCCGGCACCCGCCGGGCGGGCCGGGCCGAGATCGCCGCGCCCTGGCTCGCGCTGATGCGGGACCTCGATCCCACTGCTCCCCTCGACGAGGTGCTGGCCGAGCGCGCCGCCAACGCCTTCAAAGCCTATCTCGCCGCGCTGCGCGCCGGTGCGGAATCGGTAGCCACCACGCCGCCGGGGCGCTTCCTGATGCCGGGCGACCTCGCCGGCTCGCCGATGCTGACCTTCGCCCCCCTCGACCGCCTGGAGGAGACACAAGTTCCCGGCAGCCTCGGCGCGCTGATGGAGCGGCGGTTCGAGGCCTACAAGAGCAAGGTGGTGGAGCCGTTCTTCCGCGAGCATTTCCAGCGGGTCGACCGGCAGATCGTCCTGGTCGACGTGCTCTCGGCGGTTGATTCCGGCCCGGCGGCTCTGGCCGAGCTGGAGGAGGCGCTCGACGCCGTGCTGCTCGCCTTCCGGATCGGCCGCAACAGCCTGCTCTCGCGCTTCTTCGCGCCGCGGGCCGACCGGATCATGTTCGCCGCCACCAAGGCCGATCATCTCCACCAGTCGAGCCACGACCGGCTGGACGCGCTGCTGCGCCTCCTCGTCTCCCGCGCCATGCGCCGGACCGAGGCCGCGGGTGCGCGGGTCGGCACCGTGGCGCTGGCCTCGGTACGGGCCACCCGCGAGACCACGGTGCATGATGGCGGCGAGGTCCTGCGCGCCGTCTCCGGCACGCCGGAGGCGGGCGAGCATGTCGGCGACGAGATCTTCGACGGGCTCTGCGAGGCCGCGGTGTTTCCCGGCGAGCTGCCGGCCGACCCGCAGGCGGTGCTCGACGGGGCAGTCCCGCCAGGCTCGTTCCGCTTCCCGCGCTTCCGCCCGCCGCCGGTCAAGCCCGACGCGCTCGGGCGGCCGGGCCACCTGCCGCAGATCCGGCTCGACCGGGCCATGCAGTTCCTGATCGGGGATCGGCTGACGTGACCAACCCGCAGCGCCCGCGCGCCTTCCGCCTCCCCTCCGGAGATCAGCCCCCGCCGGAAGCGGCCACCGCCGAGGCGCCGCCCCCGCCGCGGCCGGATGTGCGCTTCGTCGAGGAGCCCTACGAGATCGTGGATGCCGCCGACGGCGTCGCGGTGCCGGTGGCGCCCAAGCGCCGGGCGCCGTGGCTGTCGATCCTGTTCAGCGCGCTCGGCGGCCTCGTCACCATCGCCGTCGGGCTCTCGGTCGAACGGTTGATCGCCGACCTGTTCGCCACGGCGCCCTGGCTCGGCTGGGTCGCGCTGGCGCTGCTGCTCGTCGCCGTGATCGCACTGACCGCCATCGTCGCCCGCGAGGCACTCGGCGTCTGGCGTGAGCGCAAGATCGAGGCTTTGCGTGAACGGGCGCTCGCCGCGCTCTCGACCCGCGACCACACCGCGGCGCAGGAGGTGGTGCAGGCGTTGCGGGGCTTCTACGCCGACCGGCCGGCACTGGCCGGCGGCGTTCGCCGCCTCGATGCGGTGGGCGACGCGATCCTCGACGTCGACGACCGGCTGGCGCTGGCCGAGGGCGAGCTGCTCGCACCCCTCGACCGACAGGCCAAGGCGGCCATCGCCCAGGCGGCAAGCCAGGTCTCAGCCGTCACCGCGCTCAGCCCGCGGGCCATCGTCGATGTCGCCTTCGTGGTCTTTTCCGCCGCCCGGCTGCTGCGCCGGATCGCGGCAATCTATGGCGGGCGGCCCGGCCTGCTCGGCTTCCTCCGGCTCGCGCGCGCGGCGTTCGCCCATCTCACCGTCACCGGCGGCATGGCCGTAGGCGAGGGCATGTTGCACCAAGTGCTCGGCCTCGGGCTTGCTGCTCGCGTCTCGGCCAAATTGGGCGAGGGCGTGCTCAACGGCCTGATGACCGCCCGCTTCGGCCTCGCGGCGCTCGCCGTGTGCCGGCCCCTCCCCTTCGTTCGCGCCACGCCGCCCACGGTCAACGATGTGGCCGGCCAGCTCTTCCGCAGTGGAGAGGACAAGCCCTAGCGGGATTCCAAAGGGATCATCCCTTTGACGGAGTTCGGAGCAGCGTCCAAAATAGAAGGCTCCCGCACCGGCCGGTGCGGGAGCCTTCGTTCTTTACGGGTGAGGCGCCGCGATCAGCAGTCGTCGCCGCCCTTCTTCTCGCCGAGCTTCTGGTCGTGACCGGCGGCGTTCATCGCGCCGACCGTACCCGGCGCGGCCGGCTGGTCGCCGCCGGCGGTGTTCTTGGCCGAGGACGTCTGATCCGAGCCCGGCTTGTTGCCGACGCCCTGACCGGCGCCGACATTGTTCATCGCACCCACGGTGCCGGGGGAAGCCGGCTGCTGGCCGCCCGCGAGGTTCTTCGAACCCGCATCGGCGCCGCTGCCGGTGCTGCTGTTGGCAGCCGTGGAGTCGCCCGGCGCCTTGGCGTTGGTGCTGCCGGTGTTGCACGGGGCGGCGAGCGCGGAACCGGCGATGAAGGCGAAAGCGGTGGCAGTAGCGATGGTCTTCGTGAGCGTCACGTTTGCGTCCCTCCGAAATTTTCCGATCGGCTTTGCCGTCCGGTCTGCCCGAGGAAAGCAATTAAGGAAATTTAAGTTCCCGATTTATCCTGCATCAAAGAATCTTTTTGGGACCGCATCTCCTTACATTCGATAGGAATCGCCCCAAGTCGCTGATGCGAAATACACTATTTTTCCGGATCCGCTCCGTTCGGGCCGGCTCGCACGGTCAAAGCGGCGCGAGGAAGCCGGCCAGCCGCATCAAGCCCTCCGGCCAGGGGCCGTGTCCGCTCGCGACGTTGATGTGGCCGGCCTCGCCCGCATCCACCAGGGCCGAGCCCCAGGCATAGGCATAGTCTTCCGCCCGCTCGTAGGTGCAGTGCGGGTCGGTGCGGCTCGCCACCAGCAGCGAGGGAAAGGGCAGCGGATCACGCGGCACCGGCGCGAAGGCGCGCACACTCTCGGGGAGATCAGCGCCTGCCTCGATGTCGGGGAAGGCGACCAGCAGGGCGCCGCGCACCACACCTGCGGGAAAGCGGGGTGCCGCCTCCACCGCCGCGACGACGCCGAGGCTGTGGGCGATGAGGATCACCGGCCGGGTCGCCGCCTCGACGGCCTCGACGACACGCTTGCGCCACGCCTCGGGATCGGGCCGGTGCCAATCGTCCTGCGCGACGATCCGCGCGGTCTTGAGCCGCGCCGCCCAGCGCGCTTGCCAGTGGTCCTCCTCGGAGCCGGCATAGCCGGGAAGGATCAGGATGTCGCAATCGGCAGTCTTCATGGAAGTCTTCTCGGATGGTCGCCCCGATCCAACGGGCGGCGGACCGCCCGGCTCCCCTGTCACGCGAGCCAGTCGGGCAGACGGTCGAGGCGGATCAGGTCGTCGTAGCTGGGGCGTGGGCGCACGACCGCGGACCGGTCGCCGGTCACCAGCACCTCCGGTACGAGGCGGCGGCTGTTGTAGGTGCCGGCCTGGACCGCACCGTAGGCGCCCGCGCTCATCACCGCGATCAGGTCGCCCGGCGCCACCGCCGGCATCTCCCGCCCGAGGGCGAGGTAGTCGCCGCTCTCGCAGACCGGGCCGACCACGTCCGCCGTCAGCCGGGGCGTGTCGGGGGCCGGCTCGCGCACGGGACGCAGGGCGTGGAACGCCTCGTAGAGCGTCGGGCGGATCAGATCGTTCATCGCCCCGTCGACGATGACGAAGGTCTTCTCCTCCGTCGGCTTCACGTAGATCACGCGGGTGACGAGGATGCCGGCATTGCCCGCGATCATCCGCCCGATCTCGAAGACTGGACGCAGGCCGAGCGGCCGGAAATGCGGGCGCAGAATCGCGGCGAGGGCCGCCGGATCGGGCGGAGGGGCGTTGTCGTCCCGATAGGGGATGCCGAGCCCACCGCCGAAATCAACGTGGTGCAGCCGGTGCCCGTCGGCCAGCAGATCGCGGGCGAGTTCGCAGAGCAGGCGCGCGGCGTTGTCGAACGGGGTGAGATCCGTGATCTGGCTGCCGATATGCGCGTCGACGCCGACGATCTCGAGGCCCGGCAGCCGGGCGGCCCCGGCATAGACCGCGCGGGCGCGGGAGATCGGGATGCCGAACTTGTTGTCGGACTTGCCGGTCGAGATCTTGGCATGCGTCAGCGCATCGACGTCCGGGTTCACCCGGATCGAGACCGGTGCCTTGCGCCCCCGCGCGGCGGCGACCTCGGACAGGGCGGCGAGCTCGGGCTCGCTCTCGACGTTGAAGCAGAGGATGTTCGCATCGAGCGCGGCGGCCATCTCCTCGCGGGTCTTGCCGACGCCGGAGAAGACGATGCGCTCCCCCGGTACGCCCGCGGCGAGCGCCCGGCGCAGTTCGCCTTCGGAGACGATGTCCATGCCCGCGCCCTGGCGCGCGAGGGTGGAGAGCACGGCCTGGTTCGAATTCGCCTTCATGGCAAAGCAGACCAGCGCGTCGTCGCCGGAAAAGGCCTCGGCGAAGACGCGGTAATGCCGCTCCAAGGTGGCGGTGCTGTAGCAATAGAACGGCGTGCCGACCGCGTCCGCCAGCGCCGTCAGGTCGACGTCCTCGGCGTGGAGACGCCCGTCCCGGTAGTGGAAGTGGTGCATGTCAGGATCATCCGCCGCGCGGAAAAAGGGGCGGCACGCCCGAATGCCCCCGCCCGCGGTGCGCTGTCTACCGCGAACCGAGCCTGCGGTGCAGCTCTCGCTCGAGCCTCGGCTCCGCTACAGGATCGAATCGAGGATGAACGGCTCCTTGGGAACCCTGTAGCCGCGCTTCGATCCGCGGGTGGTCGTGACCGGAACGCCGTCGCCCCCGGCGGGGATCGCCGCGGCGCTCAGTTCGTCGCCCGCTTGCACTGCCTCCGGATCGGGAGCGGCCCCGCGATCGCCGACGGAGACCGTGCTGCCCGGCAGGCTGCGCGCCGAGGCCGGCGCACCGGTTCGCGGGCCCGTCGGAGCGGTCGGCGACACGGCGCCCCCCGGCGGTTCCAGGCTGCCGCGCCGGCCGCAGGCCGTGCAGGCCAGGACAAGGCCGAGCGCGATCAGGATCGAGAGGCGGGCGGAGCGGGCGGGCATCGGGATTTCCGGCAGTCTTTCCGGCAGGTCTGCGCCAGCTTAGCCGTTGCAGCCTCGTCCCGAAAGGTGGCCGTCGGCGTCTCGGGCGAGGACGATGGCGCCGGAGCGGGGAACCGCCGGGCGCGCCCGAAACCGGGACGGCCCGGCTTGCGATCTCAGCTCTTCTTGTTGCCGCGCTGGGAGTCCTTCGGCGGCGTGTAGGCGTCGATCGCCCGGCGGCAATTCTCGGAGAGCTTCGCCCAGTTGGTCTTGAAGCACTGATCGGTCGCCGGATCGTCCGGGTCGAGATTGCCGCAATAGCTGAGGTAATCGCCGGTGCAGTACTTCTTGAGCGTCTCGTTGCCGCGCTTCGACTGCTGGGCCTGTGCCGGAGCGGCCAGCAGGGCGGCCGCGCCGGTCAGTGCGAGAACCAGGGGCGTCAGCTTCAAGGCCATGATGTTCGCTCGATCGCGGTTCGTGGGAGGATTCGTGTGAGGAGATCCGGGCGCGATGATGCCCCCGCATGTCCGAAACGAGGCGGGTCCGGGGCAAACGCAAGGTGGTTCGGTGCTTACGGTCTCGTGCGGGGCATCGCAAGGGATGCCGGTACGTTAGGCCGTTCCCCCACGCCGCTCGGTGCGTTTCAGCTCTCGGCGAGCGCCGCCGAGGCGGCCGGGAAGCTTCCGGTCTGAGGCAGACGGTCGCGCCGGGCCAGGGCGTCGGCCACCTCGCCGATGCGGCGGCGCAGCTCGGCGGTGTCCTCGCCCGCGGGCGTGGCGAGGGGCGCGGTCTGGGCGGCCCGGGCGGCCGCCAGTTCCGCGCGCAGCGTCTCGATCTCGGTGCGCTGGGGCACGGCCCCATCGACGGCGCCCTCGGCCGTCGAGGGTAGGTTGCCCGCCTGCGCGCGGCGCGCCGCCTTGAGATCGTCGAGGATGGCGCGGTGGGCCTCCTCCAGGGCGTGCAGAGTGTCAAGCCCCGTCTCACCCTCGGCATGAGCCTTGGCGAGATCTCGGTCGAGCCCGGCGATGCGTTCGAGGGCGCGGGCGACCTCCGCCTCACTCAGGATACGCGCGGCGACCGCGGCTTCCGCCTCCATGGTGCGGGCGCCGATGGCGGCCATGTCGGCGTGGCGCCGGGCGGCAATGGCCTCGGCCTTCCGCTCGAGCCGGCGCTGCACCACGGCGAACTCCGCCCGGAGGTGGTCGCGCTCGGCCACGACCTCGGACACGCTCACCGGCAGGGTCGCCTCGATCCGCCGCCGGGCGAGACGGCCGGCGCGGGCGTTCACGGTCGGCAGGATCGTCAGGGCGCACAGGCTCGCCAGGAGGAAGCCGAGCCCGAAGATCATCACGGTCTCGATCACGAACGGGCCCTCACGCCGCCTCGGCCGGGCAGGTCCGGCCGCTGCGTCTTTTGCCCGTCTTGCCCGCGCGGAAGCAAGCGCCCTCGCGCGCCAGCGATGGTTCGGAGGCAGATCAGAACGGATTCCAGGTCGGGCGACCGGTGAATTTCAGGTACCCGATATTGATGCCGAGCCGGGCTCCAACGCCGGAGCGGATCGGCACGACGACGATGCCGCCATCGGTCACGGCGGTCATGCCGAAGCCGCCGATGAAGTAGGCCGAGCCGTCGACGCCGCCGAAGCGGCGGTAGAGGTCGCGCACGGCCGGCAGGTTGTAGACGAGCATCATGGTGCGCGCCCCGTCGCCGCCGACATCGAATCCGAGCGTCGGCCCCTGCCAGTAGATCCGGCGCTGCCCGGCATTGCGGGTATAGAGCGTGCCCTCGCCGAAGCGCAGCCCGCCGACGATGGCGCCGGACGCCTCCTGGCCGAGGATGTAGCCGTTGGGCTCGCCCCAGCGGCGGGTCGCTTCCTCGACGGTCAGTGCGAGGCCGCGCGACACGCTGCCGAAGAAGCGGTGCCCATTCTCGACCATCTCGGCGGCCCGGAACGAGTCCGGACGCACGTTGTCGTCGCTGTAGGCGAGCGCCGGGAAGGCACCGGCCAGCAGGCCACCGGAGAGCCCCAGCAGGGCGGCGCGGCGGGTCGTCGCCGTGCGGATGGGATCGTGCGGCATGTCGGTCTCCCTCACCGGCTCCCCCGTCGCTCGCCGCCCGCGCCCGTCCAAGTCGGCGCGCGGAGGCTTCCGTGAGCGGAAGCCATCGGATCGAGGCACGCAGGGAGCGCGCAGTCTCGCGACCGATCAAGTCAAGATTGGGTTAACGGGCGGTTAAGCGCCCGGACCTGCATCCGGCGGGGAGACCGCCTCCCCCGCCCGGCGCCGGTCGAAATAGGAGACGGCGCTCTCCCGCGGCAGATCGAGCCCGTCGCGGTAGGCCGGCGAGGCCAGCGCCGCGAAGGGGCCGTTGCGGTAGTAGCGGGCGTGGTGACCGTAGGTGATTGTCTTGCCGCCCGGGCCGACGACCCGCCCGCCGGCCATGGTCAGCACATGGTCGCCGGCCGCGGTGTCCCACTCCATGGTGGGAACGCACCGCACGTAGATGTCCGCCTCGCCCGCCGCGATCAGGCAGAACTTGAGGGCCGAGGAGGTGACCCGGCGCTCGCCGATGGGCATCCGCTCCAGGCAGGCATCGGTGAGGCTGTCGCCGTGCAGGCGGCTGACCAGGGCGACGAGTCCCTCGGCGGGCGCCGCGCGCACGTGAACCTCCCGGAATGCGCCCGGCCGCCCCTCGCGGATCGGCGCCTCGCGGGCGGTGGTGCCCGCCGCCCAGACCCGGCCGAGGCCCGGCGCCGCCAGGGCGGCGGCGATCGGGCGGTCTCCCTGAATCAGGCCGATATTGACGCAATACTGGTCGTTGCCGGCCAGGAAGTCGCGCGTTCCGTCGAGCGGATCGACGAGAAAGAACAGGGGTGCGGGCCGCGCATGGCCCGTCGTCTCCTCGGCAATCACCGGGATGCCGGGAAAGGCGCGCGCCAGCGCGGCGACGATCAGTTCCTCGGATCGGGTGTCGGCGAGGCTCGCGGGCGAGCCGTCCGGCTTGATGACGTGCGGGCAATCGCCGCCCTGATAGCCCCGCAGGATGCGTCCCGCCTCGCAGGCGATCCCGGCAAGCTGCTCCGCGATGGCATCGCGCATCGGGGCCGGAACGGGAACCGTCGGGGCCGCCGACGAGGCGGCCGGAATGGAGGCGGGGGCGGTCATCACTTTGTCATCAATGACGGAAGGGAGCTTGTCGATCCGCAACTCGAGCGAATTCGGTGCGCAAGCTTGGCGCCCCGCTCCCTGCACGCCGGTTGCGGCGAATTCGGGACATTCGGGTCTTTGCAACGCTCCCTTGACCAAGTCTTTACCAAGAATTGGGATCGAAGATCGGGCCGGGATCCATCCATTGCCGGCGACCGGCAAGACCGGGCCGATCGACCTCCGCGGCTTTCCAAAGCGGCCGCCGGTGACTATTCGCTTGGCCCGATCCGGCACCCGCCCTATCCGAGGGAGGCGGGCCGCCCCTGAACGACGACACCTCGCGAAACCCCTTTCGACAGCCGGGAACGGAGCGCCCCATGAGCGGTAGTATGAGCGGTACCACGAGCCTCACCCTCGACGCCCTCGACCTCTCGGCCCTGCTGTGCTCGCGCGTGTGCCACGACGTGATCAGTCCGATCGGCGCGATCGTGAACGGCCTCGAAGTGCTGGAGGACGACGACGACCCCTCGATGCGTGAATTCGCGCTCGAACTGATCCGCAAGAGCGCCCGCACCGCCTCGGCCCGGATCCAGTTCGCCCGCATCGCCTTCGGCGCGGCGGGCTCGGCCGGCGCCTCGATCGATCTGGCCGATGCCGAGAAGGTCTCGAAGGCCATGTTCGCCGACGAGAAGACGCAGATCGCCTGGAGCGCGCCGCAGGCCCTGTTCCCGAAGAACAAGGTCAAGCTCCTGCTCAACCTCGTGGTGATCGCCTCGAGCGCGATTCCCCGCGGCGGGCTGATCGACGTGGCGGTGACCGGCGGCGGCGACGCCCCGCGCTTCGTCCTGCGCGCCAAGGGCAGCCATGCCCGCATCCCGCCCCATGTCGAGGCGCTGATCGCCGGCACGCCCGAGGGCGGCAGCGTCGATGCCCACGGCATCCTGCCCTTCTATGCCGGCCTCGTCGCGCGCGCGGCGGCGATGGACGTGCGCTTCGCCATTGAGGGCGACGAGGTGACGGTCACCGCCACGCCCACCGAGGCCGCGGTCGGGCTGCCCGGCGCCCCCGCCCCCAGCGTCGAGGACGAGCGCCCCTCCGACAGCGCCCCGCCGGACACGCAGCTCGCCTAAGGCGCCGGCTTCTTGCGCCGGCAAGCGAGGCGGGGCGCTTCATCTCAAACTCTTCGCGTTTCTTTCTAAAAACAATTGTGAAGCCGGCCCCGCCCTCAACGCTTCACTAACTTTCCAAGGCGAGAGTGCTCGTCGCACGTCCCTTAGTGCGCGTAGACGAGTACCCCCCATGGACGATCTGCTTCGCGAGTTTCTGGTCGAGAGCGCCGAGCATCTGGACACGGTCGATGCGGAGCTTGTCCGTTTCGAGCAAGATCCCAATAATCAGCAGATCCTGCGCAACATCTTCCGGCTCGTCCACACCATCAAGGGGACCTGCGGCTTCCTCGGGCTGCCGCGGCTGGAAGCGCTGGCCCACGCCGCCGAGACCCTGAT
The DNA here is from genome assembly GCF_021117295.1 of Methylorubrum sp. B1-46. Taxonomy (NCBI): domain Bacteria; kingdom Pseudomonadati; phylum Pseudomonadota; class Alphaproteobacteria; order Hyphomicrobiales; family Methylobacteriaceae; genus Methylorubrum; species Methylorubrum sp. B1-46. The sequence goes on along the minus strand of NZ_CP088247.1, from coordinate 1,987,037 downwards.
GGGGCGCTTCCGCGACGGCTATCCCGTCAGCGGCGCCTCGGTCACGCTGATCCTCGCCACCCTCGACCGGCTCAAGGCGATCCTCGCCGATCTCGAAGCCACCGGCTCCGAGCCGGCCGGCGCCGACGCCGACCTGATCGGTGCGCTGGAAGCGATGGCCTCCGACGAGGCGCCCGCCGCCGCCGCGCCGCCGCCCCCGCCGGCCCTGCCCGAATTGCCGCCGATCGTCGAGCGTGAGCTCAAGCCCGGCGAAGTCTCGCTGGAGGATCTGGAGCGCGCCTTCATGGAGGCGCCCGGCCCCGACGACGTCCCCGCCGCGCCGACCATCGAAGCCCCCGAGCCCATCCTCGAAGCCCCCGAACCCGTGTTCGAGAGCGCGCACGAGCCGGAAGCCCCCGCCGCGGCCCCAGACCGTCCCGCCGCGCCCGCCGCCGAAGGCGGCGAGGGGCCGATCGCCAAGGTGCAGACGATCCGCGTGAACGTCGACACCATCGAGCACCTGATGACGATGGTCTCGGAGCTGGTGCTGACCCGCAATCAGCTCCTCGAGATTGCCCGCCGCCACGAGGATTCCGGCTACAAGGTCCCGCTGCAGCGCCTCAGCCACGTCACGGCCGAGCTGCAGGAAGGCGTGATGAAGACGCGCATGCAGCCGATCGGCAATGCGTGGCAGAAGCTGCCCCGCGTCGTGCGCGACCTCTCGGCCGAACTCGGCAAGGGCATCGACCTCGTGATGTCGGGCGCCGAGACCGAGCTCGACCGCCAGGTGCTCGACGTCATCAAGGACCCGCTCACCCACATGGTGCGCAACTCGGCCGACCACGGCATCGAGGCCACCAAGGACCGCCTCAAGGCCGGCAAGCCGGCCCGCGGCTCGATCCGCCTCTCGGCCTATCACGAGGGCGGCACGATCACGATCGAGATCGCCGACGACGGCAAGGGTCTCGACCTGGCCGCGATCCGTAAAAAGGCGATCGAGCGCAGCTTCGCGCCCGCCGCCGACATCGAGCGGATGACCGACGCGCAGGTCGCGAAGTTCATCTTCCACGCCGGCTTCTCCACCGCCAAGGCGATCACCTCGGTCTCGGGCCGCGGCGTCGGCATGGATGTGGTCAAGACCAACATCGAGACCATCGGCGGCGTGGTCGACATCGCCACGGAACTGGGCAAGGGCACCACCTTCACCATCAAGATCCCGCTGACGCTCGCCATCGTCTCGGCGCTGATCGTCAAAGCCGGCGAGCAGCGCTACGCCGTGCCGCAGATCGCGGTGCTCGAACTGGTCCGGGTCGATCCCAAGGGCGAGAACAAGAGCGCCAATTCGATCGAACGCATTCACGGCGCGCCGGTGCTGCGCCTGCGCGAGCGGCTTCTGCCGATCGTCACCCTCGACGGGCTGATGCGCGGTCAGGCGACCGTCGAGGAGGGCGAGATCGTCGAGTCCGGCTTCGTCGTGGTGGCCCAGGTCGGCCGGCAGCGCTTCGGCGTGCTCGTGGACGAGGTCTTCCACACGGAAGAGATCGTGGTGAAGCCGATGTCGTCGAAGCTGCGGCACATCCCGCTGTTCGCCGGCAACACGATCCTCGGCGACGGCGCCGTGGTGCTGATCGTCGATCCCAACGGCGTGGCCAAGCTGGTCGGCCAGAGCGCCCAGTCCGGTGCCGCGACCGAGACCGAAGCCGAGGAGGTCGAGGCCGGCGACGCCAAGGCGACGCTCCTGGTGTTCAAGGGCGGTGCCGGCGGCTTCAAGGCGGTGCCGCTCTCCCTCGTCACCCGCCTCGAGGAGGTCGATGCCTCGAAGATCGAGCATCTCGGCGGGCGCCCGCTGATCCAGTACCGCGGCCGCCTGATGCCGCTGGTGCCGGCCGACCCGGGCATCACGATCCGCTCCGAGGGCAACCAGGCGCTGGTCGTGTTCTCCGACGGCGACCGGGCGATGGGCCTCGTCGTGGACGAGATCGTCGACATCGTCGAGGAGCGCCTTGACATCGAGATCTCGGCCGACCGCTCCGACCTGATCGGCTCGGCGGTGCTGCGGGGTCGGGCCACCGACATCATCAACATCGCCCACTTCCTGCCGCTCGCCTACGACGACTGGGCGCGCGGGCCCCGCAAGACCGTGGTCAAGGCGCCCTCGCTCCTGCTCGTGGACGACTCGGCCTTCTTCCGCGACATGCTCACCCCCGTGCTGAAGGCGGCGGGCTACGGCGTGACCACCGCGTCCTCCGCCGAGGAGGCGCTCGGCCTGCTCAAGGGTACGGCCGGCATCGATCTCGTGGTCAGCGACCTCGACATGCCCGGCCGTAGCGGCTTCGACCTCGTGGCCGCCATGCGCAAGAGCGGCGGGCGGCTGGCTGAGATGCCGGTGGTGGCGCTCACCGGCACGGTGGCCGCCGATGCCATCGAGCAGGCGCGCCGCCTCGCGATCAGCGACCTCGTCGCCAAGTTCGACCGCAGCGGCCTGCTCGCGGCACTCGCCGAGATCGGCGAGACCAGCCAGCCCGCCGACGCCCGCGCCGCCGCCTGAGACCTGAACGGACCGGAAAAGGACACGCCGCCATGCAGGCCGCCAACGGCAACGCCGTTCCCACCGACACCACCGACTACGTGACCGTCTTCGTCGGCGAGACGATGTTCGGGCTCACCATCGACCGGGTGCACGACGTGTTCGTGCCCGCGGGCATCACTCCGGTGCCGCTGGCGCCGCGTGAGATCGTCGGCCTTCTGAACCTGCGCGGACGGGTCGTGACCGCGCTCTGCCTGCGCCGCCGCCTCGGCATTCCGGGGCGCGAGTCCGGTGCGGCCGAGATGGCCATCGGCCTGGAGCAGGCCGGCGAGACCTTCGCCCTCATCGTCGACGGCGTCGGCGAGGTTCTGAAGCTCGGCGCCGACACGCAGGAGCCGGTGCCGATCAACCTCGATGCCCGCTGGCGCGACATCTCGCTCGGCGTCCACCGTCTCGACGGACGCCTCCTCGTCATCCTCGACGTCGATGCGCTGCTCGCCTTCGGCGACGCCCGCGAGTCGAAGGTCGCCTGAAGCCCCGAGAGATGCGCCCATGATGACCAGCTCGGCCAACACGTCCACCAAAACGTCGACCGGGGACGCGGCGAAGACGGCCCTGATCGTCGATGACTCGGCGGTGATCCGCAAGGTTGCCCGCCGCATCCTCGAAACCCTCGACTTCACCGTTCGCGACGCGGAGGACGGCGCCACGGCGCTGGCGATGTGCGCGGAGGCGATGCCGACGGTGATCCTGCTCGACTGGAACATGCCGAACATGGACGGCTACGAGGTGCTGCGGCATCTTCGGAAGTCCCCCCTCGGCGACCGGCCGAAGGTGCTGTTCTGCACCACGGAGAACGATCTCGGCGCCATCGCCCGCGCCCTGCACGCGGGCGCCGACGAGTACATCATGAAGCCCTTCGACCGGGACATCATGATCGCCAAGCTCGATCAGGTCGGCTTCGCGATGCGCTCATCCGAGGCCGCCTAAGTGTCTCTCACAAAACGCCCGTCGCGCTGTCCTCGCCAGAGCGAGAACGGTCGGTGACCGGGCGTTTTGTGAGGCACTCTGGACGCCTCGCATATCAGGCCCGGTGCACCGTCCTCGCCGGAGCGAGAACGGTCGCGGATCGGGCGTCTCGTGAGCATTCCAAACCGTTCCGGGATCCTGCCGGCCCCCTCCGACGTCCTCGGACGGGGCCGTGAGGTCCCCGCCCCTTTCTCGCTCCGCGGAAACGAGTCTTCCATGTCGGCAATTCCAGCCGTCGCGCACGCTTCCCCGGCGCGTAGCCCGATCAAGGTGCTCGTCGCCGACGATTCGGCGGTGGTGCGCGGGCTCGTTTCCCGCTGGCTCAGCGAGGCCGGTCACGAGGTGGTCGCCACCGCCCCCAACGGCCGCGCTGCCGTCGACGCGCTCGCCCGCTGCAATCCGGACGTGGTGCTCCTCGACATCGAGATGCCGGAACTCGACGGCATCCAGGCCCTGCCCCTCATCCTTGCCAAGCAGCCGGGGGTGCAGGTCGTGATGATGTCGACGCTGACCCAGCGCAACGCCGACGTCTCGCTGCGCTGCCTCTCGCTCGGCGCGGTCGATTACATCCCCAAGCCCGAGAGCAACCGCGGCGTCACCACCTCCGACGGCTTCCGCAACGACCTGCTCGAACGCATCCGGGTGTTCGGTGCCGCCCGTGCCCGGCGCCGGCCGGCCCCGACCGCGGTGGAGGCCGCCGCATCCCCGTCCGCGGCGCCCGCCGCACCGCCGGTCTCGCGCCTCTCCGGCACGGTGACGCTGCGCCCGAAGCCCCGCACCGTGGCCCCGCCCCGCGTCCTTCTGGTCGGTTCCTCCACCGGCGGCCCGCGGGCGGTTGGCGAGGTTCTGGAGAAGATCGGCGCGACGACGCTCCGGCGCCTGCCGGTTCTGATCGTGCAGCACATGCCGCCGGTCTTCACCGCCGTCTTCGCCGAGCATCTCGGCGCGCGGATCGGCCTGCCGGCGGCCGAGGGCAAGGCCGACGAGCGGATCCAGCCCGGCCGCATCTACGTCGCCCCCGGCGGGCGCCACATGCGGCTGTCGGGCTCGGCGGCGGAGACCGTGATCCGCCTCGACGACGGGCCTCCTGTGAACTTCTGCCGCCCGGCGGTGGACGTGATGTTCCTCGACGCCGCCGCCCTCTACGGCGGAGCGACGCTGAGCGTCATCCTCACCGGCATGGGCTCGGACGGCACGGCCGGCGCCCGCGCGCTGGTCGAGGCCGGCGGCACCTTGCTCGCCCAGGACGAGGCGACCAGCACGGTGTGGGGCATGCCCGGCAGCGTCGCCAAGGCCGGCCTGTGTCACGCCGTCCTGCCGCTCCCCGAGATCGGACCGGCCCTGCGCAGCGCGATCGGGGAGCGGGTCTGATGACCGAAGCGGATTTCGCCTTCCTGCGCGACTACCTGAAGAAGCGATCCGGGCTGAGCCTCGGCGCGGAGAAGCGCTATCTGGTGGAGAGCCGGCTCACTCCGGTCTGCCGCCGCTTCGGGATCAACACGCTGAGCGACCTCGTCGGCACCTTGCGCCTGTCGCGGGAGGGCCCGCTGGAGCGGGCGGTGGTCGAGGCGATGACCACCAACGAGACGTTCTTCTTCCGCGACCGGGCGCCGTTCGACCTGTTCCGCGACGTGCTGTTGCCCAAGGCCATCGCCGCCCGCGGCGCCCAGCGCCGGTTGCGGATCTGGTCGGCGGCGGCCTCCACGGGACAGGAGCCGTACTCGCTGGCGATGATGATCCAGGACGCCGCGGCGCAGCTCGCCGGCTGGCAGATCGAGATCGTCGGCACCGACCTCTCGACGGAGGTGCTGGAGAAGGCGCGCCTCGGCCTCTACAGCCATTTCGAGGTGCAGCGCGGCCTCCCCGTCCAGCTTCTCGTGAAGCACTTCACCCAGGTCGGCGAGCAGTGGCGGATCAGCCCGGCGCTGGCCAACATGGTGAGCTTCAGGCCGCTCAACCTGCTGAGCCCGTTCGAGCATCTCGGCCAGTTCGACATCGTCTACTGCCGCAACGTGCTGATCTACTTCGACGCGCCGACCAAGACCGACGTGCTGGAGCGGATCGCCAAGACGCTCACCCCCGACGGTGCGCTTCTGCTGGGGGCGGCCGAGACCGTGATCGGCCTGACCGAGGCCCTCGTGCCGGATTCCCAGCACCGCGGCCTCTACCGCCAGTCCGCGGCCACCGGGCGCGCGGCGACGCCCCACCGCCTCGCGGCGGGGTTCTGATACGGTCTCCGCTCGATCAGAGCGGGGCGCGGATCAGCAAGCCCGCGCGGCGCTTGAGGAGGCCCCCATCGCGCGGGCGCGATGGGATCCTGCCGAAGCCCAAATCCGCCATCCCGAAGGGATTGAACGGATTTGGTATGAACGCATCGCCTCGCGGCAAGCCGCCGGATCGGTTAGCCTGCCGGCCAAGATGCCATCGGTCATGACGCAATCGATCAGGGCGGACCCCGTGCCGCGGCTTCTCGCCTGCGGGGACACCGCCTTCACCATTGAGTTCGGCGCATCGATCGACGCGGGTCTCAGCGCCCGCGTTCTCGCCCTTGACGCGGCGCTCGCCGCGCGTGCGCTGCCCGGCATCGTGGAGACGGTGCCGACCTACCGCTCGCTGACCGTCCATCTCGATCCGCTGTGCGCCGACCCGGCCGAGCTCGGCCGTGCCGTCCTGGCGCTCGCGGGTGAGCCGCTCGCGGCGGTGCCGAGTTCGCGGCTGTGGCGCATTCCCGTGGTCTATGGCGGTGAGTTCGGGATCGATCTCGAGGCGGTCGCCGCCCATCACGGGCTCGCGCCCGACGCGGTAATCGAGCGACACAGCGCACCCGAGTACCGGGTCGCGATGATCGGCTTCATGCCGGGCTACGCCTATCTCGAAGGGCTCGACCCCGGTCTCGCCCTCACGCGCCGCCCGAGCCCGCGCCCGGTGACGCCGGCCGGCACCATTTCCATCGGCGGCGCTCAGGCGCTGGTGGCGAGCATCGCGGCCCCGAGCGGCTGGCATCTTCTCGGGCGAACCCCCGAAAAGACCTTCGTGCCGGAGCGCGACCCCGTCTTCCTGCTCCGCCCCGGCGACCGGGTCCGCTTCGTCCCGATACCGGCCCGGCGCTGGGACGCGCTCGCTGCCGCAGCGGAGGCCGGTGAGCCGGTGGCCGAACTGTGCGAGGTGTGAGCGCCCGCCTTCACCTCATCCGCCTCACCGGCGCAGCCTCGATCCAGGATGGCGGCCGGCGCGGCTACCTGCGCTTCGGGCTCTCGGCGTCGGGGCCGATGGACCCGCTCGCCCACGCCGCGGCCAACGTCCTCGTCGGCAATCCGCCCGATGCGGCGGCGCTCGAACTCGGCCTCGCCGGGGCGCGCCTGCGGATTGAAGGCGGCGCGGCGCGCCTCGCGCTGGCCGGCGCGCCGAGCGGGCTGCGCCTCGACGGCGAGCCGGTGGCCGGGCACCGCTCCTTCATCCTGCGGGAGGGCTCCGAGCTGACGGTCGAGCGCCCGCGCGAGGGCGTGTTCGCCGCGCTCGCGATCTCCGGTGGATTCACCGTCCGCAGCGTGATGGGAAGCCGCGCCCTGCATCAGCGCGCGGCGCTCGGCGGTCTCGACGGACGCGCCCTGCGCGAGGGCGACCGCCTGCCTCTCACCCCCTCGAATCACGGCGAGGCGGAGATCGGCCTCGACGCGATCGCGCTGGAGCGCGAGGCGCCGATCCGCGTCGTCCTCGGCCCCCAGGACGATCATTTTTCGCGAGCCGGCCTCGCGACCTTCCTCGGCCAGGCCTTCACCGTCTCGAACCGCGCCGACCGGATGGGCTACCAGCTCGACGGTCCGGAGATCGCCCACGGTCCCACCGGCTTCAACATCGTCTCCGACGCCACCGTGGCGGGCTCGGTGCAGGTGCCGGGCTCGGGGCGCCCCATCGTCCTGCTCGCCGACCGCCAGACCACCGGCGGCTATCCGAAGATCGCCACCGTGATCTCCGCCGACCTCCGGCGGATCGCCCAGCGTCGCCCCGGCGAGACCGTTCGGTTCGAGGCGGTCGATCTCGCCACGGCCACCCGCCTCGCCCGCGAACAGGCGGCCCGGATCGCGGCACTCCACGCCCGCGTCAGGCCGGTCGAGAGCGAGGCCGAGCGGCTGATGGCGGCCAACCTTGCGGGCGCGGCGGTGGACGCCCTACGCGCGGAGGATTGATGTTTTCCGCCGGGGGCCGAAGCCTGCCCTGACGCGTTATCGGCCCATGTCGCGCAAACCGAACCGTTCCGAGCCGAACCCGCCCGAGCCGCCCCGCCTCGGCTTCTGCTGCACCTTCATCCCCGATCCGGACCCGGCCCACAAAACCCTGAAGGCCGCCAAAGACGCGGCCAAGCTGATGAATCTCGGCACGGTGACGATGGCGCATCTGGAGCGCCTCGGCCCGGCCGCGCGCTATGAGAAGCTGGAGAGCGTGGTGCGCCATAATCTCGCGGCGCTTGAGCGTCAGATCGCCTGGGTTTCGGCCAGACCGCCCTTGGAGCGTCTCCTGCGCATGGCGAGCTCGGTCCTACCCGGCTACACCCATCCGGTGGCCGCGCCGCTCTACGCGCAGGTTCCGATGCGCACCCTGATCGAGACCGGCCTCGCCCGGATCGGCGAGCAGGCGCGGGCGGGGGATGTGCGGCTCAGCATGCACCCCGGCCCGTTCTGTATCATCGCCTCGCGCAACCCGAACGCGCAGACGAACGGTATCGCCGAACTGGAATATCATGCCGAGGTGATGGCGATGCTGGGCTACGGCTCGGGTTGGCACCCGTTCGGCGCGCACGTGAACATCCACATCGGCGGACGCGAGCCCGGCATCGAAGGTTTCCGCGAGAGCCTGTCGCTGATCTCGGAAACCGCACGCAACCTTCTCACCGTCGAGAACGACGAGTCGCTGTTCGGCCTCGACGCGGTCCTACGGCTCGGCGACCGAGTCCCGGTGGTGCTCGACCTGCACCACCACTGGGTCGAGAGCCGTGGCGAATACATCGAGCCCGGCGATCCCCGCATCCAGGCGGTGATCGCCTCCTGGCGCGGCGTGCGGCCGGTGAGCCACATCAGTGTTTCACGGGAAACACTGCTGCCGGAGCATGACCCGGCCGCGCTGCCGGATTATCCGGCCCTCTCCGACGAGGGTCATTCCTGGCGGGATCTCGCGGCGCATTCCGACCTGATGTGGAACGAGGCGGTCAACGCTCTGGTCGCTCGCCACCTCGCCTGGACCGATTTCGAGATCGAGGCCAAGGGCAAGAACCAAGCGAGCGTGCCGCTGGCCGCACGGATCGGCCGTGACCTCTCGCGCGCCGCGGCATGAGCGGCCCGAGCGCGACTGGGCGGATTTGACCCGGCGGAGCCTGCCCGTCACCATGCTAGCTTCCTCATTCGTGCGCGGGGCGCCTCTGCCCGGCGCCCGTGGGAGCCGCGACCGGACACGATGAGCGAGGCCGAACGGACGATCTCCGCGAGCGATAACCGCCAGGGCGCGGCGCGCCGCCGCCTCGACCAGCTGGTAGCGCGGGCGCGGGCGGCAGGATTGTGGGAGCGGGCTTGGCCGGTGCTCTGGCGCGGCCTCGGCGTCGTCCTCGCCTTTCTGGCTGTCTCGTGGCTCGGGGTGTGGCTCGATCTGTCGCCGCTCTGGCGGATCGTTGGGCTCGGGCTGTTCGCCCTCCTGTTCGTCGCGGCGCTGCTGCCGGCCCTTCGCCTGCGCCCCTTGAGCCGCCGCGAGGCGCTCGCCCGCATCGACCGGGAAGCCACCCGGCAGGGCGGAAGCGCGCACGACCCGGCCTCGTCCATCGAGGACACCCTGGCTGTCGGCCAGAGCGACCCGGTCACCCGCGCCCTGTGGGCCCTGCATCAGTCGCGGGCCGCCGCGGCGGTCGCGCGACTGAAGGCCGGGCGCCCGCGCCCGCATATGCCCGGCCACGATCCCCTGGCGCTCCGCGCCGGCGTTCTCGTCGCGGCGCTCGCCGCCCTGTTCGTTGCCGGCCCGGAATGGCGCGGGCGCGTCGCCGCCGCCTTCGACTGGCGCACGCCGCAGGCCGCCGCGCCGAGCTTCCGTGTCGATGGCTGGATCGACCCGCCGATCTACACCCGCGTGCCGCCGTTGATCGTGACGATGTCGGGCGCAGCCAAGGACGCGGTGCAGCACCTGCGCGCGCCGGTCAATTCCACCTTGATCGTGCGCATCGCCGGCCAGGGCGAGGCGGAGCTGACCCCGAACGCCGCCCTGGTACCGATCCCGAAGGACGAGAAAGCCGCCTCCAGCCGGCCGGCGCCGCAGAGCGGTGCTCAGGCGAGCGAGACCCGCGCCAGCCTGCAGGAGGAACGCTTCCGGCTCACTGGGGGCACCGCCGAGCTCGGCATCGCCGCCTCCGGTTCGGAGCCGCAGCGCCTCGTGATCGAGACCATCCCCGACCGCGCCCCGGAAGTGAGCCGGGTCGGTGAGCTGGAGGTCAACGGCCGCGGCACCTTCAACCTCACTTATCGCGCCAAGGACGATTACGGCATCGCCTCTGCCGAAGGGCTGGTCGAGCCGCTGAAGGCCGGCCGCTCACTCGTGCCCGTGCCCAAGATCGGGCTGGCGCTTCCCACCGACGCCACCGGCGAGACCGAGACCAAGACGCTGGTCGATCTCACCGACAATCCCTGGTCCGGCGCGCGGGTGAAGCTCACCCTCGTGGTCCGCGACGAGGCCGGGCAGGAGGGCCGCACCGAGACCGCCGAGATCGTGCTGCCAGCGCGCCCCTTCACCCAGCCGCTCGCCCGCGCGCTCGCCGAGGAGCGCCGCCGCCTCGTGACCGCGCCCGACGCGGATCGTGCCCGCGTCCAGACCGCTCTTGATGCCCTGCGGATCGCCCCGGAGCGTTTCACGCCGCAGCCCGGCATCTTCCTCGGGCTCACCACCGCCGCCAACCGCCTGCGCGTGGCGAAGTCGGACGAGGATCTCACAAGCGTCGCCGACCTCCTGTGGGAAATGGCCCTCAAGATCGAGGACGGCGACCTCTCGGATGCCGAGAAAACCCTGCGCGCCGCCCAGGACCGCCTCAAGGAGGCGATCGAGCGCAACGCGCCGGACGAGGAGATCAAGAAGCTGACCGAGGATCTGAAACAGGCCCTCGACAAATTCATGAAGGAGTTCGCCCAGCGGGCGAAGCCGCAGAACCGGCAGCAATCGGAGCGTCAGCAACAGCAGCAGAACGGCCAGACCGTCACGCCCGACGATCTCGAGAAGATGATCAAGGACATGCAGGAGGCGATGCAGCGCGGCGACACGGCAGAAGCCCAGCGTCTGCTCGAACAGCTCCGCAACGTGCTCGAAAACCTCCAGAACGCCGAGGGCGGCCAGAAGCCCGATGGCGGCATGGCCGAGATGAACCGGCAGCTCGACGAGCTCGATAAGATGTCCCGCGAGCAGCAGGAGCTGCGCGACGAGACCTACAAGGAAGGCCAGCAGGGCCAGCAGCGCCCCGGCCAGCGCCAGCGGCCGCAGCCGGGCCAGCAGCAGGGGCAACAGGGCCAGCGCGGTCAGCAGGGCGAGGGACAACAGGGGCAGCGGGGCCAGGGGCAACAGGGCCAGCAAGGTCAAGGCCAGCAGGGGCAGGGCGGCGGGCAGCAGGGCCAGAGCATGGGCCAGCGCCAGCAGGGGCTGCGCGAGCAGCTCCAGGATCTCAAGAACCGGATGAAGCAGCAGGGGCTTCAGGGCGAGGAAGGTCTCGCCGATGCCGAGGAGGCGATGCGCGAGGCCGAGGAGGCGCTCGGCCGCGGCCGCAGCGGTGACGCGGTGGACGCCCAGGGCCGCGCCCTCGACGGCTTGAAGCGCGGCGCCGAGGGCATGCAGAAGCAGATGCAGCAGATGGCCGAGGGCGAGGGACAGGGCGAGGGCGAGAAGGACGGGCAGTCGCCGGGCCGGCAGGGCCGCTCGGGCTCCGCCGACGACGATCCCCTCGGCCGCCCGACCCGCGGGCGCGACCTCTCCAACGGCAATGTCAGGGTGCCCAATGCCGACGAATCCGCGGTGCAGCGCGCCCGGCGGATCATGGAGGAGTTGCGGCGCAAGCTCGGCGACCCCTCGCGTCCGCAGGAGGAACTCGATTATTTCGAGCGCCTGCTGCGCCGGAACTGACGCTGTAACGAACCACCCTTCGGACCGTCCTCGCGTGAGCACGGTCCTCACGAGATCACCGACCCATGTCCGCCAACCAGCTCGTCCTTCTCGCCTGCCTCGCCGTGGCCGTGGTGCTCCTCCTCGGCCTCGTCAACATGATGCGGGGCGGCAGCGCCAACCTCTCGCAGAAGCTGATGCGCCTGCGCGTGCTCCTGCAGTTCGTGGCGATCATCGTCATCATGGGCGTGGTGTGGTGGCGGGCGGCCTGAGCGCCGCCCCCTCTCGAGCATCGTCCCGAAAGGCGGCCGCCGGCTTTCGGCACGATGCAATGACAAGAGGAGCGCGTTGCCCCGGATTCCATATCCTGGGCAGCGTTCCGGTCACTCCTTGCCGCGTTCGAAGGTGACGATGCTGCGGGTTTCGCCCCGATCAGCCCAGTTCGGCATGACGCGCCAGGGGGTCAGCACCTGAAGCCGGTCGCCCTCGATCTTGAACATCCGGGTCTGTTTCGTGCCGACCCATTTCGGATCCCAGGCAACGTCGACATCGGCCGTCCAGCTGTCACCGTCGAGGCTGATCTTCCCGGAATAGGAGACGAGGGTGCTCATCAGGGCGGCACGCTGCGCCTCGGTCTCGGCGGGCTTGCGGCCCTCCCCGGTCAGGATGAAGAAGATGCGCTTCTCCGGCGTGACGTAGGCGTAGCCGGTCGGCTGCTTGCCCATCACCGGCAGCTTCTCGCCGTTCTGGCGCACCTCGACCTCGTAGGAGACGAGCTTCCACAGCCCGTTCAGCCGGGTATCGTCCTCGGCCTGGGCCGGCCCCATGCCGGCAGCCAGCACCATCGCACCCACCATGCCCGTCGTCGTCCGCATCGCTTCCTCCAGCTCCGGTCTATCGCCGAGATGAGACCGTTCAGCTCAACGCGAGAGGGTGCCAGCGGATGCACGGGAGCGAAGACTGCACCTTGCGCGATCACCGCCGCGTCGCGGACGCGCATGAGGGCTGAGAAGAGGCACGCTCAGAGTGTGGCGTCCACGCCCCACCGCGGCGGCAAAAGCGGCGGAGCCGGATGAATCCGCGGGCTGTGCCTCAGGCGCCGTGATATTCGAGGCGGGTTGAAACGGACGGATCGACCGCCGATGAAGTCACCTCTTGCCCGGATTCTCGTCGGCGTCCTCGCCGGCACGGCCGTCACGGCCACGCAGGCCGCCGATCTCCGCGCCGCCCGGGCTCCCGCACCGCCGCCCTACTTCGCTCCCGTCCAGCCCTACTCCATCGTGTCCGAGGTTCGCATCGGCGGCTCGGTTCAGGATCCGGGCAGCGCCGAGGGCAAGCTTCCGGGCTTCAGCACCGCGAACGTCAACGGCGAAATCCTGTTCGCCAAGCCGCAGATCACCACCGACCCGTTCTGGCAGGCCTTCGTGCCGCGTCCGACGGTGGGCGGCAGCTACAACACCGGCGGCCGCACCAGCTACGCCTATATCGGCGCGACATGGACCGTGGACCTCTTCCCCGAGACCCTGAACCGGCGCGTCTTCCTCGAAGGCTTCTTCGGCGGCGCAGCGCATAACGGCTATACCGGCCTGAAGGCGAACGCGCCCTACGGCTTCAATGCTTTGGGCTGCAACCCGCTGTTCCGCGAGGCGGCCGCGCTCGGCTTCCGCATCGACGAGCACTGGAGCGTGATGGCCACCGTCGAGCACATGTCGAATGCCGGCCTGTGCGGCGACAACCGCGGCCTGACCAATTTCGGCGGCAAGCTCGGCTACACCTTCTGACCGCCGGCCGCTTTCGCGGCCTGTCGGACTTTTACGGCTTGCAAAGACCCGCCGGGCGCGAAACATCGCCCGGCGGGTCTTTCACTTCGAGAACAGCGGGCCCGCGGGAGGGACGCCTTGGTCAAGCTCAACCGCATCTACACCCGCACCGGCGACCAGGGCACGACCGGGCTGGCCAACGGCGAGCGCCGCTCGAAGGCGGATCTGCGGGTGGAGGCCTACGGCACCGTCGACGAGACCAATGCCTGCATTGGGCTCGCCCGCCTCACCGCCGAACCCGCCCTCGACGCGATGCTGGCGCGCATCCAGAACGACCTGTTCGATCTCGGCGCCGATCTCGCCACCCCGCCGAGCGACAAGCCGCTGGGCTATGAGCCCCTGCGCGTCGTCGCCGCCCAGGTGCAGCGGCTGGAGACGGAGATCGACACGCTCAACGCCAATATCCCGCCGCTGAAATCCTTCGTCCTGCCCGGCGGGTCGGCCACGGCCGCCGCGCTCCACCTCGCCCGCACCGTCTGCCGCCGCGCCGAGCGGCTGGTGGTGGCGCTGTCGGGCATCGAGAGCGAGGCGATCTCGGCGGAAGCCCTGCAATATCTCAACCGGCTCTCGGACTTCCTGTTCGTGGCCTCCCGCGCGGCCAACCGCGACGGCGCCGACGACGTGCTCTGGGTGCCTGGCCAGAACCGGTGAATATCCGTAAGTCACGCCCCCGATAAGGCGCGTTGACAATCGGGAAATCGCCTCGTTACGGTCCCGCCGCCCCGACAATCCCATCAAACGCGGTCAAGCGGGTCCGAGAGCTGTCCGTCAAGTGACGCCGGGACCTCGCAGGAGCGGAGGAAAGCGACAGCCATGAAGGTTCTGGTGCCCGTCAAGCGGGTCGTCGATTACAACGTGAAGATCCGCGTCAAGGCCGACGGGTCGGGCGTGGAACTGGCCAACGTCAAGATGTCGATGAACCCCTTCGACGAGATCGCCGTCGAGGAGGCGATCCGTCTGAAGGAGAAGGGCAAGGTCAGCGAGATCGTCGCCGTCTCGATCGGCCCGCAGCAGGCGCAGGAGACGCTTCGCACCGCGCTCGCCATGGGCGCCGACCGGGCGATCCTCGTGAAGACCGATGTGAATTGCGAGCCGCTCGCCGTCGCCAAGGTGCTGAAGGCCGTGGTGGAAAAGGAGAGCCCGAACCTCGTCATCCTCGGCAAGCAGGCGATCGACGACGATTCGAACCAGACCGGCCAGATGCTCGCGGCGCTGCTGGGTTGGCCGCAGGGCACCTTCGCGTTCAAGCTCGACTTCGGCGATGGAAGCATCGACGTGACGCGCGAGGTCGATGGCGGTCTCCAGACCGTGTCGCTGAAGCTGCCGGCGATCGTCACGACGGACCTGCGCCTCAACGAGCCGCGCTACGCATCGCTGCCCAACATCATGAAGGCGAAGAAGAAGCCGCTGGAAGAGCTGTCCCCGGAAGGCCTCGGGATCGACGTCACGCCGAAGCTGACCGTGCTCAAGGTCGCCGAGCCGCCGGGCCGGCAGGCCGGCGTCAAGGTCGGCTCCGCGGCCGAGCTGGTGCAGAAGCTCAAGGTCGAAGCCGGCGTGCTCTGACGTCTTTTAGGCCGCGTCGCTCCCGATTTCGGTCGAGCGACGCCCCCTCCCCTCTTCGAAAGTTTTGCCGATGACCACGCTCCTCTACGTCGAGCACGCCAACGGACAGATCAAGGACGGTACGCTGAAGGCGCTGACCGCGGCCAAGGAACTGGGCGCGCCCATCCACGCCCTGGTGCTCGGCACTGGCTCCAAGGCGGCGGCCGAGGCCGCGGCCAAGCTCGACGGCGTCGAGAAGGTGCTGAACGCCGAGGACGGCACCTACGACCACGACCTCGCCGAGCCGAGCGCCGCGCTGATCGCCGCAATTGCCGAGCCCTACGATGCGATCGTGGCCGCCGCCACGACCACGGGCAAGAACACCCTGCCGCGGGTGGCCGCGCTCCTCGACGTCGCGCAGATCTCCGACATCATCAAGGTCGTCTCGCCCGACACGTTCGAGCGGCCGATCTACGCCGGCAACGCGATCCAGACCGTGCAGGCCGGTGCCGGCAAGCGCGTCATCACCGTGCGCACCGCCGCCTTCAAGCCGGCCGAAGCGGGCGGTTCCGCTGCCCCGGTCGAATCCGTCTCGGCCGCGACGCCGGACGCACTGGGTGCCGCCTACAAGTCGGAAGAGATCGCCAAGTCCGACCGGCCGGAGCTGGCCTCGGCCAAGTTCATCGTCTCCGGCGGCCGCTCGCTCGGCTCGGCGGAGAAGTTCAAGGAGCTGATCGAGCCGCTGGCCGACGCGCTCGGCGCTGCGGTCGGCGCCTCCCGCGCGGCGGTCGATGCAGGCTACGCCCCGAACGACTGGCAGGTCGGCCAGACCGGCAAGGTGGTGGCACCCGACCTCTACGTGGCGGTGGGCATCTCCGGCGCGATCCAGCACTTGGCCGGCATGAAGGATTCGAAGGTCATCGTCGCCGTCAACAAGGACGAGGATGCGCCGATCTTCCAGGTGGCGGATTACGGACTGGTCGGCGACCTGTTTCAGGTCGTGCCGGACTTGCAGGCCGAGATTGCCAAGGCCAAGGACCGGTAGAAGGATCGGTAACGGACTGCACGGTACGCGTCGAACCAGCCTCGGGACACTCTCCCGCACCTGCGGCTTGAGGCCGGTTTGACGCATTTGTTGCAGTGCCGCATTCTAGGGATGCGGTCGAGAGGACGATGCCGCAGCAGGTAGGACGCGATACGGGTATGGGCATCGAGATCAAGACGGTCGGCATCGTCGGTGCCGGCCAGATGGGGAACGGCATCGCGCATGTCTGCGCGGCCTCCGGCCTCGACGTTCGGCTGCACGACCGGGATCCCGAGCGGATCGCGGCCGGGCTCGGTCTCATCGACGCGAACCTCACGCGTCAGGTCCAGAAGGGCACGCTGAGCGACGAGCAGCGCCGCAGCGCCCTGGCGCGCATCGCGGCGGCGCGCAGCTTCGACGATCTCGGCCCCTGCGACCTCGTCATCGAGGCCGCCACCGAGGACGAGGCGACCAAGCGCAAGATCTTCCAGACGCTCTGTCCCTCGCTCAAGCCCGACGCGCTGGTCGCGACCAACACCTCCTCGATCTCGATTACCCGGCTCGCGGCCGCGACCGACCGGCCGGACCGCTTCATCGGCATCCACTTCATGAACCCGGTGCCGGTGATGCAGCTCGTCGAGTTGATCCGCGGCATCGCCACCGAGGATCCGACCTACGAATCGGCCAAGGCCTTCATCGCCAAGCTCGGCAAGACCTCGACCATGTCGGAGGACTTCCCGGCCTTCATCGTCAACCGCATCCTGCTGCCGATGATCAACGAGGCGATCTACACCCTCTATGAGGGCGTCGGCTCGGTGGAATCAATCGACACCGCGATGCGGCTCGGGGCGAACCATCCGATGGGCCCGCTGCAGCTCGCCGACTTCATCGGCCTCGATACCTGCCTGTCGGTGATGCAGGTGCTCTACGAGGGGCTGGCCGATTCGAAGTACCGGCCCTGCCCGCTCTTGGTGAAATATGTCGAGGCCGGCTGGCTCGGCCGCAAGACCAAGCGCGGCTTCTACGATTACCGCGGCGAGACGCCGGTCCCGACCCGCTGAGGCGGAATGCCCTAAAAACGAAAAGGCCGCCCGAGACAGGGTCTCGGGCGGCCTTTTCGTGATCGGGGATGTGAGGCCTTACTGAGCCGACTTCTGCGACGGCTGCGGATAGGCCGGGTTCTCGGCCGGCACGTTGCCGCTGTTGGAGGACGGAGCCTTGTTGACGGACCCGGTCGTCATCTCGCGGGCCGATTCCTGGCTCTTGCCGGCATGGTCGGCGGGTGACTCGGCCCGGTTCCAGCTCAGGAGGCCGACGGTCGCCACCGCCAGCAGGGCGAGGCTCGCCACCAGCACGTAAAGGACCGGCTTGCCCTTCGCACCCTGGCGGGCATCGGTCTGGTTCTCGATCTGGGCCATGAAACTCCCTCTCTTCCGCCCGGCAAAGGGGCGGCGTCAGCATCGGTTATGCTTGGCCAACGCCGCTCCGGCTTCGAGAGTTCCTGCTGAAACCTGTGGCCTCAGCGCCCGGTGACAAGCAGGATCTTGCCCGTGTGGCTGCTCGTCTCCATCAGCTCATGCGCCTTGCGCGCCTCTTCCAGCGGGAAGGTGGCGTGGACGATCGGCCGGATCTTGCCCGCCTCGACCAGCGGCCAGACATCCCGCTTCAGCCCTTCGGCGATGGCGGCCTTGGCCTCCTTGGCCTGGGCCCGCAGGGTCGCGCCGGTGATCGTCAGGCGCTTGAGCATGATCGGGGTCAAGGTCAGGCTCTCGGCCTTGTAGCCCTGCATGAAGGCGATCTGCACGAAGCGTCCCTCGACGGCGAGCGAAGCGATGTTCTTCTGGAGATAGGCCGCGCCCACCATGTCGAGGATGACATCGACGCCCTTGCCGTCGGTGAGGCGTTTCACCTCCTCGGCGAAATCCGCCTCGCGGTAGTTGATGGCGGCATCCGCCCCCAGCTCCTCGCAGAACCGGCACTTCTCGGCCGAGCCCGCTGTGGTGAGGACGCGGGCGCCGTGCTGCTTGGCGATCTGGATCGCGGTGGTGCCGATGCCGCTCGACCCGCCATGGACGAGGAAGGTCTCGCCCTTCTGCAGCCGCCCGCGCTGGATCACCGTGGAATAGACCGTGAAGACCGTCTCCGGCAGCCCCGCCGCCTCCACCAGCGAGAGCGGCCCCGGCCGCTTCAGCACCTGCCCCGCCTCGGCGACGGCGAACTCGGCATAGCCGCCGCTGATGACGAGGGCGCAGACCTCGTCGCCCACGGAGAGATCCGTCACGCCCTCGCCCAGCGCGGCGATGCGGCCCGCGATCTCAAGGCCGGGAATCTCGGTCGCGCCCTTGGGCGGCGGGTAGCTGCCCTGGCGCTGCATAATGTCGGGCCGGTTGACGCCCGCCGCGACCACCTCGACCAGCACCTGCCCGGCGGCAGGCTTCGGCAGCGGCACGGTCTCGACCGCGATGACCTCCGGTCCGCCCGCGCCGGTGAAGCGGATCTGGCGCATGGTGTCGGGCAGGCTTTTTGTCATGGGGCTTCCTCGGGGTTCACGCGGCGGGTTGATCGCTCGTACGCCCGGCTCAGATGGCGCATGGGACGAGGCGCGTCGAGCCGTGTTACAACTCGGATGCTGAAGGTGACCTCATGACGAAGCTGCTCGAACTAGCCGTCGAAACCGTCCGCCGGCTCCCCGCCGCCGATCAGAACACAATCGCCGAGGCCATGCTCGGCCTCGCACGCGTCGGCGCAGCGGAGGACATCGATCCCGAGCACCTGGAAGATGTACTGGCCGGGCTGGCCGAGATCGAGAGGGGCGAGTTGGCCTCGCCGAAAGAGATCGAAGCCGCCTTCCGCAGTTTCGAGCGATGAAGCTCGAAGTCTCCCGGCGCGCAACCCGGCGCCTGCGCGAGATCGCTGACCACATCCATCGAGAAAACCCTTCAGCCGCCCTCCATGTACAGAAGACGATCCGAGACGCCTTTGCGCTTCTGACGGTGTATCCGGATGCCGGGCGCGTCGTGCGGCCGAAGGTGCGCCGCTTCGTCGTGCCGAGGCTTCCTTACCTGATCTACTACACCGTCGATGAGACGGCCGATGCCGTCATCATCGTCACGATCCGCCATGCGGCCCAAGCCCGGCAAAGCTGAGCGGAAAACTCACCGCGTGCCGTACATCCGGTCGCCGGCATCCCCTAGACCCGGCACGATGTAGCCGTGGTCGTTGAGGTGGCTGTCGATCGCCGCGGTCCAGACCGGCACGTCGGGATGCGCCTCCTGGAAGCGGGCGATGCCCTCGGGGGCGGCGAGCAGGCAGACGAAGCGGAGATCCTTCGCGCCCCGGCTCTTGAGCCGCTCCACCGCCGCGACCGCGGAATTGGCGGTGGCGAGCATGGGGTCGAGCACCAGCACCGTGCGGTCGGCCAGATCCGACGGGCTCTTGAAATAGTACTCCACTGCCTGGAGCGTGTCGGGATCGCGGTAGAGCCCGACATGGGCGACGCGAGCCGAGGGCATCAGCGAGAGCATACCGTCGAGGAAGCCGACGCCGGCGCGCAGGATCGGAGCCAGCACCAGCTTCTTGCCGGCGATCCGGCGTCCCTCCATCGCCTGAATCGGCGTCTGGATGGTGACCGGTTCGAGCGGCAGATCGCGGGTCACCTCGTAGGCCAGCAGCATGCCGATCTCGTTGAGGAGTTCGCGGAATCCCTTGGTCGAGCGCTCGCCGTCGCGCATCATCGTCAGCTTGTGCTGGACGAGGGGGTGATCGACCACCGTCACCCGCGCCGCGCCACCGCTCTCCGCCTGCATCGAACCCGTCTCCATGGCTGTCGCGATCGGAGAGCACGATGCCACGGGGAGCGGCGGAAACCGAGACGCGCGCGGCGTTTTCTGGAGCATCGTCTTCTTCCGAAAGCCGGTGACCACCTTTCGGGACCCTACACCTAAGGCCGGCGGCTCAGTCGAGGATCGGCGGTGACTTCAGCACCAGCACCGCCCGCTCGGGCAGATCGACGGTGCCGCCGGCCCGCACCGGCGGACGGGTGCCGTCGGGAACCGCACCGGTGGCGAGGGTGGTGTCGAAGACCGGGCGCCAGGGGCCGCCCAGCTCCGGCGGCAGGGCGAAGGGGCAGGGCTCCGGCGCCGCGTTCATGAGGATAAGGACGCGTTCCGAACCCTCGATGTCGTTGCTCATCTGCATGCCGAAGGCGCGGCGCTCACCGTCGCCCCAGGCGGCTTCATCCATCTCGGTCCCGTCCGGGGAGAGCCAGTGGACGTCCTTCAGGTCGGTCTCGCCGACGCGGCTGCCGAGAAGGAAGTGGCGACGCCGCAAGGAGCGGCAGGCCCGGCGCAGGGCCGCGAGGTTGCCGACGAATTCGCTCAGCGTCGGATCGGGATCGGCCTCCCAATCCATCCAGCTCACGGCGTTGTCCTGGCAATAGGCGTTGTTGTTGCCGGACTGCGTGCGCGAGCGCTCGTCACCCATCAGCAGCATCGGCACGCCTTGCGCGAAGAACACGCAGGCCAGCATGTTGCGCTTCTGCCGGGCGCGTAACGCCAGGATGCGGGAATCGTCGGTCGGGCCCTCGATCCCGTAATTGGCCGAGAGATTGTGGCCGTGGCCGTCGCGGTTCTCCTCGCCGTTGGCGTCGTTGTGCTTCTCCGCGTAGGCGACGACGTCAGCCAGCGTGTAGCCGTCATGCGAGGCGACGAAGTTGATGCTGGCCAAGGGCGAGCGGCCGGACGGCAGGAAGATTTCGCGCGAGCCCGAGAGCCCCTGGGTCAGCTTGGCCAGCGTGCCGGCATCCCCCCGCCAGAAGCCGCGCAGATTGTCGCGGAACTGGTCGTTCCACTCACTCCAGCCATAAGGATAGCCGCCGAGCTGGTAGCCGCCCCCGCCGATGTCCCAGGGCTCGGCGATGAGCTTGACCCGCGAGAGCACAGGATCCTGCTGCACCGCCTGGAAGAAGGCGGCCTGCGGGGAGAAGTCAGCGGGCGTGCGGCCGAGGCTGGTGGCGAGGTCGAAGCGGAAGCCCGCGACACCGTAGGCGGTCACCCAGTGGCGCAGGCTATCGAGCACCATCCGCATCACCCGCGGATGGGCGACGTTGAGGGTGTTGCCGCAGCCGGTGCAGTCGATGTTGCGGCGCCGGTTCTCGGGATCGAGCTTGTAGTAGCTCGCATTGTCGATGCCGCGGAAGGCGAGCGTCGGCCCGAGATGGTCGCCTTCCGCCGTGTGGTTGTAGACCACGTCGATCAGGGTCTCGATGCCGGCCGAGGCGAGTTCGCGGATGGCGAAGCGCAGACCGCTCGCGCCGCCCTCGCCGAGATAGCGCGGCTCGGGGGCGAAGTAGTTGTAGGGCTGGTAGCCCCAGAAATTGACGAGCCCCTTGTCGACGAGGAAACGGTCGTCGGCAAACGCCTGGATCGGCAGGAGTTCGAGGGCGGTGACGCCGAGCTTCAACAGGTGCTCGATGATCGCCGGATGGGCGAGCCCGAGATAAGTGCCCCGCTCGGCCTCCGAGAGCGCCGGATGCGTCCGGGTCAGTGCCTTGACGTGGGCCTCGTAGATCACCGTCTCGTGGAGCGGGCGCGGCGCCGGCAGGGCGACGGCATCGGGTGTCTCGGGCCGGGTGACGACGCCGCGAGGCAGGAAAGGGGCGCTGTCGCGCCGGTCGATCTGATCCTCGCGGGCACCGCCGCGGCGGTGGCTGTAGAGCGCGTCGTGCCAACGGATGCGGCCGGCGATCTCGCGGGCATAGGGATCGAGGACGAGCTTGGCCGGGTTGAAGCGATGCCCCGCCGCTGGGTCCCAGGGGCCGAACACCCGGTAGGCGTATTGCTGGCCCGGCAGCAAACCGTGCAGATAGCCGTGGAAGACGTCGTCGGTCCGGCAGGGCAAGCGGATCGTGCGCGATTCGTGCCTGGCGCCCGGCTCGAACAGGCAGAGATCGACCCGCGTCGCGTTCTGCGAGAAGAGGGCGAAGTTGACACCGCGGCCGTCGAAATGCGCGCCGAGCGGCGTCGGCAGGCCCTCCTCGATGACGATCATCCCAGTCCTTCGTGAAGCGGGGCCCGTCGATTCAGGGTCCCGTCAAAGCGCATGCTCCCGCCTGCGGCCCCTCAGGATGAGGCCGCGGGCGGGAGCATGCCTCGATCGATTCTGAAAAACTCAACCGGCTCGGACAATCAACCGCTTCGCCATTCGGGCAAAACTACTCCGCCGCTGCGGCCGTCGTGCTCGGCGGCTCGCGCTCGACAGTGCGGAAGGTTTCCAGCTCCACCATGAAGTTGCGTGCCCACCAATCGACATCCTCGCGCAGCATGCGCTCGGCCATCGGCTTCCAGCGTTCCAGGCGCTCGCCGCGGGGCATGTAGAGCGCCTGCCGGATCGCCTCGGCGACCTCGAAGCGGTCGTAGGGGTTCACGAGCAGCGCCTCGGGCAATTGCCGGGCGGCACCCGCGAACTTGGACAGCACGAGGACGCCGGGGTCCTCCTCGCTCTGGGCGACGACGTATTCTTTGGCGACCAGATTCATGCCGTCGCGCATCGGCGTGACGAGGCCGACGCGGGCAGCGCGGTAGAGGCCGGCGAGCACGGGCCGCGGATAGGCCTTGGTGACGTACTGGATCGGCGTCCAGGCCGGCTCGCCGAGCATGCCGTTGATGTCGCCGACCTTCTCGTTCACCTCGCGGGCGAGCTGCTCGTATTCTGGCACCTCGCTGCGGGATTTCGGGGTGATCTGGATGTAGACGACGTTGCCGCGCTGATCGGGATTCGAGGCGAAGAAGCGATCCACCGCCTCCATCCGCTCAGGGACGCCCTTCGAATAGTCGAGCCGGTCGACACCGATGAGCAGCTTGCGGGTGCGCAGACCGGCCATGGTCTCGCGCACGACCTTGTTGGAGCCGGCCTTGTCGGCAGCTTCCTTGAAGCCCGCCACGTCGATGCCGATGGGGAAGGAGCGGATCCGGGTGCGGCGGCCGTCCACCATCATCGAGCCGCCGCCGAGCGGAATCGCCCGCATCGTGTCGATGAAGTTGCGCGAGAGGTTCTGCACGTCCGAATCGGTCTGCAGACCGATCAGGTCGTAATCGGCCATGGCGCGCAGCAATTCGCTGCTGGCCGGCAGAGTGTTGAACACGTCGGCCGCCGGCCACGGGATGTGGTGGAAGTAGCCGATCGGGTTGGCGATGCCCTGGCCGCGCAGCTCGGAGGCCAGCGGCAGCAGGTGGTAATCGTGCACCCAGATCAGGTCGTCGGGCTCGACCAGTTTGGCGAGCGCTTGGGCAAAGGTCTGGTTGACGCGCTGGTAGCCGGCATAATCCGAGCGGGAGAAGGTCCCCAGCCCGATCCGGTAATGCATGATCGGCCAGAGCGCCCGGTTGGCGAAGCCGGCATAGTACTCGCGGTGGTCCTGCGGCGAGAGATCAAGCACGGCGTACTGGATCGGCCCGCGGTCGATCAGCTCCGGCTCGGTGCTCGGATTGTCGCAGATGTTTCCGCTCCAGCCGAACCACAGCCCCTCGTAGGAGGAAAACGCCTCCTTGACTGCGACGGCGAGCCCCCCTGCGGAGACCGCATCCTTGCCCTCGGCGGGCACGGCGACACGGTTGGAGACGATGATCAGACGTGCCACGAACCCGGCTCCGGTCCTCGCTGGAGCCGGCACGCGGGGCGCGCCGGCCAAAGGGTCTTGAGGGTCTTGCGTCTGGGGGAAAACGCGCGGAAGCCTGGCGCGATCCGTCGGACGGCAGCCAAGCGCATCGCCACCGGCGGGTCAAGCAGGCGGCCTGACGATGTCACCGCTGTTCCATCTCGCATCCGCCCGCCCGGCCCCCGTGCACGCCCGCGTTCTCGGCAGTGCAGCAGAGCGGTGACCACCATGCAAGGGCTAAGCTGAACGGGCGCTGACATCCAGCCCCGGAGCAGAACCCGCCCACGGCGTACGATCGATGGAAACGTCGACATGGGAGTGGCGGTGCTTCCTCGCATTTTCTCATTACGCCCGAGCCCTCTCCATCCGGCGCAACGCCGCGCGGAAGGGGCTCTGAAAGCGGAACCCCACGAGGCGGCAAACGGTTCTCCGGCCGAGTTCATCACAGATCGAAGCGCAATCCGCGCCGATCAGAGAGTCCAGCCGGAGACACGCCCATGACATCGTCCGCGTCCCCAGATCCCGTCGGCGGCCCCAAGCCGGCCGAGACCAAGGCCGATTTGGAGGATCTGCGCCACGACGTGGAGGACACTGCCAGCCTCGCGGCCGAGCGCAGCAAGGGACTCGCCGCGGCCGCCCGCCAGCAGGCGCTCGCCTATGTCGACGACCGCAAGGGCGAGGCCGCCCGCTCCGTTTCGGACCTTGCCAAGTCCCTGCGCGATTCCGGGAAGACCTTCGATGACCGCCCCAACATCCGCGCCTTCTTCGACAGCGCGGCTGAGGGCCTCGACGATCTCGCCGGCTCGATCGAGCGGCGCAGCCTCGACGATTTCTACCGCGAGGCCGAAGCCTATGCCCGCCGCTCCCCGGTGACCGTCGCAGTGGGCGCCTTCGCGGCAGGCTTCCTGCTGTCGCGCTTCGTCAAGGCGTCGGGCGAGGCGGAGACGGATCGTGCCCATGGCCGCGCCCATGGCCGCGCCCGTGACCGCGCCTTCGACGGCTACCGGGCCTGAGGGGCGGGAACCATGGCAAGCCCCCATAATCCCTCCTCCTCACCCCCTCCGCCCCCCTCGTCGATCCAGTCCCTCGTCGCGGACGCCCTGCGCGAGGCGAGCGAGCTTGCCAGCAAGGAGATCGCCCTCTTCCGCACGGAGATGACGAACAACGTCCGCTCGTTGTTCGTCGGCCTGGCGATGATGGTGGTCGCCGCCGTGTTCGCGGTGACGGCGATGCTGGTGCTGATCGGCGCTCTGGTGAAGTACGTCGCGACGCTGGTGGGCTCCGAATGGCTCGCGGCGCTGCTGGTCGGCGGCGGCCTGCTGCTCGTGGCGGTGGTGCTCGGTATCATCGGCGCCCGGTCGATGTCGCTGTCGAATCTCGCGCCGACTCGGACCACGCGGCAGGTCCGGCAGGATGCCCGCGCACTGACGGAAAGGGTTTCGGGATGAGCGAATCGATCTCGGACCTGGAGAAGGACATCGAGCAGAGCCGCGCCCGGCTCGACGAGACGATCGACCGGATCCAGGGGCGCCTCAACGCATCGAGCCTCGTCGACGAGATGCTCGGTTCGGCTCGGCAGACACCCTATAGCGGTTTCTACGACGACGCCCTGCTGGCGGTGCGGCGCAACCCCTTGCCGGTGCTGCTGATCGCGGCGGGTGTCGGCCTGCTGCTCAACAGCATGCGGACGGTTCGCCGCCCGAACTCACGTGCGCTGGTACCGGTCGATTCCAAACCGGTGACGGTGACTGGCGCCGACCGCACCTACGATCCCGACGCCCCCGGCGGACGCCCTCCCCACGATCTGCCGCCCGAGCGTCAGGTCTGATCCCTTACGGGCCGCGCGCGAATCCCCGCGCCGACGGCCGCACACAACGGAGCCCATCATGAGCCAAGGCCCCAACCATCAAGGCCCCATCACCACACCGCCCGTCGGCGCGCCGGTAGAGACCCTGCCGGAGAACA
This sequence comes from Methylorubrum sp. B1-46, assembly GCF_021117295.1. Lineage (NCBI taxonomy): Bacteria > Pseudomonadati > Pseudomonadota > Alphaproteobacteria > Hyphomicrobiales > Methylobacteriaceae > Methylorubrum > Methylorubrum sp. B1-46. The sequence continues at coordinate 1,961,382 of NZ_CP088247.1, read as the reverse complement.
TCGCCGCCCGCTCCGGCATGCCCCGCGAGGCCGGCGTCGATCACAGCCTGCACGACATCGCCGACCGGGCGACTGCGCAGGGTCGCGACGCCAATGCCCGCCTCCAGGCCGGCCTGGAGGACACGACCGAACAGGCGCGGGAAGGCGCGCGCAACCTGCGTGATCAGGCGGCAGACCGCGCCTCAGAGGTCAAGAACCGGGTGAGCGAGGCGGCCGATTCCGCCCGCAGCCAAGCCGGTGACACGGTCCGCGCGGTCCGCGAGCGGGCGAGCGAAACCTACGAGGATGCCCGTTCCTGGGCGGAGGATCGCTACGAGACGCAACGTCGGCGCGCGGCCGACCTCGCCGATCGCGGCACCCGCCGCCTGCACGAGGGCCGCACCGCGACCGAGCAGTTCGTCTCCGAGAACCCGCTCCTCGTCGGCGTGGTCGGTCTTGCCGCCGGCCTGCTGCTCGGCGCGCTCCTGCCGCGCACCCGCCAGGAAGACCGGGCGCTCGGCCCCTATGCCGACGACCTGCGCGACCAGGGCATCCGCTACGCTCGCGACCTGACCCATCGCGGCCGCGCCTTCGTCGAGACGGCGCTCGACCCCGAAAACCTCGACGCGGCGGTCAAGCGGGCGAGCGCGGAAGGGGGCCCGCAGGGCGGGCCGGCGACGGGTCAAGCGACCGGCACACGGCCGGATTTCGACCCGGCCGAGCGGACGGCCCACCGTCTGTAAGGGATCTCACCGGATCTTTCCCTCTCCCCGCAAGCGGGGAGAGGTCGGCCTGCCCCTGGTCGTGCAGGCCGGAAGCGGAGGCGAAGCCGGAGCGAAGGTGACGGGGCGGCTCAGGAAGAGCCTTCTTCGGCCAAGCTCCCTCACCTTCGGCTGCCGCCGCGCTTTGCCGACGACAAGGTCGGCAAAGCCCTTTCCCCGCAAGCGGGGCAAGGGGATTGGCTCAGACGGACTGAGCTTTCGACTCGGAACACCTCACCCGAAATGCCGGGCCAGCGTCTCGCGGACCGTCTCGACCATCCGCTCCACCGGCACCGAGACCTGGGCAGGGCGCGCCGCCTTCCACTCGGCGTTGCTGGCGATCGCGTCCGCCGCGCGGGCACCCTCGATCAGGTCCTTGATCTGGACCTCGCCGGCCTCGCGCTCGTTCGAGCCCTGGATCACCACCGCGGGCGCGCGACGGCGGTCGGCATATTTCATCTGCGCCTTCATCCCGGCGGCACCGAGATAGAGTTCGGCCCGGATGTTTTCGGCCCGCAGCCGGGCGACCAGCGCCTGGTACTCGGCAATGTTCTCGCGATCGAGCACCAGCACGACGACCGGGCCGGGCTTAGCCGCGCCCTCGACCAGCGGACTCTTGGTGAGCCGCAGGGCCGAGAACAGCCGCGAGACACCGATCGAGAAGCCAGTCGCCGGCACCGGCTCGCTGCGGAAGCGCCCGACGAGGCCGTCGTAGCGCCCGCCGCCGGCCACCGAGCCGAAGCGGACGGTCTGGCCGTCCTCGTTGGTGACGGGGAAGGTCAACTCGGCCTCGTAGACGGGACCGGTGTAGTATTCGAGCCCGCGCACCACGCTCGGATCGGCGCGCACGCGGTCGTGGCCGTAGCCAGCCGCCTCGCACAGCCGCATGATCGCGTGGAGCTCGGCGATGCCCTCGCGGCCGGTCTCAGAATCGCCGACCACCGCGTGCCAGGAGCCGAAGAACTTCTCCCAGAACGCCATCCGGTCGGCGCCCTCGTGCGGGCTCGCCTCGAAGCCGACATAGGCCAGGATGCGCTCGATCGCGTCGTCCGCGAGACCAGCGCCCTTGGTGAAGTCACCGCTCTCGTCCTTGCGGCCAGGGCCGAGCAGGAGGCGCACGCCGTCGGCGCCGAGACGGTCGAGCTTGTCGATGGCGCGCAGCACGGTGAGCCGCTGGCCAGCCTTGTCGGGACCGGCGAGGCCGATCGCCTCCATGACGCCGTCGAGCACCTTGCGGTTGTTGACCTTGACCACGTACTGGCCGGCGAGCCCGAGCCGCTCCAGCGTGTCGGCCATCAGCATGCAGGTCTCGGCATCCGCGGCGACGGAAGCCGCGCCGACGATGTCGGCATCGAACTGCATGAACTGGCGGAAGCGCCCCGGCCCCGGCTTTTCGTTGCGGAAGACGTAGCCCGCCCGGTAGCTGCGATACGGCTTCGGGATTGCGTCGAAATTCTCCGCGACATGGCGGGCGAGCGGCGCGGTGAGGTCGTAGCGCAAGCTGAGCCACTGCTCGTCGTCGTCCTGGAACGAGAACACGCCCTCGTTCGGCCGGTCGAGGTCCGGCAGGAACTTGCCGAGCGTCTCGGTGTACTCGACGAAGGGCGTCTCCAGCGCCTCGAAGCCGTAGAGCTCGAAGGTCTGCCGGATCGTATCCAGCATCCGGCCCTGGGCCAGGAGGTCGGCCTCGGTGCGGTCGGGAAAGCCGCGCGGCAGGCGGGGTTTCAGAGTGTCGGCCTTGGCCATGTCGTCGCCGATCGGAGCGGTTCTTTGAAGGGAAGCCCGGCTCTATCGCAGGCGGCCGTGAGGCGGCAACCCGAGGAGGTGTCAGAACAGCCGGCTGCCGTCCGGCACCGGCTGGTCAGGGGCGAACAGCACGACGGCGCCGGCCGTGTCGGCAAAGCCCAGGGTCAGCACCTCCGACAGGAACTTCCCGATCTGGCGCGGCGGGAAGTTCACCACCGCCGCGACCTGCCGGCCGACCAGGGTCTCGGGCGTGTAATGCTCGGTGATCTGCGCGCTGGAGCGCTTGAGGCCGATCACCGGCCCAAAATCGATGACGAGCTTGATCGCGGGCTTGTGCGCCTCGGGGAAGGGCTCGGCCGAGACGACGGTGCCGACGCGGATATCGACGGCGAGGAAGGCGTCGAACCCGATTTTTTCGGATTCCGGGGCCGTGGGGTCGTGGCTGACATGCATGGGCCGGTCCAAGCGCGCGGGAATTTCCCGCTAAGTCCTCTCACAGCGTCAGGCGGTAGGCCAGCAGCGCGGCGAGGCCGAGGACGGCAAGCGGGATCTGCGCCGGCCGCAGGCGCTCGAAGAACAGGGGCGCCTCGCCCCGGCGCGCAGCGATCGGATCGAGGATCGTGATCTCGGTGAAGCCGACGATCAGCAGGCCGAGGGCGATCGCCGGCTTGCCCAGCGCGAAGGCGATGAGGGCGCCGTAGCCGAGCAGGAAGAGGCTCAGCATCGTGGCGATCTGGGTGAGCGTCGCCCCGCCCTCGGTGCGGAAGCTGACGCCCCGGCGCACGCCGGAGAGGAACAGCAGGATCGCGCAGGCCCAGAGCAGCGTCAGGGTGAAGACCGCCTCGGCCAGGGCGGCGGGCAGCAACCAGACCAGCACCGCCCCGGCGATGAAGGGCAGCATCGGGCCGTAGCCGAACACGACGCTGAGCCAGGGCACCGTGCGGGGCTCGTAGGCGCGGATCGTGCGGCCGGTCTCGTCGTCCAGGGTTTCGGCCATGCGCGCCTCGCGACCGGGGAGAAACGCCCGGTGAACGGTTGGCGCGCCGGCCTGTTCCGTGCCGGTCAGACGCGGCTCAGGCCGGCTTCTCGGCGGAAGGCGCGGCGCGGCGGCGCGCCTCGCGGCGGCTGCGACGATGCTGGGAGCGGCTGTCCTCGGTGGTGGCGGCGAGCCACCAGACCAGGGCGAGTGCGAGAACGCCCGCCGCGCCGAGCGCCAGGAAGGATCCGCTCCAGCCGAACCATTCCTGGGCAAGCCCCCCATACCAGGCCGAGAGTGCGCCGCCGGCCCCCTGCACGGCGTTGACGGAGCCGAGCGCGGTCTGAGTGCGGCCCGAGCCCCAGGTCAGGTCGGCCACCACCACCGGCACCGCGACGCCGATGATGCCCGAGGCCACGCCGTCGAGGATCTCGGCCGAGATGAGCCAGACGGGGTCGTCGATGAAGGCGGAGAGCGCCGCCCGGACCGGCAGGGCGAGGCAGGCGGCGATGAGGAGCTGGCGGCGGCCCCGCCGGTCGGCGAGCGAGCCGGCGGCGAGCGCCACCGGCACCATCACGAGCTGAGCCACCATGACGTAGCGGGCGGTCCAGGCCGTGGGGTTGTCCGCCGTGTGGACGAGCTTCTGCCCGAGCAGGGTCAGCATGCCGCCATTGCCGAGCTGGAACAGGGCCAGCGCCACGGCAAGCACCAGCAGCCGCCGGTTGGTGAAGATCTGCGCGTAGGAGGAGCGCGCCGGCTCCGCCTCGTCCTCCTCCTTGAAGCCCACCGCCCGGCGCCGGTTGAAGGCGCGGGCCGGCATCGCCAGCGTGGCGGCGATGGCCGCCGCCGCCATGCCGCCCAGCACCCAGAAGGCGATCTCCGGCCCGAAATGCGCGGTGCCGAAGGTGATGAGCCCGGCAGCGATCAGGATGCCGACATGGTTGAAGGCCTGGTTGCGCCCCTGCTGGCGCGGGAACGCCTCCTTGCCGACGACGCCGAGCGTCAGCCCCGTGACGGCGAGCAGCAGCAGCGTTCCGCCGGCGGCCGCCAGGAACTGCGCCGCCAACACCGGCACGAAGGAATGGGCCGGCATCAGGAGCAGCGTGCCGGCGAGGATCGCGGCGCACGAGATCACGATGAGCAGGCGCGGTCGCCCAAGCCGGTCGACCAGCGCGCCGAAGGGGCCGCTCAACAGCAGCACGCCCGCGCCCACCAGCGTGGTGACGAGCCCGACCTGCGAGGGACTCCACTGCCGCATCTGCGCGAGCCACGTGCCGAGGAACGGCCCGAGCCCGCCCTGGATGTCGCCGATGAAGACGTTGATCAGGGCGAGGTGGGTGGTGGGCGCCATGCTGTCCTTGGAGCTGAGCCGGCCGGGAAGCCGGGGGCGGCCCCCTAACGCAGCGCCGATCGAGGAGCAATGCAGGAGGCGATCACAGGGGCGGGACGCCCTGCCCCGCTTCAACGCCGCAAACCGCCTGCGCGTGGCCGCGACCGCTCGGCGCGGCGGGGCCGAACGTGGCCGATGAAAAAACCCCGGCGCCATCGGCACCGGGGTCTCATTCACAACAATCCGCAAGACCTTCCGGGTAGAGGGAAGGCCTCGAAGCTCCGCCTCAGGAGGCGAGCGGGGCGCCCGAGCCCTGGCCGGCCGCCTGGGCTTCCATCATCTTCTGCTGATAGAGGCCGACGAAATCGATCGGATCGATGTAGAGGGGCGGGAAGCCGCCATTGCGCACCGCCTCGGCGACGATCTGGCGCGCGAAGGGGAAGAGCAGGCGCGGGCACTCGATCATCACCGCCGGGTGGATCTGCTCCTGCGGGATGTTCCGCATGCGGAAGATGCCGGCATATTTCAGCTCGAAGGCGAACAGCACCTCGTTCTGGATCTTGGCATCGCCCTCCAGCGTCAGCTCGACCTCGAAATCGGCCTCGGCGATCTGCTGGGCGTTGACGTTGACCTGGATGTTGATCTGGGGCCCGCCCTCCTGCGGCTGCAGGGAGCGCGGCGCGTTCGGGTTCTCGAAGGAGAGATCCTTGGCGTATTGCGCCAGCGCGTTGATCGCGGGCGCGAGATCCTGGGACTGCGCGCCGTTGCCGTTCGGTGCCGCGGTATCGGCCATGGCGTCTCTCCTTACTTGCGTCGTCTTGCGCGCACGTGTTCCGCGCGAAGAGCGCCCCTCCGGCGCGGGCTGCGGCTACCATGCCCGTATGCGGCGAACAAGCCGAACCCGAGCGAGACGCCGTCGGCTCCGAGGGCAAGGTCCGGAACCTCAGCCCCCACACGGACGGGGCGCGCGCGAATGGGACGCGGAGCCTCGTCTCATTCGTTTGCCTGGAATAGCTCGCAGGTGCGCCCATATCACGATAAGGTCACGCACTTCGAACAGTCGGAGACACTCAGACCCAAGCGCCTATCAAGACGCCCGTTTCCGGCTCGATCCCCGCGCCGCCCTCGGCTAAGAGCCGGTTTTGCGAACCCTTTTCCGGTGACGGGCGGGGACCTCGCAAGATCATCTGCCGGAGCACGGTGGGCGGGATCTCAGGAACGGCCCTTCTCGTCCGGGCAGCCTCGCGGGCGCCGGATTTATATGTGCGACGGTCACGATTCGGATCGGTGATGCAGGATTCCTTCGACGCAACCACTCTGATTTTCCTGGCGCTGGCCGTCTTCGTGATCTGGCGGCTGCGCTCGGTCCTCGGCCAGAAGACCGGCACCGAGCGCTCGCCGTTCCGGCCGGTCGAGCGCAACCGCACCGAGCCGCCGGCCGCCGGCCGCGGCGAGGGCGACAACGTGGTGCGCCTGCCCGGCGCCGACCGCGGACAGGCCGCGGCGGTGCAGACCGCGCCCCGCGACTGGCGCGGCATCGCCGAACCGGGCTCGGCGGTTGCCCGCGGCCTTGAGCAGGTGGTTCAGGTCGAGCCGGGCTTCGAGCCGCGCGCCTTTCTGGAGGGCGCCAAGGGGGCCTACGAGGCGATCGTCATCGCCTTCGCCAAGGGCGATCGTAAAACTCTGCGCGCACTGCTCTCGCGCGAGGTCTGCGAGGGGTTCGAGCGGGCGATCTCGGAGCGCGAGAAGCGCCGCGAGACCGTCGAGACCACCTTCATCTCCATCGACAAGGCGGAGATGGTCGCCGTCGAGGTGAAGAACCGGGTGGCGCAGGTCACCGTGCGCTTCCTCTCCAACCTCATCACCGCCACCCGCGACGCGGACGGCAAGGTGATCGACGGCAATGCCGAGACCGGCGTCGAGGTGCCCGACGTGTGGACCTTCGCCCGCACGCTGGGCTCCCGCGACCCGAACTGGCAGCTCGTCGCCACCGACGCGGGCGGCTGATCGATCCGCGTCATGCCGCGTTCCCGCGTTTCCCTTCCGGCCGCAGCGGTCCTCGCCGCTGCGGCCGTTTCCGTTCCCGCCGCGTCGCAACCCGCGGCCGAACCACCGCGTGTGCCGCCGCAGGGGGCTCCCCAAGTGCCGGGCGCCGTACTGGAGCCGGTCGCGCTCGCCGCCCTCCCCGGCTGGCGCGAGGACGATGGCGCGGCGGCGCTCGACGCCTTCCGCCGGACCTGCGCCGGGCCCGGCCCCAACCCGCCGCAGGCCCCGGCGGTGACGGGCTCGCCCGCCGACCTCGCGGCCGCCTGCGCCGCCGCTGCCGCGGTGAAGCCGGAAGGCACGAAAAAATTCTTCGAGGCCCGCTTTTCCGCCTACCGCATCGTGCGCCCGGCTTCCGCGACGGAGCCGGAGCGCCGGGTCGGCTTCCTCACCGGCTATTTCGAGCCGGAGCTGACGGGGTCGCTCACGCCGGGCCCCGGCTACACCGCCCCCGTGCTGGCCCGGCCCGACGACCTCGTCAGCCTCGCCCCCGGTGAGACCGCGCCGGGGCTCGATCCGATCTACCGGGCGGGCCGGCGCACCGAGACCGGCCTCGTGCCCTATCCCGACCGCGCCGCGATCGAGGACGGGGCGCTCGGCGAGCGGACCCGGCCGCTCCTGTGGCTGCGCGATCCCGTCGATCTGTTCGTGCTGCAGGTGCAGGGGTCCGGCCGGGTGCGGCTTCCCGACGGAAGCGGGATGCGGGTGCTCTACGACGGCAAGAACGGCCAGCCCTATACCTCGATCGGCAAGCTCCTCGTCGCCGAAGGCCACCTGCCCCTCAACGGCCTGAGCCTGGAGCGCTGGACCTCCTGGCTGCGGGCCAATCCGGACCACGCCCGGCGGCTGATGCGGATGAACGCGTCCTACATCTTCTTTCGCACCGAGCCGGTGACGGACCCGGCCCTTGGCCCGCCCGGCGCGGCCGGCGTGCCGCTCAGTCCGGGGCGCAGCATGGCCGTCGACGGCAACCTGTGGCGCTACGGGCTGCCGTTCTGGCTCGAAGGCAAGCTACCGGGCCAGCCCGGACGCGGCCACCTCGTCGTCGCCGCCGATACCGGCTCGGCCATCGTCGGCCCGGCCCGCGGCGATCTCTATGTCGGCACCGGCGCCGCCGCGGGCCGGGCGGCGGGTGACCTGCACGACCGCATGGGGTTCGTCGTGCTGATCCCGAAGCCGGCGCCCGCCGCGAAGGACGCGGCCGTGCCGGAGGCCGCCGCCGGGGAGCCGCGGCCGTGAGGGAGCGGCCACCGCGGCGCCCTCGCCTGCTCTCACGCGAGGAGGCCCATCTCTGGGGCGAGATCGCCAAACTGATCACGCCGCTGCGGGGCCGGGCCCGGCCGCGGAAGGCGGCGGCGAAAGCACCGGCCGGCGAGGCGGAGAAGCCTGCCGTGCCGCCGGCGGTCGCGAGGCCGGCCGCGAAATCGGCTGCAAAACCGACAACCAAACCTACCCCGAAAACCGCACCGAAACCCGCCTCCCCTCCTCCGGCGCGACCGGCACCGGCCGTCCCGCTGCCGCGCACCGCCTCGAAGCCGCTCAAGCTCGGCGACCTCGCGCCCGAGATCGCTCGCGCTTCCGCCACGCCGGTGCCCGCTGCCGCACCGGGCGCGCCGGGCGCGCCGGGGCTCGAACGGCGCGAGCGGCGCGGATTGGAGCGCGGCACCCTGACGATCGAGGCCCGCATCGACCTGCACGGGCTCTATCAGGCCGAGGCGCACGCCGCCCTGGTCGGCTTCCTGCTGCGCTCCCGCGCCGCGGGGCATGCCCGCGTGCTCGTGGTGACCGGCAAGGGCGGCCAAGGTTTCGGCGGCGAGGGCTTCAGCGGTCCTGATCGCGGCTTCTCCGAGCGCGGCGTACTCCGGCGCAGCGTGCCCCACTGGCTGCGGGGCCCGGAACTGCGTGGTCTCGTGATCGGCTTCGAGGAGGCGGCGCGTCACCACGGCGGAGCCGGCGCCCTCTATGTGCGGCTGCGGCGGCGCTGAGCCCGACGATGAAACACCGGCCGATCCCGGCTCGGCGGCACCTGAGGTAAAATCAGCAAACGGGGTCTTGAGCCAGGTGGCGAAACGCGCTACGGAACCATGCTTTCCCATTGCAGCCGTGTCGCATTCCTCGGTCTCTTCGGCCCAGCGGAACCGATGCGTGGGCCGGGCCGCGCGCCCGCGACGGCTACGGATCCTGGGGCGCTTCCCCGGCGCCCGGCCCTGCTCCCGAACCGGCCGACTTCTTCCCGCCCTTCGTTGGTTGCATCTCTCCACATGACGTCACAGAACGACGCTCTCGCCCCCGTCGAAGCTCCGGCCGAAGCCGCCGTCGCGCCGGCCGATCTCGCCGCCCGACGCGAGGTGAAGCTCCAGGACCTCAAGTCCAAATCGCCGACCGAACTCATCACCTTCGCGGAGGAGGTCGAGGTCGAGAACGCCTCGACCATGCGCAAGCAGGAGTTGATGTTCGCGATCCTCAAGCAGCTCGCGGCCAACGAGACCGAGATCATCGGCGCCGGCACGGTCGAGGTGCTCCAGGACGGGTTCGGCTTCCTGCGTTCGAGCGACTCGAACTATCTGCCGGGCCCGGACGACATCTACATCTCGCCCACGCAAATCCGCCGCTTCGGCCTGCGCACGGGCGACACGGTGGAAGGCCCGATCCGCGGCCCCAAGGACGGCGAGCGCTACTTTGCGCTGATCAAGGTCAACACGATCAACTTCGAGAGCCCGGAGAAGATCAAGCACAAGGTCCACTTCGACAACCTGACCCCGCTGTTCCCGACGAAGCGGTTCAAGCTCGAACTGGACAACCCGACCAAGAAAGATTTCTCGCCCCGCATCATCGACATCGTCTCGCCGATCGGTAAGGGCCAGCGCGCGCTGATCGTCGCGCCGCCGCGCACCGGCAAGACCGTGCTGATGCAGAACATCGCGCAGTCGATCACCCTCAACCACCCCGAATGCTACCTCATCGTGCTGCTCATCGACGAGCGCCCGGAAGAGGTGACCGACATGATCCGCTCGGTGAAGGGCGAGGTCATCGCCTCGACCTTCGACGAACCGGCCACCCGCCACGTGCAGGTCGCCGAGATGGTGATCGAGAAAGCCAAGCGGCTGGTCGAGCACGGCCGCGACGTGGTGATCCTCCTCGACTCGATCACCCGCCTCGGCCGCGCCTACAACACCGTCGTGCCGTCCTCCGGCAAGGTGCTGACCGGCGGCGTCGATGCCAACGCCCTGCAGCGGCCCAAGCGCTTCTTCGGCGCAGCCCGCAATATCGAGGAAGGCGGCTCGCTCTCCATCATCGCCACCGCGCTGATCGACACCGGATCGCGCATGGACGAGGTGATCTTCGAGGAGTTCAAGGGCACCGGCAACTCCGAGATCATTCTCGACCGCAAGGTCTCGGACAAGCGCATCTTCCCGGCCATCGATATCACCCGCTCCGGCACCCGTAAGGAAGAGCTGCTGGTGCCGCCGGATTCGCTCAAGAAGACCTATGTGCTGCGCCGCATCCTCAACCCGATGGGCGTCACCGACGCGATCGAGTTCCTCATGGACAAGCTGCGTCAGACCAAGAGCAACAGCGATTTCTTCGACTCGATGAACACGTAAGGCGATCTGCCCTACGCAGCGGCTTTCCGGGACATCCCGGCGAGAGGCCGGCCGAGATGATCGGCCGGCCTCTTTTCGTGTCGGCCGCCCCTCGCATGATCCGTTCGGTTCCGCACCATCATCGCGAGGCGGAGCCGAAGCGCTCCAAGCGGCGCTCCCGATGACGAAGGACAATCCTGCCGGGAGCCGTGCTCCTTTCATGCGAAATTGTGCAGCAATCACAAAATCTTCGCGCCATCCGAACCTTCGGTGGAGTGTGACGTTGGCACGCCGTCACCGCCTCTCGGGGCGGTTCTATTGGGAGACGGCGCATGGCAACCCGCAACGTATCGGATCTCGTAGTCGAGACGCTCCAGCAGGCGGGGGTGCGCCGCGTCTACGGCCTCGTCGGCGACAGCCTGAACGGGATCACGGAAGCGATCCGCAGCCGCGGCGTCATCGACTGGGTCCATGTCCGTCACGAGGAGGTCGCGGCGTTTGCCGCCGCGGGCGAGGCGCAGATCACCGGCGAACTCGCGGTCTGCGCCGGCTCGTGCGGGCCCGGCAACCTCCACCTCATCAACGGCCTGTTCGACGCCCACCGCACCCGCACGCCAGTGCTGGCGATCGCCGCGCACATCCCGTCGAGCGAGATCGGCCTCAACTACTTCCAGGCGACGCGGCCCGAAGAGCTGTTTCGCGATTGCAGTCATTTCTGCGAGCTGGTCTCGGACCCCGAGCAATTGCCCAACGTCCTTGAGACCGCGATCCGCACGGCGGTGGGTCAGCGCGGCGTCGCCGTGGTGGTCATACCCGGCACCGTAGCGCTGAAGGAGGCGCCCAAGCGCGCCCTTGCCGCTCCGGCGACCCTGCGCCCTCGCGCGCCTGTCACCGTGCCGCCGGCGGACGAGCTCGAGCGCCTCGCCGACCTTCTCAACACCTCCAAGAAGATCACGCTGCTGTGCGGGCGCGGTTGCGCCGGAGCGCACGCGCCGCTGATGCGGTTGGCGGAGCGGCTCAAGAGCCCGATCGTCCACGCGCTCGGCGGCAAGGAGCATGTCGAGCACGACAACCCCTACGATGTCGGCATGACCGGCCTGATCGGCTTCTCCTCGGGCTACGCGGCGATGGAGGCCTGCGAGACCCTGCTGATGCTCGGCACCGACTTCCCCTACCGCCAGTTCTACCCCGAGCACGCGAAGATCGCGCAGGTCGATCTGCGGCCGGAGAACCTGGGCAAGCGCTGCCGGCTCGAACTCGGCCTCGTCGGGGATGTCGCCGCCACGATCGAGGCGCTGCTGCCGCTTCTCACCGGCAACGACAGCGCCCGCCACCTGGAGGCCAGCCTCAAGCACTACGCCAAGGCGCGCGAAGACCTCGACGACCTCGCCACCGGCAAGCCGGGGCGCAAGCCGATCCATCCGCAATACCTCACCCGGCTCCTCAGCGAGGCGGCGCACGAAGACGCTGCGTTCACGGCCGATGTCGGCACGCCCACGGTCTGGGCGGCGCGCTACCTCCGCATGACGGCCGGCCGGCGCCTGATCGGCTCCTGGGCGCACGGCTCGATGGCCAACGCCCTGCCCCACGCCATCGGCATCCAGGCGGCGAGCCCCGGCCGGCAGGTGATCTCGCTGTCGGGCGACGGGGGCTTCGCCATGCTGATGGGCGACATCCTCACCCTCCGCCAAGAGACGCTGCCGGTGAAGGTCGTCATCTTCAACAACGGCACGCTCGGCTTTGTCGAGCTGGAAATGAAGGCTGCGGGCTACCTCGAGACCGGCGTGACGCTCGAAAATCCCGATTTCGCCGCCATGGCCAACGCCATCGGCATCCATGCCCGCCGGGTTGAGGATCCGGGTGATCTGGAAGGCGCGATCCGTGACGTGCTGGCTCATCCCGGCCCCGCCCTCCTCGATGTGGTGACGAATCGCCAGGAGCTGGCCATGCCGCCCAAGCTCCAGGCCGAGCAGGTGAAGGGCTTCAGCCTCTACGCCCTCCAGGCGGTGATGAACGGACGCGGCGACGCCATCCTCGATCTGGCCAAGACCAACCTGCTCCGCTGAACCGGAACGGCACCGGCGCGGCTCTCCGGAGAGAGCCGCGCCGTATCGCCCGAAGCGGATGCCCGCGCATCGCCGGGCTGCTCCTGACCTGACCGGATCGACGCTGGCCGGACTGCCCCACGCCCAGCAGGCGAGCACGACGCTGAAACCCATTTCGGTCGAGGGCTGTCGTGGACCAGCCGGTGGGACGGGGCTGGCGCAGACCGCACCGCGTCCGGCGGCCCTGCTGGGTTCAGGTCGGCGACCAGCAGGAATGGCAGCCTCCGCTCCGCCGACACCGGCTCAGCCCGAGGAAGTGCCGGGCAGCGTCCGCAACTTGACCGTGATGCTGTTCGACGCGGTGGCGGCCGACGACTTCGCCAAGGTTGATCCATCGCTGGCGGGCATGCGACGTCAGGTCAACGTGAACAACGGGCTCGACCGCCGCTATCTCAACGCCAAGCGGGTGGCTGCTGTCGCGGCCGGCCCCGCCGGTTCACCGCAAGCCTGATCGATCGCTGGTGAGGCGAAGCCCGCCCTGACCCTCGTTACGCAAGATCTCCTCGATAGCGCCCTGACCGGGGCCTTCGCCTCCTATTCCGGCCGGCTTCGCCGCGACCGCGATCCGCGGGCCTGCGCGCTGCCGGAACTCGCGCGCGGCGCGATCCCCGACGGGATCGCCCTCTTCGCGGATGCCTATCCCGGAGCCGAGCGCAAGGCGGTCGCCTCGGTGTGGAGCGCCTACCTCTTCGCCGCGCTGATCGCGCCGACGCTGGCCGTGGGGGCGCGGCTCGGGGTCGCCGTGGCCGTGGAGGCGATCCGCTTCGCACCGGATTCGGGCTTGCCGGACACCCTCCATCTCGCACCGGACCTCGCTCTCCCCACCCCTCTCCCGGCCCAGGTCGACCGGCTGCTCGCCGAGGGCGTGATGCCGGTGATTCGGGCTCTGCGGGCCGAGACGGGGCTGTCGCACCGTCTGCTGTGGGAGAATGCCGGCGGTCATCTGATCTGGACGCTGAAGACGATCGCGCGGGAAAACGCGGACCGGGCCGACGAGGCGGCTGAGGCGCTGCAGGCTCTGCGCTGGCCGCGCGAAGCCTGCGCGGCGCTCACCCTGATGCGCAGCGACGCGTTGGCGGGCCTCGAGGCGCCGCGTCGCCGGGTCTGCTGCCTGCGGAACGGATTGCCCGGATTCTCCAAATGCGAGGGGATCTGTCCCCTTCTCAGGCAGTGTGAGAGGGGCGGCTGATTTCATCCTCCCTTGTCCTGAGGTGAATGCCGACATCGGCGGCGCCGAGGGGCTGTGAGCGCCCTTGGAGCGCGTTCCGGCGAAGGGGATACCGGTTCGTCGGAAGAAGGCACGACGGGCCATGAGGAACGAACATCGCCTCGGACCCGATATCGGGGAGGATGGTTGAGCGCTCAGCCGCCGCGCCCGGCTTCCGCGCCGAGGCCGCGCTGGACCTTCGAGCGCAGGCGCTTGTTCTGGAAGACCAGCGTGACGGTGGCGCTGCTGCCGCGGTCGGACCAGAGATAGGTCTCGAAGGTGCCGAGTCCGGGGATCGCCGCGGTGGCGTCGAGGGTGCCGCGGCAGCCAAGCAGGCGCTCGACCTCGGCAAGACGCATCTCGGCCTGGAGCAGCTCGAAGGTGCCGACGCTGATCGGACACTGCGTGCGCTCCGTCGGCGGCCGGTGCGCGGCGACCTGTGCCAGCGCCGGGCGGGGTAGGGCGGCGGGCTCGGGATCGGCGGCCGGCGGTTCCCCCCAGGTGCGGGCGGGCGGTATGTCACTCCAAGCATCGGGTAAGGCGGCCGGGACTGCTGCGGCGACCGTACGCGGCACGCCCGCAGGAAGGGCGCTACCGGCAGTTCCAGCGGTCCGCAGGGCGCTCGGCGCGCTGCCGCCGCTGCGCAGGCCCGGGATGACGGCCGGGGTGAAGGCGGGGCCCTGCCGCAGCCGGCCGCCTCCGGCAGGGGCATCCCCGCGGCCGGAGCCGTGCGATGCGCGTTCCTCGCCCGCGTCGAGCGGGGCTTGGGCATGCCCGGCGACGATGGCTCGACGCAGGGCCGCATCCAGGCCGCGCAGCTCGCGTGCGAGCCGCTCGCTTCGCGCGGTGCCGGCCGGGCCGGATCGGATCTCGCAATCCGCGTAGGCGGCGAGGGCGTCGCGGATCTCGGCGTCGGTCCACCGCCCGGCGGGCTTGCCGAACAGGTCGGCATCGCCCTTCGGCACAGCGGTCGCCGAGACGGTGCCGAGCCGGCCGAGCCGCTCCTCCGCGAGGGCACGGTGCGCGCCGCAGCCGCCCGCCGCGTCGAGGGTCACGCGGAACGGCGAGGGCGCGGCGGCAAGGGCAGGACCGCACGCGGCGGCGAGCAGGGCCGGTGCGAGGAGGAAGCGCATGGGGCGGTCGCCTGGGATCAGGTCAATCCGCCCAAGCGACCGGTTCGGCGTGAACGGACCCTTACCGCGCGGGCTGGAGCAGCCGAGATTCGGCCCCTATCCCTGACTGTTCGTTGACTGCTTCGTTCGGATCGACCGTATTCGGTCCCCGTGCATCATCCCAACAGGTGATCCCGGGCTTTCGGAGTGTTGCAAGAAGAGCGGGCCCTTGCGCATCGCGCTCGCTATCGAGTTCAGCGCGATGCTCCACCCCGTCGGCAGTTTTCACGGGAAAACAGCCGCGCTTCAGGTCCGCCCTGCCGGGGTCTTCGCCCGCTTGCGGCGGCGGACCAGCATGTTGAGAATCTCCACGCCCGCCGAGAAGGCCATGGCAGTGTAGATGTAGCCCTTCGGCACATGCGCCCCGAACCCCTCGGCCAGCAGCGTCATGCCGATCATGATGAGGAAGCCGAGGGCCAGCATCACCACGGTGGGGTTGGCGGCAATGAAGCGCGAGAGCGGGTCGGCGGCGAGCAGCATCACGGTCACGGCGGAGACGACGGCGATGACCATGATCGCGACGTGATCGGTCATGCCGACGGCGGTGATGATCGAATCGATCGAGAAGACGAGATCGAGGATCAGGATCTGGACGATGGCCGAGCCGAAGGTGATCGCCACCTGACTGCCGGGCTTGTCCTCCGGGTTCGGATCGACGCTGTGGTGGATCTCCTTGGTCGCCTTCCACAAGAGGAACAGGCCGCCCGCGATCAGGATGAGGTCGCGCCAGGAGAAGCCCTTCCCGAACACCTCGAAGACCGGCTCGGTCAGGTGGACGATCCAGGCCACGGTGCCGAGCAGGGCGAGCCGGAGGATCAGCGCGAGGCCGATGCCGATGCGCCGGGCCCGGCTCTGCTGCTCAGCCGGCAGCTTGTTGGTGATGATCGAGATGAAGATCAGGTTGTCGATGCCGAGCACGACCTCCATCACCACGAGGGTCGCCAGAGCGGCCCAGGCGGTCGGATCGGCGGCGAGTTGCAGCAGGCTGTCCAAGGGGAAGTCCACCCGTCGTCGGTCGGTTCAGAAGGGAAGAGGAAAGCGGCTCGTGGCGCCGGGTGCGGCGTTCGGCGGCGCGAGCACGCGCACCGCCTTCGGCACGACCTTGAAATGGGCCGGCGTCCAGGTGGTGAGTTCGCCGTCGGTGTTGACCGCCCGCGGCTTGCGGGTCGTCAGCACCAATTCCGTCGTCTCGAAGGCACGCACGTCCGCGGCCTTGCCGTGGGTGCCCCGGCGCAGGGCCGGTAGCAGCGCGATCAGCCGCCACCAATGGGCGACCTCCAGGCTGTAGAAATCGAGCCGCCCATCATCGACGGTGGCGTCTTCCTGCACTGTCATGCCGCCGCCGTAATGGCGGCCGTTGCCGACCGAAGCCTGGATCGTCGTCACCTTCTCGGTGCGGCCGTCATGCTCGATCGTCACCGTGAAGGGGCGCGCGCGGCGCAGCAGGCGAATCGCAGCGATGGCGTATCCCACCGTGCCCCAGGCCTTCTTGGCATCCGCCGTCAGTTCGCTGGCGAGGTCGGCGGAGAAGCCGACGCTCGCCACGTTGAAATAGTAGTGCCCGTTGACCCAGCCGAGGTCGATCGCCTTCTCCGGCGCCGTGGGGATCAGCCCCGCGGCCGCCTCCGGTTCAAGGGGCAGGCCCAGCGAGCGGGCGAGATCGTTGGCGGTGCCGAGCGGCAGGATGCCGAAGGGCAGCTTCGTCTCGACCAGGGCCGGCGCCGCCGCGTTCATGGTGCCGTCGCCACCGCCGAGGATGACCAGATCGACCGCGCCGGCATGGCGCCCGATCACTTCTTTGCAGTCGGTGCTGCCTTGAGGCTCGATGAGGTCGAGGCCGCCCTCGCGGAGGATCGTCCGGATTGCATCCAGCGGCGCGGAGCCGCTCCGGGCCTTGCCGTTCACGAGAAGGAGCGCGCGGCGCTTCTTCGGATTCGGGGTCGCGCTCACGCGCCCGCTCCGCTCGTGACCGGACGGAACAGGGAAACCACCATGGCCGGCAAAAGGCTGTCCTCACACGCTCAAGCGCCGCGTTCGCGCCAGCGTCGATAAGGATCCGACATCACGATCGACGCCTCGACCGTCAGAGGGGCCCGGACCCGTCCTCGGCAATCCCACCCAACGCCCCCGCCAGGAACGCTCGGCCTGTTCCGCCCTGCGGACAGGAGGAGCCGGGGACCGCCACGCTCAAGGTGGGAACTTCCCGCCTGTTGGCAAGGGGCCGGGAATCGGGACGTGCAGACGCACGCTGAGGGTGCAAGAGCACGCAAAGGGACCAAGAGGGGCACCCCCGTGTCGGGATCGCACCGGGGAGGGACAGCGGGGGTAACGGGCGCTCCGGCGCTGCGCCTGTCGCAAAGGGGAGCGGACACGGTATAGGAATGCGATCGGTGGCGAAGAGCGTGGAACCGTCGCGGTGCGGTCAAGCGTTCCGTCCCACCGACCGCCTCCCGCGGAATGCCCGCCGCCGTCATCCGTCCGAGGTGAGAACCGACGGTCGCCGGGCGCTTCGTGAGGCACCTTCAGGCCTGCTCGCCCGATCGGTCCCGTCATGCGCCCCGTCCTGTTTCTGACCCTCCTCCTTTCCTCGGCCTGCGCGACCGGAACCGTTCTGGCGCAGTCGGGATCGAACTGGGTCGATCCACCGGCGAAGTCCGACGCCTCCACGGAGGGCGAGCGGGCGAAGCCGTCGGCCAAGCCGGGCCCTCGCTTCGAGGCGGAAGCGGATGGGCGGGCCCACGCGCACCGGTCGGCCGCCCCCTCCCCGGCCCGGCGGGAGACACGCCGTCACGACCGCACCCGCGCGGCCGAGATGCGCCGCGAACGCCGGGCCGCCCTCCGCGAGCGGGCGCGCGAGCAGGGTCATGCCCATACCACGCGGACGGATCGCCTTGCCGAGCGCCCTGCCCCGCCGCCCGCCCGAACGGCGCGGAGCGAGCCGGATCCGCGCTTCTCGGACTGGGCCGTGACCGCACGGCGCCTGAGCCTCGACTATCTCGACAGCGTCTCGGCGCCCAACGGTGCGATGCTGGCCTCCGCGCCGCACTTCTACGGCGGAACGGTTCGCTTCCACGGGCGCGTCATGTCGATCGGGGCGCTCCTTGCCGAGAAGCGGCGCTTCGCCCGGCGCTGGCCGGAGCGGCGCTACGAGCCGCAGGGGGAGCCGCGGGTCGCCTGCGACGGGGCGAGCGCCACCTGCCTCGTGCGGGTCGTCCACGATTTCACGGCGCTGAGCCCGTCCCGCGGCGGACGCTCGCAGGGTGTCGCGGAACTCACCCTGACCGTGAGCTTCGCTGGCGGGGCTCCGGTCATCGTCGCGGAGTCGAGCCGCGTCCTGAGCCGCGCAGGCGCCTGAGACGGTCTCCGCTTGATCAAAGCGGGGATCGTCTCAGCAAGCCCGCGCGGCGCTTGAGCGAAGCCAAATCCGCCATCCCGAAGGGATCAATCGGATTTGGTATGACACGCGGGTTCAGCCGCCGCATCGACCGGATACTCAGGCCGGTCCATGCTGTAGAAGCCACCGACGGCGCCTCGAGAGGGGGCGCCTCGGAACGATCGAGAACAGGGCATCGCGCGCGTGAAGGGATCGGCAAAGGCCGCAGGCCGGAGCAAGGAGGAAACGGCGGCACCGCCCGAGTCGCCGGTCTCCGAGGACGACCGCCGCATCCGTGCGCTGATCCTGGCCGAACTCGACCGGCGCGGGGCGCGGCCGGTGGCACGCCGCACCCTGGCGCTCATCGCCGAAGGCTTCGTCGAGCCCGCCGACGGCGTGCCCGGCTACCGGATCGTCGACCGGACCGGCGCGGTGCGCCTGCGGGGCGAGGCCGGGACCGGCGTGCCGCTGACGCTGCACGACCTCGTCGAGGAACTGCGCGCGCAGCACGCCCCGTTGTTCCTCCCCCCTGCCCCCGAGCCGGAGCCGGAACCGGCCCGCGACACCATCGCCGACGTGCGGGCCGCGGGCGCCCGCTTCGTGGAGACGCAATCGGCCCTGGCGCGCTCCCTGGCCAACAGCTCCGCCGAACGCAGTCGGGCGCTCGCCAGCGCCGCGAGCGAGACCGTCGAGGGCTGGCGCAGCCGGCTCGCCGAGCGCCTGAAGGCGCGGCCGCGGCCCGCACCGGTCGGGACTTCCGTCGATCCAGCCGAAGCTGGGCAGACGGTGATTGGGCCGACGGCGGCGGAGCGCCTGACCGAGGCGCGCGCCCGCGTCGAGGAGGGCTGGCGGCGCGTGGCGGGCGGGGTCGAGCCGCGCCGGACCGCGGCGCGTCTGCGCGACCTGACGGAGGACGCGCTGGCCGCCGGCAGCCGCCGCCCGGTCGCGCTGATGGCGCTCGGCGCCCTGGCCGGCGCCGGCCTTGTCGCCGCGCTCTCGCTGAGTGGGCGCGATGCGGAGGAATCAGGGCGCCCCACACAGCAGACCACCGAGGCTCAGCCGCCGCAAACCGTTCCGAACGAGACGTCGCCGGCCGGGGGCCGCGCTCCGGCGAAGGATCCGGCGCCCGATGCCTCCACGGAGATGCCGCCGGCCGAAACCGAGCAGCCGCCCGAGCCGCAGCCGCCGCGCAAGGAGGCCAACGCCATCGTCGGCGTGCCCGAGGTGATCGATACCGCGACTCTGAGGGTCGGCGGCAAGGTCGTGCGCCTGTTCGGCGTCGAGTGGGTCCGCGGCGGTCAGGCCGACGAACTGAGCAAATACCTGCGTAAGCGCACGGTGACCTGCCAGCCGGCCCCCGGCAGCAGCGCGTATATCTGCACGGTCGAGGGGCGCGACCTGTCCGAGGTGGTGCTGTTCAACGGCGGCGGCCGCGCCTCGTCCGAGGCGACGCCGGATCTCGTCGCCGCCGAGGACCATGCCCGCACCGAGCGGCTCGGCGTCTGGAAGCGGTGAGGCGCTGAAGGCGAGAGCATCAGCCTGGAGATCGGATCCAGGCGGATGCGCCCTCCCCTTGGTTTCACATCGTCTTCTTTGCGAAAGCCGGGGACCATCTTTCGGGACAATGCTCCGGCCGGCCCTGGCCGGTCCCCTCAGAGCAGGGGCTGGCGCGCGGCGGCGTCCTCGCGGGCGCAGATCGTGGGGTCGGGCTTCATCCCCTCCCCGCCCAGGACACGCTTCAGGTCGGCGCGGGCGCGCTCGAGGTCGGCGCGGAAGCCGGCATCCGCGAGGAGCACCGACATCAGCGCCGAGGCACCGGTGCGGGCGGCCTCCACGTCGCTGAGCCAGTGGACGCCGCACACCACCCGGCTCTCGCCGTAGAGCCGGCTGCGCACCAGAAACTGCGTCGCCTTTTCCGGCATGAGGCTCGCCATGATCATCCCATAGGCCCAACCCTGCCCGGCGTGACCGGACGGATAGCTGAAGCTGTCGGCGAGTTCGGGTGAGCGGGCGACGCAGATCGGCGCCTCGTTGCCGACGAAGGGGCGCAGGCGGCGGTAGCGCCGCTTGGCCACGCGGGTGGCGCGGGCGACGTCGATGCGGGCCCGGTCGAGCAGCCGCATCAGATCGGGCACCCGGGTTTGGTCGATGCGTTGGCCGAGCACGCAGGCATAGTCCTCCAGCAGCGCCGCCCCGCCATCGGCGACATCGTTGGTGGCAAGCGCCCAGCGCGCCGTGCCCTGGTAGGCCCGCGTGGCATTGTAGATTGCCCGGTCCGCAGCCTCCGCCGCCGAGTGCCCGGCGGGCGGCGGCGGCAGGATCGCCGCGAGGTTCGGCGTCGCCTCCTCGCTGAGATAGCCCTTCGGGGCGGCGGTCGTGAGTTTGTCCTTCTCTAGCGAAGGCGCGGCGGTCGCCGGGCCGGACGATCCCGACGGCTGGGCATGGACGGCCCCGAGATGGAGCGGTCCGGTCGCGAGGATCAGCGTCAGCAGGGCGGCGCGGCGCACCGGCGCACGGGTCGGGCGGGACATCGGAGAAGCAGCTTTCGGGCGCCGGATCGAAAGACCGGGACGGAGGAGACGAGACGGGGCACCAGTCTCGAACCGATGCTTCGGGCCTGTCTAGAAGGGACGTGCGACAGATGCGTCACAGTCCGATCCCCCTGTCATACCAAACCCGTCCGTTTGCCTCGCAATCGGGATTTCGCGCTCCGGTGCCGTGCGCGTCCGCCGATCCTGTCCGTCTTCGCGAGCGGATCAGGCGGACCGGATCGCGGCGGCAACGTCGCCCGAGAATTCCTCGTGGGCGCTGAGGGCCCCCGGCACGGGGAGGGCGGTGACGCGGCCCGTGGCGATCAGCGCGTCCATCTCGGCACCGGAGCGGCGTGGTACCTTGTCCGGGCGCAGCACCTGCACCGGCGGCAGGCCGTGTCCGAACAGGGCGAGGAAATCTTCGCGCGACGTGGCCGGATCGAGCCCGCCCGTCACGAAGGCCGCGGTTCCGAAGCGGCCCCGGCTCTGGCGGGTGATGCGGTGCTTGGCGGCCACCACGGCCTGCGTGACATGAGCCGGCTCGGCATAGACGTGGGCGCGCATCATCCGTCCGATGATCGGCGGGCTGATGTTGATCCGGTAGAGCGCTTCACCAACGAGCGGCATCTCGACGGCGCGGCGGATTCGGCCGAACCACGCGGCACGCTCCGGCCCCATCGCCGTCGGCAGCGGCCCGCGCCAGGTCGGCGCCACGAGCACCAGCCGCGCAAAGGCGCCAGGATGACGGCGCGCCGCCGCGACGAGGTAGGGAGCGGCATGGCCCGCCGCGACGCCGAGGGCGTAGGGGCCGGACGCGGCGGCCAGCAGCGCATCGAGGAAGGCGTGCAGGTTGGCCGGGTTCAGCGGCAGCCGCGTCCGAGGATGCGCACCGAAGCCCGGCCAGTCGGGCACGAGGCAGCGATAGGTGTCGCCGAGTTCGCGGGCGAGCGGCAGCATCTCCTCGCGGGCCGAGATCGAGGAGAGGGCGGGCAGGAGCAGCGCGTCGGCGCCCTCCCCGACCACGGCCGAGGGCGTCGCCACCCGATGCCCCGCGACGGTGAGGTCGAGGGTCCGGGTGGCGACCGAGGAGCGCTCCGGCGCCATCAGGTCCGCAGCAGTTCGTTGATGCCGGTCTTGGCGCGGGTGCCGGCATCGACGCGCTTGACGATCACGGCGCAGTAGAGGCCGGGGCCGGGGGTGCCGTCGGGGAGCGGCTTGCCGGGCGTCGTGCCGGAGACGACCACCGAGTAGGGCGGCACGCGTCCGAAAAAGGTCTCGCCGGTGGTGCGGTCGATGATGCGGGTCGAGGCACCGATATAGACGCCCATCGACAGGACCGAGCCCTCGCCGATGATCACGCCCTCGGCGACCTCGGCGCGGGCGCCGACGAAGCAGTTGTCCTCGATGATGACCGGGTTGGCCTGGAGCGGTTCCAGCACGCCGGCGATGCCGGCACCGCCCGAGATGTGGCAGTTCTTGCCGACCTGGGCGCAGGAGCCGATCGTCACCCAGGTGTCGACCATGGTGCCCTCGCCGACATGCGCGCCGAGATTGATGAAGCTCGGCATCAGCACCGCACCCGGCGCGATGTAGGAGCCGCGGCGCACGAAGCAGCCCGGTACGGCGCGGAAGCCCGCGGCGCGGAACTCGGTCTCGCCCCAGCCGGAGAACTTCGAGGGCACCTTGTCCCACCATGCCGACGAGCCGGGACCACCCTCGATCGGTACCATGTCGTTGAGGCGGAAGGAGAGCAGCACCGCTTTTTTAAGCCACTGGTTCACCTGCCAGCTGTCGCCGGCCTTCTCGGCGACGCGGGCCCGACCGGAATCGAGCAGGTTCAGCGCCTCGTCCACCGCCTCGCGCACGGCGCCGGTAGTCGCGGTCGAGATGCCCGCGCGCTCTTCCCAGGCTGCTTCGATGGTCTTTTCGAGATCGGCGTGTGACATCGGGACTTTCCGGACTGGACTGCATTCCGACGACGGGGCGAACGATTCGCCGAGAGAATGCACGGTGACACAAAGACCTGAAGACGCCGGTTCGCTGCGGCCGGGCCGGCGTTTCGCGACGGCGCGAAAGGTGGTTGTGCTTACAAAAGCCGCCCGGCCCTGTCACCGTTTGCGTGGCGCGAGGCCAACAAGCCGCTCGCGCACGCCGGACAAGCCTTGCACGAGGCCGAGAAGCTCCTCGGCCATCCCGTCATGGATCGCGGCGGCGGCATCGGGAAACTCCCGCAGGACGCGGCTCATCAGGGAGGGCGTGACCCGCATCACCTCCGAGGCCTCGCACGCCCGCGCATCGGCCGGCCGCGGAAGGGTGCGGAACAGGGCGTTGCGTCCGATCACGCCGGAGCGGGCGACGGTGACCGGCGGGACATCCTGCCGTGCGGGCGCAAGGGCGATGGAGCCGGACATGACGACGTAGCCGCCATCGGACGGCGCGCCGCGGGTGAACAGCACCTCGCCGTCCTCCAGAAGGCGCCGCTCGCCGGCGAAGGAGAGCAGGCGCAGGGCATCGCGCCCGAACCGCTCGAACACGGGCGCTGCGGCGAGGATCGCGATGTCGTCGTCGAGCCCCAACGCCTGTCCGTCCCCCCGGCCGCGATCCGCTCTATCCTTCGGAGGGCCAAGCTTAACCGATGCGCGGGCCACGCGATATGCCGTGCGGCCGCCGGCTGTGCGCGGAGGTGGATAGCGGCTCCGGCCGAGGATCAGGGCAGCAGCTTGTAGCCGCCGCCCTCGGTGACGAGAATCGCCGCGACCGCCGGGTTCGGCTCGATCTTCTGGCGCAGCCGGTAGATATGCGTCTCGAGGGTGTGGGTGGTGACGTGGGCGTTGTAGCCCCACACCTCGGCGAGCAGCGTGTCGCGCCCCACCACCTCACGGCCTGCCCGGTAGAGGTAGCGCAGGATCGCCGTCTCCTTCTCGGTCAGCTTCAGCTTGGAGCCGCGCTCACCCACCAGCAGCTTGGCACCGGGACGGAAGGTGTAGGGGCCGATGCGGAACACCGCATCCTCGCTCGCCTCGTGCTGGCGCAATTGCACCCGGATGCGGGCGAGCAGCACGGCGAACTTGAACGGCTTGACCACGTAGTCGTTGGCGCCCGCCTCCAAGCCCTCGACCATGTCGTCGTCGGATTCCTGCGCCGTCAGCATGATGATCGGACCGCGATAGCCGTTGCGGCGCAGGGTCCGCACCGCTTCGCGCCCGTCCATGTCGGGTAGGGCGACATCCATCACGACGAGATCGACCGGCTCCTGCGTGACGCGGGTCAGCGCCCCGGACGCGGTCGGCTCGCCGAGGACCGAGAATTCCTCGTAGGCGTCGAGTTGCTCCGTCAATGCCTCACGCAGGGCGTCGTCGTCGTCACAGACGAGGAGGCAATAGGGGTTGGACATCGACGCAGCGGCTCTCGACAAGCTTTCCGGCCACCTGGACTTCGCGGAACGATCAGGCAGGCAGCCAAGACGATTTCATGACGGCACACCCATCCGAAGGGGCATATTGCCCGCTGGCTGGCCGCAAACGGAACCCGGACGGTTCCCCTTGGCGACAAACCTAGTTCGTTTTACGCGCCGGGAAATCCGGATTGCGCGCTTATGCAGAATTTTCGCCATGTTCCACCGCTCTCTGCCGCGACATGACGTCGGACCCGGCGCTATTCGAGACAGGTTGGGACGAACCGGCAATGCCACGCCCTCAGGTTGCGAAGCGGAGCGGCGGCAAGGCCGTGGGGCAGGGGAAGACCGGCTCTCTTACCCTGTTACGGGTGCGCCCGCTGCCGGGTGACGCGACGCGCGGCACGCTGCTCGCGGGCGGGGCCGTGATCCCCTGTGCCCTCGGGCGCTCCGGCATCACGAGCCGCAAGCGGGAGGGGGACGGCGCCTCGCCGCAGGGCGTGTTCCGCCTGCGCAGCGGGTTCTATCGGCCCGACCGCTTCCCCGTCCGGCCGATCAGCGCCCTTCCCCTCCGGGCGACGCGGCGCGACGACGGCTGGTGCGATGCGTCCCAGGACCGTCGCTACAACCGGCCGATCCGGTTTCCGAGCGATACGGTCAGCGCCGAACGGCTCTGGCGCGACGACGGCCTCTACGATCTTGTGATCGATCTCGATTACAACCGTGGGCCGATCCGGCCGGGCCGGGGGTCGGCGATCTTCCTGCACATCGCCCGCAGCGGCTACCGCCCGACGGAGGGCTGCGTCGCCCTGAAACCCTCTGATCTGCTGCGCCTGCTCCGCCGCCTCGGACCGAGGACGCGGATGAAGATCGGTCGTTAAGCGGCGCAGCGGACGGCTGGCCTCAGCCGCGCTTCGCCCGCTGCCCGAAGATGGCGGTGCCGACGCGGACATGGGTCGCGCCCATCTGGATCGCCGCTGGAAAGTCCGCACTCATGCCCATCGACAGGATCGGGAGGCCGTGACGCTCGGCGAGGCGAGCGAGCAGGGCGAAGTGGGGGGAGGGTGGGTCCTCGGCCGGCGGGATGCACATCAGGCCATGGATCGCCAGGCCGTGGGTCTCGCGGCATTCCGAGAGCAGGACATCGACCTGATCGGGGGCGACGCCCGCCTTCTGCGCCTCGTCGCCGGTATTGACCTGGATCAGGAGCTTGGGTGCCCGGCCGCTCCGCTCGATCTCCTTGGCGAGCGCCGCGGCGAGCGAGAGCCGGTCGAGGGAGTGGATCACGTCGAACAGCTCGACCGCTTCGCGCGCCTTGTTCGATTGCAGCGGGCCGACGAGGTGCAGCTCGACATCCGGATAGCGCTCGCGCAGGGCCGGCCACTTGGCCCGCGATTCCTGCACGTAGTTCTCGCCGAAAAGCCGCTGACCCGCCTCAAGCGCCGGCAGGATGCCCTCTTCCGGCACCGTCTTCGAGACGGCGATGAGGTGGACGCTGTCCGGATCGCGCTCGTTGTCCTCGGCCGCCCGGCGGATGCTCGCGCGCACCTCCGCGAGACCCGCGGCGACATCGGCCTCGCCGACCGGCGGCTTGGTGTCGAGGGGCTCGATATCGGTGGGCTGGTTCGGGGTGCGGCTCGGGTCGGTGGTCTGGCTTGGGTCGATCATGGCCCCTCCTTGCGGCGGCACTGCCGCGACTTCAAGGGCGGCGGCGCCTTTCCATCGCCCCCACCCGCGATATGCTGACTTCTCTCGAGACAAACGGAGAAGCCCGGCCCGATGTTCGATACGCCCGCCGACGCCCAGGCCCAGCTCGCGCAACAGTTGACGCGCCCGCAGGTCGCGATGGTCGTCGAGGCGCTGGTGCCGACGCTGGTGTTCCGGCCTGTTCCGAAGGGCAAGGCCCACCTTGGCGGAACGCGGATCGGCGGGACGCCCGATCTCCCGCCGGACCTTGCGTGGCCGCGCCGGGCCAAGCCCGCCGATATCGAGGCGATCGCCAAGCGCGGCAACGCGGAGGCCGGGGAGGAGATGCGGCGGCACTTCCACAAGGAGCTGCCCTACGCGTTCTTCGCGCAGGTCGATCTCGGGGAGGCGAAAGAGAAGACGAGAGGGCAGGGCGCTCTCGCCGACGCCTTGCCGGGGCAGGGGCGGCTCCTGTTCTTCTACGATCTCTCCGCCGGGCCCTGGGACAACGGCACCGAGTCCGCCCGCGTGATCTGGGACGAGAGCCCGCGCGAGGGGCTGGCCGCTCACGTCCCGCCGCCCGACCTTGCGGCGGCGGCCGAGAGCCACCGGGCGGAGATCGCCAAGGTCAACCGGGAGTTCAAGCTGCCCCTGCCGAAGCCCGATTCCGGCACGCCCTATGGCGGCCCGGCCCGGCCGATGACCCTGCACGCCACCCTGCGTCCCCCGGCGATCGAGAGCCTGGAGATGGAGACGCGGCCGGCCCTGAAGGCAGCCCTGGCACCGCGTGACGATGGCGAGGAGAGCTTTCGCGACGCCTACGAAGACCTCCTCACAAGGGCATTCGACAAGTATCGCGGCGCCGCCCAGGCGGGCCGGCGCAACCAGCTCCTCGGCTCACCGCTGCCGGAGCAGAGTGATCCGCGCTTCGAGGCGGAGGTCGTCAGCCGTTTTGGCGTGCAGCATCTCAGCCAGGACCAATGGAAGGCGCACAAGGCCGAGATCGAGGCCGGCGCCCGTTCCTGGCGTCTCCTGCTCCAGATCGATGTCGGCGACTTCCTGCGGGAGAACGGGGAGGGCACCGTCTACTTCCTGATCCGCGCCTCCGATCTCTCGGAGCGCCGTTTCAAGCGGGTGGTGGCGGTCTACCAGCAGACCTGAGCCGCCCTCATCGTTGACCCTTCGCGGTGCGGATATGCTAGGTGCCGGGTTCCGGCCGCTGCGACAACCTCGCGGGCGGTCCACCCTTTTCTCGCTGATCCCGGCGCCCACGATGACCGATCCCGCACAGCCCTCCCCGACGGCCCACGAGCGCTACAACGCGAAGGACGCCGAGCCGCGCTGGCAGCAGGCCTGGGACGCGGCCAAGCTGTTCGAAACCAAGAACGACGATCCGCGCCCGAAATACTACGTGCTGGAGATGTTCCCCTATCCTTCGGGGCGCATCCATATCGGCCACGTGCGCAACTACGCCATGGGCGACGTGGTGGCCCGCTACAAGCGCGCCAAGGGCCACAACGTGCTGCACCCGATGGGCTGGGACGCCTTCGGCCTGCCGGCCGAGAACGCGGCCATGGAGCGCAAGGTCAACCCGCGCGACTGGACCTACGCGAACATCGCGACCATGCGCGGGCAACTCCAGAGCATGGGCCTGTCGCTCGACTGGAGCCGGGAGATCGCGACCTGCGATCCCGACTACTACAAGCACCAGCAGCGGATGTTCCTCGACTTCCTCGCCAAGGGTCTCGTCACCCGCCGCACGGCGAAGGTGAACTGGGACCCGGTCGATCACACCGTGCTCGCCAACGAGCAGGTCATCGACGGACGCGGCTGGCGCTCGGGTGCGCTCGTCGAGCAGCGTGAGCTGACCCAGTGGTTCTTCAAGATCACCGATTTCGCGCAGGATCTGCACGACGCCCTCGACGGGCTGGAGCGCTGGCCGGAGAAGGTCCGGCTGATGCAGCGCAACTGGATCGGCCGCTCGGAAGGGTTGGAGGTGCGCTTCGCCCTCGCGCAGCCGTTTGCCGGCACGGATGAGCTGACGGTCTACACCACCCGACCCGACACGCTGTTCGGCGCCCGGTTCCTGGCGATCTCCGTCGATCATCCGCTTGCCAAAGCGCTCGCCGCATCCGGCCCGCGTGCCGCGGAACTGCAGGCCTTTGCCGAGGAGTGCCGCCGCATCGGCACGGCGCAGGAGGCGATCGACACGGCGGAGAAGCTCGGGTTCGATACCGGGCTCACCGTGCGCCACCCCCTCGATCCGTCCTGGGAGCTGCCTGTCTACGTCGCGAACTTCGTGCTGATGGAATACGGCACCGGCGCCGTATTCGGCTGTCCGGCTCACGACCAGCGCGACCTCGACTTTTCCAACAAGTACGGGCTCGGCAACACGCCGGTGGTCTGCCCCGAGGGCCAGGACCCGAACACCTTCATCATCACCGACACCGCCTATGACGGCGACGGACGGATGATCCATTCGCGCTTCCTCGACGGCATGAGCACCGACGAGGCCTTCAGAACCGTCGCCGACCGCTTGGAGGGTGAGACACTGAACGGCGCCCCCGTCGGGCGTCGCAAGGTGCAGTTCCGCCTGCGCGATTGGGGCGTGTCGCGCCAGCGCTACTGGGGCTGCCCGATCCCGATCATCCACTGCGAGGCCTGCGGCCCGGTGCCCGTGCCGGTGGAAGACCTGCCGGTGAAGCTGCCGGACGAGGTCTCGTTCGATCAGCCCGGCAACCCGTTGGAGCGGGACCATGCCTGGCGGCAGGTGCCGTGCCCGCGCTGCGGACAAGCCGCCCGTCGCGAGACCGACACCATGGACACCTTCGTCGATTCGTCCTGGTACTACGCCCGCTTCACCGCGCCCTGGCTCACGGACGCGCCGACGGTCCGCAACACCGTCGATCACTGGCTCCCCGTCGATCAGTATATCGGCGGCGTCGAGCACGCGATCCTGCACCTGCTCTATTCGCGTTTCTTCATGCGGGCGATGCGGGAGACCGGGTGGGCCGGCGTGTCGGAGCCCTTCGCCGGCTTGTTCACGCAGGGCATGGTCGTCCACGAGACCTACAAGGATCCTTCCGGCGCCTGGGTGTCGCCGGCCGAGATCCGCTTCGAGAGCGAGGGTGGGGGGCGCAAGGCTTTTCACGTGAAAACCGGCTTGGCCGTCGAGGTCGGCCCAACCGAGAAGATGTCGAAGTCGAAGAAGAACGTCGTCGATCCCGACGACATCATAGCGAGCTACGGCGCCGACACCGCCCGCTGGTTCATGCTCTCCGACTCTCCGCCTGAGCGCGACGTGATCTGGACCGAGGAGGGCGTGCAGGGCGCCGCCCGCTTCGTCCAGCGCGTCTGGCGCCTCGTCCACGGCGCGGCCGCGGCGCACGGGCCCGGCGGCCCCGGTGACGCAGCCCTGCGCAAGGCCGCGCACAAGGCGCTCGCCGCGGTCGGCGAGGATATCGAGCGCCTTCGCTTCAACCGCTGCGTCGCCCACATCTACACGCTGGCCAACGCCCTCGACGAGGGTCTGCGCGGCGGCGCCTCGGCGATTGGGGCAGGAGAGGCGGCACGCATCCTGGTGCAGCTCATCGCGCCGATGATGCCGCATCTGGCCGAGGAAAGCTGGCGCGTGCTTGGCGGGGAGGGGCTCGTTGCCGAGGCGTCCTGGCCGCAAGCCGATCAGGCGCTGCTGGTCGAGGATGAGATCACCCTGCCGGTGCAGATCAACGGCAAGAAGCGAGCGGACGTCACCGTACCGCGCGATGCCGACGTGAAGGCCGTCGAGGCGGCGACGCTGGCCCTGGAGCCGGTGCAGCGGGCCCTCGAAGGCCGCCCCCCGAAGAAGGTCATCGTCGTGCCGGGCCGGATCGTGAATCTGGTGGTGTGATCCGTTCTGCCGGAAAGCTCCCATCGAGACGCCCGCTTCCCCGCGCCGAGAAGGGAGGCGGGCGGAAGGGATTGAAGCCATGACCGACGCCCTCCCCGACCGCGGCGGCACTATCTTCGCTCCGGCAAGCGGCTTCGGTCGCGCGGCGGTGGCGGTGGTGCGGATCAGCGGGCCGGCGGCGGGGCCGGTGCTCGACCTCTTGGCCAGCGGGCGTCCGGAGCCGCGCCGGCTCGCCCTGCGCCGCCTGCGCGATCCCGACACGCGCGCCCTCCTCGATCAAGCCCTCGTCGCGTGGCTCCCTGGCCCCACCACCGCCACCGGCGAGGACATGGCCGAACTGCACCTTCATGGCGGTCTGGCCGTGCGGGCCGCGGTGCTGCGAGCCCTCGCATCCGTACCGGGCTGCCGACCGGCGGAGGCCGGGGCATTCAGCCGCCGCGCCTTCCTCAACGGACGCATCGATCTCACCGAGGCGGAAGGCATCGCCGATCTCATCGACGCCGAGACCGAGGCACAGCGCGTCCAGGCCTTGCGCCAGCTCGAGGGCGCCCTCGGCCGTCAGGTCACGGCCTGGCGCGAGACCGGCATCGACTTGCTCGCAAATGCCGAGGCGGCCCTCGACTTCGCCGACGAGGGCGACGTGGACGCGGACGAGCTCGACGCCGCCCTCTCCGGCCGCGCCGCCGCCCTGCGCGACGCGATCCAGGGTGCTCTCGCCGATGGGCGTCGGGGTGAGCGCCTGCGCGAGGGCTTCTGCGTCGTGCTGGCCGGTGCCCCCAATGCCGGAAAGTCGACCCTGCTCAACGCCCTGAGTGGGCGCGATGCGGCCATCGTCTCGGACATTCCAGGCACGACCCGCGATGCCATCGAGGTCCGGTGCGACCTTGGTGGCCTGCCGGTGATCCTGGTCGATACGGCGGGCCTGCGCGCAACGGAGGATGTGATCGAGGCCGAGGGCGTAAGGCGCACGCACCGTCGCATACGGAGCGCCGACCTCGTGCTCCACCTCGTGCCGGCCGATGCCCCGGCTGTCGCCGACGGTCTCGGGGATATCCCTACCCTTCGCGTCCGCACCAAGAGCGACCTCGCGCCCGAAGCGGGGGGTGGAAGGGATCTCGCCGTCTCGGCCGTAAACGGCGCCGGTCTTGATACGCTCCTCGATGCGGTACAGGCAGCAGCCTTCGCCTCTCTCGGCCAAGGCGATGCGCTCGTCACCCGCGAGCGCCATCGGGCGGCTCTGACTCGGGCAGCGGGCCACCTCGACCGCGTCTGCACCGCGCCGGCCGGCTTTCCGCCGGAACTGGTCGCGGAGGATCTGCGCCTCGCTGTCCGGGCACTGGGCGAGGTCGGCGGCCATGTCGGGGTCGAGGAGATGCTCGATCGCCTCTTTTCCGGATTCTGTATCGGCAAGTAGGAGAGGCAGACGGGGCGTCCGGGCGCGACCGCCTGAAGATGGCGTTCCGATTGCCCTCGCGATCCGGAACCCGATCACGGCCCGCTGAACGGCGGCGATGGCCCTCTCGTGACTACGGGTGCGGCGCCCGCTCTTCTCAACCGGGCGCCATATCGCAGCTTCGAAAGCGAGCAGGCGAGAGAGCGTCAGCGACCACACCTCCTCACCCGTGGCAAACGTCCAGCCTGAGGTTCCGGTGGTGCCGAAACTTCCCATCAGTTGCCGCAAGTCGGATGACGAGTATCCGAGACCGATGGCATTCATGGATGGCGCGCGGCAGCGGGTAGAAGCGAGATTGAGCGATACCTGCTCACTCTACATTCGATGCGTCAACGCTGCAGCGAAGACGGTGACCAAGCACGCAATATTCTGCTGCAGATCCGATTGAACCGATCTCAAATAGCGTCCGAATTCGACGATCTCACGCGCACGATCGTATCGCTTCGGAGAATTTTGCGGGCCCCAACCTCCTACGAAACTGAGCAAATTTTGCCAGGCAATAGAGATGACATGTATCGATTGCGCACAAAGTGCTCAATAAATCGTTAGATTTTTCCTTTATTCGCGAGACATCATGAGGCATGATTGCTTGGGTATACGCTCAAACCCGAACTCACCATGCCAAGATACTTCTTCAATGTGAATGACGGCCTCAACATCACGGATGACGACGGGCTCGAATGCGCAAGCTTGGATGCGGCCCTGCGCGAGGCCGTCCGCTATGCGGGATCGCTCCTCCAAGAATCGGGCAACCGTCTGGGTCTCGGTGACACTTGGTCCCTGGAGGTAACGGAGGAGGCAACCGCGTCGACCATCTGCATCGACCTGCAGATCCGCCCGTGTGTCGCCTCGGCTGCCGACGAGCATCGCCGGTCTGCTGCCTAGACACGCCGCCCGTGACTTGTTCGCCGCGCCCTCTCGGGCCAAGGGGCAGTATGCGGCCGATGCGTTGCGGCGCCACCGATACGGTGCTGGCACTGATGGTCGGTGCGGAAATGGGATCTTGAACCCTCCCCTCTCCCGCTGCGCTCGGCGAGGGACCGGCTTTGCGTTGACCTCGTCCATGGCACGCGCATAAGCACGGGTCATGCACACCCCTTCTTCCAGCTACGACGTCCTCGTCGTCGGCGGTGGCCATGCCGGCGTTGAGGCGGCGGCCGCCGCCGCACGAGTCGGCGCCCGTACGGCTCTGGTCACGCATCGCGCGGCCACCATCGGCGCCATGTCCTGCAACCCAGCCATTGGCGGTCTCGGCAAGGGGCATCTGGTGCGCGAGGTGGATGCCCTGGACGGGTTGATGGGGCGCGTCGCGGATGCGGCCGGCATTCAGTTCCGCCTGCTCAACCGCCGCAAGGGCCCGGCCGTGCGCGGCCCCCGGACCCAGGCCGACCGCGCACTCTATGCCCGCGCCATGCAGGCGGCGGTCGCGGAGACGCCGGGGCTCACCGTGATCGAGGGTGAGGCCGACGACCTGATCATCGAATCGGGCCGCATCGCGGGTGCCGTGCTCGCGGATGGGCGCCGCCTTGCCGCCGCGGCCGTGGTCATCACGACAGGCACCTTCCTGCGTGGGCTGATCCATATCGGCGAGCGGCAGATCCCCGCGGGCCGCGTCGACGAGGCGCCGGCCATGGGGTTGGCGCAGACCCTCGACCGCCACGGCTTCCGCCTTGGCCGCCTGAAGACCGGCACGCCGCCGCGTCTCGACGGGCGCAGCATCGATTGGGCCGCGCTGGAGATGCAGCACGCCGACGCCGAGCCCGTGCCGTTCTCGACCCTGACCGAGCGGATCACCACGCCGCAGATCGCCTGCGGCATCACCCGCACCACGACGGCCGTCCACGACCTGATTCGAGCCAACCTTCACCGCTCGCCAATGTATTCCGGCGGCATCAGCAGCCGGGGCCCCCGTTACTGCCCCTCGATCGAGGACAAGGTGGTGCGCTTCGGCGATCGCGAGGGCCACCAGATCTTCCTCGAGCCGGAAGGGCTCGACGATCCGACCGTCTACCCCAACGGCATCTCGACGGCGCTGCCCGAGGAGGTTCAGGCCGGCATCATCGCCGCCATTCCGGGCCTTGAGCGCACCCGCATCCTGCGGCCCGGCTACGCCATCGAGTACGACTATGTCGATCCGCGCGAACTCGATGCCACGCTGCAGGCCAAGCGTCTGCCCGGCCTGTTCTTGGCGGGACAGATCAACGGCACCACCGGCTACGAGGAGGCGGCAGGGCAGGGGTTGGTCGCGGGCCTCAACGCGGCGCGGCTGGCGGGCGGCTGCGATCTCGCGATCTTCGACCGGGCCGAATCCTATCTCGGGGTGATGATCGACGACCTCGTCACCCATGGGGTGAGCGAGCCCTATCGCATGTTCACCTCGCGCTCGGAATATCGGCTGAGCCTGCGGGTGGACAATGCCGACGAGCGGCTCACGCCCCGCGGCGCGGCCCTCGGCTGCGTCGGCTCAACCCGCGCCGCACATTTCGCGGCCTCGCAGGCGGCGCTCTCCGAGGCACGGGCCCGGCTCGATGCCCTGAGCCTGACCCCGAACGAGGCGGCTGGTTACGGCCTGTCCCTCAACCGCGATGGCCTGCGCCGCAGTGCGTTCCAGCTCCTGTCCTATCCAGAAATCGGCTGGGACCGGCTCGCGACGGTCTGGCCGGAATTGGGATCGGTGCCGCCGCGGGTCGCCGAGCGGCTGTGCACGGACGCGACCTACGCCGTCTATCTCGACCGGCAGCAGGCCGATATATCCGCGTTCCGTCGCGACGAAGCGGTGCGCCTGCCGCCCTCCCTCGATTACGGTGCGATCCCCGGCCTCTCTAACGAGATGCGGTTGAAACTCGACTCCGTGCGCCCGATCACGCTCGGGCAGGCAGCCCGCATCGAAGGTGTGACGCCAGCGGCTCTGACGCTGCTCGCCGCCCACGCCCGCCGCGGCCGGGCGCAGGTGACGGCGTAAGGTTAGAGCTAAATTGAGATGAGCACTGACCTGCGCGCACGCGTCCTCATTGAGCACAATGTTTCACGTGAAACAGCTGAGACTCTCGACCTCTACGTTGCACAACTCAAACGCTGGCAGACCGTCAAAAACCTCGTGGGGCCGGCAACGCTGAGTGAAGTCTGGCATCGTCATATCGCCGATGCGCTGCAATTGTTCGCCCTGGCACCGGACGCCAAACGCTGGCTCGATCTCGGATCCGGCGCCGGTATCCCTGGTCTGATCCTGGCAATCGCCGGAAAGGGCCGCCCGGACTTCCACGTCAGCCTTGTCGAGAGCAATGCGCGCAAATGCGCCTTCCTTTCGGAGACGGCCCGCCTTACCGGCGCTCCCGTTACCGTCCACAACGCGCGCATCGAGGCGACCGTCCATTCGTTGACCGAAATCGACGTCGTGTGCGCGCGAGCCCTGGCTCCGCTCACTCAGCTTCTCACTTGGACCGAACCTTTGTTGACAAGCGGCACTGTCGGGCTCTTTCCGAAGGGGCGTGATGCAGCCGCGGAATTGACCGAGGCCGAGGATGCGTGGACATTCACCCGCGACCTGATTCCGAGCCGCACCGACTCGCAGGCACGGATCGTGCGCGTCACGTCGCTTTCCCGCGTGGACCCATGACCGATCTCTCCACGGCCGCACGGCCTCAGGCCACCCCCGCCCAGGCCGCTCCGGTGCAAGCCAAGCCGCTTCGCGTGCTTGCACTCGCCAACCAGAAGGGCGGCGTCGGCAAGACCACCACAGCGATCAATCTCGGCACGGCTCTGGCTGCCATCGGTGAGCAGGTGCTGGTGATCGACCTCGATCCGCAGGGCAACGCCTCGACCGGTCTCGGTATCGACCGCCGCCGCCGCAAGGTCTCGACCTATCATGTCATGGCGGGGGAGGCCCCACTGGCGGACGCCATCACGCCGACCGCCGTGCCGCGCCTCTCCGTGGCGCCCTCAACCATGGACCTGCTCGGTCTCGAACTCGAATTGGCGAGTGCGCCGGACCGGGCCCACCGCCTGCGCAACATCCTGCGCGAACTCACGACGCCCGAGGGCATCGAGCCGATCACCTACGTGCTGATCGATTGCCCGCCCTCACTGAACCTGCTGACGATCAACGCGCTCGCCGCCGCCGACGCGGTGATGGTGCCGCTGCAATGCGAGTTCTTCGCCCTTGAAGGTCTGAGCCAGTTGCTGCGCACCGTCGAGCAGGTGCGCGGGGCGCTGAACCCCAAGCTCCAGATCCAGGGCGTCGTGCTGACCATGTACGACCCGCGCAACAACCTCTCGACCCAGGTCGTCGCCGACGTGCGCGGCTTCATGGGCGACAAGGTGTACGAGACCATGATTCCGCGCAACGTGCGCGTGTCCGAGGCTCCCTCGCACGGCAAGCCGGTGCTGCTTTACGACCTCAAATGCGCCGGCTCGCAGGCCTATCTGCGCCTTGCCTCCGAAGTGATTCAGCGCGAGGGCCGCGCGCCCCCGCCCGCCGCCGCCGCTTAAGTCATTCAAAAGTTTGGAGTTTCGATCGTGGCAATGGCGGATGATGCGGCGCGGCCGCGGCTCGGACGCGGCCTCGCGGCGCTGATCGGCGACTTTTCCGACGACGCGCCCGAGGAGACGGCTCGCAGCACCGGGCACCCGCAGCGCAAGGTGGCGGTCGAGTTCCTGCGCCCGAACCCGCGCAATCCGCGCCGCCGCTTCTCGGAGCCAGAGCTCGACGAACTCGCCGCCTCGATTCGTCAGCGCGGTGTGATCCAGCCGATCGTCGCCCGTGCGCTGACAGGGGTGCCCGGCACCTTCGAGATCGTGGCCGGCGAGCGGCGCTGGCGCGCGGCCCAGCGGGCGGGCCTCAACGAGGTGCCGGTGGTGGTGGTCGAGATCGACGACCGCACTTCGCTCGAATACGCGATCTTGGAGAACGTCCAGCGCGCCGACCTGAACGCCATCGAGGAGGCGGCGGGCTACGAGCGGCTGATGGGCGAGTTCAAGTACACTCAGGCCGAACTCGCCGACCTGCTCGGCAAGAGCCGCAGCCATCTCGCCAACACCCTGCGCCTGCTCCAGCTTCCGCCGGGGATCCAGGATCGGGTCATCGCCAGCGAGATCACCGCCGGCCATGCCCGGGCGCTGCTCTCCGTGCGCGATCCGGAGGCGGTGGCACGCCGCATCGTGGCCGAAGGGCTGTCGGTGCGCGAGGTCGAGGCACTGGCCGCGGCGGAAGCCCCGCAGGATGACACGCCCCGCCCGGGCCGCCCGCGGCGCTCGGCGGAAGGTGACGCCGCCCTGCGCTCCCTGGAAGACGTGCTCGGCCGAGCTTTGGGCTACAGCGTGGCAGTGAAGGCCAAGGCGAGCGGGGAGGGCGAGATCCGCATCCGCTATGCCACGGCCGAGGAGCGCGACGCACTCTGCCGCAAGCTCGGCGGAGCCTGATCGAGCGATCCCCCGCCGCGCCGGATAGCGGCGTGGCGAGGCCGACATTTGGACCGTCTTAGCCGCGCCGCCGTGCCGCCTCCACGGCGATGCGCAGGAACACGCCTTGCGCCTGCGCATGGGCGAGATCCGGCTCGGAGCGGCGGCAGGCGAGCACCGCGTCCTGGAGCCAAGCGACCGCCTGTTGCAGCCCTGGCACCGACCAGCGGGCGAGCTGGGCCTCGGCCAGCGCCTTGCGGCGGAAATGCAGGCCGCGCCAATTGGCGACGAGTTGGCTCGCGCTGCCGCGCGGATTGTCGAGGCGCAGGGACAGCAGGGTGAGCGCGTGCCTCAGCCCGGCGCCGAGCATTGCCGAGGGGTCCATCCCCTCATGGCGGAAGCGGCGATACTCGCGCTCGGCCTCGCTCGCACGGCCGGCGAAGGCGGCATCGATCAGCGCGTTGAGCACGCTCGCGCCGACATCGCTGACGATCGCCTCGACGTCATCCACGCCGATGCTGCCCTGGCCGCGGGCATAGAGGGCGAGCTTGCCGATCTCCGACAGGCTAGCGCGGCGGTCGCTGCCGAGGCTGCCCGCCAGCAGGTCGCGGGCGTCGCGGTCGATGCGCAGACCCTCCTCCTGCAGCGTGCGCTCGATCAGGTCGGCGAGCGTGCGCTCGTCGTCGGGGTAGCAGGGCAGGGCGAGCGCCTTGGGCGAGCCCTCGCACAGGGTGCGCAGGGGCGCGGAGCGGGCAAGGTCGCCGGCCTCCACCACGATGCGCGCGCCCTCGGTCGGCGCCTTCAGGACGGCATCGACGGCAGGCGCGTAGTTGCGGCTGCCCGAGCGCACCCAGATCGTGCGGCTGCCGCCGAACAGGCCGACGGTGCCGGCCTCGTCCACGAGTCGGCCCGGATCGGAGGCAAGGGTATCGCCATCGATCTTGATCAGCGCGAAGGGGTCGTCGGGGCCCGCCACCATGCCCCGCACCAGCCGCGCCGCGCGGTCGGCGACGAGCCCGGTATCGGGCCCGTAGACCAGGGTCACCGCGATGCGCGGATCGGGGCCGCGCCGGACCAGCCCCTCGACGTCGCCGGCCTTGACCGCCGTCATGTCGCCGCCGTCAGGGGTTCGGCTTGACGGCGAGGACGGAGGCGATCCGGGTCTTGATCTGTTCGGCCAACAGCTTGGCAAGCCGAATCTCCGCGTCGCGCGCCGCGCGCAGCGAGGCGAAGCGCTGGATCGAGCGATCGTAGGTCGCGGTGCCCGTCGCGACGCCCTCGGTGAGGATGCGGCGCCCGTCGAGGCTCTCCAGCGAGAACTTCACCGTTCCGACGATCGTACCAGCTTCCGCCCGCGCCGTGGTCGAGGAGACGATTGGCGTCTGGACCTGTTCCGAACCCTGCATCTTGAGCCGGTAGCGCTTCGGCACCGCAGACTGGCCGGAGCCGTCGAGGTCGAAGATCAGCTCGCTGCGCAGGTAATGTCCGAGACGCTCCTGATCCTGCGCCATGTTGACGTCATCGACTTGGATCGCGGCGAGCAGCCCCTGCATCGACTCGCCCGAGGCGGTCGGCCCGTAGAGCGGACGGAAGCAGGCGCCGAGATTCAGCGCGAGGCCGGCAGCGAGCACGAGCCGCGCAATTCGAACCCCCGCCCCCTTGGTCGCCACACCCATCACCCGCCTCAAGGCTGTTCCTCGCCGCGCCACCCCGATCCGTCGGAGAACCAAGTCTCGTCAAGCCGGGCCGGCACACGGTTCCGCTTGTACGGCAGGCCCCGCGCCCGGTCACCCTGCCAGACCCATGCTTTAAGAAGGCTGTGCGGCGAGAGGATGTTCGAATGCTCGAATCGGGACGCCACGCGGAGTGCGAATCGAGACGCGGCAGCCCTCCCGACGGTGCCGGTTTCTTGCGGAACCGGAGGGCGATTCCCACCTTCTGCAGACCCATGAACCTGTTCCGAAACAGCGCCTTGACGGCGATCGGACGAGCGGCGTAGAACAGAACAAATGGCGAACAAAAGAGCCCTGTCCT
Organism: Methylorubrum sp. B1-46; assembly: GCF_021117295.1. Classification (NCBI taxonomy): domain Bacteria; kingdom Pseudomonadati; phylum Pseudomonadota; class Alphaproteobacteria; order Hyphomicrobiales; family Methylobacteriaceae; genus Methylorubrum; species Methylorubrum sp. B1-46. The sequence continues at coordinate 1,922,722 of NZ_CP088247.1, read as the reverse complement.
GGTCGGTCGCGCTCCGCGATCTGAAGGACGATCGATCCCGGAGAGCGGATGTGCGCGAGGAGCGTCTCCGAACCATGGCGGGCCTGCGTGGCGCCGCTCCTGCCCTGAGTGCGTGGCGCGGACGTTCCGGCCGCCGCTACGTCGTCGGCGTCCACGATCTGGCCGAGCCCGATCTCGACGAGGTCGACGAGGCGGTGGTGATCGCCGTGCGGCGCGACGATGCCGGCATCGCGCAAGCCGTCTCGATCGCTGCTTCCGGCAAGGGACCGCGCGAGCGCCTGCACCGAAACTGGCTGGCCCGCGCCCGCCAGAAGGGTGCGACCGAGATGCATGTCCACCGCCTCGCCGAGGGCGAGGACGAGCGTCGCGCGGTCGTCGCCGACCTTGCCATCGAGCCGGAGAAGGCGAGCGCCTGATCTCCTGAGCCTGATCTCCTCCGCGCTTCGCCCGCCCCCCGGTCCGTGACGGCCGGGATGGGTCAAGCCCTTGCCTTGCGCCGCCCCTCTCTCCAAACACGGGGGCGTCCGGCCGGTCCTGCCGGACCGCGCAGGAACGAGGCCGATGGCGCAGACACCCGAACTGATTCCCGGCGGACCGCTCCCGCGGCGGCGCAGGCGGATCGGCCTGTTCCTTCCCTACATCCTGCTCGCTACCGTCGTCCTCGCCTGGACCACCGCGTGGTTCTTCATCCGCGGCAAGGCCGAGAGCGAGATGGACGCTTGGCTCGCCCGCGAGGCCCAGGCTGGGCGCCAGTGGACCTGCGCCGACCGCTCGATCACCGGGTTTCCCTTCCGCCTCGAACTGCGCTGCGCGTCCGTCCGCTTCGCCCGCTCCGATGGCAACTTCACCCTCGGGCCGACCACCGCCGTGGTGCAGGTCTACGACCCGCGCCACGTCGTGCTCGAGGTCGGCGGACCGTTCCATGTCGAGCAGGGCGACCTGACCGGCGACGTCACGTGGTCCTCGCTGGAAGCGAGCTTCCACGCCGCCGCGAACGGGTTCAGCCGCGCCTCCCTCGTCGTCGATGCTCCGAAGGGCATGATCCAGTCCCCCGATCCGGGGCCGGTGGACTTCGCCGCTCAGCATCTCGAACTCCACGCCCGCCCCACGCCCGGCCGCTTCGAGAGCGACGGCGCCGTCGATGTCAGCCTGCGCCTCGCCAAGGCCGCCGTGCCGCGGCTCGACGCGCTGGTCGGCAGCAGCGACCCCGCCGACATCGACCTCGACACGACCATTGAGCGGGCCACGGTGCTGCGCACCGGCACGGTGGCGCGGGAATTGGAGAAGTGGCGTCGGGCTGAGGGCCGCCTCGACGTGAACCGCCTGTCGATCGCCAAGGGCGAGCGCCGTCTCCAGGCCAAGGGCGAAGTCGGCCTCGACGAGGCGCATCGCCCCGAGGGCCGCTTCGAGTTGCGCGCCGTGGGACTTGAAGCCCTGGTCGGGCAGGTGATGGGCCAGCGCTTCGGCTCGGACAAGGGCGCGTTGATCGGCAATCTCGTCGGCCAGTTCCTCGGCGGCCTGCGCAAGCGCGAGGACGCCTCCGGAGAGGCACAGGCGGACAACCCCAACGGCCTCAAACCCCTGCCGACCCTGCGGCTGGGTGACGGGCGCCTGATGCTCGGCCCGCTCGCCGTGCCGAACGTGGCGCTGCCGGCCTTGTACTGAGGTTGCTCTCGCGGCGGGGGACCGGAACCGCTGACGCTTCGGCGCCGGCCTCAACACCCCGTCGCTGACGACGCCGGCATGTGCACCATCTCCGCGCGCGCGAAAAGCTGGCACGGCCTGCCCGACGCCGAGGCGGCCAAACCCACGGGCGGAAGTGGTGCGTCCGTGCGGAAGACCGGGACAGCCAGGGACATGAAGGCGGGGGCCTCGTCGCGAGCATCGACGAGGCGATCCGGCCGGATGATCCCGTTCGCGGCTGATGGGGTCAGCTCCGCCCTCCGTCAGTCCGGCTCGCTGATCAGCGAACGGGGAAGCCACGCATGGCCTGAACGTCGGGCTGCCCATCGCATCACGGGTGGATCCCGGCTTCCGCGGCGCGGCCCCGGGATGACGGAACGCGGCACGGCAGCGACCAGGCGGCGACCGTTCGATACCTCGGGAGAGGTCGAGGACGGGTCCGTTTGCGCCGCACCCGGCCGGACCGATCCAAACCGGCGGTGAACCGGATCGGCCGCCCCTCTACCAGGGGCGCGGCGCCCCGAAGAGCTTGCGCTGGACGAACCGACCGGCGGCCTCGACCCGCGGCCGGTGCAGATGGCGCAACCGCCAGAGGCGGTGGTCCCGCGGCGAGACCGGCCGCGCCAGTTCCGGTACGGCGCCGGCCCGCGCCCGCAGCCGCAGAGCCCCGGCCGGCGTGACGCCCTCCAAGTAGGCGAGAACGTGGCGCATCGCGTCGAGCGTCGGCCCGACCCAGCTCTGCGTCCGGAAGCACGGCTCGGCTTCCACGCCGTTCGCAGCGCGAGCCGGGGCGGGACGGGGATAGTGGTTGAGACGAATCTCACCCTGCCGCACGCCGAGGACGGCGTCGGGCCGCGTCGGGTCCGGCGCGGCGGGGCTGAAATCGCTCATCAGCCGCTCGCCCTGCACCAGGGGCGCCAGACCCGCATCGGTGATCGCGGCGACGGCGCCCTGCCGGTAGATCGCCGTGACGGGGCGGTTCGCCTCGTCCTCCGGGTCCGCCAGCGCGTAGGGGAAGCGGCGCAGCACGAGCCCGGACGGATCGCCGCTCGGCTCCGCGGTGTCGAAGACACGCCGGTTGACCACAACCGCGCCGGCATGCGGCGGGATGCGGGCGATCCAGTCCTGGATCGAGCGGCCGGGCGCCGGCACCAGGAATTCGTCGAGCGAGAGGAAGGCGGCGAAGCGGAACAGCCGCGCCCGCGAGGCGAGGAAGTGATTGTAGGCGGCAAACCGCGGCGTCATGTCGATGCGGGTCGGGCAGGGCAGGGTGGTGACCCCGATGCCCTCGTGCGCCTTCAGGAGAGCCGCCGCCTCGCTGTCGAGGCCGTTGTCGTAGATCACGAAATGGCGCACGCCGACGGCGCGGTGGAAGGAGAGCCACTCGAACAGGTCGGGCGCCGCGCCCTCGACGACGGCAACGATGGCGAATGTCCGCATCTCGGGCGCTCTCTCCCTCAGCTCTGCTTGGTCGCGGGCGCCGCCGCGTTGCGGGCGCGGCCGAAATCCGGCTCGGCCGTCTCCTGACCCATGGCGACGATGCCGCGGCGGATCGCGCGGGTGCGCGTGAACAGGTCGTGCAGGGCCTCGCCGTCGCCCCAACGGATCGCCCGCGACAGGGCCGACAGATCCTCGTTGAAGCGCCCGAGCATCTCCAGCACCGCCTCGCGGTTGGTCAGGAAGATGTCGCGCCACATCGTCGGATCGGAGGCGGCGATGCGGGTGAAGTCGCGAAAGCCGCCGGCGGAGAACTTGATGACCTCCGACTGCGTGACGGCTTCGAGATCGGCCGCCGTGCCGACGATGTTGTAGGCGATCAGGTGCGGCACGTGGCTGGTGATGGCGAGCACGAGGTCGTGGTGCTCGGGCGTCATGGTCTCGACGATGGCGCCGAGACCCTGCCACAGGCCCTGCACCCGCTCGACCGCCGCCGGGTCGGCCCCCTCTGGTGGGGTGAGGATGCACCAGCGGTTCGAGAACAGGGTGGCAAAGCCCGAATCCGGCCCCGAATACTCGGTGCCCGCCACCGGATGCGCTGGTACGAACGGATTTCTTTCAGAAAGATGCGGAGTCACCGCCGCGACGACGGCGGCCTTGACCGAGCCGACGTCTGAGACGACGGCGCCCGGCTTCAGGTGCGGCGCGATCTGCGCCGCCACCTCGCCGATGGCGCCGACCGGCACGCAGAGGATGACGAGGTCGGCGTCTGCGACCGCCGAGGCCTCGGTACTCACCGTCTCGGCCAGTCCCAGCGCCCTCACCCGCTCGATCACGCCGGCATCGCGGTCGATCGCCACGATCTCGCGGGCGAGCCCGTAGGTCCGGGCGCCGCGGGCGATCGAGGAGCCGATCAGACCGAGCCCAACGATGGCGAGGCGCTCCACGACCGCGGTCACGAGCGCTGCGGTCCCAGGAAGTCGGTCAGCGCATCGACGAAGGCGCGGTTGGCCTCCGCGCTGCCGACGCTCACCCGCAGGGCGTTGGGCAGGCCATAGGAGGAGACCCGCCGAACGATCACGCCGGCGCGCGTCAGGTGCGCATCCGCCTCCGCCGCCGTGCGGCCCGGCGCGTCGGAGAAGTGGACGAGCAGGAAGTTGCCGACGCTCGGCGTCACGGTGAGCCCCAGCGCCTCGACCGCGCGGGTGAGCCAGGCGAGCCACTCGTCGTTGTGGGCGATCGCCGCCGCGACATGGGCCTCGTCGGCGATCGCCGCCGCGCCGGCCGCGATGCCGCCCGCGGACAGGTTGAACGGCCCGCGGATGCGGTTGACCGCATCGACCACGACTTCGGACCCGACCATCCAGCCGATGCGCTGCGCCGCCAGACCGTGGATCTTCGAGAAGGTGCGCGTCATCACGACGTTGGGCGCGTCGAGGGCGAGTTCGAGGCCGGCGGTGTAGTCGTTGGCCCGCACGTACTCGGCATAGGCCCCGTCGAGCACCAGCACCACGTTGCCGGGCAGGCCGGCCTGCAGGCGGCGGACCTCCTCGAACGGCAGGTAGGTGCCGGTCGGGTTGTTGGGGTTGGCGAGGTAGACGATCCGGGTGCGCGGCGTCACCGCGGCGAGGATCGCGTCCACATCCGCCGTGAGGTTCGTCTCCGGCGCCACCACCGGCGTGCCGCCGGCCGTCAGGATCGCGATGCGGTACACGAGGAAGCCGTGCTCGCAGAAGATGCCCTCGTCGCCCGGCCCGACGAAGGCGAGCGCCAGCAGGGTCAGCAGCTCGTCCGAGCCCGCGCCGCAGACGATGCGGGCGGGGTCGAGCCCGTAGCGGGCGCCGATCGCCGCACGCAGGCGGGTGGCGCTGCCGTCGGGATAGAGGGCCAGCGTCGCGGCCTCCGCCCGCAGGGCCTCGATCGCCCGCGGGCTCGGGCCCAGCGGAGTCTCGTTGGAGGAGAGCTTGTGGATCTTCGCGACGCCCGGCGCGGCGCTCTTGCCGGGCACGTAGGCCTCGATGGCGAGCACGCCGGGGCGCGGCTGAGGGCGCAAGGCGGATCGGGACGCGGGGTCGATTGCGGACATGGGCCTAAAAGATCAGCAGACGAGTCGAACGGGTCTCGCCCGTCCCTCTACAGCATTTCGCGGGAACGGGGAGCCGCCGACATCGCGGCGTGCCGATCGGCCTTCGGGCCCACGATGGGGCGGGCCCGACGTTCGAATGGGGACGGCTAAGGCTGTGCCGGCTTGCCTGCGGGCGGCGCGTCGGAGCCCGGCGGCAGCAGGACGTTCTTCACCACGCTCCCCTCGGGCCCGTACTCGCCGGCCACCGCGAGGCAGGACTGCTCGCGGTTGAGGTTCATCTGGTTGGACATGAGCGTGAAGATGCCGATCACCCGGTTGCCGAAGGGCCCGCGGGGGCTGACATCCTCGGGCCGCGTGTTCTGCTTGGCGAGCAGCGCCTCGAATTCCGAGGTGTTGAGCCGGTAGCCGCAAACATTGACCGCCGAGAAGATGTAGGCGGCAAATTCCAGTGCCCGCGGGCTCGGCGCGTTGCGGATCGGCCGCGGCGGCGCGGCCTCCTTCGACGATTCCTGCGCTGCGGGAGGGGTTGGTGCCGGGGTTGGCGAAGGGGCGGTGTCCTGCGCGGTGGCGGGAAGGACGAGGCCGCCGATCAACAGGGCGGCGAGAAGCGGACGGATGGTCATGACGGCAGGCGTTCCTCGAGCGAGCGGATTCTCATGATCCGCTTAAGCTCATGCGAGATAGCCCGGCCGCCGGCCGCCTCCAAGGTGATGCAGGGCCCGCAGGCGGGCCCTGCGGCGACTCACCACTTGTAGCTCACGCTCGCCAGCACGCGGCGGGCCTCGCCGTAGAAGCAGGAATTGGCCGACTGGCACGAGGTGACGAAGCGCCGGTCGCCGATGTTGGCGGCGGTGATCGCCATGCGCCAGCGGTCCCAATTGTAGTGCACGGTCGCGTCGAACAGGACGTATTCCGGGACCTTCAGATTGTTGAGCTGGTCGGCGTAGGAGCGGCCGACATAGCGCACGCCGCCGCCGAAGCCGAAGCCGCGCCAATCGCCGAACGGGATCGTGTAATCGGCAAAGACCGAGGCGAAAGTCTCCGGCACATTGGTCGGGGTCTTGCCGACGAGGTCGCCGAGCGCGGCATCCCGGACCCGGGTGTATTCGAGGTCGTAGTGGGTCACCGCCGCGACGAGGTTCAAGCCTTCCGCGAGGTTCGCGACGAACTGCCCCTCGATGCCGCGCGAGCGCACGGTGCCGAGCTGCGTGCTGCCGAAGCCGATCAGGACCGGGAAGGGCGGGTTGTCGCGCACGAGATCGAAGGCGGCGATGTTGAGGGAGAAGCGCTCGCCGACCGGCTCGATCTTCAGGCCGACCTCGATCTGCTCGCCGCGATCCGGCGCGAGGGAGGCTCCGGTGATCGCATCGACGCCGATCTGCGGCTGGAACGAGGTCGAGTAGGCGACGTAGGGGGCGATGCCGGGATCGAAATTGTAGAGAAGCGCGATACGGCCGGTGAGCGCCGTATCGGTGCGGGACGTGCTCGTGTCCGGCGCGAGCTTCTTGAGCACGTCGCTGTTGGCGATGTCGTAGCGCAGGCCGCCGATCAGGCTCAGGCGGTCGGTGAGCTTGATCTGGTCCTGGGCGTAGAAGCCGAGCTGCCGGAAGCTGTTGACGTCGACCTGATAGGGCAGGGGCCGGCCGACGATCTGCCCGTAGAGCGGGTTGATGATGCTGAGGTTCGGGCCGGGGAAGAGCGAGGCCTGATTGTCGTAGAGCGAGTAGTTCTTGTAGTCGACGCCGAACAAGAGGTCGTGGGCGACGAATCCGTCGGAGAAGCGGGCCTCGGCCTGGTTGTCGACCTGGAACAGGCTGACCTTGTCGGCGTACTGGAACTGGTAGCGGGCAAGCTGCGTCTGAGGCAGGTCGGCGTAGCCGAGCTGGCCGATATACGAGTTCTGCTTCGCGTCCGAGAACGAGTAGCGGAAGTTCTGACGCACGGTCCACACGTCGTCGACCGCGTGCTCGAACTCGTAGCCGGCGAAGACCTGTTCGCGCTGGAAGCTGTTGATGCGCGGATCGCCCACGTTGAGGGAGCGGTCGATGCGCAGGCCGCTCAGGTTCGGGCGCACGGTGCCGGAATAGGGCAGGAAGTTCGCGGTCACGGCCGTGGAATCGCGCTGGTAGCTCGTCAGCACCGTGAAGGTGGTGCCGGCATCCGGCCGCCACGTGAAGGCCGGTGCGATGTAGGCGCGGTCGGAATCCGCGCCGACGACCTGGGTGCCGCCCTGCCGGCCGATGCCGGTGAGGCGATAGAACAGGTGACCCGACTCGTCGGCCGGCCCACCAACATCGAAGGCGCCGTAGACCTGCCCGAACGAGCCGCCGGCGATCTCGACATAGCCGAAGGGCGCCAGCGTCGGTCGCTTGGTGATCTGGTTGACGATGCCGCCGGGATTGCCCGCACCGAACAGCACCGCGGCCGGGCCGCGCAGAACCTCGATCCGCTCCAGGCCGAAGGTCTCGGTCTTGAGCGTGCCGAAGCCGTAATTCAGGAGTTGCAGGCCGTCCTTGTAGATCCCGTAATCGCTCGCCACGAAGCCGCGCAGGGTGAAGAAATCGACCCGCTCATCGGCGCCGTAGACGCCGGAATAGATGCCGGCTGTGTACTGCGTCGCCTGGGTCAGCGTCTGTGCGCCCTGCGCATCGATCTGCTCACGGCCGATGACGGTGATCGCCTGCGGCGTCTCGATCAGCGGCGTGTTGGTCTTGGTCGCAGTGGCCGAACGGGTTGCGACGTAGCCGGTGACCGGCCCGCGCGGATCCTCGGGGGCCGCACGTCCATCGGCGCCGCGCTGGGCGGATTGCCCGCCACCGGCGGCCCCCCGGCCGCTGCCTTCGACCGACAGCTCTTCCAGGCGCGCGGTCGCCTGCTGCGCCGCGGCGCCCACGGTGAGAGCGAGCAATGAGGCGCCTGCCAGCGCCATCGTCCGCAGGGCGCGGACGCCGACGAGAGTGCGAACCGAGCCCATACGCCTGACTCCATCTGTCCGGCACAGCCGACGGCCTCCGCTACCATGCGCGGAACGAGACCGGTCGGTTGTTTGGAATTATGCTAAACTATTGTTGTTGCTTGCTTTTCGTAAGCTCAGCCGTACGGGACGATGTGCGGGGACACAAGATCATCGCGCGCAAATCATCGTCCTGTAGCGAGTCGGCCACAGAACGTTTCGCAACTTTACGCTGTTCGCTCTAAACGAATACCCGTTCGTCGCTGCCGCCCATGGGACCGAGCACCGGGTGCCGGCCCGTTGGGTCTAGACGGTGACCTGGGTGCCCACCTCGACGACGCGGCCGGTCGGGATCTGGAAGAAGTCCGTGGCGTCGTTGGCGTTCTTGGCGAGCGTGATGAAGATCCGATCCTGCCACAGCGGCATGCCGGAATGGGCGGCCGGGCGGATCGAGCGGCGCGACAGGAAGAACGAGGTCGACATGATGTCGAACTTGAAGCCCTCGCGCTTGAGCAGGGTCAGGGTGCGCGGGATGTTGGGCGTCTCCATGAAGCCGAAGCGCATCACCACCCGGTAGAAGCCGAAGCCCACGGGCTCGATCCGCACCCGCTCGGCCTGGCTCGCGCGGGGCCGGTCCATGGTCTCGACGGTGAGCACCACGTTCTTCTCGTGGATCACCTTGTTGTGCTTCATGTTGTGCAGCAGCGCGGCGGGCGCGATCTCGGGGTCGCTCGTCAGGAAGACCGCCGTGCCCTTCACCCGCTGATAGGAGGTGCTCTTCTCCAGCATGCCGACAAGCTCGATCAGCGGCACGTCGGTCTTGCGGGTCTTGTTGAACAGGATCGTGACACCCCGCACCCAGGTCCACATCATCAGCATCAGGCCGCCGGCCAGCATCAGGGGCACGTAGCCACCCTCGTGCAGCTTCAGCAGGTTCGAGAGCAGGAACAGGGTTTCCAGCACGATGAAGGGCATGATGATCGCCGCCGACACGAGCGGCGAGAGGCGCACCACCTTCCACAGCACCACGTAGGCCATGGAGGCGGTGAGCAGCATCGTGCCCGTCACGGCGATGCCGTAGGCTGAGGCGAGCGCGGAGGAGGAGCGGAAGGTCACCGCCAGGACCACCACGCCGAGGGCGAGCAGAGTGTTGATCTGCGGCAGGTAGATCTGGCCCGAATGCGCCTCGGAGGTGTGGCGGATCTCCATGCGCGGCAGCATGCCGAGCTGGATCGCCTGCCGCGACAGGGAGAAGGCGCCGGTGATGACCGCCTGGCTCGCCGTCACCGTGGCGAGTGTGGCCAGCAGCACCATCGGGATCAGACCCCATTCCGGCACGAGCTGGTAGAACGGATCGGTCGTCTCGGGCTTGGCCAGCACCAGGGCGGTCTGGCCGAGATAGTTCAGGACGAGGCAGGGCGCGACGAGGCCGAGCCACGCCACCTGGATCGGGCGGCGCCCGAAATGGCCGAGATCGGCGAACAGGGCCTCGGCTCCGGTCACTGCCAGGAACACCGCGCCGAGCGCCACCAGCGCGCCGGTGCCGTGGCCGAGCAGGTAATGCACCGCGTACCAGGGATTGAAGGCAGCGAGCACGCCGGGATTACCGGCGATGTGGGGCAGGGCGGCGGCGGCCATGGCCAGGAACCACACCACCATGGCCGGCCCGAAGAAGGTCGCGACGCGGGCCGTGCCGTGGCTCTGGACCGCGAACAGGCCGAGGATGATCGCCACCGTGATCGGCAGGACGTAGTCGTCGAAGGCCGGCGTGACGAGTTTGAGCCCTTCCACCGCCGAGAGCACCGAGATCGCCGGGGTGATGACGGAATCGCCGTAGAACAGCGAGGCGCCGAGCAGCCCCAGCATGAACACGATCTTGGAGCCGCCCAGCGCGTGGCGGGCCTGGGCCATCAGCGAGAGGATCCCGCCCTCGCCGTTGTTGTCCATCCGCAGCAGGATCGCGACGTACTTGATCGTGACGATCAGCAGCAGCGCCCAGATGATGAGCGAGGCGGTGCCGATCACCTCCTCGGCGAGCAGGATGCCGTCGCTGCGCGAGGGGGCGAGCGCCTCGCGGAAGGCGTAGAGCGGGCTCGTGCCGATATCGCCGTAGACCACGCCGACGGAGCCGATCGTCAGCGCCCAAAAGCCCGCCTTGGCGTGGCCCTCGGCCGCCGCGTCGGAGGGATCATGCGCGCCGGCGGACGCCGCGACCGGGCCCCCTTCGCCGGGCGCCGGACCGCCCGCGGCGGAAGCGCCTGACGGAATCGGGCTCGCCGGACTTGTGCCGGCCGAACTTGTGCCGTCCGAATTTGGACTCGCGCCATTTGGGCTGGCAGGCTGGGTCATCGGGCAGGCTTGCCTGGGCTCGCGCGTCGTCCGGCCGGGTGTGCCGGAGTCGCATGAAGGGAATGCGTCAGTCGTGCGGATCGGTCGTGCCGGAGCGGACACCCGGTCGTGACGGAGCGGCTCGCCGGAGGCGGGGTGGCGCGTGTTCGGATCGCGAAACGCGGACCGGACATCACGGCGGCCGGAAAGGCGGAAGGCAGGTCGGAGCGGGCGACCCGTCCTGGAACGGAAAGACGGCCGCCCCATCCACCCGCGCGGGCGATGAAGGCGGCCGTCTCACCGAAAGAACTCACTCGGCGGCGTCGCGCTTGCCCTGGCCGAAGCGGCGCTCGATGTAGTCGATCACGATCGCCTCGAAATCCTTGGCGAGCGTCGCGCCCCGCAGGGTCATCGCCTTCTTGCCGTCGATGAAGACCGGGGCGCTCGGGCTCTCACCGGTGCCGGGCAGTGAGATGCCGATATCGGCGTGCTTCGACTCGCCCGGTCCGTTGACGATGCAGCCCATCACCGCGACGTTGAGCCCCTCGACACCCGGATAAGACTTCTTCCACTCCGGCATGGAGGTGGAGATCCAGTTCTGGATGTCGCGGGCCAGTTCCTGGAACGTCGTCGAGGTGGTGCGGCCACAGCCGGGGCAGGCGGCGACCAACGGCACGAACGTCCGAAAACCCATGGTCTGCAGCAGTTCCTGCGCCGCCTTCACCTCGACCGTCCGGTCGCCGCCGGGCTCGGGCGTCAGCGAGTAGCGGATCGTGTCGCCAATGCCCTCCTGCAGCAGGACGCCGATGGCGGCGGAGGCGGCGACGATGCCCTTCGAGCCCATGCCGGCCTCGGTCAGGCCGAGATGGATCGCGTAGTCGGAGCGGCGCGCCACCTCGCGGTAGACGGCGATGAGGTCCTGCACCGCCGAGACTTTGGCCGAGAGGATGATGCGGTCCTTCGGCAGGCCGAGCGACACCGCACGGTCTGCCGAGGTCAGAGCCGACTGCACCATCGCCTCACGCATCACCGCGCGAGCGTCGATCGGCGTCGGCGACTTGGCGTTCTCGTCCATCAGGTGGGTCAGGAGCTCGCCGTCGAGCGAGCCCCAGTTGGCACCGATGCGCACGGTCTTGCCGTACTTGATGGCCTGCTCGACGATGGTCGAGAACTGGGTGTCCTTCTTCTCCTTGAAGCCGACATTGCCCGGATTGATCCGGTACTTGGCCAGCGCCTCGGCGCAGGCCGGATGGTCGGACAGGAGCTTGTGGCCGATATAGTGGAAGTCGCCCACCAGCGGCACGTGCACGCCGATGCGGTCGAGCCGCTCGCGGATCTTCGGCACGGCCGCCGCCGCCTCGTCGCGATCGACCGTGATGCGCACCAGCTCCGAGCCGGCGCGGGCGAGCTGGGCGACCTGGGCCACGGTGCCGTCGATATCGGCCGTGTCGGTGTTGGTCATCGACTGCACGACGATCGGGGCGCCGCCGCCGACGGTGACCGCGCCTTCACCCTGTCCGATCTGCACGCCGACGGTGCGGTGGCGCGGTGCCGGCCCGGCGATCTCCGGGCCCTTCATGTTCGGGCTCTGAGAATCGAGCGGGTTTGCCAGGGCGTCGGGAGCTTCCATGACTTCCATCGTGCCTTCGCGGGTCAATTATCGTCCGCGCGTGCCGGCTTTCGGCGTCCCGCAGGCGCGGGCATGATCTTATCCGAATCCGGTGCGATCCGCGACCTGCCGCCGCGCCCGCGCGAACGGATGCGCAGCATGCCTCGATACAAGGCCGCTTCCATGTCGCATCCCGAGCCAGATGTCGAGCGTGCGCCGTCTCGATGCAAGGAGACCGATGCCGCCATGCTCGTTCTCTCCTATGGCATCGACGGCGCACGAGGCAAAGGACCGCACGAGCCATTCTATCGCAACGCATCATCTATGAGTGCATTGCAACAACCGCGCGAGCCACCATGGATACGCCTGTCTCCGAGCAAGCCGCCGAAACCGATCGGCCGGACACGCCGCACGATGACGCCCACAATCCGGCGACCGTCGTGCCCGTCCCGATCGCCGATTCGACGCGCGTCGGACACGGCTTCCGGGGGCTGGCCGGACCGCGGGCCGAAAAGGCGGTCTCGCTCGCTCTGCAGGGCGGCGGCTCGCACGGCGCCTTCACCTGGGGCGTGCTCGACGCGTTGATCGAGGATGGGCGCATCGCCTTCGAGGCGGTGACCGGGGCGAGCGCGGGGGCGATGAACGCCGTCGTGCTCGTGGACGGCTGGCTCGCCGGCGGCCCCGACGGGGCGCGGGCGGCGCTTGAGAAGTTCTGGCGGGAGGCGAGCCTGGATGCCGACCTGAAGCCCGCGCAGCAGAGCTGGATCGACGGCCTCTTCCATGTCTGGAAGGGCAATCCCTTCATCGAGATGTGGCTGAAGGCCGTCAATCCCGGCCCTTACACGGCCAATCCGCTCAACATCAATCCGCTGCGCGGGGCGCTGGAGCGCACGGTCGATTTCGACCGCCTGCGCGAGGCCGACACCGCCAACGTGTTCGTCTCCGCCACCAATGTCTGGACCGGCAAGCTCGCCGTGTTCGAGCGCGAGCATCTCACGCCCGACCACCTCATGGCCTCGGCCTGCCTGCCCACCGTGTTCCAGGCGGTCGAGATTGAGGGCGTGCCCTACTGGGACGGCGGCTATCTCGGCAATCCGGCCCTTTATCCCCTGCACGGGGCGAGCACCCGCGACATCCTGCTGGTGCAGATCAACCCGGTGGAGCGCCGCGAGACGCCGCGCTCGTCCCGCGACATCCAGAACCGGCTCAACGAGATCACCTTCAACGCCAACCTGATGCGGGAACTGCGCGCCATCGACTTCGTGCACGGCCTGATCGAGGAGGGCGGACAGGAGGTTCCGGGTCTGGAGCGGGTCTTCCTCCACCGCATCGACGGCACCGATGAGCTCGACGATTATGCCGCCTCCACACGTCTCGATGCCCGCTGGCGCGTCCTCGAGCGTCTGCGCGACCGGGGCCGCAGCGCGGCCAAGGCTTGGCTCGATGCGGGCTATGCCGAGGTTGGTGTGCGCTGCTCCGTCGATCTGAAAAAGGCCTATCAGTAGCGGCCGGCAACACTCCGAACGCCGGAGGGCCAAGTCACGGGTGGCCTCACCGCTCCATCGTCATTCCGGGCGCCGCAGGCGAACCCGGAACCGATGGCGGTCCGCCACGTCTCGACTGAGGCCGCGCCCGACGCATCACGGGTGGCTTCGAGCCTCGGCTCCGCGGCCCCGGAATGACGGACCTCGGTGAGAGCGACGATGACGAACCGCGCGTGTCGTATCAACGGCTCACAAAACCCTCTTGCGCCAAACCCGCTACGCACATAAAGATATCTTTATGTCTAGCGAGAGCAGTTCCAGGCAAAGTCTCGACCCCGCCCCGGTGCCCTTCGCCGAAGCGCTCGCCGTGCTGCGGGCAGCGGCGGAGGAGACGCGGCTGCGCATCCTCGCCCTGCTCGCCGAGGGGGAATTGTCGGTCTCCGACCTCACCGACATCCTCGGCCAGTCGCAGCCGCGTATCTCGCGCCATCTCAAGCTCTTGGTGGAATCGGGCCTAATCGAGCGCCACCGCGAGGGCGCCTGGGCCTTCTTCCGCCTGCGCGAGGCGGCCATCGGTTTCGTCGAGCCGCTGATCGCGGCTTTGGACCACGATGCCCCGCCGCTCTCGGAAGACCGTGCCCGCCTCGAATCGGTCCGGGCCCAGCGCGCCGAGGCGGCACAGGCCTTCTTCGCCCGGCTCGCCCCCAAATGGGATGGCCTGCGCTCCCTCCACGTGCCCGAGGCTGCCGTCGAGGCCGCGGTGCTCGACGCGCTCGGAGACCGGCCGATCCGTCACGTGGTCGATCTCGGTACCGGCACCGGCAAGATGCTCGGCCTGCTGGCGCCGCTGGCCGGCCGCGCCACCGGGCTCGATTCGAGCCATGCCATGCTCTCGGTCGCCCGCGCCAACCTCGAGCGGCTCGGCCTGTCGCGGGTCGACCTGCGCCAGGGCGACCTGCATGCGCCGCCCTTCGGCCGCGGCGGCTTCGACCTCGTGGTGCTGCACCAGGTGTTGCACTACCTCGACGATCCGGCACGCGCGCTTCGCGAGGCGGCGCGCCTCGTGGCGCCGGGCGGTCGCCTTCTCGTCGTCGATTTTGCACCGCACAATCTCGAACACTTGCGCGAAAGCCAAGCGCATCGCCGCCTCGGCTTCGGTGCCGATCAGGTTGCGGGCTGGCTGGTCCAGGCGGGCTTGTCCGACGTCGAGAGCCGCGACCTCGCCCCCGAGGACGGCACCGAACTGCCTCTCACTGTCACGCTCTGGCTGGCGCACGACGCCTCCGCCGGCATCGGGGCGGCCGAATCCGAACGCGCCGTGGCCTGAGCCGCGGCACCGCACGACGAAATGACTTCAAGAAGGGGACGACAGATGCCCAGCGCTTCCCGGCACCGCGCCAGCCGCGACGGCTTCCGCCCGATCCGCGTCTCGATCGAGTTCTTCCCGCCCAAGACCGAGGAGATGGAGAAGATCCTCTGGTCCTCGATCGAGCGTCTCGCGCCGCTCCAGCCGAAATTCGTCTCGGTGACCTACGGGGCCGGCGGCTCTACCCGCGAGCGCACCCACAACACCGTGGCGCGGATGGTGCGCGAGACCAATCTCAAGCCGGCCGCCCACCTCACCTGCGTGAACGCCACGCGGGAAGAAATCGACGCCGTCGTGCAATCCTACTGGGATGCGGGCGTGCGCCACATCGTGGCCCTGCGTGGCGATCCGGCGGAGGGCGTCGGCCACACCTACCGGCCCCATCCCGGCGGCTACGCCCAGACCTGCGACCTCGTGGCCGGCATCAAGCGGATCGGCGACTTCAAGGTCTCGGTCTCGGCCTACCCCGAGAAGCATCCGGAGGCTGCCTCGCTCGATGCCGATATCGACGCGCTGAAGGCCAAAGTCGATGCCGGCGCCGATCAGGCGATCACTCAGTTCTTCTTCGATAACGAGATCTATCTGCGCTACCTCGACAAGGTGCGCGCGGCCGGCATCGACATCCCGATCATCCCGGGCATCCTGCCGGTGCAGAACTTCAAGCAGGCGGCCAGCTTCGCCCGCCGCACCGGCGCCTCGGTGCCCTACTGGCTTGCCGCCCGCTTCGAGGGCCTCGACAACGACATCGAGACCCGCCGCCTCGTCGCCGCGGCGGTGGCCGCCGAGCAGGTGCTCGACCTCGTCGACGAGGGCGTGGAGGACTTCCACTTCTACTCGATGAACCGCTCGGATCTCGTCTACGCGATCTGCCATCTGCTCGGCCTGCGCTCGCAGGCCCCGGCCAAGCCGGCGGCGAAGGCGGCGTAAGGCACCTCGCGCTGCGTGGCGAAGCGAAGGCCATCCGAGGCAATCCGGCCACAGGCTGCGCCAACCAGGCGGGTTGGATGGCTTCGCCCACGCCCGCGATGACGGCACGAGGCCAAAAGAGGTATCGAGGCGTCGCCTCGAATCGCACACCCGACAGACAGAGCCCAAACCGCCTCCGGTCATCGGCATCGCGGCTTCTGGGATCACTGCGAGATAGCAAGAATGACCGCTTTCCCCCCCGTCGACGGCACCGAGATCGAGCGCGCGCTGCGCCAGCGCGCCTCGGAAAAGATCCTCGTCCTCGACGGGGCGATGGGTACGGTGATCCAGCGCCTCAAGTTCACGGAAGAGGATTTCCGGGGTGAGCGCTTCAAGGATCACGGCCACGATCAGAAGGGCAACAACGACCTCCTGATCCTGACGCAGCCCGACGCGATCCGGCAGATCCACCTCGACTACTTCCTCGCCGGCGCCGATGTCTGCGAAACGAACACGTTCTCCGGCACCACGATCGCCCAGGCCGATTACGGCATGGAATCGATCATCCACGAGTTGAACGCGGAAGGTGCACGCCTCGCCCGCGAGGCGGCGAAGCTCGCGGAAGAGCGGGACGGCCGCCGCCGGTTCGTCGCCGGCGCCATCGGCCCGACCAACCGCACGCTATCGATCTCGCCGGACGTCAACAATCCCGGCTACCGCGCCGTCACCTTCGATCAGGTCAAACAGGCCTATGTCGAGCAGGTGCGCGGCCTGATCGACGGCGGCGCCGAGCTGATCCTGATCGAGACGATCTTCGACACGCTCAACGCCAAGGCGGCCATCGCCGCCGCGTGGCAGGTGTTCGACGAGACCGGCATCCGCCTGCCGATCCAGATCTCGGGCACCATCACCGATCTCTCCGGCCGCACCCTGTCGGGCCAGACGCCGGCGGCGTTCTGGAACTCGCTGCGCCATTCGAGCCCGCTCACCTTCGGCCTCAACTGCGCGCTCGGCGCCAAGGAGATGCGCGGCCACATCGCCGAGCTGTCGCGCATCTGCGACACGCTGGTCTGCGCCTATCCGAATGCGGGTCTCCCCAACGAATTCGGCCTCTACGACGAGAGCCCGGAGGCGATGGGCAAGCTGGTGGGCGAGTTCGCCGCCTCAGGGCTCGTCAACATGGTCGGCGGCTGCTGCGGCACCACGCCGGACCACATCCGCGCCATCGCGGAAGCCGTTGCCGACAAGACGCCGCGCAAGATCCCGGAAATCCCGCGCCTGATGCGCCTGTCGGGCCTGGAGCCCTTCGTGCTCACGAAGGAGATTCCCTTCGTCAACGTCGGCGAGCGCACCAACGTCACCGGCTCGGCCAAGTTCAGGAAGCTCATCACCAACGGCGATTACGCCGCGGCGCTCGACGTCGCCCGCGATCAGGTCGCTGCCGGCGCCCAGGTCATCGACGTCAACATGGACGAGGGCCTGCTCGACTCGCAGAAGGCGATGGTCGAGTTCCTCAATCTGGTGGCCGCCGAGCCCGACATCGCCCGCGTGCCGGTGATGGTCGATTCCTCGAAGTTCGAGGTGATCGAGGCCGGCCTTAAATGCCTGCAGGGCAAGCCGATCGTGAACTCGATCTCCATGAAGGAGGGCGAGGAGAAGTTTATCGAGACCGCCAGGATCTGCCGCTCCTACGGCGCGGCGGTGGTCGTGATGGCCTTCGACGAGCAGGGGCAGGCTGATTCCTACGAGCGCAAGGTCGAGATCTGCACCAAGGCCTACAAGATCCTGACCGAGCAGGTCGGCTTCCCGCCGGAAGACATCATCTTCGACCCGAACATCTTCGCGGTCGCCACCGGCATCGAGGAGCACAACCCCTACGGCGTCGCCTTCATCGAGGCGACCCGCACCATCCGCGAGACCCTGCCGCACGCCCACGTCTCAGGCGGAGTCTCGAACCTGTCGTTCGCCTTCCGCGGCAACGAGCCGGTGCGCGAGGCGATGCACGCGGTGTTCCTGTTCCACTGCATCAAGGCGGGCATGGACATGGGCATCGTCAATGCCGGCCAGCTCGCCGTCTACGACGAGATCCCGGCCGAACTCCGCGAACTCTGCGAGGACGTGGTCCTCAACCGGCGCGAGGATTCCACCGAGCGCCTGCTGGAGGCCGCCGAGCGGTTCAAGACCGGCGCCTCGGCGCAGGCCAAGACCGCCGACCTCTCCTGGCGCGAGGCCCCGGTCGCGAAGCGCATCGAGCACGCGCTGGTCAACGGCATCACCGAGTACATCGTCGCCGACACCGAGGAGGCGCGCAAAGAGGCCGAGCGTCCGCTCCACGTCATCGAGGGCCCGCTGATGGCCGGCATGAACGTGGTCGGCGACCTGTTCGGGTCGGGCAAGATGTTCCTGCCCCAGGTCGTGAAGTCCGCCCGCGTGATGAAGCAGGCGGTGGCCTATCTCGAACCCTTCATGGAGGAGGAGAAGCGGGCCAATGGCGGCGACGGCAAGCGCCAGGCCGCCGGCAAGGTGCTGATGGCGACCGTGAAGGGCGACGTCCACGACATCGGCAAGAACATCGTCGGCGTGGTTCTGGCCTGCAACAACTACGAGATCATCGATCTCGGCGTGATGGTGCCGGCCGCCAAGATCCTCGAGACGGCGAAAAAAGAAAATGTCGACATCATCGGCCTCTCCGGCCTGATCACGCCCTCCCTCGACGAGATGGTGCATGTGGCCGCCGAGATGGAGCGCGAGGGCATGGAGATGCCGCTGCTGATCGGCGGCGCCACCACCAGCCGCGTCCACACGGCGGTGAAGATCCACCCGGCCTACGAGCGGGGCCAAGCGGTCTACGTGACCGATGCGAGCCGCGCCGTCGGCGTGGTGTCGAGCCTGATCTCGAAGGAGACCCGCGGAACGACCATCGAGCGGGTGCGGGCCGAGTACGCCAAGGTGGCGGATGCCCATCGCCGCTCCGAGGCCGACAAGCAGCGCCTGCCGCTCGCCAAGGCGCGCGCGAACGCCTTCAAGATCGACTGGTCGGGCTACGCTCCGAAGAAGCCGACCTTCACCGGCACCCGCGTTTACGGCTCTTACGAGGTGGCGGACCTCGTCCCCTACATCGACTGGACGCCGTTCCTGCAGACCTACGAGTTCAAGGGCCGCTACCCCGCGATCCTCGACGATCCGGAGCAGGGCCCGGCGGCCCGCGCCCTGTTCGAGGACGCGCAGGTGATGCTCAAGCAGATCGTGGAGGAGCGCTGGTTCAACCCGAAGGCGGTGATCGGCTTCTGGCCGGCCAACAGCGTCGGCGACGATATCCGCCTCTTCACCGGCGAGAGCCGCTCCGAGACGCTCGCGACCTTCCACGGCCTGCGCCAACAGCTGTCGAAGCGCGACGGACGCCCCAACACCTCGATCTCGGACTTCGTCGCGCCGGCCGAGACGGGGATTGCCGACTATGTCGGCGCCTTCGTGGTGACAGCCGGGCTCGAAGAGGTGCGCATCGCGGAGCGCTTCGAGCGAGCCAACGACGATTACCGCTCGATCCTCGTCAAGGCGCTGGCCGACCGCATCGCCGAGGCCTTCGCCGAGCGCATGCACGAGCGCGTCCGCCGGGAGTTCTGGGGCTACGCACCCGAAGAGAACTTCACCCCGGATGAGTTGGTGCACGAGAAGTACGACGGCATCCGTCCGGCGCCGGGCTACCCGGCCCAGCCCGATCATACGGAAAAGGTCACGCTGTTCGATCTGCTCAAGGCCGAGAGCCGCATCGGCGTGAAGCTCACCGAATCCTACGCCATGTGGCCGGGCTCCTCGGTCTCGGGCCTCTATCTCGCCCATCCGGAGGCGCATTACTTCGGCGTCGCCAAGGTCGAGCGCGATCAGGTCGAGGATTATGCCGGGCGCAAGGGGATGGACATCGCCGAGGTCGAGCGTTGGCTCGGACCGATCCTCAACTACGATCCGGTCCGCTACCTCAAGGCCGCGGCCGAGTAATCACGCCGAACGGGCGAGGTTGATTAGGTCACACCCGGCGCGGGATCGCTCCCGCGCCGCCACTTTCCCCTTGCCGAGGGGCGGTGGAGCACGGCACGCCTTCCGTTCGACCCGCGGGGCTGCCCCGCCTTCGACAGGAAGTCCCGATGCGTCCCACCCTGATTGTCCTCGCCGCCGCCCTTCTCACGGGCGGGCTCTCGGCCTGCAACAGCACCGATTCCGGCGGCCCCGGCCTGTCCTCCGCCTTCGAGGCGAGCAACTTCCGCCGGTCCTCCGACACCAACGGCACCCAGACCCGCCGGGACGTGAACCGCGCCTACACGCAGCCCTCGCTGCCCTCGATCGCCAACCGCGGCTTCTGACCCCGAACGGCGTCAGCGCCGCCGCAGCCGCCGCAGGCTCTGGGCTGCCGCCCAGAGCCGCGGCGAGCGCTTGATCCGGTGCTTGAGCCGCACCGCGACCCGTGAGGCGAGGGCCAGCGCATGGCTCGCCGGGCTCACCGGCACGGTCTGCTCCACGAGTTCGATGGTCTCGTCGCAGGTCTTGGCCTTGTAGCCCGCCTCGCCGACGCCGAGGTCGAGCGCCCGGCGCCCCCGCGCGGCCTGATCGCCGACGAGCCGGTGCAGCAGGATCTCGCCGGGGCTGAACCGGCCGAGTTCGGGGTCGGTGTCGAACGAGGTCCACATCCCGCAGAAGCGGGCGCCGTCCACCGCGCCGCCGAAGGTCGCCAGGATGCGCCCGCTCTCGGAGGCCACCAGGGCATGAACCTCGATCGCCGGCGGAGCGCCCGGCGCGGTGGCGGCGGCGATGAAGCGGCGCACCGCCGCGTCCGCATAGGGATCGGCGATGCCGAGATCGGCGAAACGCGCGGCTTTCTGCGCGTAGAACGCGGCCTGGATCTCGGCCGCCGCCTCCGGCGTCTCGGCGACGCGGTGCTCGATCGCGCCTAAGAACTCCACGAGCTTGCGCTCCTTGGCCCGCAGCTTCTTGCGGGTGTCGCCGCTGAACACCCGGCGCAGGGTGGCCTCGGCATCGGGGCCGAGCAGCATGCCGTAGGCGTCGCTCGGTGCCGGCAAGCCGCCCCCGGCCAGCGGGTTCGGGGTTCCGTCCCAGAAGCGCGGCTGGTTGCGGAAGACGAAGGCGTCGATGCCCGCCGCCCGGCCGGCATCCGTGAGCGCCGCCGTCAGATCCTCAGCCGGCATCGCCGCCGCCTCGCGGGAGGCGAAGAGCGGCATGTGGAAATTGGCGTGCCGGTCACCGATCACCCGCGCCACCCGCAAGGGGCCGCGCCGCCCAACGGTGAGCGGGAGCAGCACCCGCGCCCGCCCGAGCGGGTCACGCAGCACGAGGATGCGGATCGCCTCGCCCGCATCGATCCCGGCGGCGCAATAGGCCGCCACCCAGTCGAAGCGCTGGTAGGGCGTCATTAGGACGGCCGGATCGGTCTCCAGTGCCCGCCACAGCCCCTCGGCCGCGGTAAGCTCCGAGAACACCTCCGCGGTGAGGCCGCCCCGGCCTCGCACCGCCTGCGTCGGCCGCCCCAGATCCTCGGCGAGAGCCACCATGCCCGTCATCCCCGGCGCCTCTGCCCGTCGGACGCAGGCCGCGCAATCCCGGAGGACCCTGCCTGCCTTGTCCTGAAACAGCGGTTGATGCCGCGCCCCGATCTGCGGGAATGGGTAACGAAAGCTTCTCGCGTCCGCCGCTAGGCTTCAGCCGATGCCGGGGCTGCCCGGTGCCTGAGTCCTGACGCGCCATGCTGTCGCCCCGCACCCGACACCGCCTGTTCCGCGCCGGCTTCCGGGCGATCACCGCCGCGGGCGCCGACCGCTGGCTCGCCCCCGCCGCCCGCGGGCGCGGGGTGATCCTCACATTCCACCACGTGCGCCCCGAGCCGGTGCCGGGCTTCGCGCCGAACGCCCTCCTGTCGATCACCCCGGCCTTCCTCGACCGGACGCTGAGCCTGCTCGCCGCCCGCGGCTTCGACCTCATCGGCCTCGATCAAGTGCCCGAGCGGCTCGCGGCACCGGAGGGCGGGCGCCCCTTCGCAGTGCTGACGTTCGACGACGGCTACCGCGACAATGTCGAGCACGCCCGGCCCGTGCTGGCCCGGCACGGGGCGCCCTGGACGCTGTTCGTGACGAGCGACTTCGCCGAGGGGCGCGGGCGGCTGTGGTGGATCGAGCTGGAGCGGGCGGTGGCGCGGCTCGACGCGGTGCGGCTCGGCTCCGGCCTCGTCCTGCCCGCCCGGACCGATGCGGAGAAGACGGCGGCCTTCGAGACGGTCTACCGCACCCTGCGGGCGGGACCGGAGCCGATGCTGCTCGACGAGATCGCCCGGCTGTGCCGCGAGGCCGGGTTCGCGCCGGGCGGCCTTGCCCGCGAACTCTGCCTGACCTGGGCGGAACTGCGCGACCTCGCCCGCGATCCGGCCGTCACGCTGGGCGCGCACACGCTCACGCACCCGATGCTCGCCAAGCACGAGGCCGGTTTCGCGGAGCGCGAGATCGCCGAGAGCCGCGCGCGGATCGAGGCCGAGCTGGACCGCCCGGTGCGGCACCTGTCCTATCCCGTCGGCGATCCGACCTCGGCCGGGCCACGGGAATTCGCAACGGCCAAGAGACTCGGCTTCGCCACCGCGGTGACGACCCGGCCGGGCCATCTGTTCGCGGAACACGCGGAGCATCGCCATGCCCTGCCGCGGGTCTCGGTGAATGGGCTGCACCAGACCGAGGCCGCGCTGGCGAGCCTTCTCTCCGGCGTCCCGTTCCTGGCCTGGAACCGCGGACGGCGCCTCAACGTGGCCTGAGAGACACTCAGGCGGGAACGCCGCCTCAGCGGCGCCGGCGGCGCGAGCGCGACGAGCCGGTGTCGCTCACCCCCGTCCCGGCATCGACGCTGCCGACATCGAAGCTGGCGCTGGCCCGGCCGCGGCGGCCGGAGCGCCGCCCGCGGCGCCGCGCCGGCTCGACATCGGGCTCCTCGATCGAGGGAATGCCGGGGATCGTCGCGGTCGAGGCAACCGACGCGGTGCTGGAGGGGGCGTCCACCCCGCTGGCATACCCGCCGCCGCTCGCGACGTTCCGGGCCGGGGGGCCGAACATGGCGAGGCACTGGTTGTAGGCGAGGTCGTTCTTCAGCCGCTCGCATTCCGCCATCGAGCGCGGCGTCCCCTGAGCCACGGCATTCGGGACGGCGAGCAGCAGGAGCGAGGCGGCGAGAAGGGCGGGCTTGAACGAGAGCGCGGGACGGCGCGGGGAGGGGCGCATGAGCGGCGGGCGACCTTCGGGAACGAACCTTGAGCGTAGGACGTCCCGCCTTCTTGCTGGGGAGTGCGGCGAAAAAAGGGGCCCGCTGTGTCCGGCCTCGTCCGAAAGCTCCGCGCGTCGTCTTCTTCCGAAAGCCGGCGGTCCGCTTGTCAGACGATTCTCTAATCGTCCGGCCGGTCCATCCAGCGGATCAGCGGCATCAGCGGGAAGATCCAGGCGATGCCGAGGATCGAGTAGATCACCGTCTGCACCGCCGGATGGGTTTCCGAGATGCGGCTGTCGGCGAGCGCCATGGCGAGCGGCGCGTAGACGATCACGAAGGCGAGGATCCCGAAGGTTCCGAGCAGGGTGCGCGTGCGGCGGCGCATGGGGGGGACCTTCGATCTCTCTCGCGTCGGGACGGCGCGCCGGTCCGCGCGCCGAAACGGGTCGTACCGATCCTGCCCGGACGCCGCAATGCAGGGGGGCATGCGTCATCGCTCGCGTTGCACGCCAGGGGCCGCTTCCCGTAAGCCACACCCGAACCTTCCCGGCCGCCGGACCTGACGCGCGAGACCATGAGACTGTCGACCCATCCGTCCCTCGACCGCTTCGACGCCGTCCCGGCGGCCTCCTACCGTCCCGGACACGGCCCGGTGCGCGCGTGGCTCTATCTGCTGGCCGTGCTCGTAGTGGCGATGGTCGCCATCGGCGGTGCGACCCGGCTCACCGGCTCGGGGCTGTCGATCACTGAGTGGCGGCCGGTGACCGGCGTGGTGCCGCCGCTCAGCGCGGCCGACTGGGCGGTGGAGTTCGACAAGTACCGCGACACGCCGCAATACCGCATCCTCAACCAGGGCATCGGGCTCGACGGTTTCAAGACGCTCTACTGGTGGGAATGGGGCCACCGCCTGCTCGGGCGGATCGTCGGCCTCGTGTTCTTCCTGCCGTTCGCGTGGTTCTGGATCCGCGGCATGCTCGGGCGGCGCCTCCTGCTCGGCCTCCTCGGGCTCGGCCTGCTCGGCGGTCTGCAGGGCGCCATCGGCTGGATCATGGTGGCCTCGGGCCTCCAGCCCGGCATGACGGCGGTGGCGCCGCTCAAGCTCGCGCTCCACCTCACCACCGCGAGCCTGATCCTGGCCGGCCTCGTCTGGCTCGCCGCTGGCACACGCCCGATGGCGCTCGCCCCGGCCCCTGAGTCAGTGCGGCTCTTCGCCGGCCTGCTGCCGGTGCTGGTGCTGATCCAGATCTGGCTCGGCGGGCTCGTCGCCGGCTCGAAGGCGGGCCTGCTCTACAACACCTGGCCCGACATGGACGGCGTCCTCGTGCCGCCGGCCCGGGTGCTGTTCGACAAGGTGCCCTGGATCGAGAACTTCATCGACAACCTCGCCCTGGTGCAGTTCAACCACCGCCTCTTCGCCTATCTCGTCGTGCTGGCGGCCATCGCCCACGCGGTCCAGTCCCTTCGCGCGGCGCCTGCCGTCGCCGGGCGGGCGATCGGCGTGGCGGTGCTCGCCACGGCGCAGATGGGCCTCGGCATCGTCACCCTGCTCCTGCAGGTGCCGCTCTGGGCCGGGCTCGCGCATCAGGTCTTCGCCATGGCGGTGCTGATCATGGCGACCGTCCATGCCCGCCTCAGCCTCGGCGTGCCCGCCGCCGCCGCACCCGCGGCGGGGGATGTGCCGATCGGCCTGGAGACGCTCGCCGGCCGCGGCGCCTGAGGAGGCCCCCATCGCGTGGGCGCGATGGGATCCGCCGAAATCGAAATCCGCCCTTCCGAACGGATCAGCCGGATTTGGCATAAGACACGCCTGCCTCACCCCGTCCGAATGGCGTGAAACCTGCCTCGCTCCGGGGCAGGGTCACGAAATCTTCGCCATTGGTCCCGATGCTGGAAACCGCATCTTGGCCGACTGCGATGCAGCATAAAATTCGGCTTATCTTGCGGCGCAATCGATGGAGGCCAGTCGTCGTAGCGACAATTTCGGTGGAAGATAGCCCCCTCAGTAGTTGGACGATGGAACGACTCGCAGCTCTATAGAATTAAATAGCTCGCCAGCATGGGAGCAGAGGATGTTTCTGGCCGAGGACGGACGCCCGCTTGCGTTGACCTGGAACTACACACCGCGCGAATTGCGGGCGGACGGTGCGGTCCACATCGCAGGTCTCGTTCTCGGGCTTCTCGGAGCGGTCTGCTTGGTCGCCACCGCGACATTGACGCATCTCGGCTGGATCGAACGGGCCTCTCTGCTGGTCTACGCCACCGCGATGCTGGCCATGCTCGGCGCATCTGCCGCCTACAACATGTGGCCGGTCAGTCCGCGCAAGTGGATCCTGCGCCGTCTCGACCACGCCTTCATCTACCTGATGATCGCCGGCACCTACACGCCGGTGGTGGCGCTGGTGGGCGCCGGCCCGGTCGCCTGGACGCTTCTCGCCCTGATCTGGACCGTGGCGCTCGCCGGCATCGCCATCAAGATCCTGATGCCGGGCCGCTGGGACCGGGTCTCGATCGTGCTCTACCTGATGCTGGGCTGGAGCGGCGTGCTCGCCTACGAATCGGTCATCTCGGGGCTCACCCCTTCGGCGCTCGGGTTCCTCGCCGTCGGCGGCCTGCTCTACTCGGTGGGCGTGGTGTTCCACGTCTGGCGGACCCTGCCGTTCCAGAACGCGATCTGGCATGGCTTCGTCCTCGCCGCGACCGCGTGCCATTACGGAACGATCATGGCGAGCGTGCTGAACGCCGGGGCGTAAATCCCCGCCTCGGATTTCGCTTCAGGCCGGCTCGGAGATGCTGCTGCCTTCGCCCAGCGTATCCGAGGCCCGCTCGACGGCGCTGATCGCATCGAGCAGATGCTGCACGCTGCGCTCCACCTCGATCCGCGGCCGGTCCATATGGGCGGCCCGCGCCACCAGTCCTTCGAGCTGATCCAGCACGGTCAGAAGGTCGCCCGCAACGGCCGCCACGTCGCAACCGGCGCGGGCCGGCGTCACGGGGGCAGGGCGGCGGAAAGGGATGATCGTGCTCATCGCCATCGTGTGTCGCGAAAAGGCGGGCGCATGACCACCCGCCGACCGGGCGTCATCCACACCCAAGCCGCCGCGCGCGGTCGCCAAAAGGGAGTTCCTGCCGCAATTGGTGAGTTTTTCGTCGAAAGCGTGGCTTGCATCCGCGGCACATGGTCAAGCTTTAGCGCCGTGGCACGGGGCGACTGTCTGAGGCGCTCTCCCTGTTTCCCGTCTCAGCCCTCATCGTCGGCGGCCGCCTTCGCGGCCTCAGGCTTCCGCTCCGCTCGTCGGCCCGGCCGTGACAGCCGCCCCTCTTCGGAAACGGAAAAATGTTTCCTCCAAATCGGACCATTCCGACGATGCATTGACAAGGATCGCGGCAGGGCAGAGGTTGGAATCGTTCCGAGGGGGGCCCCGTGAGGGGCTGAGAGTGGGCTGGCGCCCTGACCCTTGAACCTGATCCGGCTCGTACCGGCGGAGGGACGGGAACCAGTGGCCGCTGCTCGAAGCAGAAGCGGCCATCCGCACCATCGTCGGGACCACGGGTCGTCTCCCACTTCAGGAGCGACAGCGATGAACGCACCCGTCCGTCCCAAAGATCTCCCCAACGGCAGCCCTGCCAGCGTCACCACCGGCCCGGTCCAGGGCTCGAAGAAAGTCTACGCCCAAGTCCCCGGCCGCCCCGACATCCGCGTGCCCTACCGCGAGATCGCCCTCTCCGATCCGAAGGAGGAGCCGGTGCGGGTCTACGATCCGTCCGGCCCCTACACCGAGACCGATGCGGCGATCGACCTTGAGAAGGGTCTGGCTCCGGTGCGCGAGCCCTGGATCGTCGGGCGCGGCTACGCGGCGGTGAAGCCCCGCGACGTGAAGCCCGAGGACAACGGATTCGCCGCGGCCGACAAGCTCGTCGCCCCGTGCCCCGCCGAGCGCACGATCCGCCGGGCTGAACCCGGCCAGATAGTGACGCAGTACGAGTTCGCCCGCGCCGGCATCATCACCGAGGAGATGATCTACGTCGCGCATCGCGAGAACGCCTGCCGCGAGCAGATGCTGGAGCGCGCCGAGGCCGCGCTCGCCGACGGTCAGAGCTTCGGCGCGGCGGTGCCGCCCTTCATCACGCCGGAATTCGTGCGCGAGGAGGTGGCCCGCGGCCGCGCCATCATCCCGGCCAACATCAACCACCTCGAACTCGAGCCGATGGCGATCGGCCGCAACTTCCTCGTCAAGATCAACGCCAATATCGGTAATTCGGCCGTGACCTCCTCGGCCGCGGAAGAGGTCGAGAAGCTGGTCTGGTCGATCCGCTGGGGCGCGGACACGGTCATGGACCTCTCGACGGGCCGCAACATCCACAACATCCGCTCGTGGATCGTGCGCAACTCGCCCGTTCCGATCGGCACCGTGCCGATCTACCAGGCGCTGGAGAAGGTCGGCGGCGACCCGCTGAAACTCGATTGGGAAGTCTTCAAGGACACGCTGATCGAGCAGGCCGAGCAGGGCATCGACTACTTCACGATCCATGCCGGCGTGCGGCTCGCCCACGTGCCGCTGACCGCCCGGCGCACCACCGGCATCGTCTCGCGCGGCGGCTCGATCATGGCGCGCTGGTGCCTCGCCGGGCACCGCGAATCGTTCCTCTACGAGCGGTTCGACGAGATCTGCGACATCATGCGGGCCTACGACGTGTCGTTCTCATTGGGCGACGGGCTGCGTCCCGGCTCGATCGCGGATGCCAACGACGCGGCCCAGTTCGCCGAGCTGGAGACCTTGGGCGAACTCACCAAGATCGCGTGGGACAAGGGCTGCCAGACCATGATCGAGGGCCCCGGCCACGTGCCGATGCACAAGATCAAGGTCAACATGGAGAAGCAGCTCCGCGAGTGCGGCGAGGCGCCGTTCTACACCCTCGGCCCGCTGACCACCGACATCGCGCCGGGCTACGACCACATCACGTCCGGTATCGGCGCGGCAATGATCGGCTGGTTCGGCACGGCGATGCTCTGCTACGTCACGCCGAAGGAGCATCTGGGGCTCCCGAACCGCGACGACGTGAAGACCGGCGTCATCACCTACAAGATCGCCGCCCACGCCGCCGACCTCGCCAAGGGCCACCCGGCCGCGCAATTGCGCGACGATGCGCTCTCCCGCGCCCGGTTCGACTTCCGCTGGGAGGACCAGTTCAACCTCTCGCTCGATCCCGACACGGCGCGCGCCTACCACGACGAGACCCTGCCGAAGGACGCGCACAAGGTCGCGCATTTCTGCTCGATGTGCGGACCGAAATTCTGCTCGATGAAGATCACGCAGGATCTGCGCGCCGACGTGCTCGCCATGGAGGAGGCCGGCGTGGTGCTGGGCCAAGCCAAGCCTCTCTCCGAGGCGGAGCGCGAGGCCGGCATGGCGGCCAAGTCGCAGGAGTTCCTGGCCGAGGGCGGCAGGCTCTACGTCGACGCGGCGGAGTAGGCCGGATCTGAAGCAGAGGATGGCGGCCCGGAAGGACCGCCATCCTTCCCAAATCAGTTTGCCGGCCCAGTTATGAAAAATCTTCAGGCAATCTTTACGGTTCAGTCAGGGTGCCGGCCGTTGCCGGGGGATAAGCGGAGGCCTTTAAGACTCCGGTAGCGACGCGCGCAATCTTCTGAGGACCGGCCTCGTGCCGAAACTCGAAGGAATGCAGCCATGGACCCGATCAGGGCCGCGGCCTCCCCGCCGCCGATCTCGACCGCACCCGTCACCCCCATCCGTCCCGTCGCCGAAGCCGTCCGCGTCGAGGCTCCGGCCTCCCGCGTGCTCGATCCCGCGGTCACCGTCGCGGTGAGCCCGGAGAGCGAGGCGAAGCCGACCGAACCGGAGCGGCGCGCCTATACCCGCGACGCGGACAGTCAAAGCCTCGTCTTCCGGGTCACCGATCCGCAGACCGGCGACGTGGTGATGCAGATCCCCGACGAGGTGATCCTCAAGGCACGCGCCTACGCGCGGGAAACGGCGCCCTATCCGGGCGAGCGCATCGCCAAGACCGCCTGAGCCTCGCGCGGTCGAACCCGACGGCGAGCCATTTCGCGAAAGGCCGTGCGCGCGCGGTCAGGACGCGTCCGGAGAACGTGCGACGCCCGCGGGCGGCGGCGCGCCTCATCCGGCCGCGTCCCTTCGCATGACGGGAACACGCTCCGGCGAAGGATCGGCCGATTCGGCGGCGGGAGATACGCCGCTCGGAGCCCGACGAGCGCAGACGCGGCCCGCTCAGGCCGGATACGGCCGAGAGACAGCGCGCTCGGGCGGCTCAGGCTCCCGGCCCGGCATCGCCCTGGAGACCTGCGGCGATGTGGTTGTTGAGCGAGACCAGGGACTCGATCTTCTCCGCCGTCGGCTCGATCATCGCGTCCACGATGGTGTGGAACACGTAGGTCGAGAGCTGGGCCATGCCGTTGCGCACCTCGACGGGAAGTGGGCTGCTCGGCTCGGTCGCGGCAGACGCCAGAATCGTCCAGACACGCTGATTGAAGGTCAGCGCCTCGTTAAGGGCGGCCCCCATCTCGACCTTGGGCCCAAGGGCCTGCAGACGGCCGGCGGCCTTCAGCAGCACGGCGGCCTCGGCCTCCCGAGGCGAGAGCGCCACGCGCGCGACTTTCGCGTAGGCATTGGCCGCATACTGCATGATCGGAGTTCTCCCTGCGCCGCCCTCGGCCGGTCGCGGACGAATCATGCATCCCCTTTGTTAAAAGCGGGTATGCGAAGGTTCTGCCGCATTGGCGCCCCGAAAGGGAGAGAGTGCTTCGCCGTGGCCGGCCTCGTAGCCCATCCGTGCCGCATCGGGTTCGGAACCCGCTTCAGATGACGAACTTCTTTCTCGGATTGATGGCCGGTTGC
Source organism: Methylorubrum sp. B1-46 (assembly GCF_021117295.1). Lineage (NCBI taxonomy): Bacteria > Pseudomonadati > Pseudomonadota > Alphaproteobacteria > Hyphomicrobiales > Methylobacteriaceae > Methylorubrum > Methylorubrum sp. B1-46. The sequence goes on along the minus strand of NZ_CP088247.1, from coordinate 1,892,747 downwards.
ATCATTGCCGGTGTCGCCACCATCACCGCCGCGCGGCATCCGACGGTGCAGTTGCGGCTGGGTCTCGTGCCCCCCGCCCAGGCGGCGGTCGCACCGCCGCCGCGCCTCGAGCCGACACCCCAATGCCCGGCGCCGAAGACCGCCTTGCAGGTCGGCAAGCCGGAGATGCTGTTCTCGCGCGACCGCCTGTGGTCGATCGCGCCGTGAGCCCTTCGCTCTGCGAGATCAGACGCTGCTGCTGAGCAGGAACATCACCATCGTCGTCGCAACCGTGCTGCCGAGGAAGCCGCACAGAGCCGCAGTGAAGGACGGGCCGGTCTGCATCTCGGCGGCGGGCTGGCGGAGCGTGCTGTCGGTGGTGATCATGGCGGAATCCTGAGGGAGATGAGAGGTTTCGCCCGACGCGAATCGAGTCGTTTCGTTGGGATGAACCTGGGCCGTAAGCTGTGACTTCGCGGTGCGGGACCGCACCCGTCCCTGGGGCGATTCCGGCTTTCACAACACTGCGTTAGGTGACGTCCCGTGGTTCGATGGGGCAGAGCCCCGATCAGTCGCAGCGGTTTACGTGCTTGGCGACGCGCAGGGAGCGGAGTTCGCTGCGCAGGTCGATCGAGACGATGTCCGCCCCGCAATCCTCGAAGGCGTCCTGCGCCTCGTGGTAGCGGTCGCCGATCTCATCAAGGGTGTCGCAGACCCGGTCATGGTTGCCGAGTTTGGCCTCCTGGCGCGCCTGATAGCGAAGCGCACTGGCCTCCTGGATCTTGCGACGGCCGTCGATGCAGCCGGGCGCCGCGAGCGCGGAGGAGACAAGGGAGACGCCGACGAGGGAGGCCGCGAGGCCGGCGAGAGCGGTGTGTCGCATGAGGTGACGCATGGGCAGACCGACGCTGGTTCGACCGAAGTCATGGAAAGGTTAAAGAACGCTCGATTCGCGGGCCGCACAGTGTCGTCACTGCTGAGGCCGTTGCATCGCCGTCCGTGTCGGTCATTTGAACGGTGACGCTAAGCCGATGGTTCCGAAAGCCCTTGACCGGATCTGCGCCGCTTCTTGGCAGACCTTTCGGCCGGCGCAGTCTCGATCGACTCCTCTAGCACCCCGGCGGCGTCCGCCCGGCCGAGACCTTTCCCGCCGCGTCCTCGGCGGGAGACGAGAATCTGGTCGAGGGTGACGGGATGCAGCCCCTGCGCATCGATGCCGACATCGTACTGGCGCGGAATCGGCTTGAGCCGGCCGTGGCTGTGGCCGTGCAGGTTGATCGCGCCCCGGCCGAGACCGTTCCAGGTCCGGAAGGCGTAGTGGCACAGCACGAGCCGGCGGCCCTCGACCTCGGTCTCGGCGTAATGCGCCACCGAGGCCCAGCCGCGCGCCGCCAGGGTGGCGGGACCGTCATTGTTGCCGACGATGAGGTGCTTGTCGCCGTGGAGCGCGGCGAGCAGGGCCGCGATGCGTTCCGGCGGGGGACCGAGGGCGAAGTCGCCGAGATGCCAGACGGTGTCGTCGGGGCCGACGACGGCGTTCCAGGCCTCGACCAGGGCCGCATCATGCGTCGGCAGGTCCGGGAAGGGGCGCCGATCGATCCGCAGGATCCGCGGATCGCCGAAATGCGTATCGCTGGTGAAGAAGACCGTCATCCGCCGCGCCGTCCGCTGTGAGCGGGACAACGCGGCGGAGGGGAGAACGATGCCGGCTTCAGCGGCCGGGGCTGAAGCGCAGCGGTACGGTGACGGCGAGGCTCGACTGCGTGACGCCGGCCGGCGCAGGCGGCAGGCTGCCGCGCACCGCCGCGAGTGCGGCGGCATCGATGGCCCCGACTCCGCTGCTGCCGACCAAGGCCGCGCCGCTCACCGCGCCGGAGCGGCTCACGGTGAACCGCACAGTGGCCACGCCGCCGCTGGTGCCGGCGGCCGCCTCACGGTTCATGCGCCCCTTGATCGCCGAGGCGAGCGCCCCGCGCCAAGCCGCCATGGCGTTGGGATCGCTGGCGGCGGCGGCCGATCCCGTCGCGCTCTGGCGCGAGGTCGCGGCGGAGCTGCGCTGCGAATTGCCCGCCTGCGCGGCCTGGGCGCGCCGGGCGGCGTCGCGTTCGGCCTTCGCCTTGGCCGCCTTGATCCGCGCCTCCTTCTGGGCCTCCTCGCGCTTCTTCTCCAAGATCTCCTTGCGGCGCGCCTCGCGCTCGGCCTCGCGCTTCTTCTCCAGCGCGGCCTTGCGGCGCTCCTCGATCTTGGGATCGGGCTTGGGCGGCTCGGGCTTCGCGGCCACCGGCGGCGGCGGCGCCAGCGGCTCCGCCTCCGGCGCCTCGGACGCGATGATCTGCTCTTCCGGCTGCGGGGGCGGCGTGTCGGGCGGGGCCTCCGTGACGGCCTCCGGCGGCGGAGGCGGGGGCTGCACCTCCTCCGGCATCACCTGCGTCATCTCGGTGGGCGGGGGCGGCTGCACCTCCTCCGGGGCGACCTGTGTCATCTCCGGCGGAGGCGGCGGCTGCACCTCCTGCGGCGTCTCCACAGGCTGGGCCGTCTCCGGCTCGCCCTCGGGCTTGGCCTCTTCAGGAATCGCTTCCGATTGTTGGGTTTCGGCGGGCGCCTGGGTCTCGGCCTCCATCATCTGCGGCGCGAGATCGATCGTGATCTCCTGCTCCCCCGGGGGAGAGGGCGGCGTCAGGCGCAGATAAGCGATGCCGAGGAGCCCCGCGGCGTGGAGCGCCAGGGCCAGGGCGAAGGCAGCCGCGAGGCGGCCCTGGCCGCCCCCGTCGGAGGGACCCGAGGGCAGCCCGTGACCGGCATGAGCGGGCAGGGGGGCGGGCATCGGGGCCGGCATCGGCGGCATGGCGGCGGCCTTCGGGGCTGGCTTGGGGGCGGCCATCGGGTTAACGGGCGGTCCCTGCGGCCGGCGCGGCGCCGCCCGACTGGGCGATCAGCGAGACCTTGGTGAAGCCCGCCTGGCCGACGAGGCCCATCACCTCCATGATCTTGCCGTAGGGCACGTCCCGGTCGCCGCGCACGAGCACGACCTGATCCGGGTTCTCCGCCTTGAGCTGCTTGAGCCGCGGCAGGATCGTGTCCGGCGTGAAGCCGTCCTTGGCGATGTAGGGCATGCCGTCCTTGTCGATGGAGACTTCGAGCGGCTTCTGCGACTGCGCCACCTTGGCGGCGGTCGTCTTCGGCAATTGCACCGGCACACCTGTCGTCATCAGCGGCGCCGCGACCATGAAGATGATCAGCAGCACCAGCATCACGTCGACCATCGGCGTGACGTTGATCTCGGACATCGGCGTCGCGTCGAGGCCGTCCTCGTCGTCGCTCGCCGAACGAACGGTTCCCATGGCCATGACATCGCCCTCCCGGGCGTCGGCGGCGCCCCGCCGAACCGGGCGGGCGTCGCGTCGAGGGTTACGGGGTGCTTTACGCGCGGAGACTTATTCGGCCGCGGCGGCGCGGGCGTGGGGGCCGCGATCGCGGGCGAGGCGGTTGCCGAGCACCGCGATGCAGGAGACGAAGCCCGACTGGATGCGGGCGACGTCGCCGGAGAGCTTGTTGTAGGCCATCACCGCCGGGATCGCGACGACGAGGCCGATAGCAGTGGCGAACAGCGCCTCGGCGATGCCGGGGGCCACCACAGCGAGGCTGGTGTCCTGGCTCTTCGCGATCGACGAGAACGAGTTCATGATGCCCCAGACCGTGCCGAACAGGCCGACGAAAGGCGCGGTGGAGCCCGAGGTCGCCAGCAGCGACAGGCCGGCCTGGAGGCGCTTCACCTCGACGCCGAGCGCCCCCTTCATCGCCCGCTCGATGCGCTCGCGGCGCTCGGCCCGGCTCTCGCTGGAATCCTGGTCGCGCCACGCGTCGAGCCCGGCCTTGACCACGTGGCCGGCGATGCCCTTCTGCGACGTGTCGATGGTGCCCTCCGAGCGCACCATCGCCTCGAACGCCTTGGCCTGCCGCTTGGCGGCGGCGAGCCGCACCAGCTTCTCGAACACGACGGTCCAGCAGGCGAGCGAGGCCACCACGAGGAGGATCATCACGCTTTTGACGATCGGGTCGGCCTGAAGGAACAGGCCGATAAACGACATGTCGTGGGCTGTAGCGACCGCCTCGGCGGGCACGGACGTCGGATCCATGTGTGACTCCTCGTGGCTCTGGGAATCGTCCGTCGCGCCGGCCGGGCCGGCGGGACGGGCGCGGCCGGCTTCAGCGATCGAAGGCGGCCGATGTCTTGGTTGCGGGCTCGATCCGCTCCAGGCAGGTCTCGCGGGTGGCGTCGCCGCCCTCGCAGGCGAGCACGTCGTTGAGCAGCAGGCGGCCGATCTTCGGGCAGGAGAGGCCGGCGAAGTCGAAGAGCCGGACCACGGTCTTCTTCTCCTGGACCGGCCCGAGTTCGACGGCGAGGCGCTTCTGGGCGACGCCCTCGGTGTCGAAGGCGAACAGGTCGACCTTGAGCGACTTCAGCGCGGGACCGCGGCTGTTGTCGACGAGCATGTAGGTGCGGCAGGCCTCGCCCGCGGGTTCGAGCCGGTTCAGCTCGATCTTCAGGGGAGAGGCATCCGGCTTGGCATCCGACTTGGACTCCGACTTGGCCGCCGGCGCCCCATCCTGTGCCATTGCAGCCGGAACCGGAGCGGTCAGGAATGCGGCGAGGGTGATACCCGCGAGGAGACGTCCCCCGATCCCGCTGCGTCCCGGCATTGCACGCCCCATTCCCCAACCTTTCTGCTTCACGACGATCTCATCTCCTAACCGCACGGTACTCCGGGTCATTTGAAGCAAAATGCTTAGCCTCAAGTCCGAAGGCCGTCGGCCGTCCCGCAGACGTTTCCCCGCCGGATTTCGACCGCGCCGGTCGGCGCCGCCCTCCCGGAACCGGATCACCGCGACGCCGCTCCCGGCCGTTTGGCGATGTGCGGATACAGCAAAGATCACGCCCGGCGCTCCCCACAGCACCGTGTACGTTTGTCGGCGTCCCTATCCGACAAGCAGGGTGTTGATCAAGGTTTGCAAAGAATTTCAGAGCAATTCCAAACTATTGGAGCAGGCAGCCCTCAGCCGGCACGCCTTCCCATTCATCCCGAGTTCGATTGCGTGTTTATCCCGCCCGGGGCCGCTCGCCGACGCCCATCGGGGCCTCCGGCCGCGCCCTTGATCGGGGCTACGGCGCTTTCCATATCCCGCTTCAAGAGCGCTGCCGCGAGGCGGGCTCGAAACCGCGAGGTGCCGCCAAGGGAACGACGCCTGTCGATCCCCAGGGCCTTGCCGGAGGTTTGAGTGACGATGACGCGGCCGTCTCCGTTCGGGTATCCGTTCCTGCTCGGCTTCGACGAGATCGAGCAGGCACTCGATCGTGTCTCCAAGGCCGCGAGCGACGGGTACCCGCCCTACAACATCGAACGGATCACCCGCAGCGAGCGCGAGCCGGAACGCTTGCGCATTACGCTCGCGGTAGCCGGATTTACGCAGGACCAGCTCGACGTCTCTCTGGAGGAGAATCAACTGGTCGTGCGCGGCCGGCAGGTCGATGACAAGGCGCGCCAGTTCCTGCACCGCGGCATCGCCGCGCGGCAGTTCCAACGGGCCTTCCTCCTCGCCGACGGCATGGAGGTGCTGGGGGCGGAGTTGTCGAACGGTCTGCTCGCGATCGATCTCGCCCGCCCGGAGCCGGAGCGCATCGTGCGCAAGATCGCGATCGCCGCCAAGGATCCGTGACACGGATCCGTGAAGCGGGGCGTGAACCGCGCGGCGCGCCAACCGCGTCGATGCAGCGCAGGCCGAACCCGGCCGTCACCCCGACCTCGATACCAACCCGGATTTGTCGCTGCCGATGTGCGGGACCATATCCGGTTCAACGCTCTGCCTCGAAGGAGGGCCTTCATGACCGACGTCACGACGACTGACCTGACCATCGACACGACCGCCACCCCCCCCATCGATCCGGCGGAGTTCGCAGCACTCGGCGAGGGGCACATCGCCTATGTCCGGCCGATCCGCTCGGACGAGGTGCGCAGCCTGTTCCCGCAGGCGCCCGAGATGGGCCCGGGCCTTGACCTGTTCGCCCTGCTCTCGGCGAGCGGCGCGCCGATTCTGCTCACCGATTCCCGCGAGGTCGCCGTGGCGAACGCCATGGCCCACCAGCTCTACCCGGTGAGCCTGCACTGAACCTGCACCGAGGCCGCATCCCCGCCGCAGGGCGGGGACGCGCCTTCAGGCCATCGCCGCGACCGTGCGCACGAGGAGGTCGATATCCTCGGGCCGCGACAGGCGGTGGTCGCCATCCTTGATCAGCGTCAGCCGCGATCCATGCGCCGGCAAGCGCTCCAGAATACGCAGCGCGTGCGGATGAGGCACGTCCGGATCGGCCATGCCCTGAAGGATGTGGACCGGACAGCCCGGCTCGAGCGGCGCATCGAGCAGCAGATGGCGCCGCCCGTCCTCGATCAGCGCCATGCGGATCGGGTCCGGCTCCGGGGCGTAGGGTGTCGAGCGATACCAGACGCCGTCGCGTTCCAGCGTCTGCCGGACTTGCGCTGGGAAGGCGTCCCACATCAGCGCCTCGGTGAAGTCGAGGGCGGGCGCGATCAACACCATTCCGCCAATCTCGGCCCCGCGCCGCCCCCGCTTGCGGGCGGCGAGGCAGGCGATCCAGCCTCCCATCGACGAGCCGACGAGGATCGGCCGTTCGTTCGCGTAGCGGTCGATGACGGCGCAGGCGTCGGCGAGCCAGTCGGAGATGGTACCGTCCTCGAAGCGCCCCTCCGACTCGCCGTGCCCGGAATAGTCGAACCGCACCATGCGCCGGCCGTTCTCGGCAGCCCAGGCATCGAGGGCGGCAGCCTTCGTCGCCCGCATGTCGGAGCGGAAGCCGCCGAGCCAGACCACCGGCGGCCCTTCACCCTCGCGCACCCGCACCGCCAGACGGCGCGGGGAGGAGCTTGCGACGTCGAGCGTCACGATGGGCAAGTCGCCCGGTGAAGTCTCCGGATCGCTCACGGGCGCGCAAAATCCTGTGATTCTGAAACAACTCGGCGACGCTTCGTTTACCGAACCGTAAAGCCGCGGGACGATCCTTACCCCATGATACAGTCCCAAGCGACCGTCCCGTCTCGGGTGACGCGATGAACGGAGGCAGCCTGTCGGGTGGCCCGGTGCAGATGTCCGAGACCTCGCCCCTGGCGGGTGTCACGGTGCTGCAGATCATCCCGGCCCTGGAGGCGGGTGGTGCTGAGCGCACTACCGTCGACGTGGCCGCCGCACTCGCCGAGGCCGGGGCCCGGCCGCTCGTGGCAACGGAAGGCGGCCGGCTCGTCGGAGAGTTGCAGGCCAAGGGCGGGATCTGGGTGCCGTTCCCGGCCAACACCAAGAACCCGCTGGCTATGGCGCTCAACGTCGAGCGCCTCGCTCGGCTCTGCCGCCGGGAGAACGTGCAGATCCTGCACGCCCGCTCCCGGGCGCCTGCCTGGGTCGCGCTCGGCGCGGCGCGGCGGCTGAAGCTGCCCTTCGTGACGACCTATCACGGCAGCTATTCGGGGCGGACCAGCGTCAAGGTCCTCTACAATTCGGTGATGGCGCGGGGCGACGTCGTGATCGCCAACTCGCACTACACCGCCGACTTGATCCGCCGGACCCACCCCGATCAGGCCGGCGGGCGGATCAGCGTGATCCACCGCGGCACGGATCTGGCGGCGTTCACGCCCTCGGCGGTCTCGGCTGCGCGGGTTGAGAGCCTGCGCCGGGCCTGGAACGTGGCGCCGCACGAGCGGGTCGTGCTGCTCGCTGCGCGGCTCACCGCCTGGAAGGGCCAGCGCGTGCTGATCGAGGCCGCCGCCCGTCTTCGCGACCTCGGCCTCACCGACTTCGCCGTGGTGCTTGCGGGCGATCCGCAGGGGCGTACGGCCTATGAGCGGGAGCTCGACGCGCTGATCGAGGCGCGCAACCTGGGCGGCATCGTGCGCCGCGTCGGCCACTGCACCGACATGCCGGCGGCCTTCCGTGCGGCCTCCGTCGTCGCGGTGCCCTCGGTGGAGCCCGAAGCCTTCGGCCGCTCGGCGGTGGAAGCGCAGGCGCTCGGCATTCCCGTGGTCGTCTCCGATCTCGGCGCGGTGCCGGAGACGGTGCTGGCGCCCCCCGATGTCGAGCCCGGTCAGCGCACCGGCTGGCGGGTGCCGCCGGGCAACGCGGCCGCGCTCGCCGACGCGCTGAAGGAGGCGCTGTCGCTGGGTGCCAGCGCCCGCGATGGCCTCGCCCGGCGGGCGCAAGCCCATGTCGAGGCGAATTTCTCCCTCGACCGGATGATCGAAGGCACCTTGGGCGTCTACGCCGAGCTTCTGAACCGAGCGAAAACGTGACAGGGTGAACCGAAATCAGTCCCGCGAGTTGACTCGGCAAGAAGATTTGCCAAGTTAGTGCCGTCCGGCCGAGCCGGATCAATCGGTGGCCGGGGCTCGCCAGACGCGGTGGCTCTCAGGCTGCCGTTTTGTCGTTGATACAGGAGAACTGAGCCATTCGCAGACCAATGAGAGCCATGCCGGCCCCGCAGAAGGACGGGCCGCGCGCAAACCGGGACATCCGCGGCGTCCGCGACGTCCAGCTCATCGACCAGGACGGGCAGAACCGGGGTGTCGTGCCCTTCTTCGACGCGCTGGCCATGGCTGAAGAGGTCGGGCTCGATCTCGTCGAGATCGCGCCGAACTCCGTCCCTCCCGTCTGCAAGTTCCTCGATTACGGGCGCTTCCGCTTCAACGAACAGAAGAAGCAGAACGAGGCCCGCAAGCGGCAGAAGACGGTCGAGGTGAAGGAGATCAAGCTCCGCCCCGGCATCGACAAGCACGATTACGACGTGAAGATGAAGGCCGTGCAACGGTTCTTCGAGGAAGGCGACAAGGTCAAGGTCACCCTCCGCTTCCGCGGCCGCGAGATCGCCCACCAGGATATCGGCCTCCGCCTCCTCGAGCGCGTGAAGCAGGAGACCCAGGAGATCGCCAAGGTCGAGAGCGAGCCGATGCTCGAAGGCCGCCAGATGATCATGATCCTGGCGCCGCGCTGACACGTCCCGACCTCTCCGCTGTCCCGCGGAAAAGGCTCGTCTGCAAATGCGCTGCTCCCTCACGGGGGCGGCGCATTTTTCGTGTTCACCGAAGGGCCGCCGACGGCCTCGAAAAAACGAGACCGTCGGCAACGTGAGACAACCTATTTCAGCATCGAGATCTGCACGTCGCCGGTGCGCCGGGTCACCGACACCGTCACGTCGCCGCCGTGCCTGTGCAGGCGGATATCGGCGCGCGAGTCGCCGAGCTTGAGGTTGAACAGCTCCACCCCTTCGAGGAAGCGCGGCAGGATCGGGTTGCGGAAGCGGATGCGGTTGCGGGCGTGGTCGATTTCGAGCCCGAGGCAGGCCGCCAGGAAGGCGAAGGGGGCCGCCGCGGCCCAGGCCTGCGGCGAGCAGGCCACGGGATAGCTCACGGGTCCGCGCTGGCGCCGCCGCATGAAGCCGCAGAACAACTCCGGCAGCCGCTTCTGGTCGTAGTACAGGCTGGTGTCGAACATGCCCTCGAACACCCGCGCCGCCTCCTCCTTGAGGCCGTAGCGGGCGAGCCCGAGGACGCAGATCGCGTTGTCGTGCGGCCAGATCGAGCCGTTATGGTAGGACATCGGGTTGTAGCGCGCCTCGCCCTTGGCGATGGTGCGGATGCCCCAGCCATTGAAGCCGTCGTTGGACAGGAGTTGCGCCGCGACCTGCGGGGCCCGCTTCGGCAGGGCGATGTCCGTGAACAGGGCGTGGCCGGTGTTCGAGGAGCGCACGGCGCATTGCCGCTTGGCCCCGTCGAGGGCGAGCGCGTAGGTGCCGATCTCCTCGCACCAGAACGCCTTATCGAAGTTTTCGCGCAGCGTGTTGGCTTGTCCGGTCAGGCGGACGGACAGGTCGTCCTCGCCCAAAAGACTCGCGAGGCGCGCCGCACCGCGCTTGGCGGCGTAGACGTAGCCCTGAACCTCGCACAGGGCGATCGGCCCCTTGGCCATGGCGCCGTCGGCGTGGAAGATCGAGTCGTGGCTGTCCTTCCAGCCCTGGTTCGCCAAGCCCTGCTCGGTCTCGCGGGCATATTCGACGAAGCCGTCGCCGTCGCGGTCGCCGTACCGGTCGATCCAGTCCAGCGCCAGCTTGAGCTGCGGCCAGATCGCCCGGATCGTGTCGAGGTCGCCCGTCACCTCGTGATACTGCGCCGCCAGCATCACGAAGAGCGGCGTACCGTCGATGGTGCCGTAATAGTGGCGGAAGGGCACCTCGCCGAGCATCGCCATCTCGCCGCGGCGGGTCTCGTGCAGCACCTTGCCGGGCTGCGCATCCGCCGCCGGATCGACATCCTTGGCCTGCGTCGCGGCGAGGAAGCGCAGCACGCCCTTGCCGAAATTCGGGTCGATCCAGAGCGCCATCATCGCCGTGATGATGCCGTCGCGCCCGAACACGGTGGAGTACCAGGGGATGCCGGCAAACGGGTAGATGCCCTCCTGCGTGCGGGTCGCCAGCATGTAGAGGTCGGCGGTCGCGCGGCAGAGCCCCTCGTTGAACTGGTCGTTCGAGGAGATGATCGTGGTGATGCCGGCGGTGATCTGGCGCTGGTCGCGGCGGTTGTCGCGGTAGGCGCGGGCGAAGATGCGTCCTTCGCTCAAATGCCGATCCGGCTGCTCGGCGAGGCTGCCAGCGGCGCGCGACAGGGCGAGCGCCGCGGATTCGCCCGCCTTCTCGGGACCCGGCGCGCTGGTATAGGCGCGGTGCGACTGGCAGACCACGCGGATGAACAGCGAGGTGTTGGCGCCGGGCTCCAGCTCGACCACGAACTCGGCCTTGCCCGGCTCCAGCGTCCGTGGCTTCGGCCCGAAATGCACCGAGGTGGTGCGCACGATCTCGTCGAGACCGGCGTAGCGGAACTGCACCTCGGTTTCGCTGCGGCGCTCGACCGTGCGCTTGCCGCGGTTCATCCGGTCGGAGCCGCGCACCTCGAACAGGTCGCGATAATCGGCGTCGAACGTGACGCCGATGCGCAGGTGCCGGCGGCGGGTGTCGTAGTTGCGCAGGCCGATACGGTCGTAGCAGGCGCCCTTGAACAGGAACTTGGTGCGCTCGATGGCGATCAGCTCGCGGGGGATCGAGGTCTCGTCGCCCGCGTCCAGCCGGATGTCGGGGGTGGTGAGGTCGACGCTGAGCGCCCCGTTGTCGTCCTGGATCGCCGAGGACAGCATCATCGGCCGCTCGTCCTCGATCGTCAGCGCGAGGCGCGAGAGGTAGCGCGTGTCCTGGAAGTAGAGGCCCTCCGGCCCCGGCGTCCAGCCGATATCGCCGTAGCTGTCGAGAACGGCGAAGGCCTCGCCGTATTTGAGGGCGCGAAGCGGGCGGTCCACCAGGGAGGCCTGCGCCTCGATATGGTACTGTGGCAGGTTCTCGTCGGCGTCGAGCAGGCCGAATTTCGAGGCCGTCCGCTCCTCGGAGCCTTCGGCGTGGAGATGGGCTGCGTCGTCCTGTGCCGCCATGCGAAGCGCCTTTTTGCCGTTGATCCGATGGATGCGAGGTCGCCCTCGCAAAACGAAGGCCGCCGGGTGCCTCGCAGCGACCGGCGGCCCCGTCGGACCCGTTCAGTTAGGCGCTCTCCCGGCCCCGACGAGGGGCCGGACGAGAGTTTGTCGTGCCGCTCAGGCCGGCATCGCGGCGACGTGGATCGGGCCGTGGGCGGTGCCGTTCAGCTCACCGTACTGAGGCGAGAAGGCGCCGGCGGCGGGCATCTTGATCACGTTTCCCTGGCCGGCCAGGAGCTGCTCGTAGGCCGAGACGTATTTGCGCACCATCACTTCGGCCGTGAAGCGGCTGTCGAAATGGGCACGGACGCCGGCGCGCGGCAGATCACGCACCTTGCGGCAGGCCTCGACCGCCTCGTCCATCGAATTGACGATGTAGCCGCTGACGCCGTCCTTGATCACTTCCGGCACCGAGCCGTTGCCGAAGGCGATCACCGGCGTACCCGCCGACATCGCCTCGATCATCACGAGGCCGAAGGGCTCCGGCCAGTCGATCGGGAAGGCGAGGGCCAGGGCGTTGCCAAGGAAGTCCTTCTTCTGCTCCTCGTTGATCTCACCGATATACTCCACCAGCGGATGGTGGATCATCGGCTCGATCGTCTCGTCCCAGTATTCCTGGTCGGCCTTGTCGACCTTGGCGGCGATCTTCAGCGGGATGCCCGAGCGGATTGCCATCTCGATCGCGCGGTCGGGCCGCTTCTCGGGCGAGATGCGGCCGAGAAAGGCGAGGTAGCCGCCCTTGGCCTCCGGATAGTAGGGGCAGTTCTCCTTCGGCAGGCCGTGATGGATCGTGGCCAGCCAGTTGGAGCTCTCCGGCATCGGCTCGCGCTGGTTGTCCGAGATCGAGACCAGCGGCATGCCGGTGAACGTGTTGTAGACCGGCATGAAGTCCGGCACGTCCAGGCGACCGTGCATGGTCGTCAGGCACTTGTGATACAGATCCTCGAACATCGGATACTGCAGCAGATCGATGTGGAAGTGGATCACATCGAACTCGTGCGCCCGGCGATGGACGTGGTGCAGCATGGCGAGGTGGCCCGCGGTGTGATCGCGGTAGCCGAGAAGGCGCAGGCCCTCCGGATGGCAAGCGGCGAGCTTCGCCGAAGTCTGGGAATCACCGCTCGCGAACAGGGTCACGTCGTGACCCTGGCGGACGAGTTCTTCCGTGATCCACGAAACGACACGCTCGGTGCCGCCATAGAACTTCGGCGGCACGGCTTCCGCGAGCGGGGCAACCTGGGCAATGCGCACGAAGACGTCTCCTGTGACAGGAAATAGGGATGTTGGGCAAACTAATGGGGGACGCGGCCTGAGCAGGACATGAACGAAACAGACAGCCAAGGTTTATGGTTCCGCCCGGCGACTGGGGCGAGCGGCAATCTTTGCAACCCCACGCAATACCGGTTCTCCACATCTGTCGCCGCCACCGCCGGCCTCCACGCTCTCAGGTCTTGACAGCGAACATGATGCAACGGGCATGCCTCGCCTGATCGGAGCGCTCCCGGGGATCCCCCGGAGAAGCGGCGGTCCGGAGCAGGTCGATTGAATCCGCAAAAAGTTTCTGCCATAAGCCGCCCGCGTTGAACCGCCCGGCCGATCAGGGCTGCCGTGGCGGTTCCCGTTGCTCCAGCAGCATTCAAGCGCGAAGTGCCGGCCGCCGGTCGGATCGCTGTCGCGTTTCAGGAGAGCCAAATGCCCAAGCTGAAGACGAAGTCGGGCGCCAAGAAGCGCTTCAAGGTTACCGGCACCGGTAAGGTGGTCTACGCCCAGGCCGGCAAGCGCCACGGGATGATCAAGCGGACCAACAAGCAGATCCGCAACCTGCGCGGCACCACGACCCTGTTCGAGGGCGATGCCGCCAACGTGAAGAAGTACTTCCTGCCGAACCAGCGGTAAGTTCTTCCACCCCCGCGATCTGTTTTGTCTTAACGTTCCAGGAGATTTCCCATGGCCCGCGTCAAGCGTGGCGTGACCAGTCACGCGAAGCACAAGAAGGTTCTGAAGGCCGCCAAGGGCTATTACGGCCGGCGCAAGAATACGATCCGCATCGCCAAGCAGGCGGTGGAGAAGGGTCTGCAATACGCCTACCGCGACCGCAAGAACAAGAAGCGCACCTTCCGCGCTCTCTGGATCCAGCGGCTCAACGCGGCGGTGCGCGAGCACGGCCTGACCTATTCCCGCTTCATCGATGCCCTGGCCAAGTCCGGCATCCAGGTGGACCGCAAGGCTCTCTCCGAGCTCGCCATCCACGAGCCGGCCGCTTTTGCGGCCGTGGTCGAGAAGGCGAAGTCGGCCCTGCCGAAGGCCGCCTGATCGCGCTCCGCCGAGCGGCGGAACGATCGAAGCTTTGACAAGGCGCGGCGCGGCAAGCGCCGCGCCTTCTTCATTTGGGCCGGGGCGTGTTTGCCCGGCGGCCCCGGCCCGCCTCGGTCGCGCGCTTGCAGGAATGCGGACGACGCGCGAAGGCAGCCCCGGACGACTGGCCAAGGACAGCGGTGATGGATCTCGACGCTCTCGAACGCGATCTTCTCGGGCAGATCGAGCAGGCAGGGGACGAGGCCGGCCTGGAGGCCCTGCGCGTGGCTGCGCTCGGCAAGAAGGGCAGCGTCTCCGAGCTGCTGAAGACGCTCGGCACGATGACGCCCGACGAGAGGCGTGAGCGCGGCCCCCTCATCAACGGCCTGCGTGACCGGGTGCAGGGCGCGATTGCTCAGAAGCGCGAGGCGCTGGCGAACGCCGCCCTCGACGCGCGGCTCGCCGCCGAGCGCATCGACGTGACGCTGCCGCTTCGGGAGGCGCCCGAAATCCGCGGCCGCATCCACCCGATCAGCCAAGTGATCGAGGAGATCACCGCGATCTTCGCCGATCTCGGTTTCTCGGTGGCGGAAGGGCCGGACATCGAGACGGACGAGTTGAACTTCACTGCGCTGAACTTCCCCGAGGGACACCCGGCGCGGGAAATGCACGACACGTTCTTCCTGGCGCCGGATCATCTCGGCCGGCGCAAGCTCCTGCGCACCCACACCTCGCCGGTGCAGGTGCGCACCATGCGGGCCAAGCAGCCGCCGATCCGGGTGATCATGCCCGGCCGCACCTACCGGCACGATTCCGACCAGACCCACACCCCGATGTTCCATCAGGTCGAGGGACTCGTCATCGACCGCTCGGCCAACATCGCCAACCTGAAATGGGTGCTCGAATCGTTCTGCCGCGCCTTCTTCGAGGTCGAGGCGGTGACGATGCGCTTCCGCCCCTCGTTCTTCCCCTTCACCGAGCCGTCGGCCGAGGTCGATATCCAGTGCTCGCGCAAAGGCGGCGAGTTGCGCTTCGGCGAGGGCACCGACTGGCTGGAAATCCTCGGCTGCGGCATGGTCCACCCCAACGTCCTGCGCAGCGGCGGGCTCGACCCGGATCAGGTCCAGGGCTTCGCCTTCGGCATGGGCATCGACCGCCTCGCCATGCTCAAATACGGCATGCCGGATCTGCGCCCCTTCTTCGAGGCGGATGTGCGCTGGCTGGAGCATTACGGCTTCCGGCCGATCGACGTGCCGAGCCTGGTCGGCGGCTTGACCGCTTGAGCCCTGCCGCCCCGACTTTCGATCCCGGCCCGGCCCGCTCCGGCGGCCGCGAGGATGTTCTGAGATGAAATTCACCCTCTCCTGGCTCAAGGACCACCTCGACACCGAGGCCTCCCTCGACGCGATCGCGGAGACGCTGACGCGGATCGGCCTCGAAGTCGAAGGCATCGAGGACAAGGCCGCCGCGCTTCGCCCCTACGTGATCGCGCGCGTCATCTCGGCCGAGCAGCACCCCAACGCCGACCGCCTGCGGGTCTGCCAAGTCGATGCCGGCGACGGGCAGCCGCTCCAGGTCGTGTGCGGCGCGCCGAACGCGCGCAGCGGCATGCTCTCGGTCTTCGCGCCTCCGGGCACCTACGTGCCGGGCAAGAACATCACCCTGTCCGTCGGCACGATCCGCGGCGTCGAGAGCCGCGGCATGCTCTGCTCCGGCGCGGAGCTGGGCTTGAGCGAGGATCACGACGGCATCCTCGACCTGCCTCAGGATGCGCCGGTCGGCACGCCTTACGCTCTCTGGGCCGGGCTCGACGATCCGGTGATCGAGATCAACCTGACGCCGAACCGCTCGGACTGCGCCTCGATCCACGGTATCGCCCGCGATCTCGCCGCCACCGGCATCGGCACCCTCAAGCGCGAGCCGATGCCGCCGGTCCGCGGCGAGGGCGCCTGCCCGACCCCGGTCACGCTGCGCTTCGACGCGCACGACCGGGGGCTCTGCCCGCTCTTCGCCCTCCGCCTCGTGCGCGGCGTGAAGAACGGTCCCTCGCCCGAGTGGATGCAGAAGCGCCTGCGGGCAATCGGCCTGCGCCCGATCAACGCGCTCGTCGACATCACCAACTACATGACCTTCGACCGCGGCCGGCCGCTGCACGTCTTCGATGCGGGGAAGGTCGCGGCCGGCCTCACCGTGCGCCTCGCGGAAGACGGCGAGAGCCTCGTGGCGCTCGACGGCAAGACCTACCGGCTCGACTCCGACACCGTGGTGATCGCCGACGGGAACGGCGTCGAGTCGATCGGCGGCATCATGGGGGGTCAGGCCTCGGGCTGCGATGAGACCACCACCGACGTGCTGATCGAGTCGGCCCTTTGGGATCCGCGCAACATCGCCCGCACCGGGCGACGTCTCGGTATCATCACGGACGCGCGCTACCGCTTCGAGCGCGGCGTCGATCCGGCCTTCGCCCTGCTGGGCCTCGACCTCGCCACCCGCCTCGTGATCGATCTCTGCGGCGGCAGCCCGAGCGAGGCCACCATCGCCGGCGAGATCCCGGATCTCGACCGCGTCATCGACTTCCCCTGGACCGAGGTGCGGCGGCTCGCCGGCATCGAGCTGTCGCGGGCCGAGATGAAGGTGACGCTGGAATCCCTCGGCTTCCACATCTCCGGCTCGGGAGACCGGGTGAAGGTGCTGCCGCCGTCCTGGCGGCCGGACGTGGAGGGCAAGGCCGACCTCGTCGAGGAGATCGTGCGCATTGCCGGCCTCGACCGGATCGAGCCGAAGCCGCTGCCGCGGATCGAGACGGTGGCGGTCGAGCCGATGCTCACCGTGCTGCAGCGGCGCGGGCGCCTCGCCAAGCGGGCGCTGGCGAGCCGCGGCATGCTGGAGGCGGTGACCTATTCCTTCATCCCGCACGAGGACGCGCGCCTGTTCGGCGGCGGCAAGGCCGATCTGGCGCTCGCCAACCCGATCGCCGCCGACCTCTCCGACATGCGCCCGAGCCTCGTGCCCGGCCTGTTGCGGGCCGCCCAGCGCAACGCCGACCGCGGCTTCCCCGACACCGCCCTGTTCGAAGTCGGCCAGTGCTTCGCCAGCGACGAGCCGGAGGGTCAGTCCCTGCGCGCCACCGGCCTGCGCCGCGGCACGGCGCGGCACGCCGGCGCCGGGCGCCACTGGAGCGGCGCGGCGGAGACCGTCGATGCGTTCGAGGCCAAGGCCGACGCGCTGGCGCTGCTCGCGGCCCTCGGCGTGCCAACCGGCGGTCTCCAGATCGTGGCCGGCGGCCCCGACTGGCTGCATCCCGGCCGCTCGGGCACGCTCCAATTCGGGCCGAAGAACGTGGTCGGCCACTTCGGCGAGCTGCACCCGCGGCTCCTGAAGGCGATGGACCTCAAGGGCACGCTGGTGGCCTTCGAGATCACCCTCGATGCCCTGCCGCTGCCGCGCCACCGGCCGACCAAGGCCAAACCGGCGCTGGCGCTCCCCGACCTCCAGGCGATCTCCCGCGACTTCGCCTTCGTCGTCCCGCGCGACGTCGCGGCGGCCGACATCCTGAAGGCGGCGCAGGGGGCCGAGCGCAAACTCATCACCGGCATCGAGGTGTTCGATCTCTACGAGGGCGCCGGCGTCCCCGAAGGATCGAAGTCGGTCGCGGTCGCGGTACGGCTGCAGCCCTCCGAGCGCACGCTGACTGATGCGGAGATCGAGGCGGTGAGCGCCAAGATCGTCGCCGAGGTAGGCAAGAAGACCGGAGCGACGCTTCGTTCGTGATCGAGGGAGGCAGGGCCATGGATGCGGATCTCGTCGCGGTTCTCACGGAGGCGAACCATCTTCCGGCCGAGGCGCTGAAGCGAGCCGTGCAGAATCCCGAGGCGGTCGCCGAGCCGGTGCTCGCCCTGCTGGAGCGGGCGGCGGAGGATGCCGAAGCGATCGAGGACGAGGAGGTCAACCTCCTGTTCTGGGGCCTGCATGCCCTGGCCGCGGCCCGCGATACCCGCGTCTTCCCGCCCCTGATGCGCCTGCTGCATCAGGACGGAGAGGCGGTGGAAGGACTTCTCGGCGACGGCATCACCGAGGCCCTGGCGCCGGTGATCGCCTCGACTTTCGACGGCGACACCGACTTGCTCGCTCGGCTGATCCTCGACAGCACCGCCGACGACTTCGTCCGCGGGTCGGCCTTCAGCGCGTTGGGCTTCCTGACGCGGCAGGGTCGGATTCCGCTGAGAGAGGCGGAAACCCTGCTGGTGCGCTTCGACGAGGCGCGCGCGGCGGTCGAGGGGGGACCGGCCTGGACGGCCTGGGAAGAGACGATCGCCTATCTCGGACTCACCGCACTCGCCCCGCGGGTGGAGGCGGCCCGCCGCGACGGGCGCATCACCGACGAGTTCAGCGACCTGCCGTGGTTCCGCAAGGCATTACGGCAGGCCAGCGCCGAACCGCCGGATCTCAGCGCCTTCGACGCGCGCCACTACACCTATCTCGACGATCCGGTGACGACCCTCGGCTGGACCGCGGAATCCTACGGCCAGCCGGTCACGAACCCGTTCAAGGATGTCGGGCGCAACGATCCCTGCCCCTGCGGCTCGGGCAAGAAGTACAAGAAGTGCTGCCTCAACGCCCTTGAGGCGAAGCCGGCCCCGGTGCGTCTGCCCGGCCTGTCCTGACCCCGTTCAACGGGTTGTCCGGGTCCCAGGCGTAGTGGAGCGTCTCGAAGCGCATCGAACGGGCATCGACCATCAGCAGGCGCCCGACCAGGGGCTCGCCGAAGCCGGCGAGCGCCCGGATCACCTCCATCGCCATCAGCGAGCCCATTACGCCGGCAAGTGCGCCGAGCACACCGGCCTCGGCGCAGGGCGCGACGCTGCCCGGCGGCGGCGGGCTCGGGAACAGGCAGCGATAGGTCGGGTTCGGCTCGCCTCCCGGTCCGGTCTCGTGGGCGCGGATCGTGGTGAGCGAGCCGTCGAAGGCGCCGAGCGCCGCCGTCACCAACGGTTTTTTGCCGGCAAAGCACGCATCCGAGACGGCATAGCGCGTCGAGAAATTGTCGGAGCCGTCGGCGACGAGATCGTAGCCTTCGAGCAGGGCCGGCGCGTTCTCCGGCGTCAGGCGGCAAGCGTGGGTCTCGACGCGCACATGCGGGTTGAGGCGGGCGACGGCGTCGACCGCGCTCTCGACCTTCGGGCGGCCGACATCCGGCGTGCCGTGGATGACCTGCCGCTGCAGGTTCGACAGCGAGACGATGTCGTCATCGACGATGCCGATCGTGCCGATGCCGGCGGCGGCGAGATACTGGATCAGCGGCGCGCCGAGCCCGCCGGCGCCGATGACGAGCACGCGCCCGGCCTTCAGCCGGGCCTGCCCCGGGCCGCCCACCTCGCGCAGGACGAGGTGGCGGGCGTAGCGTTCGATCTCTTCGGAGGTGAGGGCCATGCCGGCCATGTAAGCGCCTCGGGCGGGCAGCGGAAGCGGGTCAGGGCTTGCTGCGCGGACGACGGGCGCGTGATACGGCTTGGCTCACCAACGAAGAGCACTGTTTCCCACCCGAATTCCTCATCCTGAGGTGCCGGAGCGGAGCGGAGGCCTCGAAGGATCCTCCAGGGATCGCGCGGGAACTGGACGCCCCTTCGAGGCCTGCTGACGCGGGCACCTCAGACGAGGGACAGGGTGGGAGCAGCGAGACACCAGGACCGCCCTTGTCCGACCATTCCCCTCTCGCCCTCGCCCAGGCACTGATCCGCTGCCCCTCCGTCACCCCTGAGGAGGGGGGCGCGCTGTCGTTCCTGGCGGACGCCCTCGCGCGCGCGGGCTTCTCCGTCGAGCGCCCGGTTTTCTCCGAGCCCGGCACGCCGGACATCGAGAACCTCTACGCCCGCATCGGGACGACGGGTCCGGTCCTCGTCTTCGCCGGCCATACCGATGTGGTGCCGCCGGGCGAGACGGCCTCTTGGACCCATGGACCCTTCTCCGGCGAGGTATCTGAGGGCTTCCTCTACGGCCGCGGCGCTGTGGACATGAAGGGCGGCATCGCCTGCATGCTCGCCGCGACGCTGGACTTCCTCGACGCGCGAGGGCCGGAATTCGGCGGCTCTATCGTCTTCCTCATCACCGGGGACGAGGAGGGGCCGGCGGTCAACGGCACCGTCAAGCTGCTCGAATGGGCGAAGGGGAGGGGCGAGCGCTTCGACCATTGCCTGCTCGGCGAGCCGACAAACCCCGATACGCTGGGCGAGATGATCAAGATCGGCCGGCGCGGCTCGCTCACGGGGCGCCTCACCGTGCAGGGGCGCCAGGGCCACGTCGCCTATCCGCACCGGGCCGAGAACCCGATTCCGGGCCTGCTGCGCCTCGCCTCCGCGCTGATCGCCGAACCGCTCGACGATGGCACCGCGCATTTCGACGCCTCGAACCTCGAATTCACGACGATCGACGTCGGCAACCCCGCCACCAACGTGATCCCGGCCTCGGCCAAGGCCGTCTTCAACGTGCGCTTCAACGACGACTGGACCGCCGAGACGCTCGGCGCCGAAATTCGGAAGCGCCTGGAGGCGGCGGCCGGCAACGCCGTGCGCTTCAGCCTCGACCTTCAGCCCTCGAACTCGCCGGCCTTCCTGACCCAGCCCGACGCCTTCGTCGATCTCGTGGCGGATGCGATTGCAGCCGAGACCGGACGGCGCCCGGCCCTCTCCACGACGGGCGGCACCTCGGATGCGCGCTTCATCAAGGATGCCTGCCCGGTGATCGAGTTCGGCCTGGTCGGGCGGACCATGCACGAGACCGACGAGCGGGTGGCGGTGGCGGATCTCGACCGGCTCACCGCGATCTACGGGCGGGTGCTGGAGCGTTATCTCTCGTCGTAATCGACGCCGACGAAGGTCAGCCCGCAGGCCGGGGCCAGCGGCCCGCAGCGGTGCTTGGCCTTGGTGGCCAGAATCTCCGCCACGTCGTCGGCGGAGAGGCGGCGGCAGCCGGCGAGCATCAGCGTGCCGGCCATGGCGCGCACCTGATGGTGCAGGAAGGAGCGGGCCGAGGTCGCGATCACGATTTCCTCGAACAGGCCCATCCGCTCGCGCGTCACGTCGAGCTGTTCGAGGGTGCGGACGGGCGAGTTCGCCTGGCACTCCGCGGCGCGAAACGCCGAAAAGTCGTGGCGGCCGAGCAGGCGCTGGGCGGCCGCGTGCATCAGCCCGGCATCGAGCGGCCAGGGCACATGCCAGACATGGGCGCGGGTCAGCGCGGCGGGGCTGCGCCGGTTGAGGATGCGGTAGCGGTAGTGCCGCCGGATCGCCGAGTGCCGCGCGTCGAAGGCCTCCGTCACCAATTCGGCGGAGAGGATGGCGACCGGCTGCGGGCGTAAGTGCGCGTTGAGCGCGTCGCGCACGGTGTCGGTGCGCCAGTCCTTGGCGAGATCGAGATGCGCCACCTGATGGATGGCGTGGACCCCCGCATCGGTGCGGCCGGCGCAGGTCAGCCGCGCGGCCTCGCCGGAGAACCGCGTCACGGCGATCTCGATCGCCGCCTGCACGGTCGGGTCGTCGGCCTGACGCTGCCAGCCGCAGAACGGTCCGCCGTCATACTCGATGACAAGCTTGTAGCGGGGCATCAGACGGGCGCGCTCACGCGAAGGAGGCTCCCGCCGCCAGCCGCGCCCCGCGCAAAAACTCCTCGCCGCTCGCGACGCCGCCCTTGCCGGCCCGGCGCAGTTCGATGAGCCGCACCGCGCCGGTGCCGCAGGCCACCGTGCAGGCGGCGTCGAGCAGCGTGCCCGGCGCGCCGGACCCGTCCGCGGGCAACGCCCGAAGCACCTTCACCCGCTCCGCCCCCTTACCGAGATCGGCCTCGAAATAGGCGCCGGGAAACGGCGACAGCCCGTTGATGTGGCGCGCGACCTCCTCGGCCGGCCGCGACCAGTCGATCCGCGCCTCTTCGTTGGTGATCTTGTGGGCGTAGACGACGCCCTCTTCGGCTTGCTGCACGAAGGTGAGGCCGCCCCGCTCCAGCGTCCGGATCGCCCGCCCCATCAGGTCGGCGCCGAGCGGCATCAAGGCGTCGTGCAACTCGCCGGCCGTCATGCCCTCGGTGATCGTGATGCGCTCTTCCATCGCCACGGGGCCGGTATCGAGCCCAGCCTCCATCCGCATCACGCCGACGCCGCTCATCGCGTCGCCCGCCATCACCGCCCGCTGGATCGGCGCGGCCCCGCGCCAGCGCGGCAGCAGCGAGCCATGCAGGTTGAGGCAGCCGTGGCGCGGCAGGTCGAGGATTCTTTGAGGCAGCAGCAGGCCGTAGGCGACGACGACCGCCACGTCTGCCCCATGCCCGGCGAAGTCGTCCGCCGCCGCCTCGCTCTTCAGGGTCGCCGGCGTCAGCACCGGCAGGCCCAGGGCATCGGCACGGGCATGGACGGGAGAGGGCTTCAGCGCCATGCCGCGGCCGGCCTTGGCGGGCGCGCGGGTGTAGACGGCGGCGATGGTGTGGCCGTCGGCGTGGAGACGGTCCAGGGTGGGGACGGCGAAATCCGGCGTTCCCATGAAGACGATGCGCATCGGGTCCGTTCAGGCGGCGTCGCGCTTGGCGGCCTTGGTGAACTTCTTCATCACCCGGTCGCGCTTGAGCTTCGACAGGTGATCGATGAACAGCACACCGTTGAGATGGTCGATCTCGTGCTGGAGGCAGGTGGCGAGCAGGCCGTCGGCCTCCTGCTCCACGGTTTCGCCGTCGAGGGTCATGTAGCGCACCCGGACCCGGTCCGGCCGCTCGACCTCGCCGTAGAATTCGGGGATCGACAGGCAGCCCTCGTCGTAGATGCGCTTCTCCTCGGACGACCAGACGATCTCCGGGTTGAGGTAGACGGTCGGGTTCTTCGCGTTCTCGTCCTTCGAGGTGTCGATGGTGACGACGCGCTTGGCCACCCCGATCTGGATCGCGGCGAGGCCGACGCCGGGGGCGTCGTACATCGTCTCGATCATGTCGCGGGCGAGCGTGCGGATCTCGTCGGTGATCGCGCTCACCGGCTCGGAGATGCGGCGCAGCTGCGCGTCGGGCAGGATGACGAGGGGGCGGACAGTCATGGCTTCCGGGCCGGGAGGGGCAAGGGCGTTTCGAACGCGCGCGAAAACGCGCTCTCTGACCCGGAGATAGGCGGCGGCGGGGGGGCGGTCAAATGCCGACGGGAGGGGTCTTTCGCGGTCACAGACTCAGGCGCTTGAACACGGGCTCGGGGATCGCACCAATCACCGCCATGACGAGGCGCCAGACCTTGCGCACATAGATCACGTCGCCCCCGCGCCCTTCCGCGGCGGCATAGACCGCCCGCCCGACC
This sequence comes from Methylorubrum sp. B1-46, assembly GCF_021117295.1. Taxonomy (NCBI): domain Bacteria; kingdom Pseudomonadati; phylum Pseudomonadota; class Alphaproteobacteria; order Hyphomicrobiales; family Methylobacteriaceae; genus Methylorubrum; species Methylorubrum sp. B1-46. The sequence continues at coordinate 1,869,583 of NZ_CP088247.1, read as the reverse complement.
TCGACCGGCTCGGCGGTCAGGAGCGGCGGCAGACGCAAGTTTCGGGTCATCCGGGTGCGCACGAAGCCGGGTTTCACCGTCACCACCCGGACCCCGCTCTTGGCTAGACGGTTGCGCAGGCCGGAGAGAAAGGCGGTGAAGCCGGCCTTGCCGGCGCCGTAGACGTAGTTCGAGCCGCGCCCGCGGTCGCCGGCGACCGAGCTGATGCCGACGATGGCGCCGCTGCCCCGCGCGGCGAAGCGCTCGGCGAGGAGGCCGAGCAGCAGGGACGGTCCCAGAAAATTCGTCCGCATCACCCGCTCGGCATGGGCGGGATCGCTCTCGGCTCGGCCCTGGTCGCCGAGTTCGCCCACAGCGCAGATCACGGTGTCGGGCAAGACCGGCAGCCCGTCGAGCCACGCGGCGAAGCTCTCGCTCTCCAGAATATCGAGGCGCAGCAGCGTGACCTCGGCCCGGTGGCGCGCTTGGAGGTCGTCGGCGCTGCGTTGCGCCCGCTCGGGGTCGCGCGCCGCCAGCAGGATGCGCCAGCCGGCCTCGGCGTAGCGCGCGGCCACGGCGTGGCCGATATCGGAGGTGGCCCCGACGAGGAGCAGGGTTCCGGCCATCACAATCCCAGGCGCGCGGAGAGGCGGGAGGCGAGCACCCCGTCGGCGCCGAGCCGGCGCCGGAGGTCTCGGAAGGCGGGCAGGGCGGGATAGCCCGCCTCGAAGGTGTCCCGGCTCTGGCGGGCATCCTTGGCGAGGTAGAGCCGTCCGCCGGCCGCAACGACGCTCCGGTCGAGCGCGGCGAGCAGGGCGAAGGTCGCAGCATTCGCCGGCAGGTCGAGGGCCAGCGTGTAGCCCTCCATCGGGAAGGACAACCCGTGCCCGCCGGGGCCGAGCCGCTTGAGCACTGCCAGCGGCGAGGCGGTGCCGAGGTGGGCGACCCGATCGAGAATTCTGGCCAGGACGGACTCGGCGCCCCGCCGGGGCACGACGCATTGGTGCTGCACGAAGCCGCGGGCGCCGTAGAGGCGGTTCCAGGACGCCAGCCCGTCGAGGGGGAAGAAATAGCTCTGCCACGGCACGAGACCCGAGGCAGGCGCCGCCCTCCCTCGGCGAAAGTAGAGCGCGTTGAAGGCCGTGACGGAGGCGCGATTCAGGGTCCAGCCCGGCAGTCCAGGCGGCACCGTGAGCCGGCTACGGGTCGGGATGGGGAATGGGTCGCACCCGGCGGCGAGGCAGGCTTCGCGCCCGGCATGCTCGCCGCGATAGACGAGGCCGCGCCCGAGAGCGGCCCCGCGGGCGAGGCAGTCGATCCAGGCGACGGAATAGGTCGCCGCGTCATCCTCATCCAGCGCCCGCAGCATCGCCGGAAGGTCGGCGGCGACGCGGGTCTGCTGGCAGATCCAGCCGCTCTCGACCGGCCGCAGCCGGAAGGTGGCATCGAGGATCGTGCCGGTCAGCCCCATCCCGCCGAGCGTCATGGCGAAGAGATCGGGGTTCTGGTCGCGCGAGCAGACGCGCGGGACGCCGTCGGGCGTCAGCAGCGTCAGGGCCTCGACATGGGCGCCGAAGCCGCCCTCGCGGTGGTGGTTCTTGCCGTGGACGTCGGAGGCGATCATCCCGCCCAGCGTCACGAACTGCGTGCCGGGCACGACCGGCGGGAAGAAGCCCCGCGGCAGGAAAGTGCGAACGATGTCGGCCAGCATCACGCCGGCCTCGGCCCGCAGCCGCCCCGTGGCGGGGTCGAAGCCGCGGATCCGGTCGAGGGCGCCGGTCAGGCACGTGATGCGCTGGCCGACGGCGGCATCGCCGTAGGCGCGCCCGGCGCCGCGGGCGATTACGCCCCGCCGGCCGCGCAGGAGCGTGGGCAGGGTTTCGGGCGCATCCGCCACCAGGATCTCGCTGGCCGCGCGGGGATACCGGCCCCAGCCAGAGATCGTCCGCAGGCTCCGCGCCTCCGGGCCGCCATCGGCGAGGGCAAGGTTTGCGGGCATAACGGCGCTCAGGCGTGAGCCATGCGGACCGTCGCGGCCTTGACCTGCGTCGAACCCGGCACCGCCTGCGTCCGGCGGAGGATGCGCCAGACCAATGCGAGAAGGAGGAGGAAGGGCGGGGCCGAGAGCGAGATCCCGACGGGCAACACCAGGGCCGTTCCGCTCAGGGCCCCGTGCAGCGGGGTCGCCATGATGCCGTAGCCACCCACGATCCAGCCGAGCCCGAACAGGGCAAGCTCCTCCCCTCGGCGCGCCTGCCGGAGGAGGTCGGGCAGCAGAAGGGCGAGGGCGATGCCGTAGAGCGGCAGGTCGTAGTCGTAGGCGTAGGGGCTGACGAACAGGCTCACCAGTGCGGCAAGGCCGACGACCTGCCGTCGCGGCATCCCTTTCCAAAGGGCAAGCGGGATCAGGCCGAGGACCGAAGCGGCGGTCGCCATCTGGGCCGCCAGCGCGAGGGCGGCCGGCAGATCGAGGCTGCGCAGCCACGCGTAGACCGAGATCATCCGAAAAAGCGGGTAGGCGCCCGCGGCCAGGAACGCCTTGGCCTCCTCCACGCCACCGAGGAAGGCTGGCCAGATCGCCGGGCCGAGCACGAAGGTGGAGAGCGCGAGCGCGAGCGCGGCCGTCACGGCAGCGAACCCGAGGCATCGCCAGCGGCGCAGAACGAGGGCGCAGACCGCGAGCCCGACGGCGAGATGCGGCTTGATCACCATCAGGCCGAGCGGCAACCCGGCCAGCGCCCGTCCGCCGAGGAGACCGAGGGCCGTCAGCCCGATCAGCGTACCGGTGAGAAAGCCGTTCTGGCCGCCGGCCACCGCGATGAAGAGGGCCGGCGCCAGCGCGACGACGACGGTCGCGAAGTGTGGCCCGGCGATCCGGCGCAGGACGAGAAGGTAGGCCGCGAGCGTCGAGCCGGCGAACACGAGATAGGCGAGACTGATCGGCAGGGGTGCGAGCGCCGCCACCACGAGGTTGAAGGGCGGGGGGTAGGTCCAGGGCAGGAAGGCCTGCTCGCCGGTGAGAGCCTGCTGCGCCTCCAACAGAGACGGGAGATGGTAGGCCTGGGCGATGTCGCCCTGCCACACCATCCGGCCGGCGACGTAGAAGGCGTCGAAATCCGTGAGTTCCTGAGCGGGAAGAAGCCCGGCGTAGCGCAGCGCCTTGCTGAGCATGACAGCCACGAGGCTCAGGAGGAGCATCCGCACTACGAAGGGCGTGGCCAGCCGCTCGTGGAATCGCGGGACTTCAGATCCCAGCGCTTGATGTCTCGGAACTTGATTTTTCGGATCTTGATTTCTCGGACCTTGGAACTTCGTCCCACGGCCAGGACCCTGATCTGCTTGAAGATCCATCATGGTCGAGCCGGGACGATCCGTGCGGAAAATACTGTCTTTCGGCACAGCCGCGCCGGTCCGCGACCAGATTTGTCATGGTGCGATTTAAGAAGCCGTTACGGGATCGCTCCGAACGGAAGCGCCGAGCAGGCGGCCTCGAACCCTGGTCCGGACCTCTCGCCGTGCCGTGCGGCTTGAGCGTGGTGATTAGTCCCGCGCGGCCTCGTTCTCGCTCCGCACGGAACGACCGCCCTCAGAACGCCGTGCGGCTGCGGATCGCCGCCGTGAGCGTGCCCTCGTCGAGGTAATCGAGCTCGCCGCCCACCGGCACGCCGTGGGCAAGGCGGGTGATCGTCAGCCCGAGCGGCTTGAGCGATTCGGTGACGTAGTGGGCCGTGGTCTGGCCATCGACCGTGGCGTTCAGCGCCAGGATGATCTCCTTCACCCCCGGTTCGCTCGCCCGCTCCACGAGGCGGCCGATGGTGAGATGCTCGGGCCGCACGCCATCGAGCGCCGAGAGCACGCCGCCGAGCACGTGATAGCGCGCCTTGACCGCGCCGGAGCGCTCCAGCGCCCAGAGATCGGACACGTCCTCCACCACCACGAGGGTGGTGGGATCACGCGTTTCGTCCCGGCAGATCGTGCAGGGATCGCTGGTATCGACGTTGCCGCAGGAACGGCACACGACGATGCGATCGGCCGCGATCCGCATCGCGTCGGCGAGCGGCGCCAGCAGGGTCTCGCGCTTCTTGATCAGTTGGAGCGCGGCCCGGCGGGCGGAGCGGGGCCCCAGCCCTGGCATGCGCCCGAGAAGCTGGATCAGACGCTCGATCTCGGGGCCGGCGACGGCTTGGGGCATGCGGGCGATACGGCTGTGGCTGGGAAGGGACGGCGGGCGCCCTCTCTCACATAGGCCTTCTGCCGCGATTTTGCCCGTTCCCGATGCCGACGGCGCGACCATCCCCTGAGAAGCCGGCGAGTAAATTTTATTTGAGCCCATACCAAGGAATAGTTGACGGTCACGCCGGAGACCGATCCATTGAGCAGACGGGGCGGAGAACCTGCGTGCGGCGGCCCTGACCGACCGCACGGACGCCTCGCCAGAAGACGCGAAACAGTCGGCGAGACCGGCGCGACGGCGCGATCAGGGGCCGTGAGGGAGAGAAACCCCGTGAAGACCATCGGTGAATTCAACGCGGCCCACGGTCCGGAGGCCATCGGCCTGACCGATCTCGCCGCCGTGCATTGGAACCTCGAAGCGCCCCGCCTCAATGAGGAAGCCTTGCGGCGCGGCGAGGGGCAGCTCGCCCGCGGCGGCGCGCTGGTCGCCACCACCGGCAGCCACACCGGCCGCTCGCCCAAGGACAAGTACGTGGTGCGCGATGCCAGCACCGAGAACGAGATCTGGTGGGACAACAACGGCTCGATTACGCCCGAGCAATTCGCCACGCTGCTCGACGATTTCCGCGCGCACGCCCGCGGCAAGGAGCTGTTCGCCCAGGATCTCTACGGCGGTGCCGACCCGGCCCACCGGGTGCGGGCGCGGGTCTACACCGAACTCGCGTGGCACTCCCTGTTCATCCGCAACCTGCTGATCCGCCCCGAGCGCGACGAACTCAGCCAGTACGTGCCGGAGCTGACGATCATCGACCTGCCGAGCTTCCAAGCCGACCCGGCCCGGCACGGCTGCCGCTCCAAGACCGTGATCGCCATCGATTTCAGCCAGAAGATCGTGCTGATCGGCGGCTCGGCCTATGCAGGCGAGATGAAGAAGTCGGTCTTCACCTACCTCAACTACGTGCTCCCCGGCGCGGGCGTGATGCCGATGCACTGCTCGGCCAATGCCAGCCTCGACGAGACCGGCGACTCGGCCCTGTTCTTCGGCCTGTCCGGCACCGGCAAGACCACGTTGTCGAACGATTCCTCGCGCCAACTGATCGGCGACGACGAGCACGGCTGGAGCCGGGACGGCATCTTCAACTTCGAGGGCGGCTGCTACGCCAAGACCATCCGGCTCTCGCGCAACGCCGAGCCGGAGATCTATGCCACCACCGAGCGCTTCGGCACGGTGATGGAGAACGTCGTCATCGATCCGCTCACCCGCGTGCCGGATTTCGACGACGCCTCGCTCACCGAGAACACCCGCTGCGCCTACCCGCTCGACTTCATCGCCAATGCCAGCGCCACCGGCCGGGCGGGCCATCCGAAGAACATCGTGATGCTGACCTGCGACGCCTTCGGCGTGATGCCGCCGATCGCCAAGCTCACGGGCGCCGAGGCGATGTACCACTTCCTCTCGGGCTACACCGCCAAGGTGGCGGGCACCGAGCGCGGGCTGACGGCGCCGGAGGCGACCTTCTCGACCTGCTTCGGCGCACCGTTCATGCCGCGCCACCCGAGCGTCTACGGCAACCTGCTGCGGCAGTTGATGGCCGAGCACGGCGTGGATTGCTGGCTCGTCAACACCGGCTGGACCGGGGGTGGCGTCGGCACCGGGCGGCGCATGCCGATCCGCGTCACCCGCCGGCTGCTCTCGGCGGCGCTCGACGGCTCGCTGGCGCAGACCGAGTTCCGACGCGATCCGTATTTCGGCTTCTCGGTGCCCGCCGAAGTGCCCGGCGTCGAGACGCAGGTGCTCTCGCCGGTCGAGACCTGGACCAACAAGGCGGCCTTCGCCGAGACCGCCACCCGCCTCGTCACGATGTTCCGCGAGAACTTCACCCGCTTCGAGAGCCACGTCGATGCCGACGTGCGCGCCGCCGAGCCGGTCGCCGCACCGATCGCGGCCTGAGCGGTCGCAGCCCCTCCCCGCGCGAGCGGGGAGGGAGCACGAAAAATCAGTCGACCTGATCGGCGTAGACGGCCTCGGCGCCCATGCCCTCTTCGAGCATCATCCGGGCCCGTGCCCGCAGCTTCTCGGTCTCGCTCTTGAGCTGGCCGCAGGCCGCGAGGATGTCACGCCCGCGCGGGGTGCGCACCGGAGAGGCGTAGCCGGCTGTGAAGACGATCTCGGAGAAGCGCTCGATCCGCTCCCAGTCCGAGCACTCGTATTTCGAGCCGGGCCAGGGGTTGAACGGGATCAGGTTGATCTTGGCCGGGATGCCCTTGAGCAGGCGCACCAGGGCGCGGGCGTCGGCGTCCGAATCGTTGACGCCCTTCAGCATCACGTACTCGAAGGTGATGCGCCGGGCGTTGCTGAGGCCCGGATAGGTCCGGCAGGCGTCGAGCAGCTGGGCGATCGGGTACTTGCGGTTGAGCGGCACCAGCTCGTCGCGCAGGTCGTCGCGCACGGCGTGCAGCGAGATCGCCAGCATGGCGTTGGCCTCAAGCCCCAGCCGCTCGATCTGCGGCACCACCCCGGAGGTCGAGACCGTGATGCGGCGGCGCGAGAGGGCGAGGCCCTCCTGGTCCGACATCACCGCGATGGCGTCGATCACCGCGTCGAGATTGTAGAGCGGCTCGCCCATGCCCATGAACACGATGTTGGTGACGAGCCGCCCGGCCTCGCCGCCATCCTTGCCCGGCATCTGGCCGGTGAAGTCGCCGAGGGCGTCGCGGGCGACGACGAGCTGCGAGACGATCTCGGCGGTGGAGAGGTTGCGCACGAGGCGCTGCGTGCCGGTGTGGCAGAACGAGCAGGTCAGCGTGCAGCCGACCTGGGACGAGACGCAGAGCGTGCCGCGGTCGTCGCCGGGAATGTAGACACACTCGATCTCGGCGCCGCGGTTGTGGTCGTGCGCGCCGGTGGGCGCCATGCGCAGCAGCCACTTGCGGGTGCCATCGCGCGAGACCTGCTCGGTGACGACCTCCGGCCGCTCCAGGGTGAAATGGTCCGCAAGCTGCGCCTTCAGCCCCTTGCCGACATTGGTCATCTCGGAGAACTCGCGCGCGCCGCGCACGTAGATCCAGTGCCAGACCTGGCTCACCCGCATCCGCGTCTCGCGCTCGGGCACGCCGATGCCGATGAGCGCCTGCTTCAATCCCTCACGGGTGAGACCGACGAGGGAGGCCTTACGGCCGGGCAGGGTCGAGAGGGCGGTGACCTCGGGGGCCTTCTCGATTGCGGGGAGGGCGCGCGATGCGCCCGGGGCGGAGTCGAACGACGCCGTCGCCATGGCTCAAGACCTTAGGAAGCTGGAACGGCTCTCATATAGGCGCATTCGGGCGGGAACGCGACTGCGCTGGATTTCGGGCAGAGGCCGGGAAAGCGCGGGTCTAACGCCTCAGCCCCGCAATTCCTCCTCCAGGAACGCCCGCACTTCGCCCGCCTCGATCCCCGGCGCGATGAAGCTCTGGCCGATACCGCGGGCGAGGATGAAGGTGAGCTGACCGTCGCGGACCTTCTTGTCCTGGGCCATGGCGTCGAGGAGCGTGTCGGGATCACCGGCCCCGCCCGGCACTTGGCTCAGGCGGGTCGGCAGGCCGGCGAGCGCGAGATGGTTGGCCACGCGCCCCGCATCCTGGCCGGGGCACAGGCCGAGCCGGGCCGAGAAGCGGAAGGCGAGCGCCAGCCCGATCGCGACGCCCTCGCCGTGGACGAGGCGGGTGGCGTCGTAGCCGGTCAGCCGCTCCAGGGCGTGGCCGAAGGTGTGGCCGAGATTGAGCAGAGCGCGCTCGCCGTCCTCCCGCTCGTCGCGTGTGACCACGCCGGCCTTGGCGCGGCAGCAGGCGGCCACCGCCTCGTCACGCTCGGACCCGCCGGAGAAGATGCCGGCCCAGTTCGCCTCGCACCATTCGAAGAAGTCGGCGTCGCCGATCAGGCCGTACTTGGCGACCTCGGCGTAGCCTGCCCGCATCTCGCGCTCGGAGAGGGTGTCGAGGGTGGCGGTATCGGCCAGAACGAGCCGAGGCTGATGGAAGGCGCCGATCAGGTTCTTTCCCAGCGGCGAGTTGATCCCGGTCTTTCCGCCGACGGACGAATCAACCTGCGCGAGCAAGGTCGTCGGAACTTGGAGGAAGCGGACCCCGCGCCGCAGCGAGGCCGCCGCGAAGCCCGCGAGATCCCCGACCACCCCCCCACCGAGCGCCACCACGAGGTCGCCGCGCTCGATCTTATGAGCCAGCAAACCGTCGCTGACGCGGGCGAATTCCGCGTAACTCTTGGACGCTTCGCCCGGCGGCACGGCGATGATCCCGCAGCGCAGGCCGGCGGCCTCAAGGCTCGACCGCACGCGCTCACCGTAGAGCCCGGCGACCGTTTCGTCCGTGACGATGCCGGCGGCCCTCGCACCGAGATCGCGCGCCTCCGCGCCCACCGCATCGATCAGGCCGCGGCCGATGCGGATATCGTATTCACGCCCGCCCGAGAGAGGAACGTTCACGCGCGTTGACGGTTGCTTCATGGAATATGTCAAATGTTGCGATTGGGACACGCGGGATGGGTTGATGTGAAGGTCGAGGGCTTCCATCACGTCTTCCACCACGCGGTCATGGGACACTTCGCGAGACAAGACCGTGACATCGGCCTGGGCATAGACGGGATGGCGCACTTCCATCAGCGCACGCATGGTCGCTTCCGGATCCTCCGTCTGGAGAAGAGGGCGGGTGTTGCGCTTGCGCACGCGGCGCATCAGCACCTCGAGATCCGCCTTGAGCCAGACCGAGATGCCGCCCTCGGCGATTCGCGCCCGCGTCGCCTCGCGCATGAACGCGCCGCCGCCGGTGGCCAGCACCATCGGCCCCTCGCGCAGCAGGCGCGCGATCACACGCTCCTCCCCCTCGCGAAAGCTCGCCTCGCCGTAGATGGCGAAGATGTCGGCGATGGTGAGCTTGGCCGCCGCTTCGATCTCGTGGTCGGCGTCCTTGAACATCAGGCCGAGGCGGCTGGCGAGGCGGCGGCCGACGGTGCTCTTGCCCGCCCCCATCAGACCGACGAGCACGATCGACCGGGCCCCGAGGCCACGGCGCAGGCGTGCTTCGATCGGTTCGCCAAGCGGCGGCGCCGGCGGCAGGGGAGCGGTCATCGGGCGGTCATAGACGGTTTTGCGGATACGGCGAAGCGTCGGGTACCGCCGTCGGCGCCGAGTCGAAACCCCTTCAGTCTCTTCCCGCCTGCCGTCCAAACGGGATCAGTACAAAAACCATGACTGTTAGGGGTTGCAAAGTGTCGCGTGGACGGGAAGGCTCGTACGCGAGCGCGTGGGACGGCACCGCTCTCGACTAGGCTTGCCTCGTCGAGTGCCCCCACGCTTGTTGTCTCAGTGCCAGGAAAGTCATGTTGCCATACGGATCTCTCTCCCTTCCCGTCACCCTGACCGACAGCGAGGGGGAGGCGAATGATCCGAACTCTGATCCGCGCGCCGGCTCCTCCCGCCCCTCCCGCCTGAGCGGCCCCGCAGCCCGCGCCAGACCTACACCAGTCTCGACGGATGCGCGGCTGCTGGCCATCGCCACGGAACACCTGACCCGGCTCGGGCCGAAACGGGTGACGGTGGTGGCGGTCGCCGCAGAGGCAGGCATGACCCATGCCAATGTCTACCGCTACTTCCCGTCGAAGGACGCCCTGCTCGACGCTGTCGCCGGGCGCTGGTTGCGCGACCTCGAAACCGAACTCGCCGGCATCGCCGACGCGCCCGATCCCGCCGACGACAAGATCGAGCGCTTCATCAGCGCACTCGCCAACGCTCAGAGCGAGATGCTGACCCGCGAGCCCAACCTGTTCGCCGTGCATCTCGATGCCACCGTCGCCTCCCGTCCGATTGCCCGCCGCCACCGCGTGCGTCTGCGCGCCCTCGTCGAGCGCGTCGTGGAGGAAGGTATCGGCACCGGCGTCTTCGCCGCCCGTGATCGCGAGCGGGCCATCGCGGTCATCTTCGACGCGAGCTACCGCTTCACCCATCCGGTGGCGATCCAGCACGATGCGGACGTGCCCCGCGACCTGCTGGATGCCCGTCTCGGGGCCGTGATCCAATCGATTCAGCGGGCCCTGCGGACAGGAACTTTCTGAATACGAAATATGAGGCTGCCGCTGCATCGCGGCGCGACAGAATTAGCGTGGAATGACAGACTGAAAATACTGTCACCAACCCCTTGCCGGCTGTTCTTTGCCGCCATCAAGGAGGCCAAGCATCTGAATTTCAAAGTTTTTCTAAAAGCCTCATTGCTGCGGAGGCGTCTTCGGCCGCGATCCAGCCACGCTGACCCGGACCTTCGTCGGGTTGAAGGCCTGTGGCTTTTCCGCCAAACACCGCCCGCATCAGAATGGATCGGCGAAGGTTCGGCCGCAGCGCACCATCCGCGACATCGCTGACACGTTTTTTTCGAACCGTCGCGAATTCCGACCGGAGGCTAGATCACTCATGGCACGCAGCAAGATCGCGCTCATCGGAGCCGGGCAGATCGGTGGCACGCTCGCCCACCTCGCCGGCCTCAAGGAACTCGGTGACGTGGTGCTGTTCGACATCGTCGACGGCGTGCCGCAGGGCAAGGCGCTCGACATCGCCGAATCCGCCCCGGTCGACGGCTTCGATGCCAAGTATTCCGGCGCCAGCGACTATTCGGCCATTGCCGGCGCCGACGTCGTGATCGTGACGGCGGGTGTGCCGCGCAAGCCCGGCATGAGCCGCGACGACCTGATCGGCATCAACCTGAAGGTGATGGAAGCGGTCGGTGCCGGCATCAAGGAGCACGCCCCCGACGCCTTCGTGATCTGCATCACCAACCCGCTCGACGCGATGGTGTGGGCGCTGCAGAAGTTCTCGGGGCTCCCGACCAACAAGGTCGTCGGCATGGCCGGCGTGCTCGATTCCGCCCGCTTCCGCCACTTCCTCGCGGAAGAGTTCGGCGTCTCGGTCGAGGACGTCACCGCCTTCGTGCTCGGCGGCCACGGCGACGATATGGTGCCGCTGACCCGCTACTCGACGGTGGCCGGCGTGCCGCTGACCGATCTGGTCAAGCTCGGCTGGACCACCCAGGAGAAGCTCGACGCCATGGTCGAGCGCACCCGCAAGGGTGGCGGCGAGATCGTCAACCTCTTGAAGACCGGCTCGGCCTTCTACGCGCCGGCGGCCTCCGCCATCGCCATGGCCGAGAGCTACCTGCGCGACAAGAAGCGGGTTCTGCCCTGCGCCGCCTATCTCGAGGGCCAGTACGGCATCGACGGCCTCTATGTCGGCGTGCCGGTGGTGATCGGCGAGAACGGCGTCGAGCGCGTCCTCGAAGTGACCTTCGACGAGGCCGAGAAGGCGATGTTCGAGAAGTCGGTCAACTCCGTGAAGGGCCTGATCGCGGCCTGCCAGGGCATCAACGAGAAGCTCGTGTGAAAAGCCGCGAAGAGCGGGCGGTGAACGGCGAACGGGCGGCTTCGACGCCCTTCGCTCCACTGCCACTCTACGCTATTGGCTAGGCTCTATCCGCTCGACGAGGTCTCGATGAACATCCACGAATACCAGGCCAAAGCCGTCCTGAAGGAGTTCGGCCTGCCGGTCTCCCGCGGCGTGCCGATCTTCAAGCCGGAAGAGGCGGCCGCCGCGGCCGACGCGCTCGGCGGCCCGGTCTGGGTGGTGAAATCGCAGATCCACGCGGGCGGGCGCGGCAAGGGCACCTTCAAGGGCGCGCCCGCGGGCGCCAAGGGCGGCGTGCGCGTCACCAAGTCCAAGGACGAGGTGGTGCAGTTCGCGGGCGAGATGCTCGGGGCGACGCTGGTGACGGTGCAGACCGGCGAGGCCGGCAAGCAGGTCAACCGCCTCTACATCGAGGAAGGCGCCTCGATCGCCGCCGAGTTCTACCTGTCGATGCTGGTCGATCGCGAGACCGGCCGCGTCGCCTTCGTCGTTTCGACCGAAGGCGGGATGGACATCGAGCAGGTCGCCCACGACACCCCTGAGAAGATCGTCACCTTCTCGGTCGATCCGGCCACCGGCATCATGCCCCATCACGGCCGTGCCGTCGCCAAGGCGCTCGGCCTCTCGGGCGCCCAGGCCAAGGAAGCGGGCGCGCTGACGGAGAAGCTCTACGCGGCCTTCACGGCCAAGGACATGAGCATGCTGGAGATCAACCCGCTGGTGCTCACCGGCGACGGTCATCTCAAGTGCCTCGACGCCAAGATCTCCTTCGACTCGAACGCCCTCTACCGCCACCCGGACATCGTCGCGCTGCGCGACGAAACGGAAGAGGACGCCAAGGAGATCGAGGCCTCGAAATACGACCTTGCCTACATCGCGCTCGACGGCACCATCGGCTGCATGGTCAACGGCGCGGGCCTGGCGATGGCGACGCTCGACATCATCAAGCTCTACGGCGAGGAGCCGGCGAACTTTCTCGACGTCGGCGGCGGCGCCTCCGAGGAGAAGGTCACGGCGGCCTTCAAGATCATCACCGCCGATCCGCAGGTGAAGGGCATCCTCGTCAACATCTTCGGCGGGATCATGAAGTGCGACGTCATCGCCCGCGGCGTGATCGCGGCGGTGAAGGCGGTCGGCCTCGAAGTGCCGCTCGTCGTGCGGCTCGAGGGCACCAATGTCGAAGAGGGCAAGGAGATCATCCGGAACTCCGGCCTCAACGTGATCCCGGCGGACGATCTGGACGACGCCGCGCAGAAGATCGTCGCCGCGGTGAAGAAGGGCTGAGTTGACCGATGTCCATCCTGATCGACGCCAACACCAAGGTCATCTGCCAGGGCTTCACCGGCAAGAACGGCACCTTCCACTCCGAGCAGGCCATCGCCTACGGCACCAAGATGGTCGGCGGCACCTCGCCGGGTAAGGGCGGCTCGACCCATCTCGGCCTGCCGGTGTTCGACACCGTAGCCGAGGCGCGCGAGGCCACCGGCGCCACCGCCTCCGTCGTCTACGTGCCGCCGCCGGGCGCCGCGGATGCGATCTGCGAGGCGATCCAGGCGGAGATCCCGCTGATCGTCTGCATCACCGAGGGCATTCCGGTGCTCGACATGGTGCGGGTCAAGCGCGCGCTCGAAGGCTCGAAGTCGCGCCTGATCGGGCCGAACTGCCCCGGCGTCGTCACCGCCGGCCAATCGAAGATCGGCATCATGCCGGCCAACATCTTCAAGCCGGGCTCGGTCGGCATCGTCTCGCGCTCCGGCACGCTGACCTACGAGGCGGTGTTCCAGACCTCGAATGCCGGGCTCGGCCAGACCACGGCGGTCGGCATCGGCGGCGACCCGGTCAAGGGCACCGAGTTCATCGACATGCTGGAGCTGTTCCTGGCCGATCCCAAGACCGAGTCGATCGTGATGATCGGCGAGATCGGCGGCTCGGCCGAGGAGGAGGCGGCGCAGTTCCTGGCCGACGAGGCCAAGCGCGGCCGCAAGAAGCCGATGGTCGGCTTCATCGCCGGCCGCACCGCCCCGCCCGGCCGCCGCATGGGCCATGCCGGAGCCATCATCTCGGGCGGCAAGGGCGGCGCCGAGGACAAGATCGCGGCGATGGAGGCCGCGGGCATCCGCGTCTCGCCCTCGCCGGCCCGTCTCGGCTCGACCCTCGTGGAAGTGCTGAAGGGTTGATGGGGTCTGTAACCGGGACCTGCGCGGCTGTGTTGCACCGCACGCAAGCTCGGGCGACCCATGTGGAAGAACAAGCCGGGGCGCGTCCGCGCCCCAGCCGGATCCGGAGGCGCGACGCGGGGGGGTAGCTCCCCGCTCAGCCCGGCCGCCGGATCGGACACGACGCGGCGGCCCGCTGGAATAGCGCCGCCCGAGCGGTAGGACAGGCAGCGATGGCACGCCAGGACGCGAACGAAGCGCTTCTCCAAACCTCCTTCCTCTACGGCGCCAACGCCGCCTGGATCGAGGAATTGCAGGCAGCCTATGCCCGCGATCCGAACTCGGTCGATCCCGAGTGGCAGCAGTTCTTCAAGGAACTGGGCGAGGACGACGCCCTGGTGAAGAAGAACGCCGAGGGCGCCTCCTGGGCCAAGCCCAACTGGCCGGTTCCGCTCAACGGCGAGATCGTCTCCGCGCTCGACGGCAACTGGGGCGCGCTGGAAAGGGCACTCGGCGAGAAGATCCAGACCAAGGCGCAGCCGGGTAAGCCCGGCGACTCGGCCAAGGGCGCGGCGATCGTTGCCGCCACCGGTGTCTCGGTCGAGCAGGCCACCAAGGATTCCGTGCGCGCGATCATGCTGATCCGCGCCTACCGCATGCGCGGCCACCTTCACGCCAAGCTCGACCCGATCGGGCTCGCCCCGCGCGGCGACCACGAGGAGCTGCACCCGCAGCATTACGGGTTCCAGGAGAGCGACTGGGACCGCAAGATCTTCCTCGACAACGTGCTCGGCATGGAATTCTCGACGATCCGCGAGATCGTCGGCATCCTGGAGCGGACCTACTGCCAGACGCTCGGCGTCGAGTTCATGCACATCTCCGATCCCGAGGAGAAGGCGTGGCTCCAGGAGCGCATCGAGGGCAAGGACAAAGAGATCTCGTTCACGCCGGAAGGGCGCCGCGCGATCCTGAACAAGCTGATCGAGGCGGAAGGCTTCGAGAAGTTCCTCGATCTCAAGTACACCGGCACCAAGCGCTTCGGCCTCGACGGCGGTGAGTCGATGGTCCCGGCGCTCGAGCAGATCATCAAGCGCGGCGGCGCACTGGGCGTCGAGGAGATCGTGCTTGGCATGGCCCATCGCGGCCGGCTGAACGTGCTCACCAACGTGATGGCCAAGCCCTTCCGCGCGGTGTTCCACGAGTTCAAGGGCGGCTCGGCCTCACCCGCCGAGGTCGAGGGCTCGGGCGACGTGAAGTACCATCTCGGCGCCTCCTCCGACCGCGCCTTCGACGACAATACTGTCCACCTCTCGCTCACCGCCAACCCGTCCCACCTCGAAATCGTCGATCCGGTGGTGCTCGGAAAAGTGCGGGCCAAGCAGGACCAGAAGGCCAAGCCGAATGTCGAGCGCCGCAAGGTGCTGCCGCTCCTGATTCACGGCGACGCGGCCTTTGCCGGCCAGGGCGTGGTGGCGGAGTGCTTCGGCCTGTCGGGCCTCAAAGGGCACCGCACCGGTGGCTCGATCCACTTCATCATCAACAACCAGATCGGCTTCACCACCGACCCGCGCTTCTCGCGCTCCTCGCCCTACCCGTCCGACGTGGCGAAGATGGTGGAAGCCCCGATCTTCCACTGCAACGGCGATGACCCGGAGGCCGTGACCTTCGCCGCGAAGGTCGCGACCGAATACAGACAGAAGTTCGGCAAGCCGGTCGTGATCGACATGCTGTGCTACCGCCGCTTCGGCCACAACGAGGGGGACGAGCCGGCCTTCACCCAGCCGAAGATGTACCAGCGGATCCGCAAGCATCCGACCGCGCTGGAGACCTACGGCAAGAAGCTCGTGGAGCAGGGCGACGTCACCCAGGAGCAGCTCGACGCGCGCAAGGCCGAGTTCCGCTCCATGCTGGAGAGCGAGCTCGACATCGCCGGCGGCTACAAGCCGAACAAGGCCGACTGGCTCGACGGGCGCTGGTCCGGCTTCAAGGCGGTGCGCGAGGATGTGGACGATCCGCGCCGCGGCCGCACCGGCGTGCCGGTCGAGACCCTGCGCGACATCGCCACCCGGATCACCACCCCGCCGCCGGGCTTCCACCTGCACCGCACGATCCAGCGCTTCTTCGACAACCGCGCCAAGGCGGTCGAGACCGGAATCGGTATCGATTGGGCGACGGCGGAAGCGCTCGCCTTCGGCTCGCTGCTGATCGAGGGCCACCGCGTCCGGCTCTCGGGCCAGGACGTCGAGCGCGGCACCTTCTCGCAGCGTCACGCCGTGGTCATCGATCAGGAGAACGAGCAGCGCTACACGCCGCTCAATTCCGTGCGCGAGGGGCAGGCGAGCCTGGAGGTCATCAACTCGATGCTCTCCGAGGAGGCGGTGCTCGGCTTCGAGTACGGCTATTCCCTGGCCGAGCCGAACTCCCTGGTGCTGTGGGAGGCGCAGTTCGGCGACTTCGCCAACGGCGCACAGGTCATCATCGACCAGTTCATCTCATCGGGCGAGCGCAAGTGGCTGCGCATGTCCGGCCTCGTGATGCTGCTGCCCCACGGCTACGAGGGCCAGGGGCCGGAGCACTCCTCCGCCCGTCTGGAGCGCTATCTCCAGATGTGCGCCGAGGACAACATGCAGGTCGCCAACTGCTCGACGCCCTCGAACTACTTCCACATCCTGCGCCGTCAGTTGAAGCGCGACTTCCGCAAGCCGCTGATCCTGATGACGCCGAAATCGCTCCTGCGCCACAAGCGGGCGGTCTCGAAGATCGAGGAGATCGCGGAGGGCTCGACCTTCCACCGCATCCTGTGGGACGACGCCGAACACGACGAAAGCGGCATCAAGCTCACCCGCGACGACAAGATCCGCCGGGTCGTGCTGTGCTCCGGCAAGGTCTATTACGACCTCTACGAGGAGCGGGAGAAGCGCGGCGTCAACGACGTCTACCTGATGCGCGTCGAGCAGCTCTATCCCTTCCCGCTTAAGGCACTGGCCAACGAGATGAGCCGCTTCCGCAACGCGGAGGTGGTGTGGTGCCAGGAAGAGCCCAAGAACATGGGCTCGTGGACCTTCGTCGAGCCCTATCTCGACTGGGTGCTGGGCCAAGCCGGCTCCGCCTCGAAGCGTCCCCGCTACGTCGGCCGTCCGGCCTCGGCCTCGACCGCGGTCGGCCTGATGTCGAAGCACCTCGCCCAGCTCCAGGCCTTCCTCAACGAGGCGCTGGCGGTCTGATCCGCCTGCCCCCCTCTCGCTCGATCCACCAACCGGGGCCGCGCTGCCCGAAGGCGCGCCCCGAAACTCCGGTGAACACAGACCATGGCGACCGATATCCTCGTCCCCACGCTCGGCGAATCCGTCAGTGAGGCCACGATCGGCCGCTGGTTCAAGAAGCCCGGCGACACGGTGGCCGCCGACGAGCCCCTGGTTGAGCTCGAGACCGACAAGGTCACGCTCGAGGTGAACGCGCCGGCCGCGGGCCAGCTCGGCGAGATCCTGGTCAAGGACGGCGAGACGGTGGAGCCCGGTGCGGTGCTCGGCTCGATCGTCGAGGGTGGCAAAGGTGCCGACAAGGGTGCCGACAAGGGCGCGAGCAAGCCGGCCCCGAAGAGCGCCGAGCCCGCCGAGACCAAGACGCAGAGCCGCGAGGAGAAGGGCGAGGGCAAGGCGGCCAAGGAGGCGCCTGCCCAGGAATCCTCCGCATCCTACGGCAGCCACGGCGACGCCCCGCCGGCCGGGGGCCGCGGCGCCGACGAGAGCGGTCCGGCGGTGGCCAAGCTCGCCCGCGAATCCGGCATCGATCCGGCCAGCCTCAACGGCAGCGGCAAGGACGGCCGCGTGACCAAGGGCGACATGCTCGCCGCCATCGACAAGGGCGTCCCGAAGGCTCCGGCTCAGGAGTCCAGGAGCGAGACCAAGGCCCCGCCGCGGGCGCCCTCCGCACCGAATGACGCCGCGCGCGAGGAGCGCGTGCGGATGACGAAGCTCCGCCAGACCATCGCGAAGCGCCTCAAGAGCGCCCAGGACACGGCGGCGATGCTGACCACGTTCAACGACGTGGACATGGGCGCGGTGATGGCGCTCCGCTCGCAGTACAAGGACATCTTCGAGAAGAAGCACGGGACGAAGCTCGGCTTCATGGGCTTCTTCACCAAGGCGGTGATCGGCGCGCTCAAGGACGTGCCGGCGGTCAATGCCGAGATCGACGGGCAGGACCTCGTCTACAAGAACTACTACCACATCGGCATCGCCGTCGGCACCGATAAGGGCCTGGTCGTACCGGTGGTGCGCGACGCCGACGACTTGTCGATCGCCGGCATCGAGAAGAAGATCGCCGGCTTCGGCAAGAAGGCGCGCGAGGGCAAGCTCTCCATCGACGAGATGCAGGGCGGCACCTTCACCATCACCAACGGCGGCATCTACGGCTCGCTGATGTCGACGCCGATCCTCAACGCCCCGCAATCCGGCATTTTGGGCATGCACCGCATCGAGGAGCGTCCGGTGGTGCGGAACGGCAAGATCGAGGCGCGGCCGATGATGTATCTGGCGCTCTCCTACGATCACCGCATCGTCGACGGGAAGGAGGCCGTGACCTTCCTCGTCCGCGTCAAGGAGGCACTGGAGGATCCGGCCCGCCTCGTGCTCGACCTCTGATCCGACGCGGCTGCATCACCCGCCCCCGTGCTCGCGCCGGCTCCCGGCCGGGCGCGTGGGGCCGGGCGCGGCCGAGCGTGTGACCATGCCTCGATTGTCCGACCCAGGCCGGCGCATCGTCCTCGGTCTCGCCGCGGCGGCGGTCGGGGCGGGACTCGCGGCTTCGCTCGCCCGGCTCTTCCCGTGGCAGCGGGCGGGCCGCGAAGGAGATCAACCGGTGGCCGATGCGCCCTACGATCCCAGGGAGAACGAGCCCAACCTGTCCGTGACCGGATTGCCCGACGACGCTTTGCGGGAGCGGGACATCACCCGCATGGCCCTCGGGCTCCTGCCGCTGCCGAACGGCACGGTGATCGCCGCCGATCCTCTGGTGCAGCCCGAGCGTGAGGCCTTCACCCGCCGGGTCGAGCCGGGTGACTATCCGGTCACGCTCTATCAGGCGCAAGGCCGGGTCGCCCTGGCCGAGCTTCGTTTCGCCGACGGGACGCCGGCGCGCTGGGAACTCGCCCTCGTGCCGGGCCAGGACATCGCCAGCCTGAAGGCGGGCGAGGTCTTCGGCTATCCCGTCGATGGCGGGCTCGGCTGCTTCATGGACCCGGCCGCGCGTGCCGCGATGGCGCGCCGCGATGCGCAGGAGCAGAAGCAGGCCGGCTACAGCAACTATTACGACGACGTGCTGGCAAGCGAGCTGAAGGATTCGAACCTAAACTGGGTCATGCATCGGCCGCTGCCGGATGATCCGGCGCGGGTCGCGGTCTTCTCCAGCGGCTGGGGTGACGGCGTCTACCCCTCGTACTGGGGCCTCGATGCAGCCGGGCAGCCGCTCCGGCTCGTCACGGATTTCGGGATCATCGAGAACGGCGACGGGCGCGATACGTGGGAGATCGCCTTCGCCGCGGCCCTGGCCGGGCTCACGCCGGAGCAGCGCCGCGACAGCGAGCGGGGCTACGCGGCGCTGAAGTCCGATGATCGTGCCGCCTTCGCAGCCCTGCTCGATGCGGGCCGGATCGCACCCGAGACGCCGATCGAAGCCGTCGAGGGCACCTTCACCTTCGAAGCGATCCGCCTCGACAAGCCGGAGGCGCTCGAACGCCTCGTCCGGCACGGCGCGCCCACCCTGATGCCGCCGTACCTGCAGATCGGCGACGAGCGGACGACCTATCCGGCTTACGCCCGCTCCCTCAAGACACCCCGGTCGCCGCAACTCCTCGCCGTCATCGAGGCCTGGGAGCGCACCGGCTCAACCGACACGCCATCACGAGGACAGACCCAACCATGAGCTACGATCTCGTCGTCATCGGCACCGGCCCCGGCGGCTATGTCTGCGCCATCCGCGCGGCCCAGCTCGGGCTGAAGACCGCGGTGGTCGAGAAGCGGGCGACCCACGGCGGCACCTGCCTCAATGTCGGCTGCATCCCCTCGAAGGCGCTGCTGCACGCTTCCGAAGCGTTCGAGGAGGCCAACAAGCACTTTTCGGAGTTGGGCATCGACGTGGGCACGCCGAAGCTCGATCTCAAAAAGATGCAGGCGTTCAAGCAGGGCGGCGTCGACGGCAACACCAAGGGCGTCGAGTTTCTGCTCAAGAAGAACAAGGTCGACACCTATCACGGCCGCGGTCGCATTGCCGGGGCCGGCCGGGTCGAGGTGATCTCGGACGATGGCGGCAACCAGATGCTGGAGACCAAGAACATCGTCATCGCCACCGGCTCCGACGTGACGCGGCTGCCGGGCGTCGAGATCGACGAGAAGACGGTGGTCTCTTCCACCGGCGCCCTCGAACTCAGCGCGGTGCCCAAGCGCCTCGTGGTGATCGGCGCGGGCGTGATCGGGCTCGAACTCGGCTCGGTCTGGCGCCGGCTCGGCGCCGAGGTGACGGTGATCGAGTATCTCGACCGCGTGCTGCCGGGCATGGACGGCGAGGTCGGCAAGCAGTTCCAGCGGATCCTGGCCAAGCAGGGCATGGTCTTCAAGCTCTCGACCAAGGTGACCGGCGTCGAGGTCAACAAGAAGGGCGGCGCGACCGTCACCGTCGAGCCAGCGCAGGGTGGCGAGCCGGAGAAGATCGAGGCCGACGTGGTGCTCGTGGCCATCGGCCGGGTGCCCTACACTGAGGGGCTCGGGCTGGAGACGGTGGGCGTGGCCACCGACAACAAGGGCCGGATCGAGACCGACAGCCACTACGCCACCAACGTCACCGGCATCTACGCCATCGGCGACGTGATCGCCGGGCCGATGCTCGCCCACAAGGCGGAGGACGAGGGCGTTGCGGTCGCCGAGATCCTGGCCGGGCAGTCGGGTCACGTGAATTACGGCGTGATCCCGAACGTGGTCTACACCTTCCCGGAGGTCGCCTCGGTCGGCAAGACCGAGGAGGAGCTGAAGAAGGACGGCATCGCCTACAAGGCCGGCAAGTTCCCCTTCACCGCCAACGGCCGCGCCAAGGCCAACGGCACCACCGACGGCTTCGTGAAGATCCTCGCGGATGAGAAGACGGATCGCGTGCTCGGCGTCCATATCATCGGCGCGGATGCCGGCAATCTCATCGCCGAGGTCGCCGTGGCGATGGAGTTCGCGGCCTCCGCCGAGGACATCGCCCGCACTTGCCACGCCCACCCGACGCTGACGGAAGCGGTCAAGGAAGCCGCGCTTGCGGTCGA
Organism: Methylorubrum sp. B1-46; assembly: GCF_021117295.1. Lineage (NCBI taxonomy): Bacteria > Pseudomonadati > Pseudomonadota > Alphaproteobacteria > Hyphomicrobiales > Methylobacteriaceae > Methylorubrum > Methylorubrum sp. B1-46. The sequence continues at coordinate 1,848,533 of NZ_CP088247.1, read as the reverse complement.
TAAGCGGGCGATCCACGTCTGATCGCCTTGCAGCCGGACCCGGCCTGCCGGGTCCCGCCACCGACAACTTCAGAGATGACTGTGCGACCTAGTGTCGTTCACGAAGCGTTCAAGCCGTCATTTCATCGGGAACGCGCTGCTGTAGCTTCGGATTGACACGCGCAATCCGACCCAGTGGGTCGTCCCCGCTGGAAAGTTTCGATGCCCTCTTCACCCGAGAAGCCCAGGGCACCCGGGCCGAATACGCCTGTCACCGGCAGCGGCGCCTCAGGCGTCGTCGATCAACATCACGACATCTTCTTCGCGGCCGTCGAAACGACGCGTATGCCGATGATCGTCACGGACCCACACCAGCCGGACAACCCGATCATCTTCGCCAACCGCGCCTTCATCCGGATGACCGGCTATTCGGCCGACGAGCTGATCGGATCGAACTGCCGGTTTCTCCAGGGCCGCGACACCGACCGCGACACCATCTCGGAGGTGCGCGACGCGATCCGTGAGCATCGCGAGTTCGCCACCGAGATCCTGAACTACCGCAAGGACGGCTCCTCGTTCTGGAACGCGCTGTTCGTCAGCCCGGTGTTCAACCGCTCGGGCGATCTCGTCTACTTCTTCGGCTCGCAGCTCGACGTGTCGCGCCGCCGCGACGCGGAGGAATCGCTGCACCAAGCCCAGAAGATGGAGAGCCTCGGCCAGCTCACCGGCGGCATCGCCCACGACTTCAACAACCTGCTTCAAGTCGTGTCGGGCCATAACGAGGTGATGCTGGCGCTGCTCGACCACCCCACCCTCGACGTGTCGCGGATGCGCCGGGCCGGCGAGGCGGTGCGGGCGGCGACCGACCGCGCCGCCAAGCTCACCCACCAGCTCCTCGCCTTCTCGCGCAAGCAACGGCTGGAGGGGCGGCTGCTGAACCTCAACGGCCTCGTCGAGAGCATGGGCGAGATGGCCGGGCGGACACTCGGCGACGACGTCGTGCTGAAATCCGTCCTCGCGCCGGATCTCTGGACCACCCGCATCGACCCGACCCAGGCCGAGGTCGCCCTGCTCAACGTCCTGATCAACGCCCGCGACGCGATGCCGGGAGGCGGCTCGGTGACGGTGCGGACCGAGAACCTGCTGATCGAGGACGAGGACACCGCCCTCTACAAGACCGTGCCGCCGGGCGCCTACGTGGTGATCTCGGTGACCGATACCGGCCTCGGCATGCCGCCGGAGATCCTGGCCCGCGTCATGGAGCCGTTCTTCACCACCAAGGACGAGGGCAAGGGCACGGGGCTCGGGCTCGCCATGGTCTACGGCTTCGCCAAGCAGTCGGGCGGCTCGGTGAAGATCTATTCCGAGGTCGGACACGGGACGACGGTGCGGCTCCTGTTTCCCGCTTCCGACCAGAAGGCCGAGGACGAGCATAAGCCCTCGATTCGCGCCGCCGACCGGCACGGCACCGAGACGGTACTCGTCGTGGACGACCGGCCCGACGTCGCCGCCACCGCCGGCATCATCTTGGAAGATTTCGGCTACCGGGTCACCGTGGTCGACGGCCCGAGGGCAGCGCTCGACATCCTCGACGGCGAAGGGCGCATCGACCTGCTGTTCACCGACCTGATCATGCCCGGCGGCATGAACGGGGTGATGCTGGCCCGCGCCGCGCGGGAGCGGCAGCCCAAGATCAAGGTGCTGCTGACCACCGGCTACGCCGAGGCCTCGATGGAGCGCACCGACGCGGGCGGCACCGAGTTCGAGATCATCAACAAGCCCTACAAGCGGATGGAGCTGGCCCGACGGGTGCGGCGGGTGATCGACGGGCCGACGGGGGTGGGGTAGGGGCGCGGGCCTCGACCGCCCGGTTTGTCCGCGGCACAGAAGGCAGGTAGAGGCGGCGGATGGCTGAAGCAGCGATCCGCACCGGGGCGCTCCCCTTGCAAAGCCGCCCTTCCCATTGGGTCGCGCGGAAGGTTCTGGCTGGCCTCACGATGCTCGTGGCGCTTCCATTGCCGGCGCTCAGTGCAGGCCAGAGCGCGGCGGCCACCGCGTATCCGCTGGCCTGCGCCTATTTCCATCGGGATCTCGACCAGTACGCGCATTGCGCCCGGCGCGAGGGCGGGATGGTCCGGGTCGCTCCGGCCCACGCCGCTCGGATGCATTTCGAGCGCGGCTTGGCCGAGTTGCGCGTGCCGGGAATCGGCTGTCTCTGGGTGCGCCGCGACGGACTCGCGCTGCCGGTGTTCATGCTCGACAACGGGCCGGACCCGTTCGCGCAGGGCCTCGTGCGCCATTGGCGGGACGGCAAGGTCGCCTTCTCCGACCGCCGGCTGCGGCTCGTCCTCGCCACGCCCTACGACTGGGCCTTTCCATTCAACGCCCGCGGCGAAGCCCTGGTCTGCGAGGGCTGCCGCTCGGACGGACGGGAGCCTGCCTCCATGGTCGGCGGGCGCTGGGGCCTGATCGACCGGACAGGGCGCCTGACCATGCCTTTGCGGGACGGCGAGGCCGCCCATCGGCAGTTCTTCGGCTGGCGCTGATCGGCGGCCTACGCGTCCTCGACCGCGTAGCCGAACTCGGCGGCCGCGTGCTCCAGCCAGTGCCAGAAGCTTCCGGCGAAGCTGCGGGCCACCGCGAGGTCGTAGGTCGGTCCCGTATCGCGCTGCCAGAGCTGCACGCCGATATGGGCGATGCTCGTCACCGCAGCCTGCCCCGGCCCAAAGGCGCGGGGATGCAGATCGACCGCCACGCCCTTGGCCAGCATGGCGCGTGCCTGCGGGCCGGAGATCCGCACCAGGGCGCGGCTGTCGCTCTGGTCGGTGACCGCCGCGACGCTGCGCAGGGCCTCGGGCAGGTCCCGCAAATCGCGCGGCGACGGCGCCACCGCCAGCCACTGGCCCGGCGCCGACCAGATCAGGCCGCGCTCGCCTTCGAATTGTGCCGCGCCGGCCTCCGGCAGAGACAGGCCGAAGCGCTCGGTCAGGATCGCTCGTAAGTCGGCTTCCTTTCCGTCCGCCGCGATGAGCGTGGCGAGCCCGAAACCGTCGCGGAGTGTCAGACGGATGCCCGCCGGGCCCTTCGCCGCGCCGTAACGTCCGGTCTTCGCCGCCCCCTCCCAGGCGCCGCGGGGGCGCCAGAGCGGTGAGGGCGCTCGGGAAGCCGAAGCTTGGGTCGTTGCCGGCTCAGACACGCAGCTTCTCCTCCTTGGGATCGACGAAGATGGGCGAACAGATCTCGACCTCGATATCGGCGCCGCGCACCGGATCGTATGCGCGGACCCGCTCGCCGTGGCGCTCCGGCCCGCGCCGGATCAGGCCGATGCCGATCCACATCCGCAGGCTCGGCGAGTAGGCGACCGACGTCATCACGCCCTCGTCCGCCGCCAGGCTCGCCTCCGCGTCGAGGCTCAGGAAATGGGCGCCTGCCCGCAGCCGCGCGCTCGGATCGACCGGCCGGAAGCCCGCCAGGATCGGCCGATCCGGATCGGTGAGCGCGGGACGCTCCTTCATCAGGCGACCGACATAGTCCTTCTTCTTGGCGAGCATGCCGCCGAGCCCGAGATCGCGGGCGGTGGTCTGGCCGTTGATCTCGGCGCCGGCTGCGTGGCCCTTCTCGATGCGCATGACCGAGAGCGCCTCGGAGCCGTAGGCGGTGATGCCGTAGGGCAGGCCCGCCTGCATGACCGCCCGCCACGCCGCATCGCCGTAGCTTGCGGGCACCGCCAGCTCGTAGGCGAGTTCGCCCGAGAACGAGATGCGGAACAGCCGCGCCGGAATGCCGCCGCCGACGGTGATGTCGGCGCAGGCCAGGAACGGGAAGGCCTCGTTTCCGATGTCGAAGCCGGGATCGACGATGCGGCGGAGCGTATCGCGGGCGCGGGGGCCGGCGATCGCGTATTGCGCCCACTGCTCGCTGACCGATGCGAGCTGCACGTCGAGGTCCGGCCACAACCATTGCCGGCAAAATTCGAGGTGCTGCATCACCCGCGCGGCGTTCGCCGTCGAGGCGGTCATGACGTAGTGGGTCTCGCCGAGGCGCACGACGGTGCCGTCATCCATGACGAAACCGTCCTCACGCAGCAGCACGGCGTAGCGCGCCTTGCCGACGGGGAGCGTTGCGAAGGGGTTGGCGCAGACCCGCTCAATGAAGGCGAGCGCATCGGGGCCCTGGATGTCGATCTTGCCGAGCGTGGTGACGTCGCAGATTCCGACGCGGGCGCGCACGGTCTCGACCTCCCGCACCACCGTGTCGAGCCAATCGGTCTCGCCGGCCTTCGGGAAGTAGGCGGGGCGCAGCCACAGGCCGGTCTCGACGAAGACGCAGCCGTTCTCTTCCGCCCAGGCGTGCGAGGGGACGTGGCGGGTCGCGCGAAAATCCTTGCCGCGGTGGTGGCCGGCGAAGGCGCCGATGGCGACCGGCGTGAAGGGCGGACGGAACACCGTGGTGCCGACGCTGGGGATGTCCTTGCCGGTCAGCTCGGCCATGATCGAGAGGCCGGCGAGGTTCGAGGTCTTGCCCTGGTCGGTCGCCATGCCGAGGGTGGTGTAGCGCTTCAGCAGTTCGACCGCACGGAAGCCCTCGCGGTGAGCGAGTTCGACGTCGGAGGCGGCCACGTCGTTCTGGAAGTCGACGAAGGCTTTTCCACGGGGCTTGGGCACGCGCCAGAGCGGCGTGTGATCCACACTCTCCGGGTCGGTCCGAGGCGTGGCCTCGGCCGTGGCGCTGAAGCCGCAATCCGCGGCAGCCTCGGCGCCGGCCCGCGCGCCGGTCTCCAGGCATTCGGCCAGGGTGAAGCGCCCGGCGGCGGCGCCCGCCGCCCGCATGCCGGAGGGGAGGGCACCCGGCACGAAGGCGTGGATCGCCTCGTCCCAGACCGGCCGGCGCGAGAGATGCGAATCGAGATGGACGATCGGGTTCCAGCCATTGGCCATGGCAAGGCCATCGCAGGCGATCGTCTCGGTGCTGTGGTAGCCGTCCACGACCTGGATCGCGCTCAAGCCGAGATGGCCCTTGGTGCCGGCGACGTACCCGCCGGCCACCACCCGGGCACCTGCGGCTTCCGCCATCCGGCGTAGCGCAGGGGGAATAGAGGCACGGGTGTCGATCACCGCCGCAAGCCCTCCGCCGGCGGCCAGGATGTCGGCGGCGGTGCGCCAGCCGTCGTCGCTCGACGTGAACACGGCGAGGCGGCGGCCCGGCAGCACGCCGTAGCGGTTGAGATAGGTCCGCACCGCGCCGGCCAGCATCACACCGGGCCGGTCGTTGCCGCCGAAGACGTGCGGGCGCTCGATGGCGCCAGCCGCGAGCACCGCGCGCCGCGCCACGATCCGCCACAGCCGCTGGCGCGGGGCGTAGGCGGCCGGCACCGCGACATGATCGGAGACGCGCTCCACCGCGCCGTAGGCGCCGTGATCGTAGACGCCGAACAGGGTGGTGCGCGACAGGATGCGGACTTCGGGCAGGCTCTCCAGCTCGGCCAGCGCGCGGGCTGCCCACTCGGCCCCGCTCGCGCCGCCGATCTCGCGCCGTTCGGCGAGCAGGCGGCCGCCGGTCGAAAAGTCCTCGTCGACGAGGATGACCCGCGCGCCCGAGCGGCCGGCGGCCAAAGCCGCCGACAGGCCGGCCGGGCCGCCGCCGATGACGAGCACGTCGCAATGGGCGTGGGCGTGGTCGTAGGTGTCGGGATCGGGGGCGTCGGCGGCACGCCCGAGGCCCGCCGCGCGCCGGATCATCGGCTCGTACAGCTTCTCCCACAGGGAAGCCGGCCACATGAACGTCTTGTAGTAGAAGCCCGCGGCGAAGACCGGCGAGAGCAGAGCATTGACCGAGAGCGCATCGACGGCGAGCGAGGGCCAGCGGTTCTGGCTCGTCGCCTCCAGCCCCTCGTAGAGCTCGGCCATCGTAGCGCGGGTGTTGGGCTCGCGTCGCGCCCCGGAGCGCAGCTCCACCAGGGCGTTCGGTTCCTCCGAGCCGGCCGAGAGGATGCCGCGTGGTCGGTGATACTTGAACGAGCGGCCGACGAGGCGCACGCCGTTGGCGAGCAGGGCCGAGGCCAGGGTGTCGCCGTGGAAGCCGGTGAGGCGCCGGCCGTCGAAGGTGAAATCGCGCGGCCGGTTGCGGTCGATCAGGCCACCGGTGGCGGTGCGGAAGGGCTGCGTGTCTGCGGCCATGGAGGCGGGTGCCTCGGCACGCTGAAGGGCGAGCGTGGTCATGCGGCCTCTCCCGAGCGGCGCGCCCGCGCGACATCGCGCGCCGGCTCCACCGATTCAATCGCGTGGGTGCGGGTGTCGCGGGTCACGACCAGCCAGGAGCGGCATCCGGCGGCGTGGTACCAGAGCTCGCGGATCGTCCCGGCCGGGTTGTCGCGCAGATAGACGTAGTCGTGCATGGCCGCCGCCGAGGCCTCCATCCCGTCGGGACGCTGAGGCGCGGCGTCGCCGAGGTAGCTGAACTCCCCGTTGTCGCGCTCGCCGCAATGGGGGCATCGGATGCGCATGGCGTATCGTCCTCTTCGAGATCGGTGCCCGCTGCAGCGGGCGCCGCCAAGGAAGCGTCAGTGCAGGTTGGGCTGGGCGCCCATGCCCTTCTCGTCGATGAGATGGCCGGTGGCGAAGCGGTCGAGGCGGTAGGCGCTCGCATCCGCATGCGGTTCGTCGCGGGCGATCAGGTAGGCGAAGCAGAAGCCCGCGGCCGGCGTCGCCTTGAAGCCGCCGTAGCACCAGCCGGCGTTGAGGTAGAGGCCGCCGATATCGGTGCGGTCGATGATCGGGCTTCCGTCCATCGACATATCCATGATGCCGCCCCAGTGGCGCAGCAGCCGCAGGCGCCCGAGACCGGGCCACAGCGCCATGCCGCCTTCCATCACGTCCTCGATGGTGTGGAGGTTTCCGCGTTGGGCGTAGGAATTGTAGCCGTCGATATCACCGCCGAAGACGAGGCCGCCCTTGTCCGACTGGCTGACGTAGAAGTGGCCGGCCCCAAACGTCATCACGCCGTCGATCAGCGGCTTCACGCCCTCGCTGACGAAGGCCTGGAGCACGTGGCTCTCGATCGGCAGGCGCATGTCGACCATGCCGGCGAGCAGCGAGGACGAGCCGGCCACCGAGATCGCCACCTTGTTGGCGCGGATGAAGCCGCGGCTGGTCTCGACGCCGGTGACGCGGCCGTTCTCGCGGCGGATGCCGGTGACGGCGCAGTTCTGGACGATGTCGACGCCGCGGTCGCTCGCGGCGCGGGCGTAGCCCCAGGCCACGGCATCGTGGCGCACGGTGCCGCCGCGACGCTGGAGCAGGCCGCCCTTCACGGGGAAGCGGGCGTTGTCGAAATCGATGAACGGCACGAGGCGGCGCACGCCCTCGCGGTCGAGAAGTTCCGCATCGATCCCGGCGAGCCGCATGGCGTTGCCGCGGCGGGCGTAAGAATCGCGCTGGGCGTCCGAGTGGTAGAGGTTCAGCACACCGCGCTGGCTGACCATGGCATTGTAGTTGATGTCCTGCTCCAGCCCCTCCCAGAGCTTCATCGACCGCTCGTAGAACGGGATGTTGCCGGGCAGGCCGTAATTCGAGCGCACGATCGTGGTGTTGCGCCCGACATTGCCGGAGCCGACGTGGCTCTTCTCCAGCACGGCGACGCGGGTGATGCCGTGCTCCTTGGCGAGATAGTAGGCGGTGGCCAGCCCGTGCCCGCCGCCGCCGACGATCACCACGTCGTAGGCCTCCTGCGGGGCGGCGTCGCGCCATTGCGGGGTCCAGTCCCGCTGGCCGCGCAGGGCTTGTCCCAGGACGCTGAAGAGAGAGTAGCGCATGCGGGAATCCGCTCAATCGCCGGAGGAGTGTCGCTCGCCCCATCACTAGCGGACATGCCCGCAGTTGGACTTGCATTTCGCGACATGATTCCGGCACATCACGTCGAAATGCATGAGGCACACGCACCGACCGGCCGGGCGCGCTCCGGGCGCAGGGCGCCGCAGGCCGTCACCCCCGCCCCGCGCACGGTCGGCTTCGTGCTGGTGCCGGACTTTCCGCTGATGGCCTACACCGCGGCGGTCGAACCGCTGCGCGCGGCCAACACGCTGTCGGGCTGCGAACTCTATCGCTGGTGGCACGCCGCACCCGGTGGCGGCATGGTGCAGGCGTCGAACGGACTCGGCATCCTCACCGACGTCACCGTGGGCGCGAGCGCGGACGCCGACCGCATCTTCGTCTGCGCCGGCGGCAACCCGGCCGAATTCGACGATCCCGCCCTGTTCGCGTGGCTGCGCGGGCTCGCCCGGCACGGGGCGACGCTCGGCGGTATCTCCGGCGGCCCGTACCTGCTCGCCCGCGCCGGCCTGCTCGCCGGGCGCCGCTGCACGCTGCACTGGGAACACGTGCCGGCGTTCGAGGAGCGTTATCCCGAGATCGACGTGGTCCGCTCGTTGTTCGAGATCCAGGGCGATCGCATCACCTGCTCCGGCGGCATCGCGGCGCTGGATCTGATGCTCGACCTGATCGGACGCGACCACGGCGCCGGGCTCGCGGCGGGCGTCAGCGACTGGTTCCTGCACAACCGGATCCGCGAGGGCGTGAGCCCGCAACGGATGGATCTGCGCCAGCGCTTCGGCGTGCGCGACCCGCGCCTGCTGCGGGTGCTCGCGGCAATGGAGGCGAACCTCGAGGCGCCGCTTTCCCGCGAGACCCTGGCGGATCTCGCCCACGTATCCGTGCGGCAGTTGGAGCGGCTGTTTCGCGGTGGCCTCGGGCGGGGCCTCCACCGGCATTATCTGGGGCTGCGCCTCGACCGGGCGCACCAGCTCGGCCGCGAGAGCGCGCTGAGCCGGACCGAGATCGCCACCGCGACGGGTTTTGCCAGCGCCGACGAGCTGTCGCGGGCCGAGCGGCGACGGCAGCGGCAGGGGGCGGAGGGTTGAGATCGAGGCCGGCCGCGTCCGTCTCTCCCGCCGTCATCGCGAGCGTCAGCGAAGCGATCCAGAACGCGACATCCCCGGACAGGCCGCGCCCTGGATTGCCACGGCTTCGCCTCGCAATGACGCAGGCGTGACGGGAACCACCGGCTCGATCGCGAGACCAGCGTTTCATGAGAGGAAATTTTCGTGCTTGAAAGTTGACGTAGCCGTCACACCATGCGATCCCTCTCGACAGTGATCGAACGGACGGGGCGACGCCGATGTGCGGTATTGTCGGACTATTCCTCAAGAATCCGAAGCTCGAACCGCAGCTCGGCGCGATGCTCTCCAAGATGCTGGAGACGATGACCGATCGCGGCCCCGACAGCGCGGGCTTCGCGGTCTACGGCTCGGACGGTGTTTCGGATACGGGCAGCGTGAAGCTGACCCTGCGCGGACCCGGCGCTTCGGCCCTGCGAGAGGCCGTCTCGAAGATGGAAGGGGCGCTGTCCCTCTCGGCGCAAGCGACCGAGCGCGATACCCACACCGTCCTGTCCATCCCGGCAGAGCGCGAGAGCGAGATCCGCGCCTGGCTCAAGACCAACGCACCGGGCATCGACGTGGTGAGCGCGGGCAGGCGGATGGAGATCTACAAGGAGGTCGGCCTGCCGGCCTCCGTCGCCGAGCGGTTCACCTTGGAGAAGATGTCCGGCACCCACGGCATCGGCCACACCCGCATGGCCACCGAGAGCGCGGTGACGACCAACGGCGCCCACCCGTTCTCGACCGGCACCGACGAGTGCCTCGTCCATAACGGCTCGCTGTCGAACCACAACGACCTGCGCCGCCGCCTCCGGCACGAGGGCCTGAGCTTCGCCACGCAGAACGACACCGAGGTCGCCGCCGGTTACCTGAGCTGGCGCATGCGCGAGGGCGCGTCCCTGAAGCAGGCGCTGGAATCGAGCCTGACCGATCTCGACGGCTTCTTCACCTTCGTCGTCGGCACCGAGACGGGCTTTGCCGTGGTGCGCGACCCCATCGCCTGCAAGCCCGCCGTGATGGCCGAGACCGACGACTACGTCGCCTTCGGCTCCGAGTACCGGGCGCTGGTCGGCCTGCCCGGCATCGACACCGCCCGCGTGTTCGAGCCCGAGCCGGCCAAGGTCTACGCGTGGGAGCGCACGAGCGGCAACCACGCCTCCGGGGAGCGCCAGTGATGCCGAGCTTCGACCTGCGATCCGCGCCGCTGCGCGAGCTGAACCGGGCGCTCCACGCCCTGCGGCCCGATACCAACGAAACGCACTGGACCGTCACCGGTCCGGACGGGCGCCACGCCATCGCCGCCGGGCTTGACGCGCCGGTCTCCGTCGAGATCGAGGGCAATGTCGGCTATTACTGCGCCGGCATGAACAAGCTCGCCACCGTTCTCGTCAACGGCAATGCGGGCGTGGGGGTGGCCGAGAACATGATCTCCGGCCTCGTCCACGTGCGGGGCGATGCCAGCCAATCGGCCGGCGCCACGGCGCATGGCGGCATGCTCATCATCGACGGCAATGCGGGCGCCCGCTGCGGCATCTCGATGAAGGGCGTCGACATCGTCGTGAAGGGCTCGATCGGCCACATGTCGGCCTTCATGGCCCAAGCCGGCACCCTCACCGTCCTGGGGGACGCCGGCGAGGCGCTCGGCGACTCGCTCTACGAGGCGAAGCTCTACGTGCGCGGCTCGGTGAAAAGCCTCGGCGCCGACTGCGTCGAGAAGCCCATGCGCGACGAGCACCTGCGGGAACTCGCCGACAAGCTCGCCGCCGCCGGCCTCGCCGGCGAGGTGAACCCGAGCGAGTTCCGCCGCTACGGCTCGGCCCGCACCCTCTACCACTTCCACGTCGACAACGCCGGAGCCTACTGATGACGGATCACCGCCAGCCTCCGCGCACCAAGCCGCGTCTGTCGGCGACCTTCACCCCCGACGTGATGTCCGAGATCCGCCGCGCGGCGGCGACCGGCATCTACGACATCCGTGGCGCCGGCGCGAAGCGCGCCCTGCCGCATTTCGACGACCTCCTGTTCCTCGGCGCCTCGATCAGCCGCTACCCGCTGGAGGGCTACCGCGAGCGCTGCGGCACCGAAGTGGTGCTGGGCGCGCGCTTCGCCTCGAAGCCGATCCACCTGAAGACGCCGGTCACCATCGCCGGCATGAGCTTCGGCTCGCTCTCGGCCAACGCCAAGGAGGCGCTCGGGCGCGGCGCCACCATCGCCGGCACCTCCACCACCACGGGCGACGGCGGCATGACGCCAGAGGAGCGCGGCCACTCCAAGACCCTGGTCTACCAGTACCTGCCGTCGCGCTACGGCATGAATCCGGACGACCTGCGCAAGGCCGACGCCATCGAGGTGGTGATCGGCCAGGGCGCCAAGCCCGGCGGCGGCGGCATGCTGCTCGGCCAGAAGATCACGGAGCGCGTCGCCGGCATGCGCTGCCTGCCCCCCGGCGTCGATCAGCGCTCCGCCTGCCGCCACCCGGACTGGACCGGGCCGGACGACCTCGCGATCAAGATCGAGGAGCTGCGCGAGATCACCGACTGGGAGAAGCCGATCTACGTCAAGGTCGGCGCCTCGCGCCCCTACTACGACACCGCGCTCGCCGCGAAGTCGGGCGCCGACGTGGTGGTGCTCGACGGCATGCAGGGCGGCACCGCAGCGACCCAGGACGTGTTCATCGAGCATGTCGGCATCCCGACGCTCGCCGCGATCCGCCCGGCCGTGCAGGCGCTCCAGGATCTCGGCCTGCATCGCAAGGTGCAGCTCGTGGTCTCCGGCGGCATCCGCTCCGGCGCGGACGTTGCCAAGGTGCTGGCGCTCGGCGCCGACGCGGTCGCCATCGGCACCGCCGCCCTGATCGCGCTCGGGGACAACGATCCCCGCTGGCAGGCCGAGTACGAGGCGCTCGGCACCACGGCCGGCGCCTACGACGACTGGCACGAGGGCCGCGACCCCGCCGGCATCACCACGCAGGATCCGGAACTGGCCAAGCGCCTCGATCCGGAGCTCGCCGGCCGCCGGCTCGCCAACTACCTCGCGGTGATGACGCTGGAGGCCCAGACCATCGCCCGGGCCTGCGGCAAGAGCCACCTGCACAACCTCGAACCCGAGGATCTGGTGGCGCTCACCATCGAGGCCGCGGCCATGGCGCAAGTGCCGCTCGCCGGCACCGGCTGGATCCCCGGCAAGACGGGCATGTGATCTGCGAGGGCCGCTCCCGAGGCTTCGAGGGCGGCCCTCTTTCTTTTGTGGCGATGGGGCCGAACCACCAAGCCGGGAGGATTCTTGCAATGACGCACGAACTCGAAGCCGCCGCCCGGGAACGCGGCATCAAGTATTTCCTCGTCTCCTACACCGACCTGTTCGGCACGCAGCGCGCCAAGCTGGTGCCGGCCGCCGCGATCGCCAGCACCTGCCGCAACGGCGCGGGATTTGCCGGCTTCGCCACCTGGCTCGACATGAGCCCGGCCGACGCCGACCTTCTGGCGATGCCCGACCCCGAGGGGCTGATCCAGCTCCCCTGGAAACCGGAAGTCGGCTGGCTGCCCGCCGACCTCGTAATGAACGGCAAGGCGGTCGAGCAGGGCCCGCGCAACATCCTCAAGCGCCTGATCAAGGAGGCGGCCCGCGAGGGGCTGCAGATGAAGAGCGGCGTCGAGTGCGAGTTCTTCCTGATCACGCCGTGCGGCTCGGAGCCCGCCGACACCGCCGACAAGCAGACCAAGCCCTGCTACGACCAATCCGCTCTGATGCGCCGCTACGAGGTGATCACCGAGATCTGCGACGCGATGCTGAGCCTCGGCTGGAAGCCCTACCAGAACGACCACGAGGACGCGAACGGCCAGTTCGAGATGAACTGGGACTACGACGACGCTCTGATCACCGCCGACCGGCACGCCTTCTTCAAGTACATGACGCGCTCGATCGCCGAGAAGCACGGCTTCCGCGCGACCTTCATGCCCAAGCCCTTCATGGACCTGACGGGCTCGGGCTGCCACGCCCACGTCTCGCTCTGGCGCGACGGCCAGAACGTCTTCTCCGACCGCTCGGACGAGATCGGCCTGTCGAAGCTCGGCTACCACTTCATCGGCGGCCTGATCCACTCGGCCGACGCGCTCGCCGCCCTCACCAACCCGTGCGTGAACTCCTACAAGCGCATCAACGCGCCGCGCACGACCTCCGGCGCAACCTGGGCGCCGAACACCGTGACCTATACGGGCAACAACCGCACCCACATGATCCGCATTCCGGATGGCGGGCGCTTCGAGTTCCGCCTCGCCGACGGCGCGGCCAACCCCTACCTGCTCCAGGCGGGCATCCTCGCCGCCGGCCTCGACGGCATCCGGCAGGGCCGCGATCCGGGCCCGCGCCTCGACATCAACATGTACACCGACGGTCACACCGTCGAGGGCGTGAAGCGCCTGCCGCTCAACCTGCTCGATGCCCTTCGCGCGCTGGAGGCCAGCCCGGTCCTCAACGAGGCGCTCGGCGCCTTCGTGCCGAGCTACCTCAAGCTCAAGCGCTCGGAATGGGACGATTACTGCCGCCACCTGACGCAATGGGAGCGCGACACCACGCTCGATTGCTGAGCGGTTCGAAGGCATCCGCCCGATCGTTCGGGGCGGATGCCATCCCCACGCATCGGTGACCGGACCGTGGCTCGGGCGGGAACGCAAGCCGTTGCCCTGTCCGGCTCGCCCGGCCTATCGGTCTCTCCCGTTGCCGCCTCCGGCGAAGCGAGAGAAGGACCCGATCACCGATGACGTGGCTCGGACGCCTCCTCCTTTCCGTTATCGCCCTGATTCTGGCGATTCCGGCCGGCGCCCTGACGCTCAGCGCCGGAGTGCTCCTCGATCCGACCTTCCGCCAGACGTTAGGCGAACTCGGCCTCGTCGGCCTCTTCGCCGGCCTGTCGGATCTCGCGCAGGGCCTTCCGCCGGACATGGCAGTGATGGCCGTGATTCTCCTCGCCCAGGCCCTCGGCCTCCTGCTGATCCTGCCGCCGACACTGACCGCGCTCGTGGGCGAGACGCTCGGGCTGCGCTCCCCGTTCTGGTATGGCGGCGCGACGGGGCTTCTCACGGCGCTCCTGCCCTGGCTTGCCCGCGGCGGCCCACCGCTAGCCGCCGGCTCGGCGGCAGCGGGCGCGGAAACACGGCTCGCCGCAATCCTTCTCGTGACGGGCGCCGCCTCCGGCCTCGTCTACTGGCTGATCGCCGGCCGCAGCGCGGGTGCACGAATGGCGCGACGCGGCTCAGGCGCATTTTAGGGGTGGACAGGCGCCCGCCATCGCTTATGAAAATGGAGTGCTTTCGAAGCCTTGCCGCTCGAAAAGTACGCTCCGGCTCGAGGGCGGGTCACCGCGCCGAGCGCGGCCGGATGCGGGCGTAGTTCAGTGGTAGAACGTCAGCTTCCCAAGCTGAATGTCGTCGGTTCGATCCCGATCGCCCGCTCCATGCTTCACAACAACTTAGCCTGTGGATGACGTCCCACCCCGGGCGTGGATACCAGATCGATACCAGCCGCAGCCTGCGAGCCGGCTGGCATCCACCCGGCTGCCGGCGCCTAGCCGATACCCCATGTCGAACTCCGGCAGGCTCGCACGAAGAATGGTCTGTCCCCCCCCCGGAGACGGACATGCCCGCCAACGCCTACCTCGGCCTCACCTCTCTCACTGGCACGCGCCCTTTCGCGGTCCCCGACGACGTCCGCGGGTTCCGGCGTGAGGATCCCGCCGGGCGGTGCTCGACCTGCCGGCACCACGCCCGCATCGAGGGGCCGGCGCCGGCGACGCGCCATACCGGCCAGCCCGCCGTGGCGGACGTCTGCCTGGCGTACCGGCGCGAGCTCCTCGTCGCGCGACCGACGACGCGGCCCTGCCCACGCGCCGCCTGAGGTTCACACGCTCGGGTGAATTCCCCCGCCTGGGCCCGCCGTCACACGCTCGCGTGAAAACCAGAAGGGGCCCCCGGCGCGCGACCGGGGACCCCTCTCATGCCGCGGCAAGCCCCCCGGCCAGGGCGCGGCCGCCGTGCACGGGGACCGCGCGGCCAGGGTGTGGGATGTGGACCGATTCGTCACCCCGATTGCTGGGGGCCGCGGCCCCGGCGATCATCGCCGCCATGAGCGAGGCCCCCCTCCACCCCGTCGAGGACGGCCCCGGCGCCGGGCAGGTCGTCGAGGTCACCGTCCGCGTGATGGTCGGCCCGGAACGGTCCACCGTCGTCGTCCGCCGGGGGCGGGATCCCGTCGCCCTGCACGAGGTCCGGGAGCACGGGCGCGAGGTCGAGGGGATCGGCGACGCGGTCGAGGCGGTCGTGCGCGAGGTGCTCGCGAGACTGCCCTAGTCCTCGCCGCCGGGGAACAGGCGGAAGCGCTGGCGGAACCTGCGCTCCCTGTCCCAGGCCTCGAACACCTGCCCAGCGGCCTCCGGGGTGGAGACCCGGCCGTTGATCGTGACCAGGTCGCCCGAGCGTTCGATCTCGATAGTGTCGACCTCGGCATCGAGGCCGACCGCCGCCAGCGCCCGGCGTGCCAGCAGGCCGGCGCCGTTGATGATCAGGGTGTGGCTCACGCTCCCCTCCTCGCGTCGTCGGCTCTCAGGCACGTGTCCCGGCACTCGGGCTCGGCGGACCCGAGATAGGTGATGTCGAACTCCACGGACCACGTCCCGGCGGCCTCGTCGACCTCGAAGGAGGTGACGACGCCTTAGGCCTGGACCCGCCGCAGGACGCCCGTGGGCATGGCGGCCAGGGCCGCGTCAGCGGCCGCCTTCTCGCGCCCGGTCATGCCGTCCTCCTGAGCCAGGCGCGGGCGCGGCCCTGCCACCGGCGGCGGGCGCGGATGGAGAGGCGCTTGCCGAGGGGCGGCCGGGCGGTCTCGCTCATGGCGCCGATCATGCGGGACACCTGCACCTGGTACGGCGTCAGGCCGGTGACCCCGCCGAACCGCGCGATCCACTCCTCCAGCGTCAGTCCGGCCGAGCCGCCCGGCGCCGAATCCCACACCTCGCGCATGCGGTCGGCGAACTGGGAGTTGGCGACGCAGCGGTGCGCGAATTCGAGGCGCAGGAACTCGTCGTGCGTCATGTCAGCGTCAGCAATGGAAGGACCCCACCTGCGGCAGGCCGGCGTCGCGGGTGCGGACGGGCGGGTGGCGCGGGGCGCCGTAGACCCACATGCCGCCCTCGTATGTGCCGATGGTGAAGAGGACCCACTCGGCGGTCCAGGCCTGCGCGCCGAACCTCTCAAGGTCGAGCGCCTCCCGGTCCCCCGGCTCGCCCCCCTTCGGGCTCACCCAGTCCTCTGACGAGAGCTCGATGGCGGATAGCCGGCGCCGGGCCTCATCCTCCGAGACCGTCCGATCCCCGATCTGCCACGCCTCGATGCGGGCGCCGTCGGCGCGCGAGAGGAAGAGGTCGTACGTCGAGGTCTTCATGCGTTGCGGCCTCCTACGGCTTCGCGACTGGGCCGCCCGGAACGATGCGCCCGGAGATCTGGCGGCGGTAGCGCCACGCCAGGTAGGCGGCGACTTGGCACTGACGCGGGGTGAACGGACGGCCGCTGTCGAGCCGGCGCGCCAGCTCGCGGGCCAGCTTCTTGTCCGTGCTGCCCACCGAGTAGGTCACCGCGCCCGGCGACAGGGCGGCCGCGCGGCGCCCGGCGAGGTCCTGTGTCTCCCGCCATATCCGCCTCAGGCGCTCGCGCTCGTCACGGTCGCGCTCGGCCATCACCTCGTCGTAGGAGAGGTCGAGGGAGGCGCACATGTGCTCCATGACGGTGCGGACGAATCGCTCGTGGGTCGCCTCAGCCATGGAAGCTCCCCACCTGCGGGAGGTCGCCATCCTTGGTGCGGGCGGACCGGCGGCGCAGGATGTTGGGGTGATCGACGTAGGCGTCGAGCCGGTTGAGCACCGCCAGCTCCCATCCCCCGTAGATAAGGCCGTTCATGAAGGCCTCGTCCATCTGCGTGCCGTCGGGCAGGTCCGGGTTCGCGAGGAGATCCTGCAGGCTATGCAGGCGATGACCAGGGCGGGGCTTCGCCCGCTCGCGCGCTTCGGCCTGCATGGCGGCGAACCGCTCCTGCCACCCGGGCAGCATCACCATGATCAGGACCTTCCTTGCTTCGTGGCGGCGGCGATCCTCGCCCCCTCGGTACGGAGCCACATGGCGGCCGCCGCGATCAGGCTGTCGACCTCGTGGTCGTCGGTCTCCATGGCGGACCGGGAGACGATGCTGGCGGCCTTCTCGTGGGCAGGGGTCTCTCGGTCCCAGCGGATGCCCATCCGCGTCGCCTCGGACAGGGTGAAGGTGATCCGGAACTCGCCGGCGCGGTTGCGCTTGCTGAAGCGCTCCGGGCGCGTCCCCCGCTACCAGACGTCGCCCGAGCGTTCGAGCGCCCGCAGGGTCGACCAGTCCTCGGGGCCGGTGCGCTCGACGAGCTCGCCGTCGCGGTAGACGAAGAGCGCGCCTTCGGGGTTCTCGTACAGCCACTCCAGGACCCGGACGGAGGCGGCAGAGCGCGTGTAGACGTGACGGGAGAACGACATGGCTCAGGCCCCTTTCAGGATGTAGCCGGGAACGTCGTCGTCCTTCGCCAGCTCGCGGAGGTCGTAGTCACGGCCCCGCACGTAGTCGTAGTCATCCTCGTCCTGCAGCGGGTGGCCGCTGCCAAGGTGCTCGTGACCGTAGCGCTCGTACCCGGCGCGATAGGCCGCCTGCAGGGTGACGCCCCGGACGAAGCCGGCGTCCCGGAGAACCCGCACGGACACCTTCGGGTCGGGGTGGGCGGACCTGATGATGAAGTCGACGACCTGGAAATCCGTCATGGCCCGCAGGCGGTCGAGGCGCTTCTCCTCGGCCCGGACCCGCTCCGCCTTGATGGCGAGCAGGGAGACCTGCAGCGCGGCCTCCTCGTCCTCGCTCAGGTCCGCCAGCGTCGCCGCCAGGGCGTCGATCTCGCGCTCAGTAGTCATCCGCGTCTCGGGGGTCGATGGGGACGGCGGCGCCTGTGTTGCCGCTCAGGAAATCGATCCAGGCCATGCCCTCAGGCTACCCTCGGCGCGGCCCCGGAACAGGGGTCCTGCCGCCGGTTGCGGTAACCATGTTGACGGCGGCGGGGGCCTGGATGAACTCGTAAATGAGTTATCCGGGCCCCCGGGGTCCCCGACACAAGCTATATGAGTTGCCCGGCGGCCGGTGTCGGCGACCGCGTTAACCATGCGGTTCCGACAGTGGCCTCTATACGCGACATCCGGACCGCCCCGCCCCCGAGATGTCGCGTATACGAACCATTCGGCCTGCGGCGTCGGCGACCGCGTTAACCCTGGCCTGTGGCGGCTCGCGGTGGCAGGAACGTCGGGAGCGCGGATCCTCGCGCCCTCCTCAGGACCGTCCGTTCAGTGCGCATCATGCTCCACCCGATCCCCGACGGCGTGCCGGTCGTGGGCACGCCCGTCGGGCTCGTGAACCCGACCCGGCTCAAGGAACTGGGCGCAGTCATCACCGCCCGGAACGTGGGCTCGGTGCTGTCCTACGACGGGCGCCAGGCCCTGATCGACGGGCAGCCCGTGGAGCATGACGCCATCGCCGAGCCCCTCTGGGAGGCCATCGACACCGCGGCGCGGCGGCTGTTCGGGCCGCGAGAGTGGACCAGCGACCTCTCGGCCATCACCGGCATGAACACGCGCTCGATGATGCGCGGGCGGATCCTCTCGCACGGCCTGCCGCCGGCCATCCTGTCGCTGCTTGGCCGCGCCGCGGCGAGCCGGTCTCCCCGCGCCCTCGGCCACCTGATGCTCGCCGTCGCGTGGATGTGGGACGAGGCCGTGAAGGATGCCGCGCGCGAGGGGGACGAGGAGGTCTCGCTGGCGCCGGGCGGCCGCCTGTCGCCGCAGGGCCAGGATCTCCTCCAGGAGCGGCTGGACGGCATGCTGGCGCGCGCCTTGGAGCTCGTCGGCGGGATGCAGGCAGACTCCGCCGCGGCCCGGGCCCGGCGCGAAACGAAGCCTTAACCCGGCGCTGCTACGGTCAAAGTCCCTTATCAGGCCTTCCGCGGGAAGGCTGTCAGTGGGAGTAGACCAATGACAGACGAGATCCGGCGCGCGGAGCGCGCCCGGGCGCTGCGCCACGCGTACACGCCCCCCGACACCGTCACCGCCCCCGCGACCCTGCGTCAGCTCCGCTACGGCTGGCCCCTGCTCTGGGGGCACCCCGGCCCGGACCTGCTCGCGTGGTCCCGCTCGATCCCGCTCGACGGGCTGCCGCGCGGCGTGCTCGACGCCCTGGCCGCCCTCGACGAGGGCACCGTCACCGTGGCGGTGGCATCCACGCTAACGGAGGCCTTCGCGGATGCCGCCGCCGACACCCGGCTCACGTCGGACGTGCGCGACGACTGCCGGGAGTACGCCTCCCGCTGCCGGTTCTCCACCGCTTGGCTCGGGGACTACGCGAACTCCGTCCTCGCCATGCACGAGACCGACGTCCATCTCGGCGGCTCGTTCGACGACTGCGAGCGCTGGGCTCTCATGCTCACGCGCGCGGAGCTCTCGTACCTGGCGCACCAGATTCTGCAGGGTGGGCACGACCACACACAGCCCGTCCACCGCGCCTTGATGCGCGAGCGGGCGGCCCAGGAGCTCCTCGCCGAGAGCGAGGTCGTCCGGTTCTGGGCGGCGCTCGACCGGGGCGAGAGCGGCTCCACCCTCCGGGGCGCGGTCCGGGGCCCGGTCCGCGACGACACCGGCACGGACCCGCGGGATCCCGATTTCGACCCCCTCGACCTCGGTGACGAGGCCGTGGAAGCGCCCCCGGCCGGGGTCCGGGTGGCGCCCCCGCTGACGCACCTCGCCGACACGCGGGCGGGCCCGCGGGCGGAGTTCCGTGACGTCGCCGACCGGATTCTGCCCGTCACGCCGGCGCCGGACCCCGAGGCCGTCCATGCCGCGCTGCTGCGGCGCGTGCCGTGGGCCCCGGCGCTGGCCGACGCCGTCGCCAGCGACCTCGTCGGCGCGCCCTACGCCCGCCTGCGTCCCACGCTCCTCGTGGGCCCTCCGGGCAGCGGGAAGACCTCGGCGGGCCTGGCCATCGGCGAGGTCCTCACCCTGCCCGCGACGCTGTTCAGCGCCGCCGGCGTGGCCGACGGCATGTTCGGCGGCACGTCCCGGGCCTACCACTCCGGCCGCGCCAGCATCCCGTTGCAGGCCATCCGGCGGGCGAGGCAGGCGAACGTCCTGATCGTCGTCGACGAGGGGGACAAGGCCGCGACCTCGGACCACAACGGGTCTCTCGTCTCGACGCTGCTGCCGTACCTCGAATCGACGTCGGCGCGCCGGCTGTACGACGTCTACCTTGAGTGTGAGGTCGACCTCTCGCCGGTCTCGTACGTCATCACGGCGAACGACCTGGCGCGCGTCGCCGGCCCGCTCCGGGACCGGTGCCGGGTGATCCACGTGCCGCGTCCCGGCCGGGAGCACCTCGCGGCCCTCGCGCCCCAGATCGCGGAGGCGCTCTGCCGCGAGCGGGGCATGCACCCGTCCGAGGCGGCCCTGGACGCCTCGGAGATGGAGAGCCTGTACGCGTTCTGGCGCGGAGGCTCGCTCCGCGAGCTCACGGCTTGCGTGGCGGTCTGTTTCGACAGCCGCGCCCTCGGCCCGCGCCATTAGGGAGGACAGGCCATGCACGCTCCCGTCCTCGACTACCTGCTCTCCACGCTCCGCTCGCACCGCGCGGCGGGGACCGTCCACCCGGCCGCGGCGGCGGGCATGGAGCAGTACATGCTCCACGTCATCCGCCTGGCGGACGAGCGCGCCATCACCGGGCCCGAGGCCCTCGTCGCGGCGAACCGCGCCCTCAACTCGGCCCTCGGCCTGCCCCCGCTCCAGGAGGCGCGCCGTGAGCCCCGGTGAGATCGCAGCGACCGCCGACCGGATCCAGGCGGCGTGGGAGAGCGGGCGCATCTGTTCGCTCTCCGGGCGGGGGCTCCGCGCCCGCGTCCTACGCGCCGGCAGGCTCGTCCGGGCCGGCATGCTGTCCCCGGCCGCGGCGGCCGCCGTCGCCATCGAGGCGGAGAACGTGGCGCTGGCGTTCGCGCCCCTGCCGACGCCGCCCCTCGATGACTGACGTCTACCGCAACCTCTCGCGCCGGGTCTGGTCGGTGCGAGAGGGCGGCCGCGTCGTCGCGCACCTGCCCGAGATCGCGCTCCGGGACGTGCGCCTCGTCGTCCAACCCGGCGGCCGCGCGGCGTGCCTGCGCACCGGACAGCGCTCGGTTCACGCGGTCGCGCGCGGCACCCGCACCGATTTCGCCGGCGTCCCCGAGGGCGCCGTCGAGATCGGGTACAGCCCGTGGATGGCACCGTATTTCACCTTCCGGCCAGGGTTTCGGAAAGCTTTGGCCTGTAGGGTCGCAGTATTCACAAGCAACGGCACGGCCTGGGCGCTCCTCTGAGCGCGGCCGGAGGACTCCCGCCATGACCGCCCGCCTCTGGGTCCTCTCGGACCTGCATCTCGACGTGCACCCGCTCGATCTCGACCCGCCCGAGCACGACGTCGCCGTCATCGCCGGGGACGTGTGCGAGCGCCTGTGCGACCGCGTCCTGCCGTGGCTGCGGGGGCTCGCCGGCCCCGTCGTCTACGTGCCCGGCAACCACGACTTCTGGAGAACGACGTACCAGAAGGAGGTCGCCGAGGCGCGCGAGCTGGCGGCGGCCGCCGGGATCCACCTCCTGATCGAGGGCGAGGTCGCCGAGATCGCGGGGGTCCGGTTCATCGGCGCGACGCTCTGGACGGACTGGTCTCTCCGCCTGGACGAGCAGGCCCGCGCGATGTCGGAGGGGGCCGCGCGCGAGGGCGGCATGCGGGACGTGCGGCGGATCAAGTGGCGCAGGGGGCCGCAGGACTACAGCAAGTTCCTGCCCCGCTTCTCCGCCGACCTGCACCGCGAGCAACGCCAGCGCATCGAGGCCGCGCTGGCGGAGCCGTACGCGGGCCCGACGGTCGTCGTCACGCACCATGCCCCGCACGAGCGGAGCCTGCGCGGCGGCGGCTGGCGGACGCCGCTGGACGCCGCCTACGCCTCCGACCTCTCCGCGGTGTTGGAGGGGCCGACGGCGCCGGCGGTCTGGATCCACGGGCACATCCACGAGTGCCGGGACTACACGGTCGGGGCCACGCGGGTCGTGGCGAACCCGCGAGGCTACGTGACGGAGCGGCTAGCATCCCGCCTCCGGCCGGCGACGCGGGAGGTCGAGAACCCGGCTTTCGACCCGGCCCTGATCCTGGAGGTCTGAGCATGCGCGCGATCCTCATCGCGGTCGCCCTCGTGGCGGCCCCTCCCGCCGTCGCGGGCGTCATGGTAGGCCCGCTGGTCCGCCGGGGCGGTCGAGCTCCGCGGCCCCGTGACCGTGACGACGGGTCTGGATTTCGTCCGGACCGGTCCCGGCGAGTGGCGCGTGCGGGTGCGGTGCGAGACACGCGACACCCGGACGGGGCGCTGGACGGCGCGCACGGAATCTGGCGTAGCGGTCCAGAGCATGGAGATGGTGATGATCGACGTCGGGCGCCTGGGCCGGATGGTCCTGTTCCCGAACGGCGAGTTCGCCTCCAACACGGCCGCCTGCGCCTCGGGGACCGCCGACCTCGGGACCGGCGACTAAGCGATCGTTTCGTTTTGCCCCTGGCTCCCCGAAAACGAAACGATCGCTTAGTCCGACCTCAGCCCCACTTGTGCTCGCTCAGGCCACGGCCCGTCAGGAACATGAGGAAGTCCTTCCCGAGCGGGGTGAGCGCGGCCCGAGTATCGTCGTCTACGGGTTGCCGCTCGACCGCCACCAGACCCCGCGTGAGCAGGTAGTCGCCCCACGCCTCGAACGTCTCTGGCTTGAAGATGTCGGGGTAATTCCGCAGGGCGGTGAGGGCGTATATTTCCTTGGCCTGCGCGACAGTTATGGGCCCGCGGACGTTCAACTCCTTCAGGGCTGTGATCTGGCTCCCGAATATCAGCCTGTAGGTTTGCTCGTGATCTCGCTCGACTTGAGCGGCGACGGCGATCCGAACCGCCCACGCCATCTGGACGTCGAGGCCGCCCGGCACGACCGTCTCGATGCGGTGGCGCAGTTCGGTCTCCAGCGGACCGTACACGGGGCTGGGCGGTGGGAGTTCCGGAAGCCGCTCGCCGGGTTCGGGTGTCGGGACGGGGAGCCGCTCGGTTTCTGGCGCGTGTTTCTGGGCCTCGATCTGAGCGGCCGCCTCGCCGCCGGTCAGGTCGGCTGATCCTCCCGGGAACGTGAGGGCTCGCAGGTCGCCGAGTTTCTTCCTGACCTCGGGGCGGAAAAGCCCTGCGAAGGCGAGGAGGCCGGTGACGATGACGAGGGCGAGCTGGGCGTTCGGATCCATGGTTAATGAGCCTGGGACGGCCTCGCCCAAACGCAAGCGGCCCGGGAGAGTTATCCCTGGGCCGCTGCGTAGCTAACTGGTGTTCGGTTCTCTTTACTGACGCGGGTAGCCGAGGCGGAGCTCACCCTGGATCCTGGCGCGCTTGGCCTCGCGCTCCTCCACGCGGAGGTGGGCGGCCCAGCGGGGCCAGAGCCACACACCGCCACAAAACAACATGATTTCAATGAGGGGTGATCCCCCACTCAGTGCCGCATGCAACCGGCAGCCGCCGGCCGTGCTGCGGTGCCGCGAGGGATTGCCCAAGATTTTTTCGAGGCTCCTGGATGCCCGTCAGGGGGTCAGGATCGCATCGCCGGTCCTTCCCCTACCGGCCGGTGCGCGCGGCATGGCGTGGCGGCGACCCAGGGGCCTGGACGGGGTGTGTATCAGGGTCTCTCGCGGGAAGGTTTCGGGCCGTTAACCTCCGACCCTCGGGGCCGAACTGCCCCGCTTGTGGAAGGGCGCGACGCGACCCACACTGTGCAGGTTCGCGGGTGTGGTGCCCTGCGACGACCCGCAGAGCCCGATGCCACTCACCCCTCGCCAGGCCTACGCTGTCCCGCCGGTCCCGTCCGTCCTGATGGACCGGGCCGACGTCGCGACGCTGCTGCGCGAGCAGGAGGAGCGCACCGCCCTCCAGGCCAAGCTCGCCCACCTCCGCACCGTCCACGCCCCCCGCGCCCGCGGCAACGCCACGGTCATCGTCGACAGCCGGTTCGCCGAAGGCGTCCAGCTCCGCACCCGCGAGCTCGCCAGGGACCCGGCCGCGCACGCCGCATCCCACGTCTCGCTCCAGCGACACTACGAAGCCCGCGGCGCCCACGCCCTCGCGCGCGTGAATGCCCTGATGTGGGCGGACTGCGAGATCAAGCCGGGCAGCCCCTTCTTCGGTATGCCGCCCCAGGAGATCGCGGGCATCCTGCTCGCCCGCATGGATGCCGCTGGGATCCCGCGGCCGAGCTACATCCTGTTTTCCGGCCGCGGCCTGTGGTGCGTGTGGCTGTCCCGCCGCCCCCTCCGTGCCTGCGTCCAGGCCCGCGTGCGGCGCCTGATCCGCTGCCTGT
Source organism: Methylorubrum sp. B1-46 (assembly GCF_021117295.1). Lineage (NCBI taxonomy): Bacteria > Pseudomonadati > Pseudomonadota > Alphaproteobacteria > Hyphomicrobiales > Methylobacteriaceae > Methylorubrum > Methylorubrum sp. B1-46. The sequence continues at coordinate 1,824,129 of NZ_CP088247.1, read as the reverse complement.
GGGGCGAGGCCGTCCAGACCGGCGCCGCCAACGCCGAGCGCGTCCGGGCCAAGGCCGCCGCCAACGCTGCCGTGTGGGCCGGCATGGACCTCGACTGGAGCGTGGGCGACATGGCCCGCGTCCACCGCGTCGCCGGCAGCGTCAACGAGAAGAGCCAGGAGCGCGTCCGCCTCCTCTGGCCCGAGAGCTGGGAGGACGTGCAGCGCCACGACCTCGACACGCTCGCCGACGCCGTGCTCCCGTTCTCCCGGTCCGAGACCGCGCTGTACCGCGAGGAGCGCGACGCCCGCCGGGCCTCCCGCGAGGCGCAGGCCCTGGCCGAGGGCGGTCCGGTCGCGCCCCCGCGCCTGCGCACGCATTCCCGGGGACTGTGGGGCGCCGTCGAGGCCGAGCTCCTCCGCGTCCTGTCCCTCGGTCCCGACCGTCTCGCCCGGCTGGAGAAGCGCGACCTAGTGTGCTTCCACCTCGCCGTCGCCCGGGCGCGGACCGGCGTGGGCGGCGACGCCGATTCCTGGGCGATGGAGCTCGGCCCCTACGTCGTCGGCGACGGCCTCACGCAGGAGAACCTGCGCGCCTACCTCGGGTCGGTCGCGAGGCGCCTGCGCCAGCACAAGGCCGGCGAGGTGCGGATGCACAAGGGCAAGGCCGTCACCCCGCTCTACACCCCGAAGCTGGCCAAGGTCCGGTCCGACCTGAACCTGCCCGCCGACCTCTGCGACGAGCTCGGCCTGACCCTGCTTCGCCCCGACGCGCCGACCCAGACGGCCACGGAGCGGTCCGCCGCCCGGCGCCAGCGTGAGGGGGCCACGAGCCGCGCCGCCCACGCCCAGACCCTCGCCGAGGTCGCCCGGCTGGCCCGCGAGTTCCAGGCCGCCGCGGACCTGCCGGTGACCGAGATCGCCCGCATCCTCGACTGCTCGCGCGCCACCGTCTACCGCGCCCTCGATGCCCACCCGGCCGAGACGGTGGTCGAGCCCGTCCCGTCGGAGGAGACCGTCTCGGAGAGTGTCGCAGTTCCGGCACGTAATCTAAAGGGTGGCTACGCCAGCCCTGCCTGCCCCGCCCCGCCCGAGACCCCGGCACCGGCCGCCCCCGCCGCCAAGGCCCCTGAGGCCCGCCCCAGCCGCCGCAAGTCCAAGGCCGCGCCCCAGCCCCAGACCCAGCCCTGGCTCATCCACGGCCCCCTGCAGCGCCTCCTGGCCCTGTACGAGTATTACCGTGCCCGCACCCTGGAGGCGGAGCGCGACGGCCAGAGGCAGGGCTGGTGCTCGCCGTGGGACAACATGATGTGCGCGGCCTCGACGCTGCAGATCGAGATGGCGGATGGCCGCCCGCATCACTCCGCCCCCCTCAAGCCCTGGAACGAGGCGAAGCTCCTCTCTCACCTCGCGCGCGTCGGTATAGATCCCTACCTCTACCTGCCTTGTCCGTCGCCTGAGGCGCGTCTACATTGAGGCCTGGGATCGAGAGATCTCTGCCGGGTCTACTTTGCACCACATCGTCGACCAGACCTTCGCCCGCCCGGTGACCCCGCGGCGGGCGTTGTCGTTCCAGGCCCCCTGGTCACTTGCCAGGGCCGTAGGCAGGATCGGGAAGCCATGATGCTCTCCCCTCCCGCCATGCCCCATCCCCCGACCGTCTCCGCCCGTGCCCGGCGCGAGGCCGACCGCGACCGCAAGCGCGCTGAACGCCAGGCACGCCGGGATGCGGGCGCGCCGGATCCGCGGGCCCTCGACGCCGCCATCGTCGATGCCCTCCGGGATGCCCTGCAGACGGGCTCAGGGACGGGTGGGCTCCACCCCTCCGTCCGGCTCGACGACGTGCTCCGGCGCGCCCTGGGGCACCTGCAGAGGCGCACGAACGGTGGCGCTCCCTTGCAGCGCGAAGCCGTCCACCAAGCCGTCGCGAACCGGTTGGCACCGCCCCCCGCCTGAGGCCCTGGGAACCCGCCAGGCAGGTCCGTTCCCCGGCACCGACCCGTCCCCATCGAGGCCCGCCCGGACTGGCGTTCGAGGATCCCACCTTCCGGACCGCCCAGGGCCGCAACGGCATGGTGGACTACCGCCGGATCAGGACGGGTCCCCGTTCCCGGGATAGGATCGAGCCGGGCGAGGTGCTCGCGATGCACCGGGCGACCCGAGCCTTTATCAAGGACGAGCTCGCCCGACCTTACGATGGCCCGACGGTCGTCGTGACACATCACGCCCCGCATCCGGCCAGCCTGCAAGACCCGCACGCGGACCTCGCGTGGAGCTACGCGTCCGATCTCACCGACATGATCATGGACAGGGGACCGGACATATGGATCCACGGGCACGTGCATCATGCGGCCGACTATCGGATCGGGCGCACGCGGGTAGTCTGCAATCCACGGGGCACCATGACGAACAGTCGGGCTTTGTGCCTTCCGTCGTTGTCGCCTTGTAGTTGCATAGCTAGACGGTGTGTCTGGACAAGGGACCGCCACGATAGGAAACTTGGCCGTAGGATTCCTGGTCAATTTCGATGTCCCGTCCCCACCTCAGCGCTAGCATCGTCGAGCTGGAGCGCATCTTCTCGGCAGCCGAGGGCGACCCGAAGGTCCTCAAGACCCTTCTTGCCGAACTCGGTCAGCGCTCGACGGAGAGAGCCGGGCGCCTCAAGGCCAAGGTGACCGCGGCTCTGGAAGGTGCCGAACCGTCCAAGGCGCCTCCGCGCGCGCCGACGATTCCTGCGCAACCGTCGAAGCCTCCGTGGCCTCCCCGCCCCACCGCCCCCAAGGCGCCGCCTTCCGAACCGAAGCCTGAGGCAAAGCCCTCATCGCCGCCGCCATGGCTGGACCGAGGCCCGCGCAAGGCGCCTCCGCCGGTGAGGGATCGGCCTGAGGACGTGCTCTCGGCGTGGACGGCGCTGGAGGTGCTGTCGCCTGTCACCTACCGCAAGCCCGCGGACATGGCCGACGGCGACACACGCCGGATCGCCGCCCTCGACAGGGGCCTGCCGTGGCGGCCGCCCGGGGAGAAGGCCAGGCAGAACAAGCAGCTCTTCTACCAGGTCGTCCTCGGCGCCGTGCGCATGGACGAGGCCACCAACGCCCTGCTGTCCGTCTTCGTGGACAAGCACCAGGACCGGCCCGTCGCGCGGGGCATGGCGGCAATCGCGACCGTCACCGTCGACAAGACCGGCGTGCTGGTCGAGGAAGGCGCGGCCACGGCGTTGTCGAGCTTCGCCTGGGGCCTGCCGCTTGCCCTCAAGCAGGATCTCGTCGGTCTGGGCTGCTGGCCCGAGGCCGAGACCAAGCTGAACGAGGATCTCGACCGTCGGCTCCGTCGGGTCGACGACGAGGGCAAGCCGTTGCCGCTGGACGCCGACGCGGTCCGTGGCGCCTATGACTGGCTCGTCGGGACTCTGGGGCTCCATCCCAGCCTCGTCGAGGGACCGACCTTCGCGATCCGCGTCTACCACTACTGGAAGGCCCAGGATCCGCCCGACGCACCGTTGATGGGCAGCTTCTTCCTTGAGGACATGGCCGCGGTCAGGAAGCTCGTGACGGCGGGGACGGTCCCCACCGCGCTCCGGTCCTATCTCGGGATCACCAAGCGCGCCGAGCGGAAGGACGTCCTCGCAGGCGAGGCGGTGATGGCCGCGTCGGTGACCCCCGGGCGCTTCCCGCCGGGACGCTGGCCCGCGCCGGGCCGCCATCCCCTCGTCCTGCTGCAGCAGGGCGCGGTCAACGTGGCGATGTCGGACCTGCCGGGCATCGACCTGTTCCCGGTCAACGGGCCGCCCGGGACCGGGAAGACCACTCTGCTCCGGGACATGGTCGCCGCGCTCGTCGTCCGCCGCGCCGAGGCTATGTGCACCTTCGACGTGCCCGAGAAGGCGTTCACGGCCTCCGGCGCCAAGCCCAAGGTCGGGACGGCGACCGTTCCCATCCACCGGGTGGACGAACGGCTGCGCGGTTTTGAGATGCTCGTGGCCTCGTCGAACAACAAGGCGGTCGAGAACGTCAGCCGCGAGCTCCCTGCCCTGAAGGCCATCGCGGACGACGCCGGTAGCCTGCGCTACTTCAAGACGGTGGCCGATAAGGTCGGCGGCGGGGTCGAGGCCTGGGGCCTGATCGCGGCCGTGCTCGGCAATGCCTCGAACCGCTTCGCCTTCCGCGAGGCGGCGTGGGTCGATCCCGATCATGGGCTTCGGACCTACCTCGCCGAGGTGGCGGGCAGCCCGCAATGGATCGAGGAGCCCGATCCGAGCGCACCTGGCAAGGTCCGCAAGCGCCGCCCCCTCGTCGTCGACAGGGAGAGCCCGCTTCGCAACCGGACCGAGGCCCTGAAGAAGTGGCAGGAAGCCCGGGCTGAGTTCCAGGCCGAGGTGGCGAAAGTCCGGAATTTCCTGGTCGAGATCGAGGCCGCCCGGGAAGAGGTCGGCACGCTGCCTGAACTTCGGTCGGCGGCCGCGAGGGCAGCCCGTGCCGCGGATGCCGCTGGGGAAGCGACCGCCACGGCGAAGCAGGATCACCAGGAATCGGTGGCGGAGGCATCTCGGGCGAAGCAGGTGCGGGAGCGGGCGCAGCAGGCCCTGGACGCGCACCAGGCCCGTCGGCCCGGCTTCTTCGCGCGGATGTTCTGGACGAGGCCGGCGAGGGACTGGTCCACGAGCAATGACCAGCTTGGAGCCGTCCTGGAGCGCGCCGACCGTGAGGCCGGCGATGCCGCCGCTCGCTCCGCATCCGCTCAGGGCCAGCATGGCGCTGCCGAGAAGGCGAGGAAGGCCGCCGCCAGGGAATTCCAGCAGGCGGTCGCGATCCGGGATCAGGCAGAGGAGCGGGTGGCCGTGATGCGCCGCAGATGCGGCGCGCGGGCGGTCGATGCCGCCTTCTTCGCTCGGGACAGGGAGGTCCTTCACCTCGCCGCTCCGTGGCTCGACGCCGCCGCCCAACGGGAGCGGGACCGAGTCTTCGAGCTCGCCCTCGCGGTCCACAAGGCCTTCATCGATGCCGCCGCGGTGCCGGTCCGGAGCAACCTCGAAAACCTGTTCAAAGCGCTGATCGGCCGGAACGCGTGGCAGCTGAAGACGCGACCGCACATGCCCGACCTGTGGGCGACCCTGTTCCTCGTCGTGCCGGTGATCTCGACGACCTTCGCCTCCGTCACGCGCATGCTCGGGTACCTGCCGCCGGAGACGCTGGGGTGGCTGCTCGTGGACGAGGCGGGACAAGCCGTGCCCCAGGCCGTGGTCGGCGCGATGATGCGTACAAAGCGGTCCGTAGTGGTCGGCGACCCCCTCCAGATCGAGCCCGTGACGTCTCTGCCCACCGAGTTGGCCGAGACGATCTGCGCGGACTTCGGGCTCGACCCGGAAAGCTGGAATGCGCCGAAGGCGTCCGTCCAGGCGGTCGCCGACGCCTCGGCGACCTTCGTGGCCGAGTTCCAGCAGACCGTGGGCTCGGTGCAGGTCGGCTTCCCCCTACTGGTCCACCGGCGCTGCGCCGACCCGATGTTCAGCCTCTCGAACTCGGTCGCTTACTCGAACCTGATGGTGCACGCGACACCGTCTCGGGCCTCCGGTATCCGGGACGTGCTCGGCCCTTCCCGCTGGGTCGACGTCGTGGGCGGGCGCACCGAGGACAAGTGGTCGGACGCGGAGGGAGCCGCAGTGGTGGCCCTGCTGCGCCGCCTCTCGGAAGCGGGCGTGGCCGAGCCCGACCTCTACATCGTGAGCCCGTTCGTCATCGTGGCCCAACGGCTCCGCGAGCGTGTGTCAGCCTCCGGCCTGCTGCAGCGATGGACCTCCGACCCCTACGCGTGGACCCGGGACCGGATCGGCACGGTGCACACCGTGCAGGGTCGCGAGGCGGACACCGTCATCCTAGTGCTCGGGGCCTCGCTGCCGACGCAGCGCGGCGCTCGGGGATGGGCCGGGGGCTACCCGAACCTCCTCAACGTGGCCGTGACCCGTGCCAAGGAGAACCTCTATGTCGTTGGCGCCCAGGACGCTTGGCGCGAGGCTGGGGTGTTCCGGCATCTCGCCACGCGTCTGCCCGCGTTGGCCGAGACGCTGGAACCGATATAGCCCTCCGCCGGAAGCCGGGCTCGTCCCGCCGTAAACGCTACTTCCGCCGGTTATAGGGGCTCTGGTTGACCGGCTTGAGGGAAACGCCGAGCTCGACAGCCTTCGACTGAACCGCCGTCGGCGTGCGCTTGAGCTTCAGGGCCATCACGCGCGTCGGCGTGTTCTCGTCGGCCAGCTTGCGCAGGGCCCGCGTGTCTCCGGGCGTCCAGGGCTGTCCGGAATTCGACGGTGTCTTCGCCATCATGCTCTCCTGCGGTTACTTACGCCGCGGCCTTCACAGCCGGCAGCCGGTGGAAGGGCTCGAACGCCGGGGCGACCTCCCCGAAGAAGTGACGGCGCAGGTCGGGAAGCTGCTCGCGCGCCTCGACCACGGCCCGGTTCTTCATTTCGGCGATGCGCGAGACGTCATCGAGCGTGTAGCGGTCCAGCGGGACGGTCTGGTCGATCCGCCAGATCGCCTTGCGGTCGTGCACGTCGCCCGTGATGATCTTCGCGGCGCCGAGGGCGCTATGGGACTGACCTGCCATGAAGAGCCGGGCGAGGTTCGGCGCCGCACCGAGCTTGCCTCCGATCCGGCTGGGCGCCTTCACGTCGTTGGTCGTTCCGATGCTCAGGATCTTGAGCCCGTTGCCCAGCCACTGCAGCACGCCCACCGCCTCGACCGCCGCCACGCCGATGGGATTGTTTGCCCATACGCCGCCGTCGACCAGTTCGATTTCCTCCTTCGTGAGGTAAGGGTCGAGGAAGGTCGGCGCCGCCGCGCTCGCCATTGCGGCATCGACCGCCGGCTGAAGGTAGTCGGTCTCGAAACGCGGGTGATGGGCGGTCTTGTAGAGATAGACGCGCTCTAGGATCGGATGCCAGGCCGGGATGACGAGGCGGGTCTGGCTCTCGCCGATCAGGCGACCGCCGATCACCTCGTCCAGCGCCTCCCGAAGGCTCGTGTTGGAATATTTCGTGCCCATCCAGTGGCGAGCCGACCGCGCCTGCCTCGTGATCCAGTTCGCGATGGGGCCGCGATGTTGGTCGAAGATGGCGGGGCCCTTCTCCTCGTAGAAGCGGAGGATCTCCCCGGCGGTGAGGCCAAGGCTCAGTCCAGCCGCAATGATTGCGCCGGTGGACGTGCCGACGATCAGGTCGAAGTAGCGGCCGATGGGCTCGTCGAGATGCTCTTCGAGCTTGGCGAGGAAGGCGGCCGGAAAGACCCCGCGGATGCCGCCGCCGTCGAGGGTGAGGATCTTACGGAATTCGGGAGCGTCGATGTTAGCTTCCATCACGCGGCCTTCTTTTCGGGCTGAAGGACCTCGATGAGGCCGGGGTTGTTGGCGATGATCTCGGCCTCGACGTCGGGGGAGACATGGACGCCTCCGCCACGCCACTCTCCGGTCGCCAGCCAGTCCTCGAAGTACCAGAGCCAGAGGACCGCCCAGGGCACGATGGTGCGCTCCAGCAGCATCGAGGGCCGCCACTCGTAGGCGCTGGGAAGGTACAGGCAGAGCCGCGGGGGCCGCTCGGAGTAGAGGTGAGGAATCCTCGCCCCGTTCGCGAGCAAGGTCAGGTCGGGCTGATCGACGAAGGTGACCGGCACCCCATTGACCCGATACGTCAGGCGTAGATCGTACGTGCGCGAGATCGGGGACGGCGAGGCCTGGAACCGCCACGTCAGCGCGCCACCCGCGATGCCGCCATCACCCCGGGTGATGGGGCTGGCTTTGAGGTTGACGTGCTGCTGGGCGAGCGTGAGGCGCCGCGGACGGAAGGGGGGGCTCATCCGCAGTCCCGCCCGTAGAAGGTGTTGCTCCTGACGGGGACAGCAGCCGCGACGGCCGGCGTGGCCGTTAGTCCGACGAGCGGCGCCACCCTCAGCAGGCCGGAGCGGCGGGCGCTGGCGATCTCGTTGTCCAGCGCGGTGAAGGCGGCGCCGACCGGCCGGGGGCCGAACGATTCGTCCATCCGCTTCCGCACCAGGTCGGTGCCATCGACGCGCGCGAGGTTCTCCATGTCGGCCACCGCCTTGGCGTGCCAGGTAAAGAAGGCCTCCGCCTTGTCCGGATCGTCGTTCCACCGCTCCGCGAAGTTCTCGTCGATGGTGGTCTCGTTCGGGATGTACCAGCCCGGGGACCCGTCCGGCAGCGTCCGGCGGATGAAGGCCGGCATGCCGCGCAGCACGGCGATCATGAGGTCGAACTCGGTGTCGTAGACCCCCGCCTTGACGCAGCGCTCGTAGCTCCACGCGATCAGCGTGGTGAGGATGACCGAGATCGGCCAGAGGGCGAGGTCCTGCCCCTCGAAGTGGACGTCGCGGTGCCGCTTGGCGACTTGCACGAAGTTGCAGAGGATGCTGCGGCCGCTGGAGGCGACGGGGAACGGCTCGATGTCGGCGCGGCTCTTGATCTCCTCGTCCAATGCTTTCGTGAGCTTGATGACCGGCACCAGCGCCGCACGCGCCTCGAACGCCTTGCGGTAACCGCGCGGGTTGCTGCCCTTCCACTCACGCAGGCTCTTATCGGGGACGAGTTCACCCTGGTTGCGGCAGGCAAGGTTCAGGATCGCCGGCGTGATGTCGAGGTGGAACTCGTTCGCGTAGACGAGCCGCCAGCACCGGATCTTCTCTTCCAGCAGCCTGGCGTAGGTCGCGTGCGCCTTGAGGCGGTCGCCGATCACCTTCTTGATGTAGGCCGGCGTCCACACGGTGGTCCCCGAGGGCATGAACGCGACGAGGTCGACGTCATGCTCGTTTTTGCCGATGGGGCGCACCGACGTCCCGAGGGCCGTGGAGCCCTGCAGGTAGATGGAGAGATCGTGCAGCAGGAAGTGCTCGCCGGCGGCAAGCCACCGGGCGACGCCCTCGTAGCGCTCCTTAGCCTGTTGGAACCGGCTCTCTGTGATGTCGAGCTCGGCGCACATGCGCGCCAGTAGGTTGATCAGGTAGGCCTTGCGGTGGGCCAAGCGGTGATCGACGAACATGCCTCATCTCCATCGAGATAGGCAGCGCGCCAATCTCCATAAGTGAAGCCATTTATGGTGGTGCGACCGAACGTCGTCAAGGTCCCGTTCACCACGAACCTCGATGGCCTATGCGATGCGCTGGTAGACGAATTCGACGCCACCCGTGTCAGCGACGCTTTCCCGCCGCAGCAGGAAGCCGCTGGACCAGAGCTGCTTGAGCTTCATGGAGGCGTTCGCCACCGTGACGTGAATGGCGTCAGCAATTTCGGAGGCACGTGCGTGCGACCGTGCAACGACGAAATCGAGTGCCGCCTTCGATCCGGCACTAGGTTCGAAACCGATGAACCGATGGCCCTTCGCATCGGCAATCACCAACGGCTGCTCGACACGTCGGGCGGCCGCGTCGATGTTTTCCTCGATGTAGGGAGTGGCGATTTCGAACAAGTAGAAGCCCTTCTCGCCCTTATAGCGGCGGGCGAGTTGAACGATTGTCTCGGACGCGAAGGAATAGTCGACCTGCTTCACGCCCTTGAAGGAGATCGGGAAGATCGTCTGGTCGGGGTTGCGCTCGACATGCTCGACGAGCTTCGAGAAAACCGGTCGTCCCATCTCCCGTCCCCAGCCCTCGGACTTGGGCATCATATCGCGAAGCACGATCATCGAAGCACCTGGTTCATGTCCGTCATTTAAGCGGTGATGATGGCGTCAGACAAGAGACAGCTCGAAAGCGATGTGAGTTCCAGCGAGCTCCGGTAACTCCGATGAGAGGATGGCGGTGTTCGGAAGGTACGCCTCCCCCGATGGCACCAGCGTCACCGCTTGCGACCTCAGCCGCACATCGAGTGTGGCTCGATATTTGATCGCCTTAGTCGCACACCCCTTCAGGCCATTTCCGTGGGAGGGGTCGTCGAATCGCGACAGGCCATCGCGGAACATCTCCACGAGCAGGTCTATGTCCCGGATGTCGCGATAGCTCGGGTCCCTAGCTTCCAAGGCGGGCCGAATGGTCTGCATCAGCCCACGCCCATTATCGGAGACCACGACGCGCGCCTTGTTGGAGGCGGGGTACGATTGGAAGGCCGCATGCCCGGTCGCACCGTCGCCACCGTGCAGGTACACGTTTCCGATGAGTTCCGAGAGGATCGTCGACATCGCATCCTCGAATTGCGGAAAATCGGTCCGGGCCCCGCAGGTCGCGCCAATGGTCTCCTTGAGCTTGGAGATTAGGTCGTGGGCATCCATCCCCGGGCGGATGCCACAGATTTCCACGAGGCCCCGATTGTTGCCGCCGAACACATGCGCGCCCGACACGGCCGGACGATCCGGCGACACCTCAACCTCAGGCGCGAGGTGATCGAAAAAGCCCATTCGGTCGAGATACCCCATCGCAGGGCCGTCTTCGAATACGAGCCGGACCGGAATGTCTTGCGCGATGATCTGGTTCGAATAGGCAAGGAGGCGGACGCAAGCGTCGAGCAGCATCTTGGTCCGGCTCGTCACCTGGAAGGTGACCGGCACGGGCGAGGCGAAGGGGTTTCCTCCCGCCCGTACCGCCCTGTCGACATCACTCGCCCTGAGCCAATTCCCCCCCAGTCGGATCAACATGCTCGAAGGCGCTCTCAGAAACGAATCGGGGATAATGCCTGAGCGGCCAGGATACTCGCCTCCCGCACCACTCCGCAGCTACAACCGCCCAAGAGCGTCGGCCGGGCCGGTTCAGGAGGGTCATTTCGTGGAAAGCGAGCTGCCAAATCCAGCTCAAAGTGGCACGGATTGGTCCTTAGAGGAGGTCGCCGCGGTCGTCACGGACTACTTCGCCATGTTCGCGGACGAGGTTGCCGGGCGCCCCTACAACAAGCGGGAACACAACCGCGCTCTCCAGGCGGTCACAGGCCGCTCGGCCGGCTCCATTGAGTTCAAGCACCAAAACATCAATGCGGTCCTGGCCGAGCTCGGGTTGCCGTGGCTGCGGGGCCATAAGCCCCGCTTCAACTATCAGGACGCCTTGGTCGCGGAGATCGAAGGACACTTGGCTGGCATACCTGACCTAGACGCCGCGCCCGCGTCGCCACTAATAGCTGTCCGTACGCTGTTCGTGCCGCCGCCGGCGCGTCAGACTGGTCCTCGCAACGCCGCCATGGAACGCCTCGTTCGCAAGTTCGATCCAGCCGGACGGGACGAACGTAACCGTGCGCTGGGCTTTGCTGGCGAGGAGTTCGTGGTCGAGGTTGAGAAGCGTCGTCTCCATGCAGCCGGACGCTCTGACCTGACCAAGAAGGTCGTCTGGGTCGCCCGCGACGAGGGTGACGGTGTGAGTTAAGACGTCAGTTCGATTGATCTGGCGACCGGCCAGAAGCTCCTCATCAAAGTGAAGACGACCCGGGGCGCGAAGACGACGCCGTTTTTCGTGACGCGGAATGAGGAGGCGGTATCCAGGGAGCGGCCGGAAGAGTGGCGGCTATACCGCGTGTTCGAGTTCGCCGTGGCCCCGCGGATCTTCGTTCTGGATCCCCCGCTGAGCCATGGGCGCAACCGTATCGGCGAGGTGCGGCCAAGGTCAACTTTATGTGGCATGACGTTAGGACGTTCTGGCTGCGGGACCGACCATTGCATCGCAACGGTAACTGTGTGGCTACAAGCGGCCGTTTCAGTGGTTTCGGCCTAGAGGCTGTTATGAACTGGCTGCGAGTAGAGCGGCCTTTTTGAGCATGATGCAGACGAAGGCGACGATGTGGAGGTCAGCCAGCGTGCTGGCATAGCGCTCGTAGTCTTTGACGCGCCGGCGGAAGCGGGTGGCCCAGGCAAAGGAGCGTTCCACGACCCAGCGCTTGGGCAGCAGTACGAAGCCGCGCTTGGCCTCCGGCAGCTTCACGACCTCCAGTTCGATGCCGTGCCTGCGCGCGGCTGTGGCTGGCTTCTCGCCGGTGTAGCCCTGATCCACGAACGCGATCTCGACGTGATCGTCGGTGGCCGCCTGCACAGCCTTGGTCAGACGCTCGACCTGGGCGCGGTCATCGGCGTTGGCCGGCGTGACATGCAGGGCCAGGAGGTGGCCGAGCGTGTCCACCGCCATATGCAGCTTCGAGCCCTGCTTGCGCTTGGCCCCATCGTAGCCGGCCCGCTCGCCGCTCTCGGGCGTCGCCCGCAGCGTTCGGCTGTCGAGGATGGCCGCCGACGGCTCCGCCTTGCGCCCGGCCGCCAGGCGCAGCACGGCGCGAAGGTCCTCGGCCAGTTGCTCGAAGCAGCCCGCCTGCAGCCAGCGTTGCGCCTGCTGGTAGACGGCCGCCCAAGGCGGCAGGTCGTGGGGCATCCAGCGCCACGGCGCGCCCGTCTTCACCACGTAGCGCAGCCCGTTGAACACCTCCCGCAACGGATGCGCGCGCTGGCCGGCGTCCTCGCGGACCAGCGTCAGATACGGGGCGACCAATGCCCACTCATCATCGGACACATCAGACGGGTAGGCTTTCCGGGACAGGCTCATCGCCCATCATCTGAGCCTCACAGCTGACAGGTCCATAACAGCCTCTAAGGTCCGCTGATGGCGGATTTCGTTGAAAAACTCCGGGACCCTGCGCCATGCGTCTCCCGACACAGGTTGCTGGAGAACATTTTTCTCATAATAGCGATACGATGCCACGGTGACCGCGTATTATGAGCAATCCTGAGGCAGGATTTTCTCCTGAAAACGCGGCTGGCGGTGCTGCTTCGGGTGGATCCCGAGTTTTTCAACGAAATTGGCGCGTAGCCAACCAGTCGGCATGCTAACTCCTGACCCCTTCCGGACCTTCTGCTCTGTCAGTTGGGATGTCGCCTGAGGAGGAGGAAGCGGACGCAGCCGGCCGCGACCATTTCATCTGTTGCACTGCTTGCGGGCCGGGCGCCGTAGGACATACGGGCTCGACGCGTGGTGACATCACGACACTCCAAACCGACCTAAGCCGCTGCTTTTTGGCCAACTAGGAATGCGATGAAGTCCGCGGAGGGCAGCGGGCGGCTGACGTGGTAGCCCTGCACCTGACTGCACTGTTCCGACGCCACGAACGCGTACTGCTCGGCCGTCTCGACGCCTTCGACTGTGGTCGTCATGCCAAGGCACGAGCCCATGGTGATAATGGCCCGAACGATGGCAGCGCTCTCTGCGTCAGCGGGTAGTTGGCGGACGAACGAGCGGTCGACCTTGATCTTGTTGAAGGGGAACCGGCGCAGGTAGCTCAACGAGGAGTAGCCGGTGCCAAAATCGTCCATGGCAAGGCCGACGCCGGCAGCCTTGAGGCGGGACAACATCATCAGAGTTCGCTCCTCGTCGTCGAACATGACGCCCTCCGTGATCTCGAGTTCCAGCCGACGGGCGGGCAGACCTGTTTCTCGAAGGATGTCCTCGACAGCCTCGGGCAGCCGGTCATCGCGGAACTGGACAGGGGACAGGTTGACCGCGACCTTGATCGCATTCGGCCATCGCGTCGCATCGCTGCACGCGGTTTGCAGTACCCAGGCGCCGAGCGGCATGATGAGGCCCGTCTCCTCGGCGAGCGGGATGAAGTCGGCCGGAGAGACGAGCCCGCGGCGGGGATGGCGCCAGCGGACCAGGGCCTCCGCTGCCGTCACTCGCCCGGAATGCGCATCGACTAGCGGCTGATAATGCAGCTCGAACTCGCCAGCCTTCAAGGCACGGCGCATGTCTGTCTCTAGGGTCCGGCGCGCCTCGACCCGCTCGGCCAAGGCGGGCTCGAAGATCCTGAACCGTGCCTTGCCCTCCGCCTTGGCCTGGTAGAGCGCGAGGTCGGCATTGCGCAGGAGTTGTTCCGGATCGGACCCGTCCTGCGGCGCCAGGGCGACGCCGACGCTGGCGCCGACATTGACCAGTTGCCCGTCCAACAGGAAGGGACGGTCCATCACCTCGACGATGCGCGCGGCCAAGCACTGCGGTCCGCCGCGCTCCTGCACGCTGAGCGCGAGGACAGCGAACTCGTCGCCGCCTAGGCGCCCGACCATGTCGTCTTCGGAGATGACCGACCGCAAGCGTTCCGCGACCTTGCGGAGCAGAGCGTCGCCCATGGCGTGGCCGAGGACGTCGTTGACGAATTTGAACCGGTCCAGATCGAGCATGAGGACGGCAAAGCCTCGCCCACTCTCTCGGAGGACGGCCGCGCGTTGCGCCAGCACGTCGCCGAGGCGGGCTCGGTTCGGGAGCCCTGTGAGAGCATCCGTGAAGGCCAGTGCGCGCATGCGCGCCTCGGTGTGTAGCCGCTCGCGTTGATCGCGGATCGCAACCACGGTCTGGCGCTTACGGCCGAGCAGTACGTCCTTGCGCAGCACGCGCACAGGCAGGGACTGACCGTCGGCGGCGGTTAGTTCAGTGTCACGCTCTTCCTGCTCTGGAAGATCGGCCACCACGAGGCCCGGCAGCAGCGCCGACAGGTGGCGGCCGGTCAGCTCGGCCTGCGTCAGGCCGGACAGCCGTTCGAGGCTGTGGTTGGCGGTCGCGATGACCTCGCCGTTGCAGACCGCAAGGCCTTCCAGAGCTATGTTGGCGAGGTCGCGCAGGCGCTGCTGATCCTGCCGCGCTTGCGCCCGCGCATGCAGGGTCAAGCGCAGACCGACGAAAGCCAGGATCACCAACGCGAGAGAGATGGCCGCGAGGACCGGCGCGATCGTGGCGGGCGCGACGGCGGTCACCGGAAGCGCAACCTCGGGATCGAAGGTCAGGGTTACCGCGGACATGCCGCCGATGTGCAGGACGACGATGGCAGCGATCAGCAGCGGAGCGCCCAATCGGCGCAGGCCGCGGTTGCGTTCACCTGCCAGCACCAGCGCGAGGCCGAACAGTGCGAGACTCATCAGGCAGGATCCGGCAACGAGGGACATGTCCCATGCAACCTGCCCCGTCACTTGGTAGGAGGCTTGGCCGAGATAGTGCAGGGCCGTGATACCGAGGCCGAGAATCAGCCCGGCTGCGAGCCGCCTGAGACGATGCCGCCGGCCGACGACGAGCACCATGCCGAGGCCGATTCCACCGATTCCGGCCAGCAGGGACAAGGTGGTCATGATCGGCTCGAAGCCTGCCGCCATGCCTGGATCGAACGCGAGTAGCGCGATCATGTGGGTCGCCCAGGCAGTGCAGCCGGCGGCGACGATGCTGATGCCGGCCCAGTTGCGGCGTGCCGCACCCTCCGAGCGACCTGCTTGGTTGGCGACGGCGAAGGAGGCGTAGATGCCCGCGACGCAGATAAAACCTGCCACAAGCATCAGCCGAGGGTCGTGCGCCTGCGTAACACAGGTTAGTATTGACTGCATCTCGACCTCCGCTGGAGATAGTGATGGCCTCAGTCTTAAAAGAGAGCCTGTTTCGTTGGTTAAAACTTGCCTCTCTCCAGCACATGATGACGCAGTGAGCTAACTAAGGCTGTTCAGTCTTGATCTATGTATTGTATTAACGATGATGACGCCGCAAAGGGCCATGGCCGCTGCAGGCTGCGGAACAGGTACCCAAATTTGTGCGGTGGCAAACTCACGAGCCTTCGCGCCAATAAGTGACACGCGTCGAGCTGACTCTGGATGTTTTTCGCACAATTTGCTGTGACGCCGACTGCTCCGCATCACTGCCATGCGGCCCTAGGTGTCACTTAGCCAAGCTTCTCCATCTACAAGGACCCGCTCGTTGTCAGCGGAGGGACATCGTTCCCGCGCCTGATCGTACCCATTCTCTGTTTTGAGCAGCGGCCTTAACACAGAGCCGCCCGTCAAAGCGGACCGGCTGTGCATGTTATGATCAAGACCGCCTTCACATCACCGATGCCGCCGAGGCAGAACGAGAGCCGGCGCCTTGCAGCGCTCCATCGTCTCCAGCTGCTCGACACACCGCCCGCTCCGGCCTTCGACCGCATCACTCAGCTTGCTCAGTCGCTGTTCGGTGTCCCGATCGCACTCATCTCGCTCCTTGATGAGGACCGGCAATGGTTCAAGGCCAAATGCGGCCTGAACGTCCCTGGCACACCGCGGGAGCAGGCGTTCTGTAACTACACAATCCTGCACGACAGCGTGTTCGTGGTTTCCGACGCCCGCGCGCATGCTGCTTCGCCTCGAACCCTCTGGTGACCGGGGAGCCGTTCATCCGTTTCTATGCTGGTGCGCCTCTCGTCGTCGCACCGGAAATCAGGATCGGCTCACTGTGCATTATCGACAGACAGCCACGCACCTTCAGCGATGAGGATCGGTGGCTGCTAGCCCGACTGGCTCAAGTTGTTACGGATGAAATCTGGCTGAGAAGTCTTGCATCTGAACAGGGGCGGATGCCGACCGCTTCCCGGCAGCTCGAACGCAGTTCCGCAGTATCTTCTGTGATCACCGGCGTGCAGGTTCGTGCCGCCAGGGCGATGCTCGGTTGGTCCATCGACGAGCTCAGCCTGAAAACCGGTCTTTCAGCAAACACGATCAAGCGAGTAGAGGCCGATGATCAAAGCCGGCCGAGCAGCCGCTCGACGATAACTAAGGTTAAGGAGGTCTTGGAAGGCGAAGGAGTGGTCTTTATCGGCCACGGCGCAGCTGCCCCGGGCGTACAACTTGTGCGAGATCTTGATTAGATCAAAGATCAATTTAGCGGTTAACGAGCTTTTAGGGCCTGATTGCCCATCTTAGGCAACAGCAGACCGCCTGGCGGCAGAGCGGCGCTCCGGTCCCTCACAGGGGCGTGGTTCAATCGAAAACGCCGCTTCTAGGATGGATGCATGTCGCTGTTCTCTCGCGGCGATCATGCCGTGCTGCACGCGGTAGGCTGTGCGCAGGGCATGGTGGAGTTGACGCCGGCCGGCACAGTATCAGGCGCCAACCCGCGCTATCTCAATCTGCTCGGCTATACGCTCGACGAGCTGCATGGCCGCTCGCTCGAAGCCGTTTTAGATCCGCACGAGGCAAGAAGCGGGGACCAGCAGAAACTTTGGGCGGCCGTCGTTCAGGGTGAAGCTCGGACATCATGCTCACGGCACCTCACCAAACATGGCAGCGAGGTCTGGCTGCAAGTCAGCTACTGCCCCGTCCTCGACCGTGCCGGCCGGGTGACGAAGATCATCCAGCTCTCGCTGGATGTCACTGCGCAGCAGCAGCGCAGCGCCGATCAGGCAGCCGTCCTTCAGGCCATCAGCTGCTCGCGGGCCTCGATCGAGTTCGCTCTCGACGGCACCATCCTCACGGCCAACGCCAACTTCCTCAGCACCGTGGGCTACAGCCTAGGAGAGGTCCAGGGCCGGCACCACAGCCTGTTTGTCGACCCGGCTGAGTGTGGAAGCCAAGCCTACCGCGACTTCTGGGCAGCGCTGGCGCGCGGTGAGTTCCAGCGCGCCGAGTACAAGCGCTTCGGCAAGGGCGGACAGGAGATCTGGCTGCAGGCGATCTACAATCCAATCTGCGATAGCCAGGGTAAGCCCTACAAGGTCGTGAAGTTCGCGACCGACGTCACGCAGGACAGGCTGCGCCGCGCAGATGTGGCAGGACAGATTGCGGCCATTAACCGGTCCCAGGGCGTCATCCACTTCGACATGGACGGCACGATCCTCGACGCCAATGAAAACTTCCTCGGCGTCGTCGGCTACCGCCTGGACGAGGTCCGTGGTCAGCACCATCGGACCTTCGTCGAGCCGTCTCACGCCCAGTCAGCGGAGTACCTGCAGCTATGGGAGGCGCTCCGGCGCGGTGAGTACCGTGCGGGCGTGTTCAAGCGCCTTGGCAAGGGCGGACGAGCCGTCTGGATCCAGGCCAGCTACAACCCGATCTTCGATGCGGAGGGTCAGCCGTTCAAGGTCGTGAAGTACGCGACTGACATCACCGCCAAGACGGCGGCTCAGCACGCGGCGACCGGTGCCTCAGGCCGGACGCTGATGAACGTGCAGACCGTCGCCTCGGCAGCGGAGGAACTGAGTGCTTCGATTGGCGAGATCGCCCAGAGCTTGGCTCGCTCGCGCGGCGAGGTGGACGCCATCCACGATCAGACCATCGTGGCGGACCGCTCCACAGCGAAGCTGAAGGACGCCGCCGCGTCGATGAATGGCGTCGTGCAACTCATCCAGGGTGTTGGGCAGCAGATCAATCTGCTGGCCCTCAATGCAACGATCGAGGCGGCGCGGGCTGGCGAAGCCGGGCGCGGCTTTGCCGTGGTTGCCGGCGAGGTGAAGAACTTGTCGAATCAGGTGACGCAGGCGACGAGTCGGATTGCCCAGGACATCCATGGGATGCAGGAGATCGCGGAAGAGGTAGTTGCTGCTCTGCTCTCGATTGTACAAGCGCTTGAGTCGGTACGGGAGACGGTGACCGGTGTGGCGTCGGCGGTGGAGGAGCAAAGCGCCGTCACCCAGGAGATCTCGTCTAGCATGCAGACGGCCGCCCAGGGTGTCAGCGAGATCAACACCAGCCTGCAGGCTCTCACGGGCTGAGGGAGTTTGAGACCAGGAATATGCTTACGGCGCGTTGCGGCCTCTGCCGCGCGCCGTTGAGAGTTCCATATCGGCTGCGAAGGCTCAGAGTGCTAAGACGCCAAGGGGGGCTGTCGCCGGCCCATCGCTCGGCCGCGAGTTTGAACGTTTGGAAGCCACACTTCCGCAGATAAGTCTGCTTACGAAGCAACAGCGGACCTGCCGCCGCACGAGGGCGAAGGTCTGCTGATGGCGCATAGCCGAACCGGCGGCATGCGAACACCTGACCCGTTCTCGACCTTCCATCTCTTCGATCTGAATGGCAGGACGTCGACCTCGGCGGCTGGCTGCTGCGCCCCAGGCTTGGCCTTGCGCATCCCGATGCCGCGCAGCGTGTAGGGCGCCAAGTCGTTGATGCTGTCCACGAGCGCGACCTGCAGGTCGACGGGCGTGAGCTCGTCCCGGCCGACCGGCTCTGTCACGACGGTGATCCTGAAAGCCGTGCCCGGCAGGGTGCCTCAGACCCCTGCACCCGGCGAGCCGCGTCCGAGGGCGACTTTTTCGGGGCCCTGGCTCTCCCCCCGTTACTCCTACGCGCGGCAACGGAGATCCACAGGCAGGCAACGCTTTTCCAAGGACGTGACGCGTCGCGCCTCCGGCCCGGTTTTCCACAGGGGCCAGGAGATCGTTGGCCCTACGCACAGGCCGCCGTTGCGGAGACGTCCGCGACCTGAATCTATGGGGGCGAGAGACGGATGGAGGCGGACATGGCGGGGCACGCACGCGCAGCGACGGGCGAGATCGGCGCGGGGCTGGGCGCAGCCCTGCTGGCCGTCGACGGCGCCCTCCGGCAGGCGCGCGAGCAGCAGGCTTGGGCCCGGGCGGACGCCGCGGCGGAGCAGGCCGTCCACGCCCTGGGCCAGCGCCTCCTGCGGTCGCAGGCGAACGAGCGCGCCCTGATCGCCCGGATCCGGGAGTTGGAGGCCGAGGTCCAGGCGCAGCGCGCCCGAGCCTGCCGGGCGGAGGGCCAGCTCCTCGGGCTCCGGCGCCGGGCCGCGGCCTGACAGGGGACGCAGGTCGGCCTCGCGAGGACGCAGCGGGGCCGCACAGGGCAAGGGACCATCCCAAAGAGAGGGCCCGCCGGCAGGTTCCGGCGGGCCCGTTTACGTCCGGAGGATGTGCGGGGGCTCAGGCGACCCGGCGGCGGTGCTGCCTCTCCACGTGCGCGAGCAGGTCCCGCATCGCCGCGTCCCCGCGCTGGTCCCGGTAGGGCCAGACGTAGGCCGGCTCCGCCTCCTCGTCGGACGCGTCACACTCGGGACGCGTCACGGATTCCTGCGCCGCGTCCGCACGCAGCGGCGGCAGGCCGGGCAGGTCGGCCCCGCCCCCGGCGAAGGCCTGGGCCTCGTGCGGCATGGCCTTGGCCAGGACCGCTAGCTCGTCGCGCCCGAGGCTCGCGAGCCAGACCTGGACCTCATCCGGGAGCGCGGCCACGTCCACGGCCGGGCTGTCGCCGGTGAGGTGCCGGGCGTGCATGACGAGCGCGATGCCCGTGGGATGCAGCGCGCGCGAGCCGCCGACATGCGGCACGGCCGGGGCCGCGGCGGGGGCGGCCGCCGCGCTCGCGTCGAGGTAATCAGCGGCGGTAGCGATCGCGGGCAGCACGGGATCCGGCCGGGCGACCGAGCGGAGGATCCACCGGCCCGCCTCCCAGACGAGGACGGGCACGAGGACGACGGCGCGGAGCGCGGCGGAGAGGACGGCGAGGAGGCGCATTGGACTGATCCTGTGGCTGTGGCCGCCCTCGATGATCACGCCGCCGGCGAAAGGGACAACGTGGCCTGCTCTGGCGCCGGGCCCCGCGGGGCGAACAGCGCGAGGATCAGGCGCGGCGGGAGCTGGCGCTGGTGCACGCGCAGCAGCCTCAGGGCGTGCGAGGTCTGCTCGACGGTGAGCCGGTCGAGGCCGGCGAGGACGTGCCCGTCGCACGTGGTCGCTTTGCTCCACCCGACGCCGTTCTGGAGCGAGGCCCAATCGGCGTCGAACCCGGTGACGTGCCGGACGCCCGCCAGCGCGGCCGCCTGGATCTCGGGATCCTCCGCGCGCGCCATCTCGGGCTCGTGCGCGACGGCGGTCCGCTGCTCCGAGCGGGCGACGTTTCGCCCGGCCTGGTCGACGAGATCGAGGAGCCGGACGGCGTCCGAGCGGTCGAGATCGGGACGGGCGAGGAGCTCCTCCGCCTCCGCGACCAGGGCCGCCTTGGCCCAGGACCAGCGCCGTTCCCGGAGCGAGACCCGGGCCGCGACGCGCGCGGCCTCGATGTAGACCCGCTCCCGCTCCTCGCGCTCGGCCTGCTCGCGCGCCTGCCTCTCACGCCGCTCCTGCTCCAGGCGCGCGGCCTCGACCTGCGCCTGGGCGGCGCGCTCGGGCAACGAATCGATCAGGCGCTGCAAGCTGGCGCGGTCGAGGTCCCGGCGCTCCCAGAACAGAACGCTACCCCTCTCCCAGGCGTAGCCCGCCTCGCTGAACTCGTCGGGCGCGATGTTCCAGGCCCGCTCGAACGCGCGCGTGACGTTCGTCGCCCGGGAGAGCTGGCGCTCGCCCCGGCGCGTGACCACGATCCGCGGCGGCCCCCACCGCAGCCCGAAATAGTCGGGCGGCCCCTCGAAGCCCGGCTCCACCGCGCCCCCGTTCTCGATCCCTTCAGGCATGACGACCTCCTCAAATCCGCTGACCCGCTGCGAGTATAGGGCAGCGCCCGCCACGAACAACGTCCGTATTTCCCCCATGATTTCCCCAACAGGGTGTGGTGGAAAGCGTTGTTGAAATCGTACCTCACTGTTGGATGCAGCAATGGGCGGCTGGCAGGTTGGTTTAGGTGAACAGTGTTCACCTCAAATACTTTTTGAGGCCGCATTCGGGCCCTGGAATTTCGCGAGGGCCTGCCCCATCATCTTATCAGCCGAGGTGCGGAGGGTTTCTGGGGTGGTTGTGGAGCTCACACAGGCGGAGGTGATCGAGCGCCTCAAGAGCAGGGTCGCGGAGCGCGGCTCGCAGCATGCCGTCGCCCTGGAGGCCGGCGTCTCGCCCCAGCACCTCTCGGACGTCCTGCACGGCAAGCGGGACGTGGGCCCGGCGGTGCTGGCCCTGCTGGGGGTCCAGCGGGTCGTGCGATTCGTCGCGGAGGCGCGGTCGTGATCCGGGATCCCGGCGGTCGCCCGCCCTGCCGCATCCCGAGGGCCCGCTGCGAGAGGCACATCGCCGAGGGCCTCACCGTCGCGCAGATCGCCCAGCGCGAGGGCTGGTCTGTCTCGACCGTGCAGCGACACCTCCTCGCGCTGGGCCTCCGGATGCCGTCCCGCGCAGTCGTGCGGATCGAGGACCTCCTCTCCATCGCGGCCGGCCGCGAGACGGTGCGCGACGTCTGCGAGCGCCTCGGCGTCACGCGCGCCGCCGTGCACCAGCGCGCCCATCGCCACGGCATGACCTTCAGCGGCCGCGGCCCCCGCCGCCCGGCCGGGCAGCTCTCCTTCCCCTTCCTCCGCGAGGCCGCGTGATGCCCCATCCCCTCCTCGAAGGGCTCGACGCCCTCGTCGGCGCCCCGCTGCGGGAGCGCCTCGTGAAGGCGCGCGAGCTTGCGCTGGCGGCGTCCGCGGGCGACACGGCGCACCCGGCGCACGTCACCCTGATGGCTCAGCAGGCCCTCGTCGCCGCCGCCATGCGCGCGGCCGTCGAGGCCGTCGTCGCCGCGCTCCCGGAGGCGGCCGCCCCCACCCCGGCGCAGCCCGCGGCGGCCCCCACGCCCCGCCCGGCGCCGATGCGCCCGGTGCCCGCCCCGGGGCCGGCGGCCGCCGCGCCCGCGCCGAGCCGGCTGGGGGCCCTGAGGCGAGCGCCCGTCGAGGACGGCCCGCCCGAGCAGCCCGAGCCCGCCACGGCGAAGCCGGCCTGGCAGCCGCCCCCGCCGCCCAAGCCGCAGCTTGGGTGGCCTACGATCCAACTGCCCGATGACGGCGCGCCGCGGAGGCGCATGCCGATGGGCAAGAAGCTCCCGCACAAGCTGGATAAGGCCCCGCCGCCCTTGGACCCCGACGACGTGCACATCCCCTGGTGACCGACAGGCCCCCGGCGCCGGGCGAGTGGCGCCGCACCCGCAGCAGCCCGATAACCGACAGGACCACTCGAATGCGCATCCCCGACACCACCCCGGCCACCAAGGACATCGCCGAGGCCTTGACGCGCGCCTACTTCACCGGCCGCGACGCAGGGGTCATCGAGGCACGCCTGGGCCACGGCCGCGCCCGCAAGTTCGACCTGGACGGGATCACGGGCGAGTTGCTCGCGAACCTCGACCATGCAGGCTTCGAGATCGTCCGGAAGACGCCCAGGCTGGGCACGGTCGCGACGCTCACCCCTGAGGGCGAGCGGATCGTCCAAGCCATCGCGGCCGGCGATTTCACCGGCATCTCCGACCGCGACTACAGGTCCTTCACGGTGCTCGTCGACCGCGTGCTGGAGGGCGACAGGACGTCGGCGCGGCTCCGTGACCTGGACGCGGCGATCCACCGGGCGGAGCGGTCGCTGTCCCCGGGTGAGGAGCGGCCGCTGCCTGCCGGCGAGGCGGTCCGCTACGACTACGTCCGCGACCCGCACCTGGAGACCCCGCTCCGCGCCGGCGAGGAGCGGCCGCTGCCCCGGGGCGAGGTGGTCACCTCCGACGAGACTGACGCCGACGCGGACGAGATCGACAGGCTGGCCCGCGAGGCGGCGCCGGACGCGGACGGGCCCGCCGACATCGAGGAGCAGGAGGACGGCACGATCCGCGTCACGTCCTGCGGGCTCGCCGAGATCGCCGGCATGAATTACGGGACCGCTGGCTGGTGGTTCCGCATGAACGGCCTCAAGGGGCATGTGGACCTCGACATGATCGAGCAGGTGCTGGCTGGCCAGGAGGAGGGGTGGCAGCTCCACGCCGGCATCGAGTCGACGGAGCTCTCGCTCGCCCTGAAGGGCGTCCGCCATTACCGCGCCGAGCATGCCGGCAAGCGCGCCGCGGCCGCCGACGAGGTCCGCGCCGCCGCCGCCCGCCTGGCCCTGCTCAAGGCGCTGGCGGCGGCCCGGCTCGTCATCCCGCACCGCGAGCTCGTCGAGATCGTCTCGCAGCTCGACACCGGGAGGGCCGCTTGATGCGCGCGCTGCTGCGTCCCGGTGAGAAGCCCGCTCCCGACCTCACCCCGACCGAGGCGGCCGCCGTCCGCCGGGGTGCGTGCCAGGCCGTGCAGGAATCGGAGCTCGCGGACGTCGGGACGCTCGCGCCGGTGGGGGCCGAGCTCCGCGAGCTGGCGAAGCGGATCGACACCATGCACGAGGAGGGCCGGACCGATGGCTAGGCCGTCCTCCCTCACGGCGCGCGCCCGCGAGGCGATCCTCGACGCCTGGGCCACCGGCCGGACCGCGGTCCAGATCGCGGCCACCTTGCGCGTGCCGGCCTGGCAGGTCCGGAACGCCGTCTCGCCCGCCCGGCGCCGGGGCGACCCCCGCGCCGCGCTCCGGAACGCCGGCGCCGCGTGGCGGCCGGAGCCCGTCGTCTACTCCTCGTCCCGCGCCTACCTCGATGCCTCCCTGACGGGGATCCGCCGGCGGACGCAGGAGTGGCAGCAGTCCGAGATGGGACGGAGGATGGCGGCCGTCGCGGTGCCGCCGGCGAAGGCTCCCGATGCGTGACCCTGGCCGCGGCCGTTAACCCGCGGCCAGGGTCGTTTAACGAAAGATTCAGGCGGGGCTGGTAGGACTCCCGGCAGTCTCCGAGGCGACGGCTCTACTCTACTCCACTCATCCTGTAGACCGATCAACCAACGCACACCGTTCATGGCCGAATAACCGGCGCCGGACGGAGACAACGATGGCCCAGGAGCCCTGCCTACACACGCCCGACATCTTCCACGGCCGCACGGTCGCTGAGATCCGTGCCGACGCCGATGCGCGGCCGCGATACCGGCGCTTGCGCTGGGTCCACGCCGTCTTCCCGCCCGAATACAAGGGCGTCGCCGAGGGATCCGAGGACCGGCTGCAGTTGCGCCGGATCGCGTTCGAGGACCATCCGCTCTCCGAGCGGTACGACCTCGATGACCTCGGGGAGGTCTTGGAGGTCTGGGAGATCCTCGCTCGCGCCAGCCCCGAATTCTCGCACGGCGTCGTTCTGCGGACACCGCCCAATCTCAGGGTTTATGGCAACCGGTGGGTGGCCCTCGATGGCCATTGCCACGTCAGCTATGGCCGCATCGGCTGGGCCGTCTGGGACCTGGCATGCAACGGCGGCGTGAGCTACCCGTCGAGCACCGGTTGGATCAGGCCTCCCCGGGAGCCATAGCGGGGGCAAGTTCCTCCGGCCAGGTGTCGCTCAGCGCCATCTGGTCGAGGACCTCGTCGAGCGTCACCGGCCGGAAATCCCAGACGTCCACCCCGACATCGCAGGACCGGCGCGTCCCGGGCAGGCTGCCGTGCGTGTGCCCGTACAGATGCAGGGCGCCATGATGGATCCTGTTCCAGGCCCGCATCGGGTAGTGGCAGAGCGTGACGTCGTACCGATGGCCGCCGGCGTCGACGGCGATCCGGCGCAGGTCCGCCGGCGGCGAGGACCACGGCAGCCGGAGCGTGCGGCGCGGGTCGTGGTTGCCGATGATCAGGTGCTTGCGGCCGCGCAGGCGCCGGAACGGGCGCTCCAGGGCGTCGGCATCGAGCCCCAGGGCGAAATCGCCGAGGACGTAGACGTCGTCCGAGTTGCTCCGGACGGTCTCGTTCCAGCGGACGATCAGGGCCTCGTCATGCTTCGCGATGGAGGCGAACGGCCGGGGTCGGGCGACGGCGCTCGTCAGTAGGGTTGCGTGGCCCAGATGCAAGTCGGCGGTGAAGAAGGTGGTCACGGGCAGCCTCGCGGTTGGAGGCTGCGCGCGCGGCGTCACGCCTCCGTGGGGACGGGATGGGGCGGGAAGGGCGCGGGTTTTCGCATCGGGACCTCGGGCAGGAATCGTCACCCTAGCAGAGGCGGCTTAACGGGACCTTGACGGTTGCGACTGCTCCCTATATATTAGGGAGTGACGGTGGCTGTGCCCCGTCCGAACCCGAGGGAAATCCCCGATGAACACCGCTTCCAAGTACGACCGTTCCGCCATCCTCGGCTACGCCTGGACCCGCGCGCGCGCCGCCGCCGCCGCCGCCGCCGGCGAGAGCGTCCGCCTGCACATCGGCGCCGCGATGCGCGCCGCCTGGTCCGAGGCCAAGGCCGTCGCCGCTGCGGCGATGGTCCCCCAGCCGGCGCAGCAGCAGCAGGCCAACGCGGGCCTGCCCGGCGCCGGCGCCTGCGAGGTGTGCGGCCGCCCGCTCACGGCCCCCGTGTCCATCGAGGCCGGCATCGGGCCCGTGTGCCGGTCGCACGGCCATGCCCGCCGCCAGCTCAGCATCTTCGACAACCGGTCCGACTACCGCGTCGAGCTCGCCGGCGACGTCATCTGCGTCACGGACCTCAACTTGGGCGGCCGCTCCGTCACGAACGACGCCGAGGGCGTCATCCGCGACCTCGCCGAGGCCGGCTACGACCTCGCCCGCATGCCGGTGATCTACCGGGACAGCCAGCGCAACTGGGACGAGCTCGTGGTGAAGGACGGCGTCTTCGCCGGCTTCCGCCACCTCGACACGGCGCGCAAGGAGGCCCTCCGCGCCATCGCCAAGGGCCTCGACGTCCCGCCGCCCGAGATGGTCGAGCAGCCGTGCCAGCAGCATCAGGCCTGCGCGGCGCAGGAGGAGGCGGCCGCCCCCGCCGCCGAGCCCGAGGAGGTCGAGGTCGTGCAGTACGGCCGCGCCGTCTTCACCCGCGGCGGCGACCGCATCACGTTCCGCGGGCAGGTCACGGGCGGCGGCGCGGCCGGCCCCGGCCACGTGGCGGCCTACCGCGCCTACGGCGACAGCGTCCCGGTCCGCATGTTCCAGGACAACCGGTCCGGGTCCCAGCGGTCGGGCTCGTGCACGTGGCGCCTGGAGCCGGACACCGTCTATTGGATCTCGAACGTGGCGATGGATTCGAGGCGGTCCGGGGCGGTCGGCCTGTCGACGCTCGACGGCGGCCTGCGGATCCTGGGCGTCGACGCCTGCGAGGCCGAGCGCCGCCGGGTGTGGCCGCTGCAGGCGGAGGCGCACGACGACGCCCAGGCCCGCCGCCGGGAGGACGAGGCCCGGCGCATCGAGGCCGAGCGCGCCCTGGCGGAGGAGCGCCGCGTGGCCCGCGAGGCCCTCGCGGAGATGAACGCGGAGGCGGCCGCCCGGATCAAGGCCGAGGGCCAGCCCCGCGTCGCGGACCTGCCCAAGCTCACCGGCACCGCCAAGCAGGTCGCCTACGCCCTGCAGATCCGCGACGCCGTCCGCGCCCGGCAGCCGGACTTGCCCGAGCTCCGCACGCAGCGGGCCTCCCGCTACTGGATCGAGAACCACCGCCGGGCGCTGCGCTGAGAGGGGCCCCGGCGATGGCCATGATCCGGTTGAACGGGGTGCGCCTCCCCGTCGTCACCATCGCGGGGCGCCCTTGGGCGCCCCTCCAGGGGGCGCGCCTCCTGGCGAACGACCACGCCCCCCGCCGCCTGCTCGTGGCGGTCCACTACTACGCCGTCACCACGCATCCCCCCGACTGAGAGCCGCTATGCACCTCGACCTCGACGTCGTCACCTCGGTGGCGCGCCTCCTCTACGGCGCCAACTGGCAGCGACCGTTGGCGCGTGGCCTCGGGCCGCTCCACCCCGCCGGGGCGCGCGATTCCATCGACGACCGTCTCGTCCGCCGCTGGGCGGCCGGGCAGAATCTCGTGCCCGGCTGGGTCGGGTCGGCCCTCGTGACGTTGCTGGAAGCGGAGGCCTCCGCCAGCGCCGCCCACGCGCAGGCATGCCGGGAGCGCGCCGAGCGCCTCCGGCTCGCGCTGACGCCGGCGTTCCAGGACGACGAGGACGAGGACGATCTGCGGCCCTAGCGCCGCTGGGCCTCGGCCCGGTCGAGGGCGGCCGCCTCCCGTTCGTAGGCCTCGATCACCGCCGAGACCCAGGCTTCCATGCCCCTGGCCTTCAGGTCGAGGCGCTGGGCCCGGGCGTAGACCTTGCGGGTCACGTCCTCCAACTTGGCGTGCTCCTCGTCCTTCTTGCCCGTCTTGTGCGCCAGGATCGCCGCCGCGGCCCCGCCGAGATCCTCGTCGTCGAGGAACGTCGCGAGGGCGCGCCTGATGTCGTGCGGCACCCACGGCCGGATCCGGTGCCGCTTGAACAGGTCCTCCTTCCGCTCCGTGACCCTGCCGGCGCGGCCGGCCTTCTCCTTGCCCTGCAGGCGCGTGAGGAGCTGGGCCAGCCCCTCGCTCGTGACGTGGCGGCCGCCCTGCCGGGACGGGAAGAGCCACTCGGGATCCCCGTCCTCCTCGAACCGGGCGAGCACGTCCAGCGCCGCCGGCGGCACCGGCAGGGCGTGGGGGCGGCCGCCGGCCTTGCCGCCCTTCATGTCCGTGCCGCTCCACGTCCAGACCTGCCAGCCGGGGCGGTCTGCCATGGGGATGATCCGGTCGAGCCGGGTCGCCGTCAGGGCGCCCGTCCGCTGCGCGGTCAGGACCGCCGCCCACAGGGCCGCCAGCGTCCCCTTGCTCGTCTCCTGCCCGGTCCCGCCGAGCGCCCGGTGCCGCTCGGCCAGCGCCAGGGTGCGCCCGAGCTCGGCCAGCGTGGGCGTGTGCTCCCGGGTGCCGGCGGAATACTGGATCGACCAGCGCTGCCACCAGGGATCCCGTCCCAGCCGGCTCCGGCGCGCGTGGTAGCGCCAGGCCCAATCCAAGGCCGCCTTGCCCTGGTTCACGGTGCGGGCGGCGGACGACGGCGAGGTCGCCTCCGCGATCTCGTCCCGCGCCCGCTCCAGGTCCTCGATGGTCAGCGTCGAGAGCGGCCGCGGCCCCAGGCGCTCCAGGGCCGGGTAGCGGAGGTGGACCGGGTACTGCGCCGCCCAGGCGGGCTTGAGCGTGGGGAGCTTCACCGCGAGGAACTCCTCGATCAGGTCGGCCCACGTCCACGGCCCGTGCCGGCGCCGGTGCGCGTCGGAGGGCATCGCCACCTCCTCGGCGAACGCCGCCTCGGCCGCCAGCGCGACGTCGTCGGTCCGCTCCAGGGCCCGCGAGAAGATGTCGAGGTCCTCGCCGGGGTGGCGCCCGTCCTTCAGTGCCAGGCGCGAGCGCAGCGCCGCCTCGCGGGCCGCCGCCACCGGCAGGGCGTCCATGTCGCCGAGGCGGACGGTCGTCTTCTCCGTCTTCAGGAGCCAGGCGGCGGAGAGCGGCGTCACCCGCAGGATGAGCCCCGGGCAGCCGGCGTCGGCGTATTCGAGGCCGCGCCCTTCCACCTTGCCGGCGGCGATCAGGGCGGCCGCCTTGCGGGTGTGGTCCGCCGTGATCCGGACGCGCTCGCGCAGGTACGTGCCCCGGGATCTCTTCGCCTTCGCCATGCCCTGCCTCAGCCGTGGATGCCAGGGTGGATACCAGCCGGTCCCGGAACCGCTGGCAAGGGGGCGATGTACGAAGGCTTGGGCTAAACCACTGAAAATGCTATGCCAGGGTAAATATAGATGCGGCCCCGGCGCCGCGAATCTGTTGTTCGTTCAGCTTCCCAAGCTGAATGTCGTCGGTTCGATCCCGATCGCCCGCTCCACCTTAACCCCTTACCTTTGCAGGGTTTTCCTGGCGGTTTGGTAGCGTTGAGGTCAGCATAAATCCTAGCCTGGATCGGCTCGAATCGGCTGACGTCGGCCCGAAATCCACACTGGATTCCACACCAACGCTTCGCCGCAGATCATCCTCCTTCGCCTCACCGTGGGAGAGCAACACGATCAGATTACCTGTCACCGAGCCGGGGCAGCCCCCAGATCAGGCGACCTATCATCAGCCCGCTTCGTCGAGCAGTCAGAGCCGCCATTACCATCCAGCCCACTGCCAGCCAGACAGCTTGAAGCAGCAGACCGACTGCTTCCCCGAGAACCAGAGCAGCCGATCCCAGCAGCTTGAGTGCTGCCCGAGTCCTGCCGCCCATGACCTCTGCCAAACGCCGGGCTCGTCCGAGTTCTCCGGCATCCCGCACGACACCAAGGGCCTGAGCAGCGCCGCGCTGACCAAGGCGGGCTTCGAGCGCGACCACATCATCACCCATCGCGGAGATCGTGCGA
This sequence comes from Methylorubrum sp. B1-46, assembly GCF_021117295.1. NCBI lineage: Bacteria > Pseudomonadati > Pseudomonadota > Alphaproteobacteria > Hyphomicrobiales > Methylobacteriaceae > Methylorubrum > Methylorubrum sp. B1-46. Next base: position 1,794,505 of record NZ_CP088247.1, on the reverse strand, counting down.
ACCGCGCCTGGACGAAGCGCCCTCGAAGCAGCCTGTCGAGCCGCCGGTAGATTGAAGGCGCGCGCAGCCGCGACCGCTTCCTTCAGGGCGACCGTGTCCAAGGCCGACGTCGCCATTCCAGCGACCTTCCCGGCTAGTTCACGCGACAGCAGACCCGCGCGGCGAGCAGCCTTCAACAGGCCCAAACCTCGGGCGACTGGCACTCTGGCCGCGATGCTGCCGCCACCACTTGGCAAGAGGGAGGCGACCGTGAAGCCGGTCAACGCGAGGCCAGCCGTTGAGAGACCGAGGATGACCCTGTCGTAGGGTTCGCCTTGGACCAGCTTGTTGCCTTCTTGCCAGAGGTCGCGCACATCGCTGATGCCTACAGCGTCAACGGTGAATGAAGCCGCCGTCCCCAACCATGTGTTGGCTGCATCAGAGGTGACTCCACCGAGGGAATCCTGGTCCGCGTGAACTTCAGGGGTGGCCGCCGAACTCGTGACTCGTTCCTGCCGCTCGGCATCGACCTTCAAGCCATGGGCGTCGGCGAGATCGAGGAAGCTACGAGCGAGATCGCCGTCGCCCTTGCTCAGGGCATCGTCGATTTCGGAGGCAATCCGCTGCTCGGTAGCGACTGCTGGCAGGCGGAGTTCTGCCAGCCGGGCTGGGTCGTCAGCGGCTTGTAGAATGCCAACGCTGGCGGCGGCCTTCGGCAGGATCATTGCGCCGCTCACAACCACGGCGACCATGAGGGCGACTGTCACCCAAAGCCGTAGAGGTCCCGATTTGACGACGGCCACTCGACTGGTCCTGCTCGCAGCGCGTTCAGCGCATGCATGTAATCGCACCCGATGGGTGCCACCAACCGCAAAAGCGGAGACGGTGAGAAGCGGTGCCAGTGCGACAAAGCGGCGAGGTCGCACAGCCGGAACTGCCCGCATCTGGCACCGTTGGAACCCCAAATCGCACTCGTGAAGGAGACTTCATGCGTAAGGGTCATCTCGTTCTTGGCCTGCTGCCGGTTTCACGGACACCCTGTTTAGGTGTGAAGGTGAAGCCGGAGGTGTGGCCTGCTGCCGGTTTCACGGACACCCTGTTTAGGTGTGAAGGTGAAGCCGGAGGTGCTCCATGCAGCGTCGCAAGTTCGGACGTGAGTTCAAGATCGAGGCGGTTCGACTGATTCGGGAACGTGGTGTCAGTGTCGCGCAGGCCGCGCGCGATCTCGATGTTCACGAGACGATGCTGCACCGGTGGGTGAGGCAGGCGGCGGCCGATCCCCAACACGCTTTTCCCGGTCAGGGGCAGATGAAGCCCGAGCAGATCGAGATCGACCGGCTGCGCAAGGAGGTCGCTCGTCTAAAAGCGGAGCGTGACATCCTAAAAAAGGCCGCCGCATACTTTGCGAGGGACGCGATATGAAGTTCGCGTTCATCGCAAAGCATCGTGCTGTCTGGCCAGTTGCCTGGATGTGCGCGGCGCTGGGTGTCTCGCGCTCCGGCTTCCACGCTTGGCTCACCCGGCAGCCTAGCCGACGCACACGGGACGACGAAGCTATCCTGAGCAAGGCCCACGCGAGCTTCGTGGCCAGCGACCGCACCTACGGCGCGAGGCGCGTCTGGCGCGATGTGCTCGCCCAGGGCGTGTCATGCGGGCTGCACCGCATCGAGCGGATCATGCGCGAGAATGCCTTGCGAGCGCGACCGCGCCGACGGGGCCTGCCAAAGGACGAAGGTGAGCGGGCCGCTGCCTCGCCCAATCTCCTGGAGCGGCGGTTCGCGGCCGACGCTCCGAACCGGAAGTGGATCGCCGACTTCACGTATATCTGGACCGCCGAGGGCTGGCTCTACGTCGCCGCCGTCATCGATCTGTTCTCGCGCCGTGTCGTGGGCTGGTCGATGCAGGCCAGTATGACGGCTCAACTCGTGACAGATGCGCTCGTCATGGCGATCTGGCGCAGAGGCAAGCCGGATGCCTTGCTGCATCACTCGGACCAGGGCTCGCAATACACGAGCGAAGCCTTCCAGCGTCAAATGACCGAGCACGGCGTGACCTGCTCGATGAGCCGTTCGGGCAACGTCTGGGACAACGCGGCAATGGAGAGCTTCTTCTCCTCGCTGAAGACCGAGCGCACCGCCCGACGGACCTACCGGACGCGGGATGAAGCCCGTGCAGACGTGTTCGATTCCATCGAGCGCTTCTACAACCTGGCGCGGCGGCACTCGACCTTGGGCTACCTCAGCCCCGTCGAGTTCGAAAACCGAACCCAATTAGCTTAGGACGGTATCCAACAAACCGGCAGCAGGCCACCTTCGGCGGATTCGTCCGATGCTGCAGGATCGCCCGTGCAGCCGCTTGTGAGACCAGAGCGGATGTTCGGTGTAACCGGCCCAGGGCCCGCTCACGGCGCATTGCCGACCGACAAGTGTTGGGCGGTCTCCGGCCGCCCGCCGCGGCGCGGAGAATTTTCGTTGCGAGCCCGTGGAGTAACGAGGGAGCGGTTTGGCCGTGCCCCAGGGCGACCCGGACCCGTCCGTCCGCATTCCTCGCCCAGGGATTGGCTAAGAACCTATCTCGCTAGGCGCTGAGGCTCGGCGCCCTAGTTTGTCGGGATGACCGAGCCTCGCAAGCGCCGCCCGAGCAAGCCGTCAGTTCTGGACGACGGCTATCGCCTGCCCGACGATCTGTGGGCGCGGATGGAGCGCTTGCTGCCTCCACGTCCGCCTCATCCTCTGGGCTGTCACAACCCGCGGACGCCCGATCGCAAGGCGATGGACGCGATCCTGTTCGTGCTGCGCACCGGATGCCAGTGGAACGCCCTGACCGCCACCGGGATCTGCACCTCTTCCTCGGCCCATCGCCGGTTCCAGGAGTGGACGCAGGCCGGGGTGTTCGAGGCGTTCTGGCGGGAGGGCCTGCTGGCCTACGACGATCTGGTCGGGATCGACTGGACGTGGTTGTCGCTGGATGCAGCCATGGGCAAGGCGCCCCTGGGTGGGGGAAAAAACCGGCCCCAACCCGACCGACCGCGGCAAGCGCGGGGTCAAGCGCTCGGTGCTCACTGACGGACGCGGCGTCCCGATCAGCGTCGTCATCGCGGGCGCCAACGTCAACGACCATCTTCTCATGGGTGAGACCTTGGACGCCGTACCCGTCGCCCGGCCCAAACCGACCAGACGCTCGCCCCTGCACCTGTGCCTCGACAAGGGATACGACTACGCCACCTCCCGGACCTTGGTCGAGGAGCGCGGCTTCACCCTCCACCTGCGCCGCCGAGGCGAGGAGATCCACGCCAAACGCCACCGCGGGGCCAAGGCGCGCAGATGGGTCGTCGAGCGCGCCCACGCTTGGCTCAACCGCTTCCGTGGCATCCTCATCCGCTGGCCCAAAAAGCCCCGGAACTACCGAGCCCTCGTCCACTTCGCCTGCGGGATCATCGCCGCTCAACAAACCCTACCGGAATAGGTTCTAACCCTGCCCACAGGCGCAGCTGGACAGCGACCCAGCGAGCTGAATCTATGGCCTTCTTAGAGTCTGTTTGAGGAGCGGTCTCAGGCTGGATTGTGGAGGGCGCTGACGGCCCTGAGGCAGGCGACACAGGTGAGGCGACCGGTGGCGACGTCGAGGCGCCCGGCGCGCTCGCGCAGCAGGCCGCCCCAATGGCTGAGCCAGCCGAAGGTGCGCTCGACACCCCAGCGCCGCTCCAGCACGACGAAGCCCTTCTGATCCGGGTCCTTCTCGACCACGTGGTGGCGCATGCCATGCAGATGGCACCAGTCCCGGCAGCGCTCGGCCGTGAAGGCGCCGTCGAGGATGGCCAGGCGCAGGCTCGGCCACCGTTCCTTACCTTCATCGAGGGCCGTCAACGTGTCGCGATCCTGAACGTTGGCGGGCACGATGGCGAGCGCCAGGATGTGACCTTCGGCATCGACCAGCGCCACGCGCTTGCGCCCGACCAGCTTCTTGGCCCCGTCATAGCCGCGCGGCCCGCGCACCCCAAGGCACTTGACGCTTTGCGTGTCGATGATGGCGAGGCGCGGCGTCGCACGACGGCCGCAGCGGCGACGCTGTCGGCGCGCCAGAGCGCGCATCAGGCTCTCGAACAGCCCCTTCTCGATCCAGCGTCGGAACCAGCCGTAGACCGTGCGCCAGGGCGGAAAGCCGGCCGGCAGCCTCCGCCATGCGCCGCCGACCCGCAAGTGCCAGGCAATCGCCGCCGCCACCAACCGCACCGGCCGTGCGTTCGGGCTGCCCGGCGGATCGGCCCGCTCCAGAAAGCAGGCGACCTCGTCCAGGCCCGCCTGCAGCACCATGTCCTTTAGGCGCGCCTCATGACGCGTCCGATCTCGATCCGTCCACATCTGCTCTCCACTCCGCCCCGCCAGGCGGAATTTGTCTCGGCACACGAGACAGATGGGGACGGTCGGCAGAGGATCTCAAATAGGCCCTCAGTGAGCTACACCACGCCAAGGGACACGACCGCAAAATCTCTCCTCCACATCCCCACCGTGGCAGAGCCCAGGGCATCGTCCCGAAAGCCGTCGGTCAGCTTTCGGGACGATGCTCTATCCCGGCTCGCGGGTCAGGGCATCGAGGGCTTGGGCAAGACCGCGGAACGACAATGGGATCGTGATCTCCTGGCCGCCCGCGTTCTTGAACGCTATCCGTCCCGACCCGGCCGCTCCGCGCCAGCGTCGGAGCGGCTCTTCCTTGAGGGCCGCATCCGCCACGCAGACGCCGGGCAGGCAGCGCCGCCACGCCAGTTCGACCCCCGCTGCATCCTTGTCGTCCATCAGCACGCGCACGCTGCTGGGGAAGGCGACATTGGGCGGCAGCAGGATCGTGATCTGCAGCGGCTGACCGGCGCCGACCCGCCCGACCGCGATCTGCGCGATCGGCTGGGTCTGCCCCTGGACCTGCATCGATTGCGCGACTTCGCAGACCCGTACCGGCTTCTCGGCCGAGCCGCCGCGCTGGCACCGCATCACCCAGTCGCCGTAGCTCGCCGAGGTCGTGCCGGGCTCCGCGGGCACGGGCGGTGCCGTGGGTGCCGCCTGCGCCAGGCGCGGACCGGAGACGAGGAACGCCGCAGCCGGGGCGCCGGCTGCGAGGATCAGGGCCGCCTTCTTCGTTGACCGCATCGTCAGACTCTTACCAGCGATAGAGGAAGCCGCCCTTGAGGCCGTGGATCTGGGTGCGATCCGCGCCGATCTGGCCGGTATAGGCGAGCGACAGCGTCGTCTCCGACGCCACCTGCCAATCGAGACCCGCCTGCGCCACCACGGCGTCGCGTGCGACCGGAACGCCGGCCGTCAGGAACGTCTGGCCGGCCACACCGAAGCTGAACAGGGTCGAGGGCAGAACGTCGCCGTAGGCACGGCGGTAGCCGACGAGCCCGCGCACGAAGATCGGCGTCGTCAAGCCGAAGAGCGCGCCGATCTGCCCCTGGGCCTGTACGCCCACCGTCGACGTGGCGACGTCGTAGTCCTGCCCCTGGGTGGTCAGCGCCGCCGCACCGCCGCGTTCGCTGAAGCCGTCGCGGCCGACCCTGATCGCCGCCGCGCCGATGAACGGCTCGACATGACCGATCCCGGAGCCGAAGCGATAGCCCACCTCGCCGAAGGCTTGGCCGAGCGAACCGCCGTAGCGGGCGCTGGCGTTGTCCGAGAAGCCGGGGACGATCACCGCGCGGTTGGTGGCCAGACTCGAGCCGGCATAGCTGCCGCCGAGGCGCACCTGAACCGGTCCGAAGCCGGCGCCGGCATAGAGCGCGCCGTATCCGCTCTCGACCGTGGCGGTGGATTGGCGGGCGGTGAGGTCGAGGGTGTTGAAGGTGTAGCCGCCGGCCACGCCGACGCGCCAGCGCTCGCCGAGGCGGGTATCCGCCCCGAGCAAGAAGCCCGAGGTCTGCTGATCGAGCCGGGCGGCGTTGCCGTCCCCGCCGGTCGAGCCGAACGCGCCGAAGCCCTGGCCCCAGAGCGCGACCGGATTCGGCACCACGAGCTGGGTCGAGACCGGGACCGGAACCGTGGAGCGGCCCGGAAGATCGGCGGTGTAGACTGCCGGCAGGGTGGTGCCGGGGGCGAAGCGCTGGCCGATGCCCTGCGCACCGATCCCGCCGAAGCTCGGCGCATCGCCGAAGCGCAGACGGTCGAGGATCGCCTCGCGTACGAGGAAGCCGGTGTCGAACTGGCTCGTCACCGCGCTCGAATGGATCTCACCCGAGAGCGCATCGAAGGCTTGGCGAGCCTGGGGGGCCGAGAGCACGGCGATCCCGTCGTAGAGCCGCGTGCCGACGCCCTGTGCCTGAGCGGCGGCTGCGACGTTGCCCTGGTTGCGCGTGGCCGCTACGGTGCCGAACTGCAGGTCGTTGCGGGCCAGCGTCAGGAAGGCGGTGTTGGCATCGTAGGTCAGGGACGGCGTGAGGAAGGCGAAGTTCGAGGTGACGCCCGCGAACTGCCCGGTGACGCCGCCGGCCGCCGAGAGGATGGTGTAGCGCGTCCGCGGCGCGTACGGGCCGGTCCCCGCCGTGACCTGTACCGTCCCGCCCTGCAGCGTCGCGCTCCCCGTGGCGGCGATGCGGTCGGACTCGCCGGACGCGGTGACATCGACCCGATACTGCGAGCCGGCCGCGAAGAGGACGGTGCCGGTGACCGACACCGTGCCGAGCGTGCCGGCTCCGTCCGGGCTGGCGCTGGCGCCACCGAGGACCGTCAGGGTCCGGGTCGAGCCGGAGCCGATGAGGCGGGCGCCGTCGGCGACCGTCACCGCCGAGGCGAGCGTGCCCCTCAGGTTCAGGGTTCCTTCGCTGACGAGGGTGGCGCCGGTATAGGTGCTGACGCCCGACAGGGTCAGCGTCCCGCTGCCGGCCTTGGTCAGGGAGGTGGCGCCCGCCCCATCCGCGATCGTGCCGGCGTAGTTCGTTGAGCTGTTGTCCGCACCGACGGTGAGGCGGCCGTTGCGCAGAACCGCGCTCGCGCGTGTCCCCGAGAGCGAGCCGACGCTGAGCGCCGTGCCGCCGAGATCGACGGTCCCGTCATTGGTGAAGGCGGTGATGCCGCTCGTCGTACCGGTGAGCGTGAGGCTGCCGGCATTGCTCAGCACGCCGTTCAGCTCACCGGACATCTGCGCGGTGCCGGTATTCGCCAACCCGCCGTTGAGGACGCCCGTGCTGACGAGCGTGCCCGCGTTCAAGAAGGGCTGCGACGCGGTCGAGACGGTGCCGGCATTGGTGAACCGGGCACCGGCCGCGTTCGTCACGTCCGCATCCAGGGTCCCGGCATTCGTGGCCGTACCCGCATTGGCGAACAATCCCGCGTTCCGGAAGCGGCCGGTCCGGTCGATCCGGAGGGTCGCGCCGGATGCGTTGGAGAGCGGACCGTTGCCCGCAACCGTGCCGGTGATCGCGAGGGTACCGGCCTCGTTGGCGATGGCCCCGTCGAGCCGACCGGCCGACGCCGTCAGCGTACCGGTGTTCGTCAGGCCGCCCGCGAGCGTGCCGGAGGTCGTGAACGTGCCGGTATTCGCAACGAGCCCGGCGATGGTGCCGGTGTTGTCGGCCGTGCGGCTGTTCGTCAGCGTGCTTGCCAGTCGGCCGCCGTTCGCGAAGCGGCCGCTATTGGTGACGGTCCCTGCGATGGTGCCGGTGTTCGTGGCCGTACCCGCATTTGTCAGCCCGGCGGCCAGATTGCCCGCATTGGCGAAGGCTGCGCCGCCGGCGACCGACACATCCGAGCCCAGCGAGCCGCCCGCCGCCAGCACGAGCGTGCCGGCGGTGACGCCGGTCGCCCCCGTGTGGGTGCTGGCGCCGGTCAGCGTCAGCGTGCCGGCGCCGGTCTTGGCCAGGAGCAATCGGCCGCCGCCCGCCCCGTCCTGCAGGATGCCGGCATAGGTGCCGCTGGCATCGCCCGAGCCGATGGTCAGGGTCGCGTCCCTGCCGCTCGCGTTCTGGACCACGGCGCCCGCGCCGATACCGGTCAGCGTGCCGAGCGCAAGATCGTTGCCGGCGAGCGAGAGCGTGCCCTCGTTGGCAAAGCCGGTGATGCCGGTGAGCGGACCGGTGAGCGTGAAGCGTGCTCCGGCCGCGTTCGAGACGGTGCCGTTGATCCGGCCCCGAGCCGTCACGGTCGCGCTGTTGGCGAGCGCACCGTTGACGAGGCTGCCGGCGTCGAGCGCCAGGGTGCCACCGGTGACGCCGACACCGCCACTGAGCGTGCCCGTGTTCGTCAGCGTGCCGGCGGTGTTGGTGACGCGCCCGGCGACGGTGCCGGTGTTGGCCGAAGTTCCGGCACTCGTCAGATCGGCCGCGAGCGCGCCGTTGTTGGTGAAGAAGGCCCCGCTTCTCACACCCACACCGGAGGCGAGAGCGCCATCGTTGATGAGGGTGCCGTCGGCGACCGTCGTGCCGCCGGTGAAGCGGTTGTTCCCGGTGAGGGTGAAGCGGCCGGCTCCCGACTTGATCAGCCCGCCGGCACCGCCGACGCTGCCGCCGAAGGTCGTGCTGCCGTTGTTGCCGCCCGTCGTCAGCGTCTGCCCGGCCAGAATCTCGACCGTGCCGCCGCTCGTGCCCCCCCCGGCCAGCGCGCCGATCGTCTCGGAATTCGTCACCAGGAGACGGGCGCCGGCTCCATCGGCAAGCGTCACCGGCGCGCTGTCGAGGATGGCAGCGCCGCCGCGGACATCGACGGTGCCGTCGGCGATGGTGAGGGCGCTGAAGCTGTTGGTGCCCGTCAGGACCAGCGTGCCGGAGCCGACCGCCTTGTTCAGGCCGAGCCCGGTGATCGGAGCGGCGATCGTGGCGGTGACCGCGCGATCGACGCGCAGGGTGCTGAACCCGGCCGTTCCGTTCGGATCGCCGGTCAGGTTCAGGCTGCCGGCGCCGCCGGGGGTGAGGGTGTAGCCGTCGCCCGCGAATTGCAGGCCCTGCAGGTTCTGCTGACCCAGGACGGTGACGGTGCTCGCCCCACCCGCACGCGGCGCGGTGAAGACGCCGAACCGGCCCAGCCAGTTCTGGTTCACCTGCCCGCCCGCCGGATCGTCGGTCCAGTTCGCGTTGGTCGCGTTCCACACGCCCGAGCCGCCCTGGGCGCCGGGCGTGCCGCCGGCCAAGCCGGAGATATCGGTTCCGTCCCAGTACTGCACGATCTGGCCGCCGAGAGAGACGCGGGCGTTGACCTGGCTCGGCCCGCCCGCGCCCGGCGCGACCGTGTAGATCGAGGCGGTGCCGTTGGCCGTGGTGACCGCCGCGAAGCCCGCATTCGCGGCGCCCGCGCTCGTGACCGTGCCGCCGACATTGTAGAGGCGGTAGAGACCGCTGGCGTTGGCGTTCTGCAGGGTGGCCGTGCCGCCATTGATCGCCAGGGTACCGCCGACGTCGATCAGGTCGTTGGTGGCACCGCCGACGACGTTGGGCGTGCCGAGCCGGAAGATGTGGTTGGAGCCGGCATTGACCGTGTAGTTGCCGCCGACCGTGAGCGTTCCCGGCGGCTGACCGGGTGCAACGGCGGTGGAGACGGTCCCGCCGTTATTGACGAAGACCGCGCCGGCGATGGTGCCGGCGCCCTGCAGCGTGCCGCCATTGTTGACGCTGACGACCGCCGTGTTGCCGGCGGTGTCGCCGAAGGTGCCATTGATGCCGAGCGTGCCGGCATTCACGTTGGCCGTACCGGTAAACGCCGTCGAGGCCCCCGTCAGGGTGACGGATCCGCTGCCGTTCTGATCGACGATGCCGGAGCCCGAGATCGCGGGCGCGAAGGCGATCGCGTCCGAACGGTTGAAGGTCAGCCTTCCGTCGGCGGCCACGCCCGCCGTGCCCTCGATCGATCCGAGGGCGCCACCGTCGCCGAGCCGCAGCCCGGTGCCGGCCGCGATCGTGGTCGCGCCGGTATAGGTGTTCGCGCCCGTCAGCGTCAGCGTGCCGGATCCGGCCTTGGTCAGGCCGAGCGCACCGCCGCCCGCGCCGTCCTGCAGAAGGCCGCCATAGGTGCTGTCGCCCCCCGCACCCGTGCCGACGGTCAGCGTTGCCGCCGTCGTGCTCACATTCCGAACGGTGCCGTTGCCGCCGAGCGTGCCGACACCGAGACCGTTGCCGCCGAGCGCCAGGGTGCCGTTGTTGCTGACCCCCGTGATACCGGTGAGCGCGCCGGTGAGGGTGAAGGTGGCGCCGGGACCGTTGATGACGGCGCCGTTGATCCGCCCCTGGGCCGTCACGGTCGCGCTGTTGGCGAGCGCGCCGGTGACGAGGCTGCCGGCATCGAGCGCCAGGGCGCCGCCGGTGACGGTGGCGCCGGCACTGAGCGTGCCGGTGTTGGCGCTCGTGCCCGCGCTCTGGGTGAGCAGGCCGCCGACGCTGCCGGAATTCGTGAAGCGGCCGGTATTGGTGACAGCGCCCAGGATGGCGGCGGCGTTCGAGGCCGTGCCGGCGTTGCCGATGTCGCCGTTGAGCGTTCCGGTGTTGGTGAAGACGGCACTGGCCGCGTTCGTCAAAGTGCCGTTGATCCGGCCCTGGGCCGTCACGGTCGCGCTGTTGGCGAGCGCACCATTCACGAGGCTGCCGGCATCGAGCGCCAGGGTGCCGCCGGTGACGGTGGCGCCGCCGTCGAGCGTGCCGGTATTCGTCAGCGTGCCGGCGGTGTTCGTGACGCGCCCGGCGACGGTGCCGGTGTTGGCGAAGCGGCCGCTGTTGGTGACCGTGCCTGCGATGGTGCCGGCATTCGTGGTCGTGCCCGCATTCGTCAGCCCGGCGGCCAGATTGCCCGCGTTCGCGAAAGTGCCACCGCCGGCGACCGACACGTCCGAGGTCAGCGAGCCGCCCGCCGCCAGCACGAGCGTGCCGGCGGTGACGCTGGTCGCCCCCGCGTAGGTGTTGACGCCCGCAAGCGTCAGCGTGCCGGCGCCGAGCTTGTTGAGGCCGATCGTCCCGCCCGCGTCGGTGAGAGCGTTGGCGATCGTCGCGCCGACCCCGCCGTCCACGGTCACGAAGCTCTGGTTCGGGGTCGAGAAGGGATCGCCCGCCAGGTTGAGCGTGCCCGCCCCGGCGAGCCGGTAGCCGTCCGTCACGAACTGCAGGCCCTGAACGTTCTGCGCGCCCGCGACCGTGACGGTCCCCGCCGTCCCCGCAAAAATGCCGACGCCCGAGGCCCAGGCGGCGTTGACGGCGCTGGTCGGCGAGCCGGTCCAGTTCGTATTCGCCCCGTTCCAGACGGCCGTGCCGCCCTGGCCGCCGGCGCCCGCGCCCGTGGTGTCGGTGCCGTCCCAGTACTGCGCGACCTGGCCGGCATTGACCAGGAACAGGTTCACCTGATTGGGGATCGTCGTGTAGACCGTGGCCAAGATCGGGGTGGGGCTGGTCACCGCATCGAAGCGGCCGCTGAGCGTGCCGCCGTAATTGAAGAGCCGGTACGTGCCCGCGACGGGCGAGGCGGCGGTGTCGGCGGCGTTCACGAGTCTGAGCGTGCCGGCCAGCGTCAGGTCGCCCCCGACCTCGATGAGGTCGTTGGTGGGGCCGCCCACGATATCCGGCATCCCCAGTTCGAACAGCGAGGTCGCGCCGCTCGCCAGCCTGTAATCGCCGGCCACCGTGAGCGTGCCGGGCGAGTTGCCGGCCGAGACCGTGGCGCCGGCGGCGACGGTGACCGAGCCGGCGATGGTCCCCGAGCCGTGGAGGGTGCCGCCGCTGTTGACGTTGACGAGGGCGGACCGGCCCGCAGTGTCGCCGAAGGTGCCGTTGATCGCGAGGATGCCGGCGTTGACATTGGCCGTGCCGGTGAACTGACCCGAGCCCGCGCTGTTCGCGCCGGTGAGGGCGAGCAGACCTGCGCCGTTCTGATCGAGCGTCCCGGTCCCGGTGATCGTGTTGGCGAGCGTCAAGTTCGTCGCGCGGTTGACGGCGAGCGCGCCGGCCGTCCCGGCGATGGCGAGATTGCCCGTGAGGGTGCCGGTATTCGGGCCGAGGGCCAGCCTGCCCGCGTCGATCTGGATCGCGTTGCCGCCGGCCGCGCTCGCCGCGATGCTGCCGCCGTTGTTCAGGACCGTGGTGCCGCCGCCGGCCAGGCGCAGGCCGATCGCGCCCGAGACGCTGCCGCTTGCCCCGACCGTGACCGTGTTGCCCACGCCGCTGCCGGTGAGGAAGATGCCGGCAGCGCCGGCGCCGCCGGCCGTGATCGCGTCGTTGGCGGTCACAGCGACGGGACCCGCCCGGCCGGTCGCGACCAAGCCAGAGCCGTTTGTCGTGGTCACCGGACCGGCGGATATCGTGACGGTGCCGTTCCCGGTCGTGACCGCGTTGATGCCCGTAGTGCCGGCGATGATGCGGCCGGCGCTCGTCACGCCGAGCCCGGCGGTGCTGGCGGCGCTGCCGATCACCGCGTTGATCCCGACCCCTCCGGATGTGATCGCTCCGAGCGGAGTCGCGCCGCCGAGCGTGACGGCGCCCGAGCCGAGGGTGCGCGCGTCGATACCGGTCCCCGCGGCGTCGATCGCGCCGCCGCCGTCGATCGACAGGGTGGCGGCATTGCCCGCGTTGCCGATCAGGGCGGTCACGCCGGCCCCGGACACGGCGGCCCCCGCGGCCCCGATCGCGTTGGTGTTCGACACGCTCACGCCACCGGCGGCACCGGTCGCCTGCGCGGTGATGCCGTTCGTGGCGGCGCCGGAGATCAAGCCGGTATTCGCGACCGTGACCCCACCCGCGCCGGCATTGAGCGCGACGATGCCGGATGCGCCGCCGCCGATGGCCCCGGAATTGGTCACGCGGACCACGCCGTCGCTGTTGGCGCGGGCGCGGATGCCGGCGACAGCGAAGCTGTTCGTGATCGTTCCGGCATTCGTGACGGCGATCGCCGTCAGCGCACCGTTGAGCGCCGCTCCGGGGGACGGGGTCGGTCCGGCGCTGCTGCCGTCGTCGTTGTTGCGGACGTCGAGACCGAAATCGCCGCTCCCCGCACCGGCCCGCGTGACCGTGGCGTTGTTGCCCACCTGAACGGAGCCCGCACCGGTGCCGATGCCCGCCGCCAGCACGGCGGCGCGGCCGCCGGCAGTAAGTGTCGTCCCGCCCCCCGTCGTGATCGTGACGTTGCCGGTTCCGGCGCTCTGCGCGACGATCGCGCCGCCGTTGGCGGACGTGATGCTGCCTTTGGCGGTCAACGCGACATCGCCGGCGCCGGTGCTGGTGGTCTGGAGGCTCGCACCGACGCCCGTCGCATTGATCACCCCGCTCGTGACGGTGATGCTGCCGGCGCCGGCGCGCGTGGCGATGATCCCGTCACTGCCGACCGGATTCGCGCTCGTCCCGATCTGTCCGCCCGAGGTGTCGATGCTGATCGCGCCGATGCCGGACGAGCCGGCCTTGATCCCATCTCCGGTCGCGCGGATCGTGCCGGCCGCCTGCACGATGCCGGTCGCACCGTCCACGGTCGAGGTCGAGATGCCGCGCCCGTCTCCGCCTGTGAGGGGTCCGCCCGTGACGATGCCGACCGCATTCGCGCCGTTGACCACGATGGTGAGGGCGCTGCCGCCGGAACCCGTCACCGCGCCGAGCGGGTTCGCCGACGTGCCGAGCGTCACGTTGCCTGCGACATTCAAGGCGCTGATGCCGTCGCCGGAGGTCCCGGTGATGGAGCCGTTCCCGGTGATGCTCAGCCCGCCATTCGCCGCCCCGTTCCCGAAGAAGACGCCGGTGAGGCCCGTGATGGAGCCGGTGTTGACGAGGGTGGCGCCCGCGGGAACGAAGACGCCGCGTCCGCTCGCCGTGATCGTGCCCGAATTGATCAGGGTGGCCCCATCGATCCGGACACCGTCCTGATTGGCCGTCTGGGTCGCCGTGATCGTCCCCGCATTGTCTAGCGTCCCTCCGGCGACGTAGGCCGCCGTCGCGAAGCCGCCGGGCACGGCCGGGGCGCCTGCCGTGGTCAGGGTGCTGCTGCCGGCAAGGGCGAGGCGGCCCGCTTCGACCCGCAGCGAGACGCCGGAGAGCGCGCCCGCGAGCGTGACCTCGCCGGCACCGATCTGCCGCACCGAGCCGGTACCCGCGATCGCGCCCGAGACGACGAGGCGGCCCGTGCGGTTGAAGGTCAGCACGCCGTTGTTCGTGATGGCACCGGGCAGGCTGCCTTGGCCGCCGCCCTCGCCGATCTGCAGCGTTCCTGCGGCGGCGACCGTCGTGGCCCCTTGGTAACCATTATTGTCGCCGGAGAGGACGAGCGTACCTTGGTTGACGTTGATCGCGACGCCGCTGGACCCGAGCTGGCTCACGCTGCCCGAGATGGTCCAGGTGCTGGTGCCGGCCTTGTTGATCGCGTTGAAGTTGCTGACACTTCCGGGGATCAGCGCGGCGGAGCCGGCATCGCCCGCATCCCCCTGCAGAGACAGCGTGTTCGAACCATCCCCGCCATCGACGCTGCCCGTGAACTCGGCGCCCTTGTACATGTCGACGTTGTCGTTGCCGCCGCCGGTCGCGATGCTGCCGACGAATCGCGAGCCGCCGCGCAGCACCACCATGTCCTCGCCGCCACCGAGGGTGAGATCGCCCTCGACGACGCCCGTGGGGCCGTTCTCGAACTTAACGACGACGGCACCGCCGTTCCCGATGATCGGGCTCGTTCCCGAGGCCCCGGCCCGAATCGTGCCGTTGTTGAGTACGGTGTTGATGAGCCCATTGTCCCGCTTGGCCTCGAACCAGATGGCCGGGGTTCCGTCCTCCAGAGTCTCGATGCGGCCACCCTGATGGATGGTGATCGTGTTCCCGTTGCCGAGTGGATTGATGGCCTCATCGCCCCCGCGGTCGTTCTTCGCCCCCAGACCCTGCGACAGGACGGTCCCAAATATGTCGATGGTCGAACGGCTTCCGACCTCGATCGTGTTGGCGCCGATTTCATTCGGCCCTTTGCCCTGGCTGTTGCTCTTGACGGTCGCCCCCACGCCGATCGTGATCTGGGCGTTGTCGCCCAGACTGATCGCCGTACCGTCGCTGTCGATGGTCGCGTTCGGCGCGACCGTGAGCGAAGTGATCGGGGTCCCACTGGCGCGGAACCCCGCATACTCGCTCTCGCTGAAGCGCGTCGTTCCGCTGCAGGTTACGGAACTCCCGCCGCTCGTGTTCTCAACGCAGCCCGCACGCGCGGCCGATGCCGCCATGGCGACGCTGAGGGCGAGCAGCGAGACGCCCAACCGGACGCAGTCACGCAGCAAGCTGCGAAGCGCAATGTCCTTGCGCCGACGTATCAAATCACCCGCATGGTGTAATCTTAACGAATTTTTTACACTGCTATGTGTCGCAGTGAATTGGGCGAAGGCCATTTTTATCTGCCAATATAACCTTGGCCCTTGTTTACCATAATTGATGTTTCATCACGATGGTTTTCAGCAATTCATCGTCAACGTTGCACTCCTGCAACAACTGCTCTACTAAAATCATCATACGTATTCGTTGATAGACTGAAATAAGGAAAAATCTCTCTCATAGTCTCCATACGTATGCTAGCGCGACCTTCCGTATTGATGACGCCGGCGCAAGCGTGCTGAAGCCGTCTCGATCGGTCACGCGCGGCTCGAACTGTTACACGGCGGATCGATCCTGGCCTGGAACTTCGCTAGAGCAAGGCCGGCAATGGCTCCGCGAGCGGATCGGCGGCGATATCCATCCTCGAGATGCCGCCACGCATGGTTGATGAGCTGTTGCGGCGCGTCGAGGCTCGATCAGCCCCGGAAGGCGATGAGGGCGGCTTCGGACCCTGCCGACGGCCCGGACCATCATCGTGGCGCGGCGGGCCGCGCACAGGACCGGCGGCCCTCACACAAGCCTCGGCGGGCTCATCCCGAACGCGTTGGCAAGCCTGTCCAGGCTGGATCAGGCCCCGGAACGGATTCCGGTTCTGAACGGGGACGAACAGGGGAGGGTCACTCGCAGCCAGAAGCTGTGGCGTGGGTCCGCCGGGCGGCGTATCAGGGTTCGGCCCCCATCAGGTCGCCTCGGACGTTTCCATATTCCCGCAACGGATTAGGTTCGCTATGTCTGGGCCGGCACAACGGAGTCGCAAAGCAGAATGCTAAATCAGCTCCTTCGCTCAGCAACGTGGGCACCAACAATCGCCTTATCCTGGTTTTGGGGGCTCGGCTTCTTCTATGCGATCCATGTCACACTGACATACGGATGGCTCGGCTTCCTTGCCTTTGCTTTGCCGAATGCAGTCGGCCTTGCCTTATTTGGCTGGATCCTCGGCGCACGGGGACGAAGCCCCGACAAGATTATGGCGGCCATCCAAGGACCCTACGCGATTCTGTTCCTCGCCTGTCAGTTCCTCGCGGTTGCAATCACGATCTTCGGCTTCATCGCCTATGCTTGGATGCCCCTGTTCGGGCGGGACGCGGTGATTGGCTCGATCGCGCTCATCCTCGTGGCCTGCTCGATCGGACATGCGATCCCACTTCGTCGCATCAAGGTCCTGCACGGCGTCGTCCTGATCCTGGGCGTGTGCGCCGGCCTCGCGGCGGTCGCCGGGCTGGCGGGCGGATCCAGCGGTCCGGGCGTCCCGCTGTCCTCCTTCGATCAGCGCTTCTATGGGCTCGTGCTTCCCTCGCTCGTCGGCTTTCTGCTCGGCCCCTGGATGGACGTGCAGCAGTGGCAGCGCGCGGTCGAGATTCACCGCGAGGGCGCTTCCGTCCGGTCGGCCTATGCGATCGGGGCGGTCCTCTTCGTCGGCCTGCTGACCCTCAATGCCCTGCTCGCATCCGCGGCGGGCCTGGGCGAGCCGGTCGTGTCGTTCGACGGCCTGCCCGGAGCCTACGCCGCCGTGGCGCAGGCCACGGAGCGGACGCACCTCGCGGGCGTGACGGCGGCCTTCCTGATCTGGACGGTCGTGGCGGCGGCCACCACGATCGACGGTTTCTACAGCGCGACGCGCTGGCTCATGACGGCCATCACGACGCGCAGCAACTCGCCGCTCCTCGCCTTCGTGCCGGCCTCAATGGTGTCGTCGCCGATCTGGATCCTGATGGCCGCCTTCACGGCCGCGGTCGTTGCGATTCAACTCAATCTCTCGCTGATGTACCTGATGGTGCCCTTCGCGACGCTCCTCGTGGGTGGAGCCGCCTGCCTCGTCTGCGAGGCGCTCGGAGCCTCCCGGCGCTACGACCCGGTCCTCAGCTACATGATCGGTCTGGCCGCGAGCCTCGTCTTCCTGACCGGCTACATCGAGCCGAACGCGGCGTATCTGACCCTGGCGCCGGTCATCGGGCTCGTCGGCGCGCTGCCGATGATCGCGGAGCTGCTCGGCTTCAGTGACCGGCCGGCCGCGTCGGCGACGCCGGCACCGGTGCCCGCGGACGAGCCTGCCACGAGGACGGTGGTGGTCGCCGTACCCCGGGATGAGGCAATCGCCTCGCACGGCTTCGACGGGGAGTGGTTCACCTTGAATCTGACCCCGACCTACGACGACACCAATTCCGTCGGGAACGTCTATTTCGCGAACTACGTCCGCTGGGTCGGCAAGGCGCGAGAGCTGTTCTTCAACACCTGCATGCCCGACTTCGATCTGAAATCGACGGATTTCTACGTGCTGACGAAATCGTTCCAGCACGATTTCCGGCGCGAGGCCGCCGAGTTCGAGCCCATCACCGTTCGTGTCCGCATCGCCAGCCACAACCGGAAATTCGTGACGCTCGCGCACGAAATCCATAGCGGGATCAACGGTCTGCTCGGTCGCGGCGAGCAGTCCCTGATGTTCGTGGACACGGTCCAGTATCGTCCGCTGGACATCCCGCGGACCATCATCGAGGGCTTTCTTCCCTACTGGCCCAAAAGCTCTCCGCATGCGGCCTCGACCGTTCCGGGTCCGTTGGGCGCCGGGAGCATCGGCGTCTGAGCGGCCCTCGAAAAAACTCCCGTCGCGCGTTGCCGCCAGAGCGAGAGCGGTCTGTGACGGGAATCTCGCGAGACCCTCGAAAGGATCGTTCCACGAGGCGGTCGCCGGTCTTCGGACGAGGACGATTCAAGAGAAAGACCAGAGAGCATCGTCCCGGATCCGGTATCCGGATCGATGCTCTCGGCGGCCTCAGGCGGCCTGGATCTTTCCCCGCCGGAGGCCTTGCTGGCTCGCCAGGGCATTGGCCTCCTCGGCCGGTACGGGTTTGCTGAACAGATAGCCTTGGAGTTCGTGGCAACCCAGGCTCAGGAGGCACCGGCGCTGCGCCTCGGTCTCGACGCCCTCGGCAATGACCGTCATCTTGAGGCTTGTCGCCAGATCGATGATCGCGCGGACGATGGCCGCGCCGCTCTGCTCGTGCGGGAGGTCCCGGACGAAACACTGGTCGATCTTGATCTTGTCGAAGGCCAGTCGGCGAAGGTAGCTCAAGCTGGAATAGCCGGTTCCGAAATCATCGACGGAGAGCCGCACCCCCCGTTCACGCAGCTTGACCAGGGCGGTCTTGATGGCAGGCGTTGCCTCGAGGAACACCGACTCCGTGACCTCCAGCTCCAGCCGCGAGGCGGCCAAGCCGCTTTCCTGCAGCGCGGAATTCACGAGAAGCACCAGGTCTGAGTGACGGAACTGGATGGGTGACAGGTTGACGGCGACGCTGATGTCGCTGGGCCAGGCCGCGGCGATCATGCAGGCCTGCTGCAGGATCCACTCGCCCATCGGGATGATCACGCCCGTCTCTTCGGCCAGCGGGATGAAGTCGGCGGGCGAGACGAAGCCGCGTTTCGGGTGATCCCAGCGCACGAGCGCCTCGAAGGCCCGGATCCGGCCCTCCTTCGTCACGATGGGCTGGAAGTAGAGGAGGAATTCGTTGCGATCGAGGGCCCCGCGCAGCTCCGTCGACAATGCGCGCCGCGCCTCGATCCGCGCGTCCATCTCGGCTTCGTAGAAGCGGTATCCGTTCCGGCCCTCACCCTTGGTTCGGTAGAGCGCGAGGTCGGCCCGCCGCATGATCTCCTCGCCGCCGTCCTGGGGCGCGACGGCAATGCCGATGCTCACGCCGACACTCACCCGGATGCCGCTGATGGAAAAGGGGGATGCGACCGCCGCAACGATGTCGCTGGCCAGCAACGCGATCGCGTGGCGATCGCTCGCCGCCGCCCCTCTCGCGAGGATCGCGAACTCGTCGCCTGCGAGGCGGGCGAGTTGCACGTCGGAGGACGCGAAGCGCCGTAACCGTTCGGCGACGGCCCGCAGGAGCCCGTCGCCGGCCGCGTGCCCGAACGTGTCGTTCACGCTCTTGAACTCGTCGAGATCCAGCGCAAGCACCGCAAATCGCCCGTCCGGTCCGAGCTCTTCGCGGGCTGCTTCGAGAAGCTGCTGAAACTGGACCCGGTTCGGGAGGTCCGTCAGCGAGTCGTGCAGCGCGAGATAGGACAGGCGCTCCTCCGACCGCCGTTTCTCCGTCACGTCGGACCCGACGCCGCGATACCCTGAAAAGCTGACACCGTTGGTGAAGATCGGCTTTCCGCTCAGTTGCCACGTGCGCTGCTCGCCCGCGATGTTGAGCGGGAGGACGAGGTTGCGGAAGGTGCGGCGCTCCGCGATGCAGGTCCACAGAACCGTGCTCGGATGCCCGTCGGGCGGAGCGACCGCGGGGAACAGCAATTGCTCGAGAGGCAGGCCGAGGAGCTGGCGCTCCGAGGAGCGGGCGACCTCGACCAACCGCGGCGACACATGCTGGAGGCGAAGCTCGGCGTTCGTTTCCCAGAGCCAGTCGCTCGCATTCTCCTCGAATTCGTTGAGCAGGAGATTTGTGAATTCCTGCTGCCTCTCCAAGTCGACCTGTGCGACGACGCGCATCTTCAGGAGGCGGCTGAGATGCAGGATCGTGAAGCAGACAAAGGCCGCGTAGAACAAGAGCAGGATCGCGACGTAGGTGTAGAAGCGCTCTCCCGTCGCCGCCAACCCGAAGAAGGATCCGGCGATGATGAGGCCAGAGAAGCCGATGGCGACACGCGGCAGCACGGCGGCGCTCATCCCTGTCGCGATGAGGCCTGCACAACTGGCGGCGATGAGCAGGCGCCCGTCCGGATCGGCTCCGACGAACAGCATGACCGGGATCGAGGCGAGCAGACCGCCATAGATGTAGGCGGCCAAGACGGCGCGACGGATGAACGAGACCGACACTTCACGCGGCTTGGGACGCGAACGCCAGAGCCAGCATTGTTGGAGCACAACAATCGCAAGCGGCAGAATGACCGCTTCGAGCATGCCGAGATACGCGCGATTGGCGGGATTCCAGAACAGGTAGACGATGACTTGGACGACGCTCAGGCTGACGAGCACCGTAAAAGGAACGAGACGCAGAGCAACGTCGAGCTGCTCCACACGGACGCGAGCTTTCAGGTTGGCGTCGAGAGATTCGTTTTCACGACCGGCGCCTGATGGGAATGAAATCAGCATCTCTCGCGACACGTGCATTCCATGGAAAGCCACCCGATACAGATGAGGAATTTTTAATATTTTAAAACACCATCGAATTGCCTCTTCGATCGCAGGATGGGGCTCTGAGCTTAAATTGCTGTGAACGCGATGATTCGCATTTGATGCGCCTCAGTTGCTCAATTTGCAGTCTTCTTCGTCTCATCTCAGGCCTGGAAAGGGCTGAGATATCATCGTGATCGCGCGGCAGCAGCCATCCATCGCGTTGCCACACGGTACCCGCACCTCGGCCCTGTGGCGGGCTGGCCATCGCCGACGGAGCGTGCCCCGAACCTTGAACCTCACGTTGACGCGCTGGTCCGACGTACTGGTACGCCGCCGGTTTTGTTGGATCGGTGACGCCCAGTGTTCGATTCTCGGCGGCACACGAGCGGCCCTCGCCAAGGCGGGTGCCGCCTTCTGTGCGGCCAAAGAAGCCGGGCGCCGCTGCGTAGGCCAGGTCGTGTCCGCGTCGATACCAACGGCACAAGCGCATCGACCGCCGACCTTGCGCGGTCTCATACCAGATCCGGCTGGATCCCTTCGGGATGGCGGATTCGGCCTTCGGCGGGATCCCTTCGCGCCTGCGCGATGGATTGCCCTCCTCAAGCGCCGCGTGGGCTGAGCGGTACGCTCCCCGCTCCGATCAAGCGGAGACCGGATCGGAGCGCTGTCCGACGAAGTGGTTTGCGGTTCGCCGAAAGAATGCGCGGCACGACCGGGAACGAAAGCCGCCGGCCCGATGCATTCGGGTCGGGCACAACGCGAAGTCCGGGGCCAGCCCCGGACTTCTGGACGGGGCTCACGAGCGTTCTCGGGCCGGCGCCTCGTTCGTCTACCGGCTCTCGAGGCGGCATGAGGGGGCCGTCTCGACGGGGCAGGAGGCCGGCGGCTCTCGATAGATCCGCACCCGGGGCGGCTCGTCGCCGTTTTCCAGCGCCGTGCGACGCTCTTCCTCGGCGTAGTCCCAGCTCCACTCGTCGGAATGCTCCCCGTCGAGCACGACGCCGGCCCGGCAGCCCCAGCCATGCTGGCGCGCCACCTGGGCCTGCTCGTAGGTGACGGTGAAGTAGCCGTATTCGTGAAGCTCTCGATCCCGGCACAGGATCTTGCCGTCAGGCGTCACGATATCGCCTGGCTTCGCCCCCTGCGGCAGTGTCGATGTCAGTGTCGATGTCACGGCTGGCTCCCACGCGTCACATTTCGGCACGATCATACCGATCCCTCGAGCGCACGCAAAAGGCTGCGCGCCGCGTTGCTGCAAAATAATGTCAGACGGTTTTGGTGATGCCCGAGGGTCGCGCCCGAGGCAGTTCTCGCCGCAGCCACCGCACGACGTGCCTGCGGACGTTCGAAGCCCAGGCCGTCCGCCGGACCCGCGGGGGGGGCGGCCTGCAGGATTAGAATCGATCGGACACGACACGCCGACCGAAGGCGGCAAAGGAGAATGCAGGACGAGACCCGACCTTTCTCTCGACCTGTGCCCTCCGGGCATGTTTGCTGAGGAGACCGGCCAGCACGAGCCGGATAGGGAGCGAACATGCGCAACGTTTGGGTTGTGGTCGGCGCAATTGGCTGCGCTCTGGGGGCCGCGCCGGCCCAGGCGGGCATCACCGGCATCGAGATCGCCAGCGTCGAGCCTTTTGCCGACGGCGCCGAGTTCGGCGCGGCCGGCAGCTACGAGCGCGTCGTCGGCACGGCCCGCGGCGAGCTCGACCCGGCCGACCCCGCCAATGCCGGCATCGTCGACATCGCCCTGGCGCCCCGCAACGCCCGCGGCATGGTCGAGTACAAGACCGACCTGTTCATCCTGCGGCCCAAGGATCCGGCCCGCGGCAGCGGAACGCTGCTGTTCGAGGTGCTGAACCGGGGCCGCAAGTTCCTCTTCAACTGGGTCCTCGATGCGCCGGCCCAAGGCGTGCAGGCCGTCAACGATCCGAGGACCGCCACGGATGCCGGGACCGGGCTCGTCCTGCGCCGGGGCTACACCCTCGTCTGGTCCGGCTGGGAGGCGGATGCCCTGCGCCAACAGGGCGGCATGGCCATCGATGTGCCGGTCGCCACGCGCAACGGCAAGCCGATCGTCGAGCGCGTGCGCGATGAGCTCGTCAGCGCGACCCGCGGGCCCCCGGAGGCGCCCTTCGCCCTGACCTTCAAGACGGCGAGCCAGGACAAGACGAGCGCGCGGCTCACCGTGCGGCGCCGGGAGGCCGACCCGCCGCGGCCGGTGCCGCCGGAGGCTTGGCACTACGCCACGCCGCGTCAGATCGAGCTCCTGCCGAAGGGCACCAAGCCGTTGCCCGGCTCGCTCTACGAGTTCACCTACCAAGCCACCGAGCCGAAGGTGCTCGGGATCGGTTTCGCCGCCACGCGGGATGTGGTGGCCTATCTCCGTAGTGAGGCCGGGGCTGCGGCCAACCCGGCGGGCGGCGCCATCAGGCACACCCTCGCGCTCGGCATCTCGCAGA
This sequence comes from Methylorubrum sp. B1-46, assembly GCF_021117295.1. Lineage (NCBI taxonomy): Bacteria > Pseudomonadati > Pseudomonadota > Alphaproteobacteria > Hyphomicrobiales > Methylobacteriaceae > Methylorubrum > Methylorubrum sp. B1-46. The sequence goes on along the minus strand of NZ_CP088247.1, from coordinate 1,771,662 downwards.
GTGGGCGCTATCTCCGCGATTTCATCCAGCAGGGCTTCAACCGGGACGAGACCGGCAAGCGGGTCTTCGACGGCGTGCTGTCCCATATCGCGGGCGTGGGCGGGGTGTTCCTCAATGCCCGCTTCGGTCAGCCCTCGCGCACCAACACGCAGCACGAAGACCACCTCTATCCGGAGAACACCTTCCCGTTCTCGACTGCCCGCCAGCACGACCCGATCACCGGGCGGACGGGCAGCATCCTGCGGGACGATGGCTTCGATCCGCTGCTGATCGAAGCGAACACCGGCACGGAGTATTGGCAGAAGGGCGCCTCCCTCCTGACGACCGACCCGGTCGGCCGCAGCGATGTGCCGCTGCCCGACACCGCGCGCGCCTATCTGGTCTCGAGCGGCTTCCATTACGGGCGTGCGGGCCTGACCTCGACGAAGGGACCGTGCACGAACCCGCGCAGCACCCTGAATCCGGCCCCGGCAGTTCGCGCGCTACTCGTCGCGCTAGAGGAGTGGGTGAAGGACGGCAAGGCACCCCCGGATAGCCGTGTTCCCCGCCTGTCCGATGGGACTCTGGTCGAGGCGGCGGAGATCGGCTTTCCGTTCATGGTCGGCGTCCCCGTCCCGACGGCGCCCAATGCGATGGCGCGCTTCAGCACCTACCTGGACCCGCGCCCGGAAAGCGGGCCGCAATATCGCCCGCTGGTCCCGCGCGTCGACGCCGACGGCAACGATGCGGCCGGCATCCGTCTGCCGGCCGTCGCGGCACCGCGGGCAACCTTCACGGGCTGGAACCTCTATGCCGATCCCTTCCCCGCCGACGCATTGTGCGACCGGGAGGGCAGCCAGATCCCATTCCCGGCCACGCAGGCCGAGCGGATCGAGAAAGGCGATCCCAGACGGTCCGTGGAAGAGCGTTATCCGGATGCCGACGCCTATCGCGCGGCCGTGACGAAGTCCGTCGATGCGCTCGTGACGGAGCGCCTCCTGCTGCGCGAGGACGGGGATCGCATGATTGCCGCGGCTCGACAGGAAACGCCGTAGCCGTCGCGCACTCACCGATGCCGGCGCTTCGGTTCGGCGCCGATAGAGCATCGTCCCGAAAGGTGGCCACCGGCTTTCGGAAAAGACGATGCAAAAGCAATGAAATAGAGCATCGCGCGCTCGGCCGCGCCCGGACAGGACGGGCGCCGGCCGGGCGAGCGGAATGACGGAGCCCGGCGCCGGGCGCGTCAGCCTTCGACGGACGGCCGGTTCCAGACGCGCTGCGCCCACACCGACAGGATCGCCGAGGCGAGCACGAACGGCAGGGCGACGATCAGCGCCGCCCCGGTCTCGCTGCCGATCAGCGTCGCGAGTGCGTCCCGCAGGGCGAACAGCAGGAGAACCAGTGCGGCGACGACCAGCAGGAGCGCGCCGCCGAACAGCAGCACGAGCAGGGCGACCGCCCGCAGATTGCCGCGGATTTCCGTTCGCGCCAGCCGGAGCAGCTTGCCGAGGTGAGCGCTGGCTTCACGGATCGCGACGAGCATCAGAACGGCGGTGGTGCGAGGATCCTCGGCCGGCTCACCTTGCGGACGGTTCTGTTGGCTCACGGATACTCCCTCGACCGTTCCCCGAGCCCGTCGTCATTCGCAGGCCTGAGAGAACGCGCGGCCCGACCCTCGGCGAAGCGATCCGTCGGGTCCGGACCGAAGCGCCCGAACGCTTCGGGCGCGAGCCGTTACACCACAGGCCGGGACCGCAGATCCAGCGGCACGAAACGTCCGTGCCGGAAAAGGCAACGGCCTCGCTTCGACGGGCCGGAGGCCCGTTGACCGTTCACAGGGGGCCGGACACGAAAAACCCCGCACCGGCGGAACCGGGCGGGGCCGAGGATCGCGACGGAGGATCGCGGCGGCCTACTGGCCCGGGCCGTTACCGCTTCCGCCGCCGGCACTGCCCTGGGGAACGGCGCGCTCGGGCTGGTTGGCGTTGCCGCCGGCGGCCGCGTTGTTGGTGATGGTGTCGGCGCCCGTGGCGCCACGCGAGATCGACACGCCGCGGTCGCGGCCGCCGGTGACGCTGCCGTCCTCCGTCACGATCACGCCCGATCCTTGCCGAGGCTGAGCGGTGGCAGGCAAGCAGGCGACGGCGGCAAGCGCGAAGCCGATCACGCAAGTGATCGTGTGTGGGTTCTTCATGGCGGCTCCAGTACAGTTCCTGTCGGTCTCTGTAGGAGCAACCCGGCCTGAACTCCGTTGTTCGGGCTCTGTCTGGAATCGCACCGTTCTCCGGTGCGCGCCGCGGCGGCCTTACTTTTCGTTGGGCGGGCCCGGATCGTCCATTCCCGACCTCGACGGAGGACAACGCAAGCGGGCACAGGGGTAAGACTTGCGCGCGCGGCGGGTTACGCCGCCTGGACGAGTCTCCGGCGCGCAACACCTCGTCTTTTCCTGCGAAACCGGCGTCAAACCTCTCCAAATCCGTCAAGGTTTGGCTATCAGGCTGATCCGGTCACCTCGTGATTGATCACCGTCATGCTGTCCGTCTCCCGCGCCGTCGTGTCCAAGCACCGTGAGATTTCCGCGCTGCTTGCGACCTATGCCATGTTCCTCAGCGGCGTGCTGATTCTCGCTTGGGCGGCATAGGCCCTCGGCAGCACGCAGTTGGGGCCGGATCGGCACGTGAGCCGTGAACGGTCGTGGCCTCGCGAGCACGTCCCACAACGGCCTCGCTCGAAGCCGAATCGGAGCCTTCCCAGGCCGCTCGGGCTCGGGATGGGCCTCAGCGGCCGCACAGAGCGGCGAAGGCGGCCGGTTGCGGAACGCCGCCTCCCTCCGAGAAGCGGGTCGGCGTGCACAGGCCGGGATTGGCGCCGCAATAGCCGTTGAAGCCGAAGCGCGTCGCGGCGCCGGGCGGGCCGGAGGTCACGCCGCCGGCGGTCACGATGGCGACGGCACCGGGCTGGTCGAGGGTGAGGCAGGCCTGCGGGCTCGCCTTGCGGGTGCAGACCCGAACCTCGCCCTCGGTGAGGGTGATGACCGAGCGTGCGCCGGTGGTCCAGACGTCGAACACCGTCCCGCGGACGCCGATCGTCGCGACGGGCGTCTTGATCTCGTAGGCCTTCTTGTCGAGGTCGCCGGTGACGAAGCGGTAGGTGCCCTTCAACAGGTTGAGCGCCACCTTCCCCGCCGGCCGCTCCTCCGAATAAACGTACTGGTTGAGGGCGATGCGCGCATTCGGCCCGATCGAGAGGTTGGTCTGGTCCAGGAAGACGATCTTGGCGAGGCTGTCGGCGCCGGTCTGCACCGCCTCGTCGCGGAACACCGTATCGCCCGCGGCGAGGCTGTTCTTCTGCGCCCCCTTCAGGCGGGACACGTCGTTCTTCACCACCGTCGTCGCGCCGATCTGCTGGGCCGAGGCCGGCAGGCTCAGCGCGAGGCCGCCGGCCAAGCCGGCGAAACAGATCCGTCTGACGAGGCGCATCGCGGGGCAGTCCATCGGGCAATCGCCCCATCGTAGACGCGAAACCGGCGGCGGCGGCAACTCTATTGGCAGCTTTTCGCGGCGCTGTTGCAAATCGACGGCCCGTCCGCAGGCCCCCTTCGCACTGTCCATCTCCGACCGGGACGCGGGATCTACTGAACCTCGGCGCTTGCCGCGAAGGGAGAACCGGCCCGGTAGAGGTCGCGCGGATCGGCCCCGATCCGGTGCCGGAGGGTGGCGATCGCCTCCGGCGGCAGGGCCTCGATCCAGGCCCGGAAGCGGGCGTGATCGGGCTTGTCCCGGGCGCCGACCGGCGGCGTCTCGCCCAGGTCCCGATAGGCTGCCGCGTAGGTCGCGATGCCGTTGAGCGTCGCCGAGCGGGTCCGGCCGACGGCAAGGCCGCTCGCCTTCGCCGCGAGCAGGAACAGGCGGTCGTCGATCTCGGCCAGCGGCCCCGGCGTCAGCGCCCAATGCCCGAACAGGTGAAAGCCCGCCGGCAGGAACAGGTAGCCGCTCGCATCGACGAAGCGGTCCGGGTGTTCCTCGGGAAGCGGCATGACGCTGAGATCGGGCCGCCGGAGCCGGCGGGAGGCCGTGACGAGCCCGCAGCGCTCGAACCCGACGCGCAGGGCCGCGACGAGGCAGCGCTCGATATGGTCCGGATCGTACCAGCTTGCGGCATCGAGGAAGCCGATCGCCGTATAGCCCCGCGCGGCGGCGAGCAGGCCGCCGGCCGCCCAGGCCGCGCGTCCGTGCGCCTCGCCCGTGCCGCCGAGGCGGATGTGGTCGGCCACCCCGGCGGCGAGGTCCTGATCCAGCACCTCCTGCGGCGGGCCGTCCGCGATCAGGATGTGGTCCACCGCCACGCTCTGGCCCGCCACCGAAGCGATGCAGCGCCGCAGCGTCTCGGCATCGTCCCCGCGGTAGGCCGTCACCACGGCGATCCGAGGGGCGCCGTCCTTCAGCGTCCCGGTCCAGAGGGAAGCGCGCGCCCGCAAGCGGTCCTCGGCGTAGTCGCGGTTGGCCCGCACGCGCGCGCGGCTCGGGGCATCGAGGTCGTCGCGCGCCAGGAGGATCGCGCAGGCGACGAGGCAATCCATGTCGCGGCCCGCCCAGTAGGCGTTGACCGCGAACTCGTCGAGCAGGCCGATCGCGTAGATCCAGGGCTGGAGGAACAGGCCGGCCTCCGGCAAGGGAAGACCGAGCCCGCGCTCCGCGGCCGCGAGGCCCGGCGCCCACGCGCCGCGCTGCCGACAGATCAGGGCCGCGGCGTGCAGCGCCTCGGCGCGCTCCGGCACGGTCGCGCTCGCGCGTTCGAGCACGGCCAGGACATCCTCTGTCGCCTCCCCCAGCCGCGCCATCAGCTTGCCGGCGTTGAGCAAGCTCTCGAACACCTCCTGATCCCAGAAGCCGAGTTCGGCCCGCGCGCGATAGGCCTCGATCGCCCGCTCGAACTGCCCGGAATCGCGCAAACTCTGGGCGAGATAGAAGGTGTAGCGGGCGCGCAGGAACGGATCGGCCTCGCCCGCCAGCGCCGCCTCCAGAAGGGCGGCGTCCCGCGCGAACTTCTGCGGATCGCACGAGCGCGCGCCGTCGCCGCCGTAGACGATGGAGAGCCCCGCCGCCACGCCATGCGACCGCGCGGTGACTGGAACCTCGAGGAACTCGTGCAGGACCGAGCGGTAGCGGAAGGCGAGGCGGTTCGAGAACAGTTGCGGCCGGCGGTAGACCGTTCCCCCGTGATGGATGTCGAGGTCGTAGACATCCGCGGTGAGGCCGGCCTTGAAGGCCGCCGGGTCGAAGCCGGCCGCGAAGGCGAGCCGGTCGTCGGCATCGATCACCAGGGCGTACTCGATGGTCGCGTCCTCACGGAGGGCCGCCAATGCCGCGCTGCGGTTGTGGGCGAAATCCTGCCACGGCTGTTCGAGCACCGCACCGGGAAGCCCGTGGCGGTCGAGATAGGCCCGCACGATCTCCGGCGTTCCGTCGCGCGAGCCGGTATCGACGATGACGGCGCCGTCGATCAGGGGCCGGACGCTGTCGAGGCAGCGCTCCACGACATGCGCCTCGTCCCTGACAATCATGCACAGGCCGATCGTCGGCATCCGTCCATTCCCCTCTCCCCGTCCGATCGGGGCTTGTCGTCCGTGCCGGGACTCGCTGTCCGTGCCGGGGCTTGCCCGCGCCGCCGAGGCCAGCCCCGGCGAATCGCGGCCGGGCGACCATCGTCAGGATGGCCCGCCCGTCCACCACCCTTCCAGAACACTCTCGCAGCCTGTTGCGGAAGACACACACCTTGCGTCCTTCTCGCTCGGTTTGCCTGCGGAAGACGAGGGTCAGCGGCACTATTCGGCTTCATGGAAGGGGAGCGAGACGGTATCGTTCGTGAGCAGCCTACCCGGCAAAACAACAAAGGCCTAATCATGCCGCGGGAAGGTCTGCCTCCGCGCAAGGGCAGTCCCGATCAGGACAAGCTTTCTGCCGGTGCGCGCAGGTTCGGACTCGTTGATGCGCAATCAATGGGGCCGGCCCGTCGATGGAAGCATCGGCTATGCGTGAGACAAATTGAAAAATAAGGCTCGGACCCGGCCCGCGATTGAAAAAGCGCGATGGTGGGGCCGACGGCCTCGGGGCACGCGCGGGACGGGGTTTGGGGGCATGGCTCAGCATAAGCGCGACGCGCTGCTCACGACCGTCTTCGTCGGAAGCGCCGTTCTCGCCCTGTTGCTCCCCGGCGCACCGGCATGGCCGGCCAGCGGCGGGGCCGGCGGGCGGAGTTCGGGCGACACGCTGGGCAACGGCAGGCCCGGCACTGACGCGCCCGCGGGCAGCGCCGACCCCGAGGGCAGTCTCGACAATTCCGGGGCCGGCGGGGGCGGCAGCGGCGGCGGGGCCGGTCGCGCCGGCGGGAGCGGCGGGAGCGGCTACACCTTCCCCGAGGGCGAAGGACCGCTGATCGCGATCCCGGGCGGCACGGCCGGGGCCGGCGGCACGACCGCTTCGCCGAATGGCGGCGACGGCGGCGATGCGCCCTTCTCCACGAGCGGGGCAGGCGGCGGCGGGGGCGGCGCCAGCGGCAACGGCGCCGCCGGACAGGCGCAGATCGACAATGCCGTGGGGCTGACCGGCGGCAACGGCGGCCGGGGCGGCGGTGCGGCGAGCTACGACGCCGCACAGCCCGGCAGCTTCCAGGGCGGCGGGGGCGGCGGAGCCGGCGGCGAGGGGGCGATCGTCACGGGCGTGGGGCCAAGCACCAACCGGGCCGGCGCCACCTTGCAGGGCGGGGCCGGCGGCGCGGGCGGCGACGCGCATGCCGGCGGCGGCGGCGGCGAGGGGGGCATCGGGCTGCGCAACGCCGGAACCGGCGCCGTCACCAATGCCGGGGCGATCCTGGGCGGCGGCGGCGGCAAAGGCGGCAACACGGAGCGGGCCTTGAACGGGATCGCGGGGGCCGGCGGCGCGGGCGGGATCGGCGTCTTCCTGTCCGGCCGCAGCCTCTTCACCAACGCGGCGGAGGGCACGGTCTTCGGCGGGGCCGGCGGAACCGGCGGCGGCTGGAACTTCACTGGCCAGACCCCACCGACGGCGCTCGGCGCGGCCGGCGAGGGCGGCGCGGGATTCTCCGGACCGGCCGGCGCGAGCCTGTCGAATGCCGGCGCCATCACCGGCGGCACCGGCGGCGGCGGCGCGGCCGGAACAACCGGCTTCGCCGAGATCACGGGACCGTCGGGCGCGCCGATCGCTACGGGCGGCACGGGTGGAACGGGCGGCATCGGCGGCCGCGGCGGGACCGGTGCGCAGCTCACCGGCGCGGAGGGCTTCAGCAACACCGGCATCCTGGCCGGCGGGGCCGGCGGCATCGGCGGGACGGGTGGTGACGCTGACAGCATCGGCGAGAGACCGATCCCACCCGATGCCTCCGGCGGGACGGGTGGGATCGGCGGGACGGGCGGCACCGGACTGCGGATCAGCGGCGGAACCGCCCTCGGCAATGCCGGGACTGTCCGCGGCGGCGACGGCGGACGGGGCGGCGACGGCGGACGGGGCGGCGACGGCGGACGGGCCGGCTTACCAGCGGAGAGCCGGGGCGGGGCCGGCGGCCGGGGCGGTGCGGGCGGGACCGGGGCGCAGATCACCGGCACCGAGTTCGGCAATGTCGGTCTCATCACCGGCGGCGGGGGCGGCACGGGCGGAGCCGTGGGCGCGCAGGATCCCGCAGCGGGCCTCGATGCGGTCGTCCTCGCCGGGAGCGGTGGCACCGGCGGCACCGGCCTCCTGCTCGAAGGCGCCACCCGCCTCACCAACACCACCCTCGGTCGCATTGCGGGCGGGACCGGCGGCCTCGGCGGCGCGGGCGCGGCCGGCGGTGCGGGCGGGATCGGCGTGCTCGCCCCCGCAGGTGGCACCCTGATCAATCTCGGGACGATCACCGGCGGCGCCGGAGCCTCCGGCGCGAGCGGCGCCGCGGGCAGCGGGGGTCTCGGCGGGACGGCGATCGTCGGCGCCGGCCTCACCATCGTCAATTCCGGCCTCGTCGCCGTCGGCGCCGGCGCCACCGGCCCCGCCGCCGTGGAGACGGGCCGGGCCATCCGTTTCACCGGCGGGCTGAACAGCCTGACCCTGACCACGACCTCGCAGATCGACGGGGCGGTCGTCGCCTTCGGCGCCGCCGACCGGCTCATCCTCGGCGGCACCGGCGACGGCACGTTCTCCGCCGCGGCGATCGGCGCACAGTTCCAGAATTTCGGCGTGTTCCAGAAGGCCGATGCCGGCACGTGGACGCTTACCGGCACGACGCCCGCGGCGACGCCCTGGCAGGTGCTCGGCGGAACGCTCGCGGTCAGCGCGGATGCCAATCTCGGCGCGCCGTCGGGCGGAATCCTGCTGAATGGCGGAACCCTGCAGGCCACCGCCGCCCTCTCGACCGACCGCACCGTCACCCTGGGCGCGGCCGGCGGAGCAATCCGGGCGGAAACCGGCGTCGCGATGACCGCGAGCGGACCGCTCACTGGCACGGGCGGGCTGACGAAGACGGGACTCGGCACCCTGACCCTGACCGGCGCCAACAGCTATACCGGCGCGACGACGATCGAGGCCGGCACGCTGGCGCTGGCGGGCTCGGCTACCCTCGCTGCATCGAGCGGGATCGCCCTGGCCAGCGGCACCACCTTCGACATCGCCGGGCTGACCAACGGCGCCGCCATCCGGAGCCTGGGCGACACCGCCGCGGGCCAGGCTGGCACGGTGGTGCTCGGCGCCAACCGCCTGACCCTGACGGACGCCTCCGGCACGTTCTCCGGCGCGATCACCGGGACCGGCGACGTAGTGCTCTCCGGCGGGAGCCAGACCCTGGCGGGCGCCAACAGCTTCAACGGGGTCACGAACGTGGCCGGCGGCACCCTGACGCTCGCGTCCGGCGGCGCGCTGACGGGCTCGGTGACAACAGGGGCCGGGGGCCGCTTCGCCAATGCGGGCACCGTGGGCGGCGGCCTCACGAATGCCGGCTCCACGACCAACGACGGCACCATCAATGGCCCCGTCGCCAACAGCGGCACCTTCGTCAACCGCGGCACCGCCGGGGCGCTGTTCAGCACGGCGGGTGCGGTGACGAATACCGGCACGCTGAACGGCGCGGTGACGATCAACGGCGGCAGCCTTGCGCTTGGTCCGGGCAGCCTCGTCAACGGCGCGCTGACGAACGCCGCCGTGGTCACGGCGCAAGGGCGGATTGCCGGGTCGGTGACGAACGCCGCCGGGGCGAGCTTCACCCTGTCCGGTCCGCTGGCCGACCTCACCGGGCTGAGCAATGCCGGCACCGTGAGCCTCGCCGGCAACGCGCTCGGCATCGGCACCCTGACGGGGCAGAGCGGCGTGATCCAGAACGCCGCCGCCACGGCGGCGACGCTGACGTTGGGGTCCGGCAGCACCGCGGGAATCGTGCTGCAGGACGGTGCGGGCGGCGGCGCACTGTCCCTGGCCAAGGTCGGCCCCGGCATTCTGACGCTGTCGGGCCCCCACACCTATAGCGGCGGCACGGCGCTGAACGGCGGCACCGTCCTCGTCTCGAGCGATGCCAGCCTCGGCGCGGCGACCGGCGGCTTGAGCTTCGGCGGCGGCACGCTCGCCTCCGGCGCAAGCTTCACCACCGGCCGCGCGCTCGCCCTCGGCGCCTCGGGCGGAACGCTGGCGCCGGACGGGGGTACGAGGCTCACCCTGACCGGCGTGGTCGGCGGCCCCGGCGGCCTCACCGTGGGCGGGGCCGGCCGCGTCGTCCTGACCGGTGCCAACAGCTACGGCGGAGGCACACAGGTGAATGCCGGCGCCACCCTGCAAGTCGGCGACGGCGGCACGGCCGGCACGATCCCCGGCAATGTCGTGGCCAACGGCACGCTCACGCTCAACCGTTCGGACCTCCTGGATTTTGCCAACGTCATCTCCGGCTCAGGGATCCTGAACCAGTCGGGCACCGGCGTCACGACACTGACCGGCAGCAACGGTCCGGCGGGCCAATTCACCGGCAGCGCCAACGTGCAGGCCGGGACGCTGGCGATCAACGGCACCTTCGGCGACACCGCCGGCAACCGCGCGAGCGTCATCGTCAATTCCGGCGGCACCCTGCACGGATCCGGCACCATCGCCGGTTCGGTGACCGTCAACGGCGGCACCGTCTCGGCCGGCAATTCGCCGGGCACGCTGACGGTCGCCGGCAACTACAGCCTCAACCCCGGCTCGACCTCGCTGTTCGCGTTCGGCGCGCCGGGCATCGTCGGCGGGGCGAGCAACGACCTCATCAATGTCGGCGGCAATCTCGGGCTCGGCGGCACGCTCAGCCTCGTCTCGGCGGCCGGCGCTACGGCTCCGCCGGTCTCGGGCGCCTACCGGCTGTTCAACTACGGCGGCACGGTCTCGGGCGCCTTTGCCGGCGTCACGACGCCGGGCGCCGGCACCAGCGCGCTCGTCTACACCGACATCCCGAATCAGGTGAACGTGCTCGTCACCAACGGCAACCAATCGGTGCAGCTCTGGGACGGCGCCGACACCACCGGCGCCGCCGCCGGCGCCCAGGGCGGCGCTGGCACCTGGAGCGCGGGCGGCACCAACTGGACGCGCCTGCCCGGCGGGCAGATCAACGACCTCTGGCGCTCCGGCGTCGGCCTGTTCGGCGGCAGCGCAGGCACGGTGACGGTGGCCGGGACGCAGGCCGTGCAGGGCCTGCAATTCACGAGCGAAGGCTACCGCCTCGCCGGGCCGGGCGCGCTTCTCCTCACCGGCGATCCGTTCTCGACGCCGAGCCAGAGCTTCGTCACCGTCGATGCCGGCGTCTCCGCCACCATCGCCACGGGGCTGAACGGAGGGGCGGGGATCGGCCTGCGCAAGCTCGGATCCGGCACGCTGACGCTCGCGGGCGCCGGCACCTTTACCGGCGCGACGACGGTCGAGGCCGGCACCCTGGCGCTCGCCGCCGGCGGATCGCTGGCGGGCTCGGTGGCGACAGGGGCCGGAGGTCGCTTCGCCAATGCGGGGGCGGTCGGCGGCAGCCTCACCAATGCCGGCTCCACGATCAACGACGGCACCATCAATGGGGCCGTCGCCAACAGCGGCACCTTCCTCAACCGCGGCACCGCCGGCGCACTGACGAGCAATGCGGGTGCCGTGACCAACACCGGCACGCTGAACGGCGCCGTGACGATCAGCGGCGGCAGCCTCGCGCTCGGCTCCGGCAACCTCGTCAACGGCGCGCTGACGAACGCCGCCACGGTGACGGCGCAGGGACGGATCGCGGGGCCGGTGACGAACGCGGCCGGGGCGAGCCTCACACTCTCCGGTCCGCTGGCCGACCTCACCAGCCTGACCAATGCCGGCACGGTGAGCCTCGCCGGCAACGCCCTCGGCATCGGCACCCTGACGGGGCAGGGCGGCGTGATCCAGAACGGTGCGGCGACGGCAGCGATCCTGACCCTGGGCGCCGGCAGCACCGACGGGACCGTGCTGCAGGACGGCGCGGGCGGCGGCGCGCTGTCCCTGGCCAAGGTCGGGGCCGGCACGCTGGCGCTGACGGGAGCCAGCACCTTCGGCGGCGGGACCACGGTGGCGGGTGGCACGCTGGCGCTCGGCGGGCCGGGCTCGGCCGGCAGCGGCGCCATCGCCCTCGATTCCGGCACCCGCCTCGCCTTCCTCGGCAGCGGCTACACGGTCGAGAACGCCATCCGCCTCGCGAATCCCGGCCTCGCGACGATCGATTCCGGTCCGGGCACGATCGCCCTGTCCGGGCCGATCTCCGGGCCCGGCAGCCTGGAGAAGGCCGGCCTCGGCACGCTGGTGGTGTCCGGCACCGGCAGCTATGCCAGCGCCACCGCGGTCACGGCCGGCATCCTCCAGGTCGATGGCGCGCTCACCGGCTCGTCGATCCTCACGGTCGGCCCCGGCGCGGGTCTGACCGGAACCGGCTGGGTCGGCGCGCTCACGGTCCAGTCGGGGGGCTTCGTGGCGCCGGGCAACGCGGCCAACCCCACCGGCACGCTGACGGCGGAGGGACCGGTGGTGCTCGGATCGGGCTCCACCCTGGCGACGACCCTGTCGCTGACGGCGGCGAGCCGGCTCGTCACGCCGTCTAGCGCGACGATCGCGTCGGGCGGCATCCTCCAGATCACGCCCTCGACGCTGGCCTACACCACGCCGGTGCGGTTGCCGATCCTAGTGGCGAGCGCCGGGCTCACCGGCCAGTTCACCACCGTCACCTTCACGGCGCCGGTGCGCGGCCTGCAGCCGGTCGTCGGCTACGACGCGAACAGCGCCTACCTCCAGTTCGGCGAGACGGAGCCCGGCCGCCCGACCGAGCCGGGGCCGGACCTGACCAGCGCGATCGCCGCGGCGCAAGGGTTGGCGCGCGACCGCTTCGGCGCCTTCGTGACGCAGCGCATTCTCGGCAGCGTGCTCACCGGCTTCAACCAGCAGATCAGCTGCGGCGACTGTTTCAGCGGCTTCGGGATGGCCGGCTCCTACAGCGTCGGTGCGCAGGGCCGCAAAGCCTTGAGCGACGAACTGATCGCCATCGGCGGCTTCGCCTATACCGGCTACGACAGCGGCCGGGTCCGCGTCTCCGGCGGGCCGATCTTCGCCGGTCTGCTGCGCTACGATCCGGCGGGTCTCGGCTCGGCACGACCGTTCGTGGATGTCGGCGGCCTGTTCGCGCCGAGCCAGACCACGACCTACAGTCGGAGCTACACCTTCGGGACCATGGCCGGCCAGGGCACCGGGCGGGTCTCGACCCTCGGCGGCTCGGTCTTCGGCCGGGTCGGCTACGTCGCCCGGCTGTCACCGCAGGACGAGGTCGCGGCGGCCGTCGAGTATAGCCGCGGCTGGCAATTTGCGGGCGCGTACACCGAGGGCCTGCTCGCCCCGAACCCCTACGCCCTGGCGAGCCGCGGCGGCACCGACATCATCAACATCGCCAAGATCGGCGGGCAGTACACGCGCCTGTTCGGCACCGCGATCGAGACGCAAGTGAATCTCGGCGTCGCCCACGGCTTCGGCCTGAAGAGCGGCCTGAACGGGACGGTGGCGGACGTACCGTTCACGACCCCGATCAAGGATCTCACCTGGGTGGAGTACGGGGCACGGATCAGCTACCGCCTGCAGCAGGATCTGGCGCTCGACGGCTTCATCCTCGGCACGCTCGGGCCGCAGCCGGTCGGCGACACCATCCACGGCGGTGCCTCGGTGCGCTACGCGTTCTGACGGTTTTTCACGCGAGGATCGGCTGGAAGAACCGCACATGATACGGCTTCCTGATGATGACCCCGGGAGCCGTGAATTCCCCTCTCTCCGCGTGCGGGGAGAGGGCTTCGGCGACCCTGTCGTCGCCGAAGCGAGGCGGCAGCCGAAGGTGAGGGGGCAGCCGAAGGTGAGGGGGCTTGGCCGAAAGAGCCTCATCCTGAGCCGCCCCCTCACCACCGCTCCGGCTTCGCCTGCGCTTCCTGTCTGCACGACAGGGTGCAGACAGGCCTCTCCCCGCGTGCGGGGAGAGGGGGCTCCGCACGTCCCGCAGCGATCAGCCGGACGCCGGATGAGATCGCCGGACATGCATGATGTCTGCTAGGCCCGCGAGCCGGGGCGCCCTCGGCTGGATCGGTCGCCTCGGCCGCCGCATCGGGCCGGGGCGGCTGCTGGCGAGCGGCCTGCTCGTGCTGCTGCTGCTCTTGCGGATCACCGATCCGCCGCCGGTCGAGGCCCTGCGCGTGCGCACCTTCGACGCGCTGCAGGTGCTCTCGCCGCGGGTGCCGCCGGCCGATCGTCCGGTGGCCATCGTCGATATCGACGAGGCGAGCCTCAAGGAATTCGGCCAATGGCCGTGGACGCGCACGCGGCTCGCCGCGATGTGCGGCAAGCTCCAGGAGGCCGGCGCGGTGATCGCCGCCTTCGACATCGTCTTCTCCGAACCCGACCGCCTGTCGCCGCCGCTTCTCGCCGAGACCCTGCCGGATCTGAGCGAGGCGGCCCGCGCCGACCTCAGGGCGCAGCCCGATAGCGACGCGGTCTTCGCCGAGGCGATTGGGCGCCTTCCCGTGGTGCTGGGCCAGACCGCCGCGAGCACGCCGATCGCCTGGACCGGACATGAGCCGCCGCCGCAGACCGGCACCGCCGTGGTGGGGACGGATTTCGATCCGGAGACGGCGCTGATCGGTTTTCCGGGCCTGATCCGCAACCTGCCGGTCTTGGAGCGGGCCGCCGCCGGGCGGGGCGTCTTCACCATCAGCCCCGAGCGGGACGGCGTGGTGCGGCGGGTGCCGCTGGTGCTGCGGGCGGGCGGCACCGTGGTGCCGACCCTGGCGCTCGACATCCTGCGGGTGGCGACCGGGGCCGACACCCTGCTGATCCGCACCGACGAGGCGGGTGTCGTCTCGATCCGCCTGCCCGAGCTCACCGTCCCGACCGATCCGCACGGGCAGATCTGGGTGCGCTTCAGCCCGCACGATCCGGGGCTCTACGTGTCGGCCCGCGACCTCCTCAACGGCACGGTGCCGCCGGAGCGACTGCGCGAAAAGATCGTTCTCGTCGGCACATCCTCCGTCGGTCTGCTCGACAACCGCACCACGCCGCTCGACCGCTCGATGCCGGGGGTCGAGATCCACGCGCAGCTCCTGGAAAACCTGCTGACCGGCGCCACTCTCACCGTGCCGAACGAGGCGACCCTGATCGAGGTCGGCGCGACGGCGGCGGTGTCGCTCGCCATCATCCTGTTTGCCCCCATCCTCGGCGCGCTCGGCCTGCTGCTGTTCGGCAGCCTCGTGGCGGGACAGCTCGTCTTCCTGTCGTGGTACCGGTTCTCCGCCCACGGCATCCTGTTCGATGCCACCTACCCGCTGCTGACGACCTTCCTCCTCTACCTCACCCTCGTCTTCACCAACTACTTCCGCGAGCAGGCCGGGCGGAAGCGGATCCGCACCGCCTTCGGCCGCTACCTGTCGCCGGACCTCGTGGAGCAGCTCGCCCACTCGCCCGAGCCGCTGCGGCTCGGCGGCGAGGAGCGGCGCCTGACGATCATGTTCTCGGACGTGCGCGGCTTCACCGCGATCGCGGAGTTCTACAAGGACGATCCGGCCGGGCTCACGGCCCTGATGAACCGCTTCCTTACCCCGCTGACGAACGCCATCCTCGACCGGCAGGGGACGATCGACAAATACATGGGCGACGCGATCATGGCGTTCTGGAACGCGCCGCTGCCCGTCGCGGACCACGAGGCCCAGGCCGCGGCGGCCGCCCTCGACATGCTGGCGCGGATGGACGCCCTGAACGCGGCACGTCGGCGCGAGGCGGAGGCCGGCGGGCATCCGGTCCTGCCGCTCGATATCGGCATCGGCATCAACACCGGACCCTGCGTCGTCGGCAATATGGGCTCCGACCTGCGCTTCGACTATTCGGTGCTCGGCGACCCCGTGAACGTCGCCTCCCGGCTCGAGGGACAGTCCAAGCTCTACGGGGTAAAGATCGTTCTCGGCGCGGCGACGGCCGAGGCCATCCGCGAGCGCTTCCCGGTGCTCGAACTCGATCGCGTCCGGGTGAAGGGCAAGAGCGAACCCGAGACCGTCTTCACCCTCGTCGGGGATGAGGATTTTCGGCGGTCCGAGCCGTTCCGGCAGCTCGCGGCCCGGCACGCCGCGATGATCGCAGCCTATCACGCCCGGCAATGGGACGAGACCGGCGCGGCCGCGCAAGCCTGCCGGGCGCTGGCGCAGGGACTGCGGATCGACGGCCTTTACGCGCTCTATGCCGAGCGCGCCGCGACCTTCCGCCGAGAGCCGCCGCCCGCCGATTGGGACGGCGTCACCGTCGCCACGACGAAATAGAGCATCGTCCCGAAAGGTGGCCGCCGGCTTTCGGGAAAAAGCCGATGCTCTAGCCGGCGGCACGCGGCCGATCGGCGAGGCCTCTTCGGATTTTTCGGTGCGAGCGGCGGCAACGGCTCTGTCGAGGTCGCTGCGAAGGTCCTGCCAAGAATCCAGTCCCTCCGGCACGGATCATCTCCGTGCATGGGATGAGCGAGAACCGTCGTCTCAACCCGTCGCCGGTTCTGCCCCGGCCTTGCCGCCGCGACGGCGCCGGTGCGGCCCGACAGCCGGCACGAGCGCATGATCAAGGCTTGCCAAACCGCGGAAAATCACCAATTATCAATATGGTACAATGACTTAGCGAAGAACATGCTTCCATCTGTCCCTTCCGCGACTGAAATCTTCTTCGCTGCGCGGGGGCATTCGGAAGACCGTTTTCGGACCCGGTCCCGAGACCATCACCAAGACCACCCGCACCCGCACAACCGGAATCAGGCCGTCCCAAACGGCCGCTTGAGGGAGTTCGATGCCATGGCTGCAGCGACGGTGACGCCCGGCGATCAAGTCGTGTTCGAGCGTCTCGACCTCGCCGAAGCGCTCGGGATCTGGCGCCATGCGCGGGGCCGGGTCGTCGGCATCCACGGGCAGGGCCGGGGGCTGGCCACCATTGACGTAAAATTCGACGGGCACGACACCCTGCAGCGCTACCTGCCCGACCTGTTCCGCCGCGTTCACTGATCGGCCGAGGGGGCCGGACCATGACCGCGCACATCACGGCACATTCGGGCACCGAGATCGCGACCCACGCGGCGATGCCGCCGCCCTTCCCCCCACCCCTGCGCACCACCAGCCGCAGCACGCGCGAGGCCGATGTCTGGACGGAGCTTCGGGCCGAGGCCGAGGCGGCGCTGATCGAGGAGCCGCTCTATGCGGGCATCGTCCAGGCGACGGTCCTCGACCAGCGCAGCCTCGCCCAGGCCCTGGCCTACCGCCTCGCCCACCGCCTCGGCGACGGCGACCTCTCGCGGCTCGCCATGCGCGACCTCTGCCTCTCGGCTTTCGAGGCGGACCCGCATGCCGGCGCGCATGCGGTGCGCGACCTGATCGCCATCCGCGAACGCGACCCAACCTGCCGGCGCTATCTCGACCCGTTCCTGTTCTACAAGGGCTTCGCCGCGCTCGAAGCCTACCGGGTCGCGCACTGGCTCTGGCATCAGGGGCGGGCGACGCTGGCCCTCCACGTCCAGAGCCGCATCTCCGAGGTGTTCGGCTGCGACATCCATCCCGCGGCCCGGATCGGCTCGGGCGTGTTCATCGATCACGCCACCGGGGTGGTGATCGGCGAGACGACGGTGATCGCCGACGAGGTCTCGATCCTGCAATCCGTGACGCTCGGCGGCAACGGCAAGGAGAGCGGCGACCGCCATCCGAAGATCGCGCGCGGCGTGCTGCTCAGCGTCGGGGCCAAGGTGCTCGGCAACATCCGCGTGGGCGAGGGGGCGAAGGTCGCCGCGGCCGCCGTGGTGCTGCACGAGGTTCCGCCACACACCACCGTGGCCGGCGTTCCGGCCCGGGTGGTCTCGCGCCTTTCCGCGAGCGAGGCGCCCGCGCTGAGCATGGACCAGTCCTTCGGCTTCGGCGACGGGATCTGAGAGTCTCTCGTGAAACGCGCGCCACATCGCCATGGTCAGAGGAGAGGCGGTCGGCGAACGGTCGCTTCGTAAGACGCTCCAAGCCGCCTCGAAGAAAAATTCTATCCGGCAAGATCGCCCTCCCTCGCCCGGAACGCCCCAGCCGGCGCGAGAACGTAATTCTACGATCGACCAGATTTTTAGCGGCGTCTTCCTCGCAAAGACGCGCGACAGGCAAACCCATCTCCACACTCGCTAAAATTTAGAACATTGTTTCGTTGACCCAGGTTTATCACCTCGCCTATCCCTGAATTGCGGTGCAGCAAGACTGGTTCAGCCGCAAAACCGCAAGCGACAACTTGCATCGGCGCGCATTTCTGCGCGCCGACACCAATCCTCGCGACCTGTTTGTCAGTTTTCGCGCGGATCGCCTCATCGCGGCCGCACCGTCCTGTGCCTCGGCCCCTCGCGGGCCGGACGCCGCGCAAGCCAACAGCCCAAGCCAACAGCCGAAGACGACGGAGACAACAGACGATGAGCGGACCGGGTTTGAGCGTCAGCGCCTCAGCCGCGCGCAATCTTGCGACGGCGACCGTCACCTCGGTCCAGAACGCGGCCAACACGCCGCGCTGGCTCTTGCGGCTCCTGCCCTTCGTCGACGTTCCCGGCGGCGTCTACCGCGTGAACCGCAGGGCGGTGGTGCTGGCCAAGCCCGGCCGCCTGGATCTTGCCACCGAGGACAAGGGCCGCGTCGTGCGTCCGGGCTCGCTGCGGGCCGTGCCGCTGTTCAGCCGCCTGGGTGATGCCGAACTCACCGCACTCGCGGGCAAGTTCACCGAGAGCCGTCACAAGGCCGGCGAGGTGATCCACGAGGAGGGCTCGACCGGCCGCAGCCTCGTGGTGGTCGCCGACGGCACGGTCGAGCTGACGCTGTCGGGCCCCTACAAGGGCCGGCTGCGCCAGGGGCTTGCCACCCGCGGCGACTATTTCGGCGACGACGACCTCGTCGGCGAGGCCGCCCCGGCACCGGCGGTGAAGGCTCTCTCGGCGGTGACCCTGCTGACACTCGACCGCGCCGCGATCGAGAGCGACGAGATCCGGGCCAAGATCACCCAGCATCAGGAGGAGCGCGACCGCCTGAAGGGCCACACCAACTCCTACGGCGAGCAGGGCATCGAGCTTCTGGCGGTGCATGCCGGCGAGCCGCGCCTGCCCACCACCTTCGTCGATTACGAGGTCGATCCGCGCGAGTACCACCTCTCGACGATCCAGACGATCCTCAACACCCATACCCGCGTCACCGACCTCTACTCGAACGAGATCGACCAGCTCCGCGAGCAGATCCGCCTCACCGTCGATGCGGTGAAGGAGCGTGAGGAGTGGGAGCTTCTCAACAACTCGGCTTTCGGCCTGCTCAACGAAGTCAGCGGCCGTCAGCGCATCCCGACCCGCGGCGGCCCGCCCACTCCGGACGACCTCGACGAGCTGCTGACGCTGGTGTGGAAGAAGCCGGCCTTCTTCGTGGCCCACCCCCGCGCCATCGCGGCCTTCGGCCGGGAAGCCACCCGCCGCGGCGTGCCGCCGGTCGTGGTGCACCTGTTCGGCGCGCCCTTCATCACCTGGCGCGGCGTGCCGCTGGTGCCGAGCGACAAGCTGCCGATCGACATCGACCCGGCCACCGGCGCCCAGACCACCTCGATCCTGCTGCTGCGCGTCGGCGAGGGCGAGCAGGGCGTGGTCGGCCTGCACAAGTCGGGCGTGACCGGCGAGATCGAGCCCGGCCTGTCGGTGCGCTACATGGGCACCAACGACCACTCCATCGCCTCGCATCTCGTGACCCGCTACTTCTCGGCCGCCGTGCTGGTCGAGGACGCGATCGCCCGTCTCGATAACGTGCTGCTCGGCAACTACCATGACTACGCCTGAGGCCGGCTCCTTGGGATCCCTCGGCATCGGCACCCCCGCGGGGAATCCGGGCGATCTCGCGCACGCCGATCTCGTCGGGCGCCTCGCCCGCGAGATCTACGGGCAGGGGCAGGCCGCGAGCCAGCCCCTCGCCCCGACCCTCCCGGCCGGCCCGCAGGTGCCGCAGGCTCTGGATAGCCTGCCCCAGGGGCCGGCCGGCGCGCCGCTCCCGAGCGGGGCGATCGGCATCCCGTCCGGGCCTGCCGGGGGCCAGCCCCACGGCCTGCAGCCGGACGCGTCGGCGCTGGCGGCGCGCGCCTTCGGGGCGCCGCCGGTCGGCCTGCCGGGCCTCTCCGGCCCAGGCCTGCCGAACCTCGCGCCCGCAAGCCCGGCGCTCAGTGACACGGCCGCGATCCCGCCGGTCCACCCGGCGAGCCCGCGCCCCGTCCTGCCGGACTTCTCGTTCGCGAGCGCGCCCGCGCTGGCGGCGGCGCTTCCCGGCGGCCCGGACCTGCACCGGCAGATCGCCGAGGACCACCCGCGCGCCAACGCCTTCGCGCATGCGCTGGCACCGCACCTCGTGCCGGCCGACCCGTCGCGGTCGGGCGTGGACGAGGCCCAGGAGAGTTTCTCGCGCACCGGCCGGCTGTCCCGGGCGCCCGAGGCCCACACCTCGGACTACTACTTCCTGAATCTCGGTCCCGGCCCCGCCCACAAGGCGCCGGCCGGCCCGCGGGTCGAGCCGAGCCGCCATCCCGGCCCCGCCCCGCGGGCGCTCTCCCACGGGTCGAGCCCGGTCGCCGCGCCCTTCGACGTCGAGAGCGTGCGGCGCGACTTCCCGGCGCTGCACCAGAGCGTGAACGGGCATCCGCTGGTCTGGCTCGACAACGCCGCGACCACGCACAAGCCGCGAGCCGTGATCGACGCGACCGCGGAGTTCTACGGCCGCCACAACTCGAACATCCACCGGGCCGCGCACACGCTGGCGGCGCGCTCCACCGACCTGTTCGAGGGCGGGCGCGAGGCGGTGCGCCGCTTCCTCAACGCACCGAGCAAGGACGACATCGTCTTCCTGCGCGGCACCACGGAGGCGATCAACCTCGTCGCCAACGCCTACGGCCGGGCCAATATCGGCCCCGGCGACGAGATCATCCTCTCGACGATCGAGCACCACGCCAACATCGTGCCCTGGCAGCTCTTGGCACAGCAGACGGGCGCGACGATTCGGGTCATCCCGGTCAACGACCGCGGCGAGATCATCTTCGAGCAATACGCGGCTTTGCTGTCGGGGCGCACCAAGATCGTCTCGGTGACGCATGTCGCCAACGCGCTCGGCACGGTGAACCCGATCGCTCAGATCATCGCGCTCGCCCACGCCTACGGCGTGCCGGTGCTGGTCGATGCGGCGCAATCCTCGCCGCACATGCCCCTCGACGTGCAGGCGCTGGACGCCGACTTCCTCGTCTTCTCCGGGCACAAGGTGTTCGGCCCGACCGGGATCGGCGCCCTCTACGGCAAGACCGCGCTGCTCGAAGCGATGCCGCCCTGGCAGGGCGGCGGCCACATGATCGAGGACGTCACCTTCACGCGCACCGTCTACAAGGGCGCGCCGGAGAAGTTCGAGGCCGGAACGCCGGACATCGCAGGCGCCGTCGGCCTCGGCGCGGCCCTCGACTATCTGGAGAGCATCGGGCTGCCCGCCATCGCGGCCTACGAGCACGACCTCTTGGACTACGCACAGGCGGGCTTGGCCGAGGTGCGGGGCCTGCGCCTGATCGGCACGGCGCGGGAGAAGGCGAGCGTGATGTCCTTCACCATCGAAGGGCAGGCGAACGAGGCGGTGGCCCACCATCTCGACGGGCACGGTATCGCCGTGCGCTCGGGCCATCACTGCGCCCTGCCGGCCCTGCGCCGCTTCGGCGTCGATCAGTCGGTGCGCGCCTCGCTCGCGTTCTACAACACGCGCGCCGAGGTCGACGTCTTCTTGAAAGCGCTGCACAGCCTGCCGCGAACCTGATGCGCGCCGATCGCCCCTCGCGCGCCGTGCCGGCTTCGGGACGACGCGCGAGGCCGTCGATGACGTCCCAGCATCCTGCCGCTAGCCCGCTCGCCTCCCGCTACCGGTGCGAGGACGATCCGTCCTGACGGGATGCGTCCTCGCCCAAAAGCTATGCCGCGCCATATGGTCGCCGAGCGTGGAACGGATGAGGCGAACGTGAGCGTCGGACTGCTAGCCCTCTTGGATGACGTGGTCGCCCTGACAAAGGTCGCTGCGGCCTCGCTGGACGACGTGGCGGCCCAGGCCGCCAAGGCCGGAACCAAGGCGGCCGGCGTCGTGATCGACGATGCCGCCGTCACGCCCCGCTACGTCGTCGGCTTCTCGCCCGACCGTGAATTGCCGATCGTCTGGCGCATCGCCCGCGGCTCGCTGATCAACAAGCTGGTGTTCCTGCTGCCCGTGGCGCTGCTTCTCAGCGCCTTCGCGCCCTGGGCGATCACGCCGCTTCTGCTGCTCGGCGGCCTATACCTCGCCTACGAGGGCGCCGAGAAAGTCTACGAGATGATCGCGCCGCACGCGGCCCACGCGCACGAGGACGCGGCGAAGGCGTCCGCACCGGATGCGCAGGTGCTGGAGAACCAGCGAGTCGCGGGCGCGATCAAGACCGACTTCATCCTCTCGGCCGAGATCATGGCCATCACCCTGTCGGGCTTGAGCGACGGCACGGTCTGGTCGCGGGCCGTGGTGATGGCCGTCGTCGCGCTCGGCATCACGGTCGCGGTCTACGGTGCGGTCGCCCTGATCGTGAAGGCCGACGACATCGGTCTGGCCCTGGCCAAGCGCGGCAGCGGCGTGCTCGCCGCGATCGGCCGCGGGCTGGTGCGCGGCATGCCCGTGTTCCTCAAGGGCCTCGCCGTTCTCGGCACGGCGGCCATGGTGTGGGTCGGCGGCGGCATCATCGTCCACAGCCTCGCGGGCTACGGCTTCGCCGGTCCCGAACACCTGATCCACGAGGCCGCGGTGGCGGCGGGCAAGGCCGTGCCGGCGATCGGCGGAGCGGTCGAGTGGCTCGTCAGCGCGGCCGGCGCGGGCGTGATCGGGCTGATCGCGGGCTTCGCGCTGATCCCGCTCGCCGGCAAGGTTCTGGCACCGGCCTGGAAAGCGGCGACGCGAGTTCTGCCGACGCGCAACAAAGAGGCTTGATGCCGGACGCGCGTCACCGAAAGAGCGCATCCGCCCTGCGCGTCCAGCCGGCGAACACACATCCGCACTCGATTTCCGCGGCCGATCCCTGGCGACCGCCAAATCGATGGAGACAGGCCAACATACGATAACTTTTCCTTAGGTGCGGCTGATTATCCTTTGTTGCATAGAATGCCCGACAGCCTCGGCTCGGGACATGCGCGGGGCGGCCTGGAATACGATGCGTGCAGCATCCCTCACGAGGCTTCGGCCATGAGAAGCGAGCCGAGCCTCCCGCCGCACGGCTCGTATTCTGTCGAGGACCGGCCGCCGCCCGATCGGATCGCGCGCTCGGCCGGGTTCGGCCTGACGGCGCGGAGTCTCGAGGCGACGTCATCGACCGGGGAAGCGGGCGCCCGGCCCGTCGCGTCTCGCATCGAGGATCTACGGACTGCGGACTTCCAGGCGGCTCTGTCCGGGGGAGAGTTTTCGCTCGTCTACCAGCCCATCCTGTCGGCGGCGACGGGGGCGATCACGGCCTGCGAAGCCCTGCTGCGCTGGGATCATCCGTCCCTGGGGTCGATCTCACCCGCTCTCTTCGTGCCGCTGGCCGAGAGGACGGAGGACATCATCCCGGTGGGCACGTGGGTTCTCGAAACCGCCTGCCGACAGGCGGCGGCGTGGCCGGATATCTGCCGGGTCTCGGTGAACGTCTCGCCGGTTCAGTTGCAGGAGCCGGCCTTCGAGAACCGAGTCGCCGCCGCATTGTGCGCGAGCGGACTAGCGCCCGGCCGCCTCGAACTGGAGCTGACCGAGAGCGTCCTGATGCGGGACGCCGCCGTCGCACTCAGCAGCATCGTCGGCATCCGCGCGCTCGGTGTCAGCATCGCCCTCGACGATTTCGGCACCGGCTTCTCGTCGCTCGGCTACCTGCAGAGCTTCGCCTTCGACCGGATCAAGATCGATCGCTCGTTCATCCGGGCCATGAGCGAGGGACGGGAGAGCCGCTTCCTGATCCGGACGATGCACGACATTGCGCATCATTTCGGAATGGCGGTGACGGCCGAGGGAATCGAGACCGAGGACGAAGCACGGATCCTTCGCGAAATCGGTTCGGCGGAGCTGCAGGGCTTCCTGTTCAGCCGTCCCCTGGCGAGCGAGGCCGCGATGTCTCTTCTCCGGGAGGAGGCGCACCGGCAGCGACGAAGCGAGGCCGAGCGACAACGGCGATCCGCGCGACACGCGACCCCGTGATGGGCCGCCCGCTCGGACGGCCGACAGGATCGGGGCCGAATCGCCTTTGTGACGTGCCTTTCGCCGAACCGGCCATCCGCTCTCGCGCCTGGCCCCCAGACGTGCCGGCCTTCCGCAGAGGATTCGAACGGCCATGCTCGACTTAACCACGCTTCAGGTCGCCAGCATCAGCTCTCGCCTCGCCTTCGTCATGGTGTTTCTCGTCACTCTGCTACGGCATCCGCGCGAGATCTACTTCGGTGTCTGGGCCAGCGCGCTGTGCAGCTCGCTGACAGCCTCGTTCCTGATGCTGGGCGATCCGCCGAGCGTTCCGCTGAATGCCGCCAAGGGATGCGTCGTCTACATCCTGTACGGCGCGAGCCTCGCCCTGTCCTGGGCGGGCTTGCGCCTCTTCTACGAGCGGGCGCGCCGCATTCCGCTGATCGTCGTGCTCACCCTCGCCTCCGGCCTGCCCTACGGCGTCCTGCAGCAGGTCGGGGCATCGATACCGTGGAGCCTGACCACGGTGTTCGGCTGCATCGCGCTGAGCACCGCGCTGTGCATTCTGGAGATCTTGAGGACGCCCGCCTCGATGCGCCTGTGGACGCAATACGTCGTCCTCTCGGGCTTCATCGGATATTTCTGCACCTTCCTGCTGTCGATCGGCGCGGTCCACTTCGCGAGCGAGCGCCTCGCCTCGCCCGAGAGCGGCATCTACCCGCTCGTGTTCGATCTCTGGTGCGGGGTCTTCATCCAGGTCGGCTATCTCGCCATGGTGGGCGAGCGCGCGAACCTGAAGATCAGCCGCCTGGCCGAGACCGATCCCCTCACCGGGCTGGCGAACCGGCGCGGGCTGTTCGCGGCGATCGGTCGGCGGGCCGGACCCGCCTCTTCCCCGCCGCGCTGCGCGATTCTGCTGGTCGACATCGATCACTTCAAGTCGCTCAACGACACCTACGGACACGATGGCGGCGACGCGGTTCTGGTCGGCTTCGCGGAGCGGCTGCGCAACGCGGTGCGGAAGAACGACATCATCGCCCGCTGGGGCGGCGAGGAGTTCCTGATCGTCCTCGACCAGACCAATGACGACATCGATCCCGCCCTTGCGGCCGCCGAGCGGCTGCGACGTGCGGCGGCAGGGCAGCCCTTCACCGTCAACGGAGCGGCCGTGACCGTGACCGCCAGCATCGGGGTCTCGATCATGGTGGCCGGCGAGGAGGGGATCGAGCCGGCCCTGGCCCGTGCGGACGCGGCCCTCTACGCCGCCAAGAGGGATGGCCGCAATCGGGTCTGCCTGGAACGGCCCCTGTCTCAGCCGGACATCAAAGCCGCCCGAACGGAGCCGCTCTCCGGTCTTCGCGGAGCCATGGACGCCATCCAGATCGTCGAACAGCCGCGGTCTGAGCCCGCCTGAAACAATCTCCCACGAGTTCTCGAAAAACACGATCCATGTTCGACCGTATCGTCCTGTCTCTCTCCCCTCCCCGGCGGGGGCCTCGTTCCGAGCGCCCTGCCGAGCGCCTAGCACCGAAGCGGACATCGCTCCGGCGCCGGCAGCCACCGCGCGGCAAGAGTCTGGAGGGGCTCTGCGATCCGGTGTCGATGGCGGCGCGACGGGTCTTCTCGCTCGCAGCCGCGCTCTGTCTGCTCGGGGTCTCCGTTCCCTGTCAGGCGGCCGAGCCGGCCGCGGACACGGCGCCCGCGGGGGGGCTGACCGCAGGGAGCCTCCTCGTTCGCGGCCGGGTCATCGGCTCGATCCCGGTCGGCCAGTACTCGCGGGTCGAGCCGATCGGCGGGCGCGTCATCACCCCCGCGCGCGCGCTGCCGGATCTCGACGTGTCCTATTTCCTGTCCGATCATTTCGCGGTGGCGGGCCAGATCGGCGTCCTGTCGACCCCGAGCTCGATCCGCGGGTCGCTCATCGGCAATCTGCCGATCGGCTCGACCTGGAGCCTCTCCATGACCGGCGCGGTCCAGTTCCATTTCCTGCCCGGCAACGCCTTCAACCCGTATCTCGGCGCCGGCGCCGCCTACACCCATCCGATCGCCTACGAGCCGGCGAAGCCCTTCATCACCAAGATGAAGGCCGATCCGCAACTGGGGCCGATGCTCCAGGCCGGATTCGACTATCACCTTGTCGGCAACTGGTACGCCAACATGGAGATCAAGAAGATCTTCCTGCCGCCGCAGGTCTCGCGGATCGGCGCCGGCAGCACGACCGTGAGGCTCGACATGCTGATCGTCGGCGCGGGCATCGGCTACCGCTTCTGAGCGGCAGCCGCCCTCATCGGGCGGCGCCGCGCCAGCCCTGCAACCACGAGCTCACGGGATCGACCACGTAGGCCGCAACCGAGGCTGCCCAAGCGCCGGCCCGGACGCTCAGGGGAAGGCCGGCCCGGCGCGCGGCCTCATCCGCGCGGAGCTGTTCGCGCATCGTGGCGGCCACCAGCCGGTCCTCGTGTTCCCGGCACTCGTCGAGAGTGTTGCGCTGTGCGCCGACCCGGCTCTGCTCCGGCCGCTGCCGGGCATAGGCCTCCCGCACGCAGCCGTGCCAAGCCGCTTCGAGGGCGTCGAGATCGTGCAGGCCGGCCGCCGCGGCACCGAGGCTGCCGCCGATCGCGGACAGGGCCAAGGCCAGCGACAAGACCGGGACCAAGGCCGAGATCGACGCCAAGAACGAACCTGAGAACGAACCTGAGAACGAACCTGAGAACGACCCCAAGCACGAAGCCTTGGATCGAGCAACGAACGGAGCGGTGAGGAGCCTCGGCGCGTTCATGGCGGCGAGATGCTCCCGAAGCCATCAAGACCAACTTAACGGATCGCCGACGGAGCGATCCGAGAGCCGATGACGGGCTTGTCGAAGGAACGAGTCCGCCCCACGGCGCTTCCCACCTCCCGACGATCAACGCCGCTACGGGAGACCGCATGGCCAAGGACGTGACCACCTACACCCTCAGACAGGCGCTCGCCGCGAAGGTCGAGGACCACATCGAGATCGCGGTGGAGGCCGAGGACGGAACGAAGTTCAAGATCCGAGCGACCTCGGAGCAGCTCGACGCGCTCACGGGCGATCTGGAATCGATCCTCGACGGGGACGAGGCGGGAGACGCCTGACCCACGCTCCACCCCGTCACCGCAGGACGACCCGTGCCGATGCCCACCCGCGATCCCATCGGGAGCGGGATGCCGGCGCCGTACCGCCGGCCGCGGCGCGGCGTCCATCGCGGTGGCACCGCGACCGGGCCTCGAGCCCGGTTCGCGCCCGCGCCGGACCGGACACACCGTCCGGCTTGGTCCCACGCGAACTTTCCGGGAGCCATCGGGTTGAGGCAGGCTGCCTTTCCGCGCATTTCCCTCGCACAGGACACCCCATGCGGCTCTCCACGATCGTGCTGACTCTGGCGCTGATCATCCCGACTTCGGCCGTGGTTCAAGCGGCCGAGGAAGGGCGTCCCTCACCGCCGAGCCCCAAAGCCTCGGCCACGGGATCGCGGCCGGTTCCGGGTCCGCAGACAGGCATCCCTCCGGCCGGCACTCCGAACGAGCCGGCGGTCGTCGGCGGCACGCCGGGCGCGGTGATCGGCGGCACCCCGACCAGCGGACCGCCCGGCACCGGCGGCGCCGCGGGCGGCCCGTCCTTGAGCGGGCAATAGCGCATCGGCTGCCCCGAAATCCGGGGCCGGCCTTTCGGAACGATGCACGCGCGCGCCGCGTCAGGCGCAGCAAGCCGCATGGCCGCGCCTCGCATTTGCGATAAGTTCGGGCCATGAATCCGACCTCGTCCGCTCGCGTCGCCCTCGCGCTTGTCCTCGCCGCCTCCCTCGCGGGGCCG
The DNA here is from genome assembly GCF_021117295.1 of Methylorubrum sp. B1-46. NCBI lineage: Bacteria > Pseudomonadati > Pseudomonadota > Alphaproteobacteria > Hyphomicrobiales > Methylobacteriaceae > Methylorubrum > Methylorubrum sp. B1-46. Next base: position 1,744,090 of record NZ_CP088247.1, on the reverse strand, counting down.
GTCCAGGCCCAAGCGCTGGCCCAAGCACCTGTCCAAGCACCGGCGGTGCCGCCCGCGCCCGAGCCGCCGCCGATCCAGTCGGACGAGGCCCGCCTCCTGCCCGTTCTCGCCAGCCGCGGCATGGTCTCGTCGCAGGACGCGCTCGCCACCCGCGTCGGCGTCGAGATCCTGCGGAAGGGCGGCAACGCCGTCGATGCGGCGGTGGCGGTCGGCTTCGCGCTCGCCGTCACCCTGCCGCGGGCGGGCAATGTTGGCGGCGGCGGCTTCATGATGGTGCATCGCGCGACGCCCAGGGAAACGATCGCGATCGATTACCGCGAGACCGCCCCGGCCGCCGCCACCGCCGACATGTTCCTGACCCCGCAGGGCGAGCCCGACCGCGCCGCCTCCACCCGGTCCGGCAAGGCGGTGGGCGTGCCCGGCACGGTGCGGGGCCTCGCCGAGGCCCACCGGCGCTACGGCTCGGGCAAGCTGACGCTCGCCGAACTGATCGCCCCGGCGGAAAAACTCGCCCGCGACGGCATCCCGGTCGAATCGGGGCTCGCCGACTCCCTGCCGCGGGCCTCGGGGCTCCTCGGGCAGTGGCCGTCGAGCCGGGCGGTGTTCTTCGACGGCGACCACGTCCTCACGCGCGGCGCGACGTTGCGCCAGACCGATCTCGCCGACACCCTGAAGACGATCGCCGAGCGCGGGCCGGACGCCTTCTACGAGGGGCCGATCGCCGAAAAGATCGCGGCGGCGGTGCAGGGCGCGGGCGGGATCATGACGCCGGCCGACCTCGCCGCCTACCGGCCGGAGATCCGCACGCCGGTGCGCGGCACCTATCGCGGTTACGAGATCGTCTCGATGCCGCCGCCGAGCTCCGGCGGGGTGCATCTGATCGAGATCCTCAACATCCTGGAGGGCTACGATCTCGCCGGCATGGGGGCGGGCAGCGCGCAGGCGCTGCACACGCTGGCCGAGGCGATGAAGCCGGCCTATGCCGACCGGGCCACCTGGCTCGGCGACCCTTCGCGGACCCAGGTCCCCGTCGCAGGGCTCACCGCCAAATCCTACGCCGCCGGCTTGCGCGAAAAGATCGATCCGGAGCGAGCGAAGACCGCCGCCGAGGTGAACGCCGGCAACCCGCTGCCGTACGAATCCGACCAGACCACGCATTTCTCGGTGGTGGACGCCGAGGGCAACGCCGTCTCCAACACCTACACGCTGAACTTCTCCTACGGGATCGGGCTCGTCGCCGAGGGCACGGGAGTGCTGCTCAACAACGAGATGGACGACTTCTCCGCCAAGACCGGGGCGCGCAACGCCTACGGCCTCGTCGGCGGCGAGGCCAACGCCGTGGCGCCGGGGGCGCGCCCGCTCTCCTCGATGACGCCCACCTTCGTGTTCCGGGACGGCCGGCTGTTCCTCGTCACCGGCAGTCCGGGAGGCAGCCGCATCATCACCACCACGCTCCAGGTCATCGTGAACGTGCTCGATTTCCGCATGAACCTCGCGCAAGCCGTCGCGACCCCACGCATCCACCACCAGTGGCAGCCCGACGTGCTGATGGCCGAGGAGGGCATCTCGCCCGATACCCTCGCGCTGCTGCGGGCCAAAGGCCACAATGTGAAGGTCGGCGCGACCTCGGGCTCGGCCAATTCGGTGATGGCCGAGGACGGCCTGTTGGCCGGCGCGTCCGATCCGCGTCAGCGCGGGACCTTGGCCGAAGGATTGTGAGGGGCAGGCCCTGAACCAGGGCTCGGCCCCGGGCCCGCGAAAAGGCTCGCCTTCTCGAAATCCGGACTGTTGCGGGCGAACGGACGGGCAGGCGGCGACGGGTTTCCGCAGAGCGACGGTGGGCAAGCGCGGGCACCCGCGATAAAGGAGCGGCACTCTCACGCGGACCACCGATGCTCCTCCTCCGCTCGCTCGCCTTCAACCTCTCGTTCTACGTCGCGACCGCTCTGATCGCGATCCTGGGACTGCCCGCATTCGTCTCGCGCAAGGGCGTGATCCGGGTGGCGCAGTTCTGGGGCCGCACGGTGCTGTGGTTGCTCCGGGTCGTCGGCGGCACGCGGGTGGAGTTCCGCGGCCTGGAGAACATTCCGAAGGGTCCGCTGCTGGTCGCTGCCAAGCACCAGTCGGCGCTGGAGACGCTGGCGCTGACGATCCCGTTCGATGATTTCGGCTACGTGCTCAAGCGCGAGCTGATGTGGGTGCCGGTGGTCGGCTGGTACTTCGCCCGAGGCGGCATGGTGCCGATCGACCGCTCGAAGGGCACGCGGGCGATGGCGGCGATGAACAAGGCGGCGGCGCAGGCGATCCGCGACGGGCGCCAGCTCATCATCTTTCCCGAGGGCACCCGCCGCCCGGCCGGCGCGCCGCCGGCCTACAAGCAGGGCGCCTCCCACCTCTACACCGCCTTGAACGTGCCGTGCCTGCCGGTGGCGCTCAACACCGGGCTGTACTGGCGCCGCAGGGGCTTCCGCCGGATGCCGGGCACGACGGTGATTGAGTTCCTGCCGGTCATTCCGCCGGGCCTGTCCCGCAGCGACTTCCTCAAAGAGGTGCAGACGCGGATCGAGACGGCCTCCGACGCGCTGCTCGCCGAGGGCCGGGCCGACCTCGCCCGCCACGGCTACCCCGTCGCCGTGGCGATGGGCGGCTCGACGCCGGCCGCGGACACCACGGAAGGACTTTAATTTATCTCAAGTATTGATAGAAAGGGATTTTAAAAATAACTGCGCTCTTCTATTGAGTATCGTGGCATACATTTGATCCGCATCAAACTTGATATTTAAGTATAGTCTTGATATAAAAAGTTTGATTAGATCCGACTGTCTTTCACGCCCCGACTCTCTCGCGAGCCTTACGGAAATCTTTTTTGTATATCTCGGCAAGAGCAGGTAAATTCAAGCTTTGCTCATTGCTTTGCCGAACCATAGGATAAGTCGAAAGTATCAAATCTAGTAATTTTTCATAGTTGTAATGCATATAGCTTTTCTTTATATTTTCCAATATCATTGCACTCTCAGTGTCAATCTTGCTAGTTACTGAATTAGGAGCCCCATGCGCTAGGGAGTTTCGGTATGTCACGATCTTTGCGAAGAGGTCTCTAGAGAAAGGCCCCCATTTCAGCCGCTTCCAATCAGATCCTGATATCGTTGATCCACGCTCGATGGCCGATTTCCAGTCAGCAAGATATATCAGAAATATTAACTTAGGATAATCATGCACACTGATATGCTTGTCAACATCAAGGTGCTTGAGCAGATCGGCCGCCTGTTCCATGTCAGAGTCCCTGCCTCATAGCATTATCCATAGAAGGGACGTGATGTTCAAGGGCCAGCAAAAAAATGGCAAACGGAGAAAAACGAGCTTCCATCATTTCTCTATTCAAATGGTTAAGAGACTTAATGCCGGTACTTTCAATGCATACAATCGCAACCGGCTCGCCAAGGCCACCATCTTTAATTGATAACGCACGATAACATCTCGACTTCATATTAAATCTATTAGCAGTTTGTACTGGTATCCTAAATTTTCTAAGCTGCTCATCCGCATATTTCTTCCGTCGCGCGTTATTATCTGCATATGAAACACCTAGATCGGCTTGAAACCACGATCTCTCAAAGGCTTTTTCTAGTATTCCTTCCTGCCTAGGATAATAATTTCTTCCAATCCTCCTGTAAGATTGATTGGTTGAATACCTACCGATTAAGAAAAAGTGATCTTCTGAAACCTTGTATATCGATATTCTATCTTCCTCCTTCAGACCCAATTCCGCCGCCAGCGTCTTTAATATTAAACTGAAGACCTCGAAAGTATTTACTGTCTTCAGGCTTAGATCTGAGGTGATTTCTGTATTGAATTCATTGAGCTGAGAGATTTCTTCGGATTTTATTTCTAATTCTCGCGAAAGCTTTTCGATCTCATCCTTATCCTTGTAGCCAATGTATGCACTAAAAGAGGACGCTAAAATTCCAACAGATATCATCCACCCTTCTATCCTGTAGAACATAAATTCAAAAACGCCGGTCGTGCAGAAATTACCTTCGCCGCATACTTTAGAAAAAACGGGGCCCGATGTGGCATTCGTTATAACTCCGCCAACACCGGCAAAAATGACACCTATTACTCCAACAAACCAAGAGTTCTTAAGAAACAAGTCTCTGAGGATGCGCAAAAACGCATTGATTATACTCATGAGTGGTGAAGTCGTATACGAGTGTTGTCTGTTCTGGCTAGAGGCAACGTTACATGCGCTTCGATACGTTAGGTAGGAGAAATAAACTCCTTTTGCCGCGCAACGGCTGAGCGCGACAATTTCGTCACGCTGCTGACTGCACTCACGACCAACTTGCTGACATAGCGAGCATTATGCACTCGGGCAGGAATTCTTCATGAATCAAGCCCCACCCTGCGGAAGCAATCCACTCACCCCCGCCTGCCGCGCCTGAGCAAGAACACCCCCTGCGCGCCGATCAGGTTCCAGAACCACCACGGCATCGAGAAGCGCATCGGGCGCCCCCGCGCGTCGAGAGCGGTGGCCTTCTCGATGCGGGCGCCGACGTCGCGGCAGAGGCCGACGAAGTCGCGGATCGTGCAGTGGTGGATGTTGGGGGTCTCGTACCACGTCTCCGGCATGATCTCGGTGACGGGCATCCGGCCGCGGAAGGCGAGTTCGGCCCGCACCCGCCAATGGCCGAAATTTGGGAACGAGATGATGACCTGCCGCCCGATCCGCAGCAGGTGCTCCAGCACGATGCGCGGGTTGCGGGTCGCCTGGATGGTCTGGGACAGAACCACCACGTCGAAGGCGTCGTCGGGGTAGTTGGCGAGATCGGTGTCGGCGTCGCCTTGGATCACCGGCAGGCCGCGGGCGAGGCAGGCGTTGACGCCCTCGCGCGACAACTCGATGCCGCGGCCATCGACGCCGCGCCGGTCGCGCAGCAGCGCCAGCAGCGAGCCGTCGCCGCAGCCGATATCGAGGACCCGCGCCCCCGGCGGCACGAGGCCGAGCACGACAATGTGGTCGATGCGCGCCGCGCCCTCGCCGCGGGGCAGGGACTCGGCAGCGTCCCACGGCACGCCGGAGGCGGCGTCTGTGAAGCTCTCGCTCATCGTGTCTAGAGTCCTCGGGCGCGGGCCGCCGCGTCGATGAAGCCTTGTGCCGCGGAGAACATCGCCGGCTCGTCGAGCAGGAAGGCGTCGTGGCCCTTGTCGCTCTCGACTTCGACGAAGGCGACGGGAGCCGCCACGGCGTTGAGCGCGTGGACGATGGCGCGGGAATCGGCGGTCGGGAACAGCCAGTCCGAAGTGAAGGACATCACGCAGAAGCGGGTTTTGGAGCCGCGGAAGGCGTTGGCCAGCACCCCGCCATGGTCCTCGGCGAGGTCGAAATAGTCCATCGCCCGCGTGAGATACAGGTAGGCGTTGGCATCGAAGCGCTCGACGAAGCTGAGCCCCTGGTGGCGCAGGTAGCTCTCGATCTGGAAATCGGCGTTGAAGGAGAAGGTCGGCGCCGCCCGGTTCTGCAGGCGGCGGCCGAACTTGCGGTGCAGGGCCGGCTCGGACAGGTAGGTGATGTGTGCGCCCATCCGCGCGACGCCGAGCCCCTTGGCCGGCCGCGTGCCGGCTTCGAGGTAGCGCCCGTCGGCCCAGGCGGGATCGGCCATGATCGCCTGCCGGCCGACCTCGTGGAAGGCGATGTTCTGCGCCGAGTGGCGCGCGCCGGTGGCGATCGGCATCGCCGCAAAGACCCGCTCGGGGAAGAGCGAGGCCCATTGCAGCACCTGCATCCCGCCCATCGAGCCGCCGATGCAGAGGAACAGGTCCGAAATGCCGAGCCGGTCGAGCAGCATCGCCTGGGCGCGGACCATGTCGCGGATCGTCACCAGGGGAAAGTCGAGCCCGTAGGGGCGGCCGGTCTCCGGATTGAGCGAGGCGGGCCCGGTCGAGCCCATGCAGGAGCCGATGACGTTGGAGCAGACGACGAAGTAGCGGTTCGTATCGACCGGCTTGCCCGGCCCCACCAGCGTCTCCCACCAGCCGGGCTTGCCCGTCACGGGGTGGGGTTGGCCGAAATGTTGGTCGCCGGTGAGGGCGTGGCAGATCAGAACCGCGTTCGAGCGGGCGGCGTTGAGGGTGCCGGCGGTCTGGTAGGCGATCTGGAAGGGTCCGAGGCGCGCGCCGGAATCCATGGCCAGCGGCTCGTCGGCGGAGAACAGCATCACCGGGCTGCGCGGGTCGGAGGCCGGCGAGGCCTCGTAGACCGCCCGGCGCGCGCTCTCCCGCCGGACGGTCTCGGCGTCGCGCTCGGCGTTCGGGGTGAGGGTGGAATCCATGGTATGTCCCGGGTGCCGGCCCTGGAACCGGTCCCGAGCGGCCCGGCATCGACCGTCCCGCCAGTCGTGCGGGCGGTCACGGTTGCACCCGAGCGCGTACCTTGAGAGCCTGTCTTGGCCGGCTGACCCAAGGAGGTAATGTGCACATCCCCGAGCGTCAACGCGCCGGGGTGCGGCGACGCGGCGGGCGGACCGGACGACGGTGCCGCGGCGCACATGCCCTCGGCTCCGGTTCTCCGCCGCCACGAACGGTCCCGCCGCGGAGCGGACAGCGAGCCGGCATCGAACGCGCTCGACGGGACATGGCCGCGAGCGGCGAGGTCTTGGGGCGGGCCGAACCCGGCCGCGCGCTCCGCGATGACGCCGCCGGGTTTTACCGCAAGGACCGGCGCAACCCTAACGGATGTCAGTGCGGGCCAGGCGGCTGCGCCTTAACGCTGCTCCTGCCTCGGATGTCCCTCCGAGGATGTCATACACCAACCCTCCTCGCCCCGCGCCTTCACCGGCCGCGGGGTTTTCTTTGTTCTTTTCGCACCCGTGTCAGTGAGGCCGCCCGCATCCCTGCACGGAGACCTGCGGCGGTTCGTCTTCGCGGCGGCCGAGGCCCTTCCGTGCTATCGATTGCGCGCGATTGATGATCCTTTACTCGCCGCCCGCACCGCCGGGCCTGATCGGTCGGAGTTCCGCGCATGAACCGCCGCCAGACCTTGCGAGCCGGCGCCTCGTTGCTCGGCCTGCTCGCCGCCGCCCGTCTCACGGGCCTATCGGCTTCTCCCGCCGTCGCGGCAGGCTTCGAGATCGAGAGATCCGAGGCCGAATGGCGCGCGCGGCTCTCGCCCGAGGCCTACCGGGTGTTGCGCGAGCACGGCACCGAGCGGGCCTATACAAGTCCGCTCAACGGTGAGAAGCGCGCGGGCCGCTTCTCCTGCGCCGGCTGCGACCTGCCGCTGTTCTCCTCCAAGACCAAGTTCGAGAGCGGCACCGGCTGGCCGAGCTTCTTCGAACCCCTTCCCGACGCGGTCGGTACCCAGGTCGATACCGCCTACGGCATGCGCCGCACGGAGGTGCATTGCCGCCGCTGCGGCGGCCATCTCGGCCACGTCTTCGAGGACGGACCGAAGCCGACCGGCCTGCGCTACTGCATGAACGGCGTCTCCCTGCGCTTCGAGCCCGCCGCCGACGGCCCGGCCTGACAGGCGGGCCGGAACAAGGACCACATCCGAGGAGCACGACCATGACGCGCGAACGCTTCCGCCCGCGGGCCTCCTACGTCATCGGCGGTTTGGCCGGCCTCACCCTGCTCGCCGGCGCGGCCCTGCCCCCGATCTCCGCTGCGGCGGAGGAGGGCGGACGGCGCCTGCCCGAGGCGGCGGTCACGGCTCGGGCGCCAGCCGGGGATGAAGCGAAGGGCGGCGCGAACCTGCGCACGGCGACCTTCGCCGGCGGCTGCTTCTGGGGCGTGCAGGGCGTGTTCCAGCACGTGAAGGGCGTGAAGAACGCGGTCTCCGGCTATGCCGGCGGCACGCGGGCGAGCGCCCGTTACGACGAGGTCGGCACCGGCCGCACCGGGCACGCGGAAGCGGTGCAGGTGACCTACGATCCGGCGGTGGTGCGCTACGACGAGCTGTTGCAGATCTTCTTCTCGGTGGCGCTCGATCCGACCGAGGTGAACCGGCAGGGTCCGGATACCGGCCCGCAATACCGCTCGGCCCTCTTCCCCGCGGATGCTGAGCAGGCGAGGGTGGCCAGGGCCTACATCGCCCAACTCGATGAGACGAAGGCGTTCTCGAAACCCATCGCCACGAAGATCGAGTCCGGCGCCTTCTACCCGGCGGAAGGCTACCACCAAGATTACATGACGCTCCACCCGACCAACAGCTACATCGTCGCCAACGACGCGCCGAAGCTGCGGGACCTGAAGACGCTGTTCCCCGAGCGGGCGAACGCGCAGCCGGTTCTGGTCGGCCGCCCGCCGGTCTGACCGGGGCTCCCCTCCCCGCGCGGGGAGGGGACAGGAAGGATCACTCCTTCTCGGGCGCGATCTGCTCCAGGCCGCCGACATGGCGCTGGGCGTAGAGCGGCAGGCCGATCTGGCCGATCAGGTCGAGCTGCGTCTCAAGGAAGTCGATATGGCCTTCCTCGTCCTCAGCCAGATCCTCGAACAGCCGCTTGGAGACGCGGTCGTTGATCGAATCGCAGTACTTGGCGGCTTCGAGATAGAGCGCGCGCGCCTCGTTCTCGGCGGCGAGATCGCACTCGATAATCTCCTGCACGTTCTGGCCGATCCGCAGCGGGTCGAGCTCCTGCAGGTTCGGGAAGCCGTCGAGGAACAGGATCCGGTCGATGAACCGGTCGGCGTGGTTCATCTCCTCGATCGACTCCTTGCGCCAAAACTTGGCGAGGTCGACGTAGCCCCAATCGTTCAGCAGGCGGAAGTGCAGCCAGTACTGGTTGACGGCCGTCAGCTCGCTGCGCAGGCCCCGGTTCAGATACTCGATGACCTTGGCATCGCCCTTCATCCGTCACTCTCCTCGTGAGGCGTCGGGACGAGCGACCGCTCGTCTCAGGCTGCGACGCCCTCCCGCTCCCTTGTAGTTTGGAATGATCCCAAACTGCAAGACGCTTCGCACGTGGTCGAGCAAGCGTGAGCGGGCGCGGCCTCATCCATGGCCTTGCGCAGGATCGAGCGGATGGTGCGGGCGCAGCGACCGCATTTCGGGCTGCAGCCGAGGCAGCCATAGACCTGGGCCGGAGTGCGGGGACAGCCCGGACCCGGTTGCAGGCACGCGCGCACCTGTCCGTCGGAGAGGACGTTGCAAGAGCAGACAATCATGCGGGCGATCGCAACCTGTCGTGCCTGTCGGAAATGCTGGCCCGTGAGAACCGGCGGAGCCCGAAGCCTTCCGATCATTCGCGCCGCTCAAAGCCACCGGAAACCGGCCGATTTGAGGCGATCGCAGATTAGAATGATTGAAAACTTCAACCTTTTCAGGAATTTAGCGATCGAAGTCGGTCCTGGCAACTCCTGGCGGGCCCAATTGAATACGGCACAAGCCTTCGCGGCAGCCGACCGCGAAACCGCATCGGCGCCCTTGAGTCGGCTCACCGCTCGATCGAAGCGTCGTCGAACGTCCTCACCGGACACGCGAAATTCGCGCAGGCCCGAACGCTGCGCTCGTGGAAGCGCGAGCGCCGCTCCTCAGTGCGCCATCAGCACCGGCACGGTCGCATGCGACAGGATGTGGCTGGTCGGCCCGCCGAAAATCATCTGGCGCAGGCGGCTCTGGGTGTAGGCGCCCTTGATCAGGAGGTCGCAGCCGAACGACTCGGCGGTGTCGAGATAGAGTTCGCCGGGGGTGCGGCGACCGGCGGGCAGCGCCTTGTGCTCGGCCTCGATCCCCTCGCAGGCGAGCGAGCGGGCCACATCCTCCGCGCTCGGACCCGGCACCATTCCGCCCTCGGCGCTGAGCACGAGCACGCGCCGGGCCCGGCGCAGGAAGGGCATGGCGAAGGCGATGGCGCGCGCCGTCTCGGTCGAGCCGTTCCAGGCGATCAGGATCGCCTCGCCGAGGCAGGCGGGGGCGGCAGGCGGCGCCAGCAGGATCGGGCGCCCGCTCTCGAACAGCGCGGTCTCGAAGGTGGTCATGCGCGGCGCGCCGTCGTCGGCGCCGGGGCGCCCGACGACGGTCGCCGAGAACAGCCGCGCGTACTGGCCGAGGAAGGCGTCGCCGGGCGGCACGTCGGGCTGCCAGCGGTAACGCGGCCCGGCATTGGCCACCGCATCCGGGGCGCAGGAGGCGCCGGGCTCGCGCCGGGGCAGCCCCGCCGCCTCCATCGCCGCGACGAAGCGCTGACCCGCATCCTGCGCCTCGGCTTGGTCGGCCTCCTCGTCGCGCAGCCACGTCATGCCGCCGACCATGTCCACGGGGACGTACTCGGCGAGCGCCGGGCGCAACGACACGCCCTCGATCAGGCTGCCGAAGCGGCGCGCCACCAGCACCGCGGTGGCGAAGACCGAGGGCAGGGCGTCGTGGAGGGTGACCGGAACGAGCAGGGTCTTCATGGCCGGCCTCCGAATACGGCGAGGAGCGACAGGGCGATGTCGGGCGCCAAAAGGCTAGATCGAAACGGCGCCAGGGAAAACCGCGCGGCAGTCCGTCATCCCCGCCCGCGTCATCGCTCACGCATCACCGCGCTTTCCGGCGCCTCGGCCGGGCGGGCGGGTTCGAGCCGGCGGCGCACGAGGCGGGTCAGCGGCCGCTCCACCCAACGGTGGACGAGGAGCGCCGCCGGCAGGGTCAGCACGACCATCAGGACGAGGCTCGGCCAGGGGCCGAGCGGGGCCGCGAGACCGGTGCGCAGCAGCCCCTCGCGGACCGCCCGCAGAACGAAGGGATGCAGCAGGTAGAGCGCGTAGGAGGCATCACCCAGCCGCTCCGCCGCACCGAGGAGGCGGGCGGCCTCGCCACTGGACACGGATTCGGGCCGGTCCCGGCCGAGCACCGCCGCCGCGACGAGGAAGGCCGCGGGCAGCCCCCAGGCGAGGAGGCGGACGCCCGTCTCGGAGGGAGCGAGGGCGAGGCCGAACAGGCCGGCCGCGGCGAGCGCCGCCCGGGACGGCGCGTGGAGGCGAAACCCTTCCGCACGCAGAAGGCCGAGGCCGGCGCCGAAGGCGAATTCGAGCACGATCGGGTCGGACCAGAAGGCGAGGGGGACCGGCGGCGCGGGGATCCAGAGCCCGGCAAGCGCGACGAGCGCCAGGGCGCCCACCAGCCACGCCACGGCCCCGCGCCGGGAGAAGCCGAGGCCGAGGGCGAACAGGGCGTAGAAGGCCATCTCGTAGTTCAGGGTCCATCCCAGACCGTAGAGCGGCAGCACCGCGCCGTCGGGCCGGGCCATCGGCCAGAACAGGAAGGAGGCGAGGATGCGCACCGCGTCCGGCGGGCCGCCCTCGCCGCTGAGCAGGGCGGGCATGGCCAGACCAAGAGCGAGATAGAGCCCGGTCACGAGCCAGTAGAGCGGCACGAGCCGGGCGATGCGGTGGGCGAGGAAGCGCCGGCGCGCGCCCGGCTGGCCGTAGAGCGGGCTCGCCGCGTGGACGATGATGAAGCCGGAGATGACGAAGAAGATATCGACACCCGCCGGCCAGGGCAGCCCATTGCGCGGAATGAAATCAGCTCCCGTCCGCCCGGCCAGGATTGCGGCCTCGTTCTGCGCGTGATGAACGACCACCATCAGCGCAGCCAGGGCACGAAGCCCTTGGACGAGGACCAGTTTTCCCCGGATGGGGTCGGAAGGAAAAAGCTTAATCAAATTTCGGGAACCAGCTTGGAAGGTCGTCGTTGACGCGTCGAAGTGATCTTCACGGCCTCGACCGGTGCATTCGGTTGTCGAGGCCAGTCCGCATGTCGGCAATCCGATATTTGAGGTAAGGTATGCTGAAGAAATACGCTGCTGCGTCCGCTCTCGTCGTCGCCATGGCGACCCCCGCTTTCGCCCAGGTCGGGGGCGATTTCCGCCTGGACGCCATGCAGGCAAATGCCTTCGAGATCCAGTCCGCTCAGATCGCGCTGCAGAAGAGCCGCAATCCGGCGGTGCGGGCCTATGCCCGCGAGGCCCTGCGTGACCATCAGGCCGCTAACGTCGCCCTGGCCGGCGGCGAGCGCAACTACGTGGCTGCCCGTCAGGCCGGCCCCGGCGGTCTCGTCGGCGGCTTGGTCGAGGCTCCGCTCGCCATCGCCGGCGGCGCGGTCGGTGCGGCCACGGGTGTGGCCACCGGCGTGGTCGGCGGCACCCTGCAGGGCGGCCCGGTCGGTGCGATCGAAGGCGCCGGCGCTGGCCTGAGCCGCGGCGCGGCCGCCGGTGTCCGTGCGTTCGACCCGGATACCACCGCGGGCACCACCGTGGTGCAGCCGAACCCGCAGCAGCAGCAGATGCTGGCCGAGCTGAACGCCACCCCGCCCGGAGCCCGCTTCGACCGTCTCTACGGCCAGCAGCAGGTGATGGCGCACCAGATGTCGATCGGCATGACGCAGTCCTACGCCCAGTCCGGCCCGAACCCGGCCCTGCGCAACTACGCCCAACAGGCCCTGCCGGTGCTCCAGCAGCACTACAGCATGGCCCAGCGCCTCCCGGGCGCCCGCTAAGGCGACGTCCCTCCGCTCATGGGGGTTGAAGGCGGCGGACCGGAAGGTCCGCCGCCTCTTTTCGTGCGCGTGTCTCATGAACGAGTTACGGGCGCCGCGCGCCTATCGCGGCTGACGAATACGAAAACGGCGCCTCCAAAATCGGAGGCGCCGCGGGTTTGTCGGAAGCCGTTGGACGCGGCCGCGAGGCGTCTTACGCCTGGGTGCAGCCGATCAGGGCGGAGGCGGAGAGCGTCTGACCGTCGCGCTCGACCACCGACTGGAACTCGCCGGTCTTCGGGTCACGAATGCGCAGCTCGCCGGTGACGATGCCGAAATGCGCGCCGTGCAGGTGCAGCCGGCCGGCCTCGACGGCCTCGCGGATGAAGTCGAAGGTCATCAGGTTCTCGAGGCTCTGGGCGACCATCGCGTATTCGAGGCGGGTGAGGAAGCCTTCCTTCTCCGGGGTGTCGCCGGCCTCGCTGAGCTTCTTCTTCGCCGGCTCGACCAGCGAGACCCAGCGGCCGATGAAGTTGCCGGACGAGAGCGGGTCGGCGCCGAGCCCCGCGGCCTTGATGCCGCCGCAGGTGGCGTGGCCGAGCACGACGATATGCTTCACCTTCAGGGCCTGGACCGCGAACTCGATCGCCGAGGAGGTGCCGTGATAGGCGGTGTCGTGCTCGGCGGGCGGCACGATGTTGGCCACGTTGCGGATCGTGAAGATCTGGCCAGGCCCCGTGTCGAAGATCACCTCCGGGGCGACGCGGCTGTCGCAGCAGCCGATCAGCAGCACTTCAGGCTCCTGGCCTTCCTTGCCGAGCGTCTCGTACTTGCGCCGCTCGCTCGGGAGCCGCTCGCCGAGAAAGCTGCGATAGCCATCGGTCAGAACCTGCGGGAACATGGGCGGTTATCCTTTCATCCTTGCTGTCGTGGGACGCGCTAACCAAACGATCTGACGCTCGAAATCCATCCCCTCCGGCAGATGCGCTTGCGCACATCCTGAGTAGCGGGCGCGATTCCATGGCGCGCCTGAAAGGGCCGGATCGGACACGATCCTGCCGACGACGCGTCAGGCGCCGGGCCTGCACGCGTCGGCAGACCTCGCCGCGAATGGCGGCGGGCCTCCCGCGCGAAAAGGCTCAAGCGTTCTGCCAGTCGAGGCGGACGGGCTGGTCCGGAACGTCGCCGGAGGCGATTCGTTGCGCCAACTCGGCCAAGCCGGCGGGCTCGATGCGCTCGGCCGAGGCAGCAAGTTCGGCGAGCGGCCACCAGCGGGTGCCGCGCACGGGGTTGTCCTCGGTTTCGGCGAGCCGGCTCGTATCGACGGCATCGCTCGCGAGCCGGACCACGAAGTAGCGCTCGCGGGCCCAGCGCGGCTTGCGGAATAGGTGGAACGGCCCGTCGCAGACGGCGACGCAGGGGCCGAGCTCCACCTCCGTGACACCGATCTCCTCCGAGAGTTCGCGCCGGCACGCGGCCTCGTGGCTCTCGCCCGGCTCCAGCCCGCCGCCGGGCATGAACCAGAAGCCGCGGGCCTCGGGCCTCGCCGGATCGATGGGACGGGTGGCCTCGTACTCGATCAGGAGCAGGCGGTTGGCGGGGTCGAAGACCAGGGCGCGGGCGATGTCGCGCTTCGGCAAGTCTGCGGGCAGGCCCGCGTCGGGGCGGTCAGTCACGGGCTCAACTCCTCACGGCATGGGGGCCGGATCGGGGCGATCAGGGGCAGCGGGCGCCCAGATCACGATCGGCAGACCATAGCTGTCGCGCTCGATCGCGTTGGGAAGCGGCTCGGCCCGGTCCGCCGCGATGTCGCGGGCGACGACGAGGGCCGCCATGGCGTCGAGGTGGTCGTCGGCGCCGATCCCCGCCGGCGGTGCCGATCGGACCAGCGCCTCGGGCAGCCCGGCAGCGATCAGCAGCGCCCGGCGCGCGGAAAGCCCTTCGAGGCGGGCCGGGCCCTTCTTGCCCGCGGCGAGACGCCTGTCACCGTTGAGGCGGAAGAAGGCGACCTCCGGATGCACCTCGTGCAGGCGCGTCGCGAGATCCGGCCGCCCGCGCAGCAAGTCGTCGACCTCGCGGACGTAGCGCAGGATGTTCCAGCACTGGATCGAGGGCGCGAAGGGTGGCTCGGATCCAGCCCGCGACAGCGCCTTGGCCGCATCGTAGCTCGCGGCATAGACCGCGGCGCGGGGCGGCACCGGGAAGACGCTGGAACGCCCCGCCCCGAGAAACGCCCGCGCCGCCCGATCGGCGGAGCGCCCGCCACCCCTCACCCGGTCGGGCAGGCCGATCGGCACGTCGATGCCGGCGCAGACCGGTGCCTCCGGCCCGCCGAGCAGATCGATCACCCGCCGGAAACGGGCGCAGCGCCAGCGCGTGGGGGCGTCGAGATCGATCAGGGCACCCGCCCAGGCGCCGCGGCACCCGTCCAGCCCCGCTACCCAGCGCGCCATCCGCTCGTCCCCCCCTGATCCGTCCCCGCCCAGGATTGCCCTGACCGCGCGGTTCGCGGAAAGCTCGTCCCGCCCTCTCATCCGGACGTCGAGAAGACCCCTTTGCCAGATTCCCTCCCGAAGGTCGGCCTCCACCTCCTCGATCCGCGGTTGATCGGATGGGGCTTCCCCCGCTGGGGCAGCGCGGCGGCCGCGGGGCTCGACCTGCATGCCTGCCTCGATGCGCCGCTGCTCCTCGAACCGCAGGCGTCGCCGGCGCTGATCCCCGCCGGCGTGTCGGTCCGGATCGGCGATCCCGACTGGTGCGGGCTGGTCTTCGCCCGCTCCGGCCTCGGCCATCGGGAGGGGTTGGTGCTCGGCAACGGCACAGGCGTGATCGACGCCGATTACGAGGGGCCGCTGATGATCTCTGCCTGGAACCGCAACCCGCCCGGCAGCCGGGCGGCGATCCGCATCGAGCCGGGCGAGCGCATCGCACAGCTCGTCTTCACCCGCGTGTTCCGGCCGGATTTCGAGATCCGCGAGGGCACGGCCGAGCCGGATGCGCCCGCGTCCGGACGCGGGCAGGGCGGCTTCGGCTCGACCGGTCGGCGCTGAGGCAGGATCGGATCAGCCTCCGAAACGACGCGCCAAATCTTGGCAATGCAAATCGGCCGAAGAGCAAGCTTGGCCATTCGAAGCTTCGAAGGACAGAAAGGCAAGCTTGGCCGAGAGAAAAGCGAGAGAAAGGACGGCGGGACGATTGAACTCTTCTGCGCCGCCTCCGTTGGTTCTCCGCACCCACCCGCGAGATGAACCATGGCCGCCCCTCACGACATCCTCGGCTTCTTCGAGCACCGCACCGACGGCGCCTGGGTCTGCGTCCGGCCCTTCACGCTCAACACCCGCTCGACCCAGGTCGATATCCGGCGCGGCATGCGCTTCGAGTACGGCCGGCGTGTCGGTGGCCTCGACCTCGCGGAGTATCTGGAACAGCTCGGCTCGCAATTCGGCTCGTAGTCGCTTCCCGCACACGCTGCTCGGGCGTCACAGCGACGCCTGAGCCTTCGATAGGCTGACCATCCGGTGCGGTGAACGGCAAGGCCGCGCGTGATGTGCGCATGCCGGTTGGGCTGCGGACAAAGTATCCTCTCCGAAATCGGACGTCCTACGGCCGATCATCGGGTCGCTGCCGCCGCAAAACCTGCGGGTAGGCAGCCTGTCGAGCCTTCCGGGATCGCGCGCGGCCGTGTCGAAGGTCGCGGCGACCGAGGTCGGATCGCCGACATCGTTCCGGCCGACATCGTTCCGGATGACGAGCGCCCCTCGGCCGGCGGCCTCACCGTGGGATGCGGTCTCGGCGATGCCCGCCGCATCGGTGTTGCCGGTGATCGCGACATCCGCGCCTTCCTGCGCGAACAGGACCGCCGTCGCCCGGCCGATCCCGGAATCGGCGCCGGTGATCAGAAGCCCCCTTGCCTTCGAGCTTCATGAGAGGTTCCATCCGCGGAAAACAGCCGCTCTCCGATGGTTGCGACGATGCACCGTGCATGACCGGCACGCACTTTCGGAAGCGGCGATTCCGGGGCAAGCACGGCCGGAGCGACCCGGTTCCGGGGCGCAAGCGGGGGCGTTGGAACAGCGTGCCCCTCTGGTGCTTTGTGAAGCCAACCGCTCGCATCAAGCCGCTTTGACGCGGCCGGTGTCGAAGCTTAGGTACAAACAACGATGTCCGCCGCCACGGCCCAGATCCTTCCTCCTGTCGAAGACGCCACCCCGACGACGCGTGACCGGATCGTGGAGACGGCGGCCCGCTCGTTCCAGGAGATCGGCTATCAGAAGACCACGGTCGCCGATATCGCCCGCACGCTGAAGATGAGCCCGGCCAACGTCTACCGGTTCTTCGAGTCGAAGAAGGCGATCAACGAGGCGGTGGTCGAGCAACTGACCGGCGAGATCGAGGCGATGATCGCCACGATCGCCGACGCGCCGAACCTCGATGCCCCGGAGCGGCTCAGCCGGATCATCACCGCGCTTCATGACGATTGCCGCCGCCGCTTCGAGGCGCATCCGCGCGTCCACGAGATGGTCGAGGCAGCGATGAGCGAGAGCTGGGGGGTGTGCCAGGCCCATGTCGATCGCATCGGCGCCGTGCTCGCGCGGGTGGTGGCCGACGGGATGCGCGAGGGCGCCTTCACCGTCGCCGACCCGAAGAGCGCCGCAGCCTGCCTTCAGGCCGGGGTCACCCGCTACTGCCACCCGATGCTGGTCGGCCGGCAGCCCAATACGATCGAGCCGCCACTGCCGGTGATGATCGCCTTCCTGCTCAGTGCCCTGCGGGCAGGGGGCCGCTGAGGCGGCCGGGCGATCTCAGGGATCTGTTCGAGACCTGCTTACTCCGATGCGGTGCCCGGCGTCGGCGCCGGCTCGGAGACGACGGGCTGCGGGCCGTCATAGCCCTCGATCACCAGGATGTCGGCCTCCGCGCCGCCCTTCTGCAGGGCGCGGGCCGATTGGTAGAGGTCGGAGTTCCAGCAGGCCAGCGCGTCGTCGTAGCTCGGGAACTCGACGATGACGTTGCGCGCCCGCGCCTGCCCCGTCACTGCCTCGAAGGCGCCGCCGCGCACGAGGAAGCGGCCGCCGAAGCGGGCGAAGGCGGCACCGTTGGCCGCCGCGTAGGCCTTGTAGGCCTCCGCGTCGCTCACATCGACCCGCACGATCCAATAGCCCTTGGTCATGTCTAAGCGTCCTCCATCTCGGCAACGATTCTCTGCGCGACCGCGCGGGGGTCGTCCGCTCCGGTGATCGGGCGCCCGACCACCACGTGGTCGATGCCCGCCGCCCGCGCCTGCCCCGGCGTCATCACCCGCTTCTGATCGCCGGCCTCCGCGCCCGCAGGCCGTATGCCGGGCGTCACGATCAGCCCCGACGGGCCGATCCGCGCGCGCACCGCACCCGCCTCGGCCGCCGCGCAGACGATGCCGTCGATGCCGATCTCGGCCGCCTGCGTTGCGCGGCGCGCGACGAGCTCGGCGACGGGGAGGGCGTAGCCGGCCTCCGCCGCATCCGCATCGTCGTAGGAGGTCAGCACGGTGACCGCGAGGATCTTCAGGCCGGCGCCGCGCCCGCGTACGGCCGCGCGCATGGTCTGCGGATAGGCATGCACCGTCAGGAAGGTCGCGCCGAGCGCGGAGGCCGAGCGCACCCCCTCCTCGACGGTGTTGCCGATGTCGTGGAGCTTGAGATCGAGGAAGGTCTTCTTGCCCGCGCGCGCCAGCCGCGCGGCGAAGTCGAGCCCGCCCGCGTAAGCTAGCCGGTAGCCGATCTTATAGAAGGTCGCCGCATCGCCGATGCGCGCGACCAGCCGCTCGGCCGCCGCCACATCGGGCAGGTCGAGGGCGACGATCAGGCGGTCGCGGGGGTCGGCACTCTCCGGCATCGGGCTCTCGTCGGTGACACGCGTCGGTGGCTTGGGCGCGGCAGCGATCCCCCCAAGGCGGCTGCCTGTCAACGCTGGAGTTCTCCAGGTGGTGCAGGCTGGCGGTCGTACGGTTGACGCACGCTCCAGAATTTCAATTCTTCGTATCCACCATCACCCGCGCCACCTCGGCCCGCAGCACCGGCAGAAGGTCGGCCTCGAACCACGGGTTCGTCCGGAGCCAGCCGTTGTTGCGCCAGGAGGGATGGGGCAGGGGCAGCACCCGCGGCCGCGCCGAGGCGTCGAGGATTGCGCGCCAGCCCGCAACCGTCTCGGTGAGGCCACCCGGTCGCGGCCCGAGGTGCCAGGCTTGCGCGTACTGGCCGATCACCAGGATCAGATCGAGCCGCGGCAGGCCGGCGAGGAGGTCGGCCCGCCAAGCCGGCGCGCATTCCCGCCGCGGCGGCCGGTCGCCGCCCTTGGCATCGAGGCCGGGGAAGCAGGCGCCCATCGGCAGGATCGCCACCCGTGTGGAGTCGTAGAACGCCGCCTCATCGAGCCCGAGCAACGCCCGCAGGCGCCGGCCCGACGGATCGCTGAACGGGATGCCGCTGCGATGCGCCCGGTTGCCCGGCGCCTGACTCGCGATCAACAGCCGCGCGGTGGCGCTGCCCTGCACCACGGGGCGCGGCTCATGCGGCAGGGGTGCGCCGTAGAGCGGCGCGTCGCGGCAGAGCCGGCAGGCGCGCAGGCGGGCGGCGGTGGCATCGAAGGTTTCGGCAGGCATGGCCCTGGAAATGGGGCGGGCCGGCCGGGCGCGCGATGCGTCACCGCGCCTGGCCGGCACGGACAAGCGCGGGATCGCCCGCACAAGCTTGGCACGAATCGCGCAGGCCCTACCTCACTTACCGCGCGCATCCGGCGCGCCGAAGGGGAGGCACGCTTGGCAGGATCGCGCGCGTCACGGCTGGGGGCGGGCGTCGGCCCGAAACATCCGCAGGTCGTCGTCCTCGTCGGCGCCACCGGCGACCTCGCCCAGCGGAAACTCCTGCCCGGCCTGTTCCACCTGTTCAGCGCCGGCTTCATCCCCGACCTGCGGATCGTCGGCGTGTCGCTCGATGACATCGGCGTCGAGGCGTTCCGCGAACGCGCGCACAAGGCGATCGACCGGTTCTTCACCCGGCAGGCCAAGGACGGGGAATGGGCGGCTTTCGCCGAGCGGCTCGACTACGTGCCGCTCTCGGCCGGCGCCGCGGCGCTCGCCGCGGCGGTGGGGCGGGCCGAGGCGAGCCTCGGTCAGGAGAGCCAGCGCCTGCACTATCTCAGCGTGCCGCCGGCCGCCGCGCTCACCGTGGTGCGCCTGCTCGCCGAGGCGGATCTGGCGGCGGGCTCGCGCATCGTCATGGAGAAGCCGTTCGGCACCGATCTGGAGAGCGCGGTGGCGCTCAACGAACGGCTGCACGAAGTCTTCTCCGAGGACCAGATCTTCCGCATCGACCACTTCCTCGGCAAGGAGCCGGCGCAGAACATCCTGGCCTTCCGCTTCGCCAACGGCCTGTTCGAACCGATCTGGAACCGCACCTTCATCGACCACGTGCAGATCGACGTGCCGGAGACGCTCGGGCTCGGTACCCGCGCCGCCTTCTACGAGGCGACCGGCGCCTACCGCGACATGGTGGTGACCCACCTGTTCCAGATCCTCGGTTTCATGGCGATGGAGCCGCCGACCTCGCTCGAACCCGGCCCGATCTCGGAAGAGAAGAACAAGGTGTTCCGCTCTATGCTGCCGCTCGACCCGCGCGAGGTGGTGCGCGGGCAATATGCCGGCTACCGATCCGAGCCCGGCGTCGATCCGCAATCGGACACCGAGACCTTCATCGCCCTCAAGTGCCGCATCGACAATTGGCGCTGGGCCGGGGTGCCGTTCTTCCTGCGCACCGGCAAGCGGATGGCGGAGGGACAGCGCATCATCTCGATCGCCTTCCGGGAACCGCCCAAAAGCATGTTCCCGGTCAATTCGGGTGTGGGCGCGCAGGGACCCGACCACCTCACCTTCGATCTCGCCGACGCCTCGAAGATGTCGCTCTCGTTCTACGGCAAGCGGCCGGGGCCGGGGATGCGGCTCGACAAGCTCTCGCTCCAGTTCAACATGAAGGACACCGGCCTGATGGGCGAGGTGCTGGAGGCCTACGAGCGGCTGATCCTCGACGCCATGCGCGGCGACCACACGCTCTTCACCACGGCCGAGGGCATCGAGCGGCTGTGGGAGGTCTCGACGCCGCTGCTCGAGGCGCCCCCGCCGGTACGGCTCTACGCGCCGGGCTCCTGGGGCCCGAAATCGATCCACCAGCTCGTGGCGCCGCAGGCTTGGCGCCTGCCCTTCGAGCGGGAATGGCGCAACACCGACGAGCAGGGCTGAACGCCGACCACGATCCAAACGGTTCGGGGTGCTCACAAAGCGCCTGCCGTGCCGTCGCGTTCGAAGAGAAACGCCCGATGACCGGGAGACTTACAATCGCGGCGGACAGCTAAGCTATGCCGGCCACGCCGTCACCGATGCGGCCGCCGGCGATCTGTCCGGGGACATTCTGGAATAATTCTTAGATTAGTCGCGAATCATTCGTCGGCAAGACGTTTGTCGGCGTACTTGAACAGGAGAGAATTCCGCATCGAACTTGCCCGTCGGTCTGATTTGTCTAGACTGAGCCTGATTAGCTGATTCGATTGACGGACATGACACCGCACGCCGCATGAGCCTGACGACTGCCCAGATCCTCGATCTCGCCCCCGACGCATCGAGCCGCAAGGCCGGACAGGATCAGGCGAAACCGCAGAAATGGGTCGGCCTCGGCCGGGCGGGCACGGTCATCTGGGGCGAGATCAAGGGCAGCGGGGCGAGCCCCTACCGCACGGTGGCGGATCTCGCCGGCCCGGCCTCGAAATGCACCTGCCCGAGCCGCAAGTTCCCCTGCAAGCACGCCCTCGGCCTGATGCTGGTCGATGCCGCTTTGGCCATCGCCGAGGCAGAGCCGCCGGACTGGGCCGCCGCCTGGATGAAGGGACGCGACAGCCGCGCCGCCGCGGCCGAGACCCGGGCGAAGGAACCCGCCAAGCCGGTCGACGAGCGGGCGCAGGCCAAGCGCCGTCAGGCCCGCGAGGACCGGGTCGCGGCGGCGCTCGATGAACTCGATCTGTGGCTGCGCGACCTGATGCGGCGCGGGCTCGCCGCCGCGCGGGGCGAGCCCTACGCCTTCTGGGACCGCATGGCCGGCCGCCTCGTGGACGGGCAGGCCCCCGGCCTCGCTCGGCGCGTGCGCGCCCTGCCGGGATTGATCGCCGCCGCGCCCCAGCCCGGCGCGCCCCGGCCGGAAGCCGCGCTCGGCCTCGGCCTCGGCCGCCTCGCCCTGTTGCTGCGGGCCGCGCGCCGCCTCGATGCGTTGACGGCCGAGCAGGCGGCGGGGGTGCGCGCCGCGCTCGGCTACCCCGTCACCGCCGAGGAGATGGCGGCCCGGCCGGACCAGGCCGACACCTGGGCGGTGCTGGCCCACGCGGTCGAGGAGGAGGACCGGCTCACCGCCCGCTCGGTCTGGCTCGTCGGCCGTGAGAGCGGCGCCCTGGCCCAGGTGATCGATTACGGAACCAGCGGTTCGCCCCTGCCGCCGGCCCCCGCCGCCGGCCAGGATTTTTTCGGCAGCCTCGCCTTCCAGCCCGGCGATCCGCCGCTGCGGGCCGTCTTCCGCGAGGGCCGCGCCGGCTCCGCGGCGCAAGCCGTGCTGCCGGGTGCGGCCAGCGTCGCGGCGGCGCGGGACACCTTCGCCGAGGTGCTGGCACGCGCCCCCTGGCTGGAGCGCTGGCCGGTGCGGCTCGCGAATGTGCGTCTCGGCCGTCTCGCGACTGCAACCGGGGGAAGGGCGGCCTTCGCGGCAGGCGACGAGACCGGCAGCCTCGCGCTCGGGGCCGATCCGCGCCTGCCGAGCCTACTCGCGGTGGCGGCGGGCCGGCCGGTCGATCTGTTCGGCCTCTACGATGGCTATGGCCTCCATCCGCTCGCTCTCATCGCGCAAGGTCGCCTCTACGCGATGCCGGCGCAGGGTGCGCAGCCGGTCCTGCTGCAGGTGGCCTGATGGACGCTGCCGATCGCGTCACCGACGGCTGGGAGCCGACGCTCGCCGCCGCGCTTCTCGGGGCCGAGCGCGCCCCGCCGCCCGCGCCCGGTCCGCTGACCGCACTTGTCGCGGAGAGCGATCCCGGCGCAGCCCTGCTGGCGCGGCTCGCGGCGGAGGGCGTCCACCATCTCGCCGGCACGGAACTCGGGCCGGAGGCGCTGGCGCCGATCGAACCGCGCGAGGCCTTCGGGCCCGAATGTCCGCCCGCGGCCGCCACGCGGCTCTACGGCCTCCTCACCGAGGGATACAGCGCGCGCAGCCGCGTCGAGGAATGGTTCGAACTCGCCGCCGCCGCGGGCTCGCGCCCGCCCGCTTGGCTGTTCCAGGTGCTGATGCAGCAGCGCGACAGCCTGCCGACGACCGCCCCCGCCGTCATCGGCGCCGAACTCGACTGGCTCGCCCGCGCCTGCGGCGAGGCCCCGGACCAAGGAGCGGAGACCGCGGACGCATCGGATTGGACCGAGGGCACGGTGGCCGAGCGCCGCGCCGCCTTCACCGCCCTCCGCGACCGCGATCCGGAAGGCGCGCGCGCCGCCTTGGAGCCGGTCTTTCGCAAGGAGAAGGCCGACGCGCGCGAGGCCCTGGTCCACGCCCTGGCGACCGGCCTGTCGCAGGCCGACGAACCCTTCCTCGAGGCCTGCCTCGATGACCGCGCCAACGGGGTGCGGCTGGCCGCGCAGCACCTGCTGCCGAGGCTTCCCGACTCGCGCTATGCCGAGCGCATGGCAGCGCGCGCTCGCGCCGCACTGAGTGTCGAGAGCAAGCGCAAGCTGCTGGGCGGCACCACGCACAGCCTCGTCGTCACCCTGCCGGAGGAGAGCCCGGAACTGGCCCGCGACGGCGTCGAGGCGAACCAATGGGAGCGGCGCGGCGGCGGCGCCCGTGCCGGCCTGCTGCGGGCGATCCTGGCACGCGCGCCGCTGCACGCCTTCGCCGAGCATCCGCCGCGGCTCTGGATCGAACTGGCACTCCGCAGCGAGTGGGCCGACCCGGTCTTCCACGGGCTGTTCTCGGCGGCCAAGCGCACCCTCGACCCGGCCTGGGCGGAGGCGATGGCCGACATCACCGCCGAGGCCTACGAGGGCAAGGTCACCGGCGTCCGCCGCACCAACGAGGTTCTCGGGATGTGGGCGGAGGCGCTCGACCTCCTGCCCGACGCCGCGTGGGAGGCCCGCGTCGGCGCGCTGATCCGCGCCCGCAAGATCGAGGTGGTGCTGGCGGTGCTGGCCCAGGGCCCCGAGCATTTCTCGGAAAGCTTCAGCGCCACCCTGCTCGACTGGCTCGCCTTCGTCACCCGGGGCTCGGACGCCCTGCGGCGCGATCTGGCCAAGCCCTGGGTGATCGCCCGCCTCGGCGACCGGCTCTGGCCGAGCGACGACAGTGCCGCCTCCGCCGCCGCCATCCTGGCGCGGCTGCCGGAGGAGGATGCGGATCGCCTGCGCACGCAGCTCACGGGATTGACCGGCGTGCTGGAACTGCGCGCCGCGATCCGGCGCGATTTCCGACCGGAGACCACCACAGGGGGAACGGCCCAAGGATGACATCGACCCACGCCGTCAAGACCGCGCAGCTGCGCCAAGCCGCCGAGGACGCCTTCGCCGAGGAGATCGCGGCGCTGCGCGAATCCGACGACCGGCCGCGCCCGCCGAACTGGCAGATGTCGCCGCAGGCCGTCGTCACCTACCTGCTCGGCGGCCGGCTCGCCTCCGGCTTCGAGGTCACGCCAAAGTATATCGGCGACCGGCGCCTGATGGAGGTCGCGGTGGCCACACTCGCCACCGACCGGGCGCTGCTCCTGCTCGGCGTGCCGGGCACCGCCAAGAGCTGGGTCAGCGAGCATCTGGCGGCGGCGATCTGCGGCACCTCGCGCCTGATCGTGCAGGGCACCGCCGGCACCAGCGAGGAGGCGATCCGCTACGGCTGGAACTACGCGCTGCTGCTGGCCAAGGGCCCGAGCCGCGAGGCGGTGGTGGCCTCGCCGATCATGCGGGCGATGAACGAGGGCCGCATCGCCCGCGTCGAGGAGCTGACCCGCATCCCCTCCGAGACGCAGGACAGCTTCATCACCGTCCTCTCGGAAAAGACCCTGCCGATCCCTGAGCTGAACGAGGAGGTGGCGGCGCAAAAAGGCTTCAACCTCATCGCCACGGCCAACAACCGGGATCGCGGCGTCAACGAATTGTCGAGCGCCTTGAAGCGCCGCTTCAACACCGTGGTGCTGCCCCCGCCCGCCACGATCGAGGCCGAGATCGCCATCGTCGAGACCCGCGTCGCCTCGCTCGGCCGCGCCTTCGAGATCCCGGCCGAGCCGCCGGGCGCCGAGCAGATCCGCCGCGTCGTCACGATCTTTCGTGAGCTGCGGGAGGGCGTCACGGCGGACGGCAAGAGCAAGGTGAAGCAGCCCTCCGGCACGCTCTCGACGGCGGAGGCGATCAGCGTCGTCGGCAGCGGGCTGGCGCTCGCGGCGCATTTCGGCGACGGCCGCCTCTCGGCGCACGACCTCGTCTCGGGGATCGCCGGCGCCGTGGTGAAGGACCCGGTGCAGGACGCCATCGTCTGGCGCGAATACCTCGAGACCGTGGTCAAGGAGCGCGCAGACTGGAAGGACTTCTACAAGGCCGCCCGCGCGAGCGCGTGACCCGAACGATGTCCGACATCCGTCTCTTCGGCATCCGCCACCACGGCCCCGGCTCGGCCCGCTCGCTCCGGGCGGCACTCGAAGCCTTCACCCCCGACTGCCTGCTGATCGAGGGTCCGCCGGACGCCGACGCGCTGATCCCGCTTGCCGTGCGGGAGGGCATGGCGCCCCCCGTCGCGCTCCTGGTCTATCGGCCCGACCGGCCCCGCGACTGCGCCTTCTTCCCTTTCGCGGCGTTCTCGCCGGAATGGGTAGCGATGCGCCATGGCATCGCGGCCGGCGCGAATGTGCGCTTCATCGACCTGCCGCACGCGAACCAGCTCGCCGACGGTTTCGGCGTGCCGAACACCTCACCCGAGGCCGCGCCGATCGATGCGGAGCCGGTTTGCGAGGCGGCCGAAGCGCCGTCCGAGCACGGGCCCGATCCGGCGAAAGCCGCGATCCGGCGCGACCCGCTCGGCGAACTCGCCGCGCTCGCCGGTTACCCGGACGGAGAGCGCTGGTGGGACGCCCTGGTCGAGAGCCGCGCGGGCGCTGACGGCGACGTCTTCGCCGCGATCGGCGAGGCGATGGGAGCGCTACGCGAGGGCGCCGAGCCCGACCCCGACGACGCCTTCCGCGAGGAGGCGCGCGAGGCGCATATGCGCAGCGTGATCCGGAAGGCGGCCAAGGAGGGGTTCGACCGCATCGCCGTGATCTGCGGCGCGTGGCACGTGCCGGCGCTCGCCCGCCACGACGTCAAGGGTCAAGCGACCGCCGACGCTGCGACGCTCAAAAACCTGCCCAAGACCAAGGTCGCCGCCGCCTGGGCGCCCTGGTCCTACGAGAGGCTGGCCTTCGCCTCCGGCTACCGCGCCGGGGTGCTCTCGCCGGAATGGTACGACACCCTGTGGCACCACGAGGGTCGGGTGGCTGCCCGCTGGCTGGCGCGGGCGGCCGCGCTGCTGCGCGAGAACGATCTCGACGCCTCGCCGGCCTCGGTGATCGAGGCGGCCCGGCTCGCCGAGGCGCTGGCGGGGTTTCGCGGCCGGTCCCGGCCCTCCCTCGACGATCTCGATGAGGCCGCACAGGCCACGCTCTGCTTCGCCGATCCGGCGCCGATGGGGCTGATCCGGCGCAAGCTCGTCATCGGCGAGCGCCTCGGCGCCACCCCGCCGGACAGCCCCGGCACGCCGGTCGAGACGGATTTCGCGGCCCAGTG
Organism: Methylorubrum sp. B1-46; assembly: GCF_021117295.1. Lineage (NCBI taxonomy): Bacteria > Pseudomonadati > Pseudomonadota > Alphaproteobacteria > Hyphomicrobiales > Methylobacteriaceae > Methylorubrum > Methylorubrum sp. B1-46. Next base: position 1,717,781 of record NZ_CP088247.1, on the reverse strand, counting down.
CAAGCGCCTGCGCCTGAAGCCCGGCGCGTCCGCCGGCGAGATCACCCTCGACCTGCGGAAAGAAACGGATCTCGCCCGCAGCCATTTCCTCAACCGGCTCACCCTGATCGGCATCCCGTGGGGGGAGCGGCGCGAGGCGCGCGGGCGCGGCACCTTCAAGGAGGCGTGGTTCCTCGCTTGGCAGCCGGAATGGGTGGTGGAGCTGGTGGCGGCCTCCGCCGAGGGCGGCACGGTGGCCGAGGCCGCCGCCGGCCGGGTGCGGGTGCGGGCTCGCGAGGCGACCCGCGTCGCCGACCTTTCCGGCCTGATCGGCACGCTCCTCGACGCCGATCTGGCTGACGCCACGGCGGAGGTGATCCGCGCGCTCAACGACCGCGCCGCAGTCTCGGCCGACGTGTTCGACCTGATGGACGCGCTGCCCGCGCTCGCCGAACTCGCCCGCTACGGCTCCGTGCGCTCCTCCGACACCGAACCGGTCCTCGCCGTGGTGCGGGGCCTCGTGCCGCGGGCCGCCGCCGGGCTGGTCGCCGCCTGCCAGAGCCTCGACGACGACGCGGCGGCCGCCGCCAAGGCGCGCATCGTCGCCGTCTCCGGCGCGGTCGCGCTGATCGAGGAGCCGGAGCTGAAGGCGGTGTGGCGGGAGGCGCTGCGGGCGTTGGCCGATCAAGAGCACGTCCACGGCCGCGTCGTCGGCCGCGCCGTGCGCCTGCTGTTCGATGACCGCGCCATTACGGCCACCGAGGCCGGCGAGCGGCTGCGGCTCGCCCTCTCGCGGGCCTCGGGCGCAGGGCCGGCCGCCGCCTGGATCGAAGGTTTTCTCGAAGACAGCGGCACCGTGCTGATCCACGGGCGCGAGTTGCTCACGGTGGTCGACGAGTGGCTCTGCGGCCTCGACGAGGCCCTGTTCATCGAGCTGCTGCCGCTGGTGCGCCGCACCTTCGCGACCCTGGCGCCGGCGGAGCGCCGGACAGTCGGCGAGGCACTGGCCCGGCCGGGCGGCGCGTCGCCGGGCGCAGCGGAAGGGTCTCACGGCTTCGACGCGGGGCGCGCGGCCAAGGTGCTGCCGCTCCTGCGCCTGCTGCTCGGCCCCGAGCCGGCCCGAACCGCGGGCGAAACCACCGGAGACGCCGCATGAGCGAAGCCGTGAGCGAGACGGAACGCCTGCGCCGTTGGCGCCTCGTCCTCGGCGGCGGGGCGGCCGAGGGCACCGGCTGCAGCCTGAGCGAGCGGGACGGGCGGCTCGACCGGGCGATGGGCGCCCTCTACGATTCCGACCGCAAAGGGGGCCTCGGTGCCTCCGCCCCCTCCGTGCCGCGCTGGCTCGGCGACATCCGCGACTACTTTCCGGCCTCTGTGGTGCAGGTGATGCAGCGCGACGCCTTCGAGCGGCTCGACCTCAAGCGGATGCTGACCGAGCCGGAGATGCTGGAGGCGGTCCAGCCCGACGTCTCCCTCGTCTCGACCCTGATCTCCATGCGCGGCCTGCTCGGCGGGCGCACCAAGGAGACAGCCCGCCTCGTGGTGCGCAAGGTGGTGGACGCGCTGATGAAGCGGCTTGAGGAGCCGCTGCGGCAGGCGGTGACCGGGGCGATCGATCGCGCCAGCATCAACCGCCGCCCGCGCCACGCCGAGATCGACTGGAACCGCACCATCCGGGCGAACCTGCGCCATTATCAGGCGGAGTACCGCACCATCATCCCGGAAACCCGCCTCGGCCACGGGCGAAAGAGCCGCGGATCGCTCAAAGACGTGATCCTGTGCATCGACCAGTCGGGCTCGATGGCCAACTCGGTGGTCTACTCATTCATCTTCGGGGCGGTGATGGCCTCGCTGCCCGCCGTCTCGACCCGGCTCGTGGTGTTCGACACCGAGGTGGTCGATCTCTCGGATGAGATGGACGATCCGGTCGAGGTGCTGTTCTCGGTCCAGCTCGGCGGCGGCACCGACATCAACCGGGCGGTCGGCTACTGCGCCTCGCGCATTACCCGGCCCGAGGACACGGTGCTTGTGCTGATCTCCGATCTCTACGAGGGCGGAGTCGAGGCCGGGCTGCTGGCGCAGGCGCAGCGCCTCGTTGGCGCAGGTGTGCAGGTGGTGGCGCTCCTGGCGCTCTCCGACGAGGGCGCGCCGGCCTACGACCGGGGGCTCGCCGCGCGGCTCGCGGCGCTCGGCGTGCCCGCCTTCGCCTGCACGCCCGACCTCTTCCCCGACATGATGGCGGCGGCGATCCGCAAGCAGGATCTCAACGCCTGGGCCGCGGGCGCCGGCATCGCCGCGGTCCCGGCTGCCCAAGAAGGCTGAGATGGCGCCGGCGCCACCCGCCCGCCGCTCACTTCGTCTCAGACCCGGTTCTGGGTTCAGCGGCGCGGATCTCCGCTTCGAGCTCCCGCGCCCATTCGAGATACTGCGTCGCGCCCGCCCGTTCGAGCACCGGCACGGCCTGCGCGGTCCGGGCCAGCGCCTGCTCGCGACTCTCCGCGGCGATCCGGATCAGCACGTCGCGCCGCAGCGCCGCGTCGCCGGCCCGGCTCGCCGCGAGGTCGCGGGCGAGACCGTCGGCGGTCTTCGCCCGGTCGAAAAGATCCTGCGCCAGCCGGTAGCGGGCGAAGGCGGCGTCGAACGTCTCGGAGGCCGCCTCGTAGCCCTTGATCGCCGCGCGCTGGTCGGCCACCGCCCGGTCATGGATCGCAAGGTCGCGCTTGCGCGTCGCGATCCGGCTGCGGGCGCGGCCCATATTGGAGCGGGCGCGGGCCAGGGCCCGCCGGTCGTCCCGGGGATCGAAAAGCGGGATCGCCCGCTCGTAGAGAGCAACGCCACGCTCGAAATCGTTCAGGTTCCGGGTCAGCGCCGCGCGGTCGACATAGGCCGCGCCGAGATTGTGCCACAGCCGTGCCGAGGCGAAGGACGGCGCCTGCGCCTCCGCGCTCGGCAGCGCCCGCTCGTAGGCCGCCACCGATCGCTCCATAAAGGGCCGGCGCTCCGCCGGTTCGGCGAAGGCGGCGGCGTAGCTGTAGGCGGCGCCGGCCGCGTTGCGGGCCTTGAACAACCCTCTTTCGTCGAGCTGGCGGGGTTCCGGCCCCTCGCCGCGCTCGGCCCGCTCCGCCATCTCGCCGGCCCGCCGCAGTTGATCGACGTCGTTGTGCCAGCGGCCGGCCTGCACGAACTCATCCGCCGAAGCGGTCTCGGCCCCGGCGCGGCAATGCCCGTCGGCCGCGTCGCAGAACGCGGTCTGGGCCAGCAGGAGTTCGCCGGCAATGGCGAAAGGAGTGCTGTCGCGGGCCTCTTCGCCAAAGTCGGAGAAGCGGCTGGCCAGGGATTCAAGCAGCCGGCCTTCGCCGCGGCGCAGACCGGCGAGGATCAGCCCGTTCACCGCCCGCAGCGGCGTCTCGCGCTCTGCGGCGGGCCGATCCTTCAACGCGTCGAGCCGGTCCGCCGCGAGCATCAGGGCGGCCTCGCCCGGCGTCGGCGCCCCGCTGCCGTTCTCGGTCGTCTTCCCCTGCTCGGCGTCGCAGATCAGGGTGAGCAGGAAGGCCTGCATCGTCTCCGTCTCCGGCGGCCCGCCGCAGATCTCGGGCAGCGGGGTCGCCCCGAAGCGCTGGAGCGCGTCGAGGCGGACCCCATGCACCGTGTCACCGATGGGGATCCTGATCGGATCGGGTTTCGCCGCAGTGGGCGGCGCCTCCGGGGTGGCCACGGCTGCCCCCGCCCAGAGCAGCGCCCCGGCCGGCCACCCGGTTCGGAGGCGGCGGAGCGAGGGGAGCGAATGTCGGATCGGCATGCGCGCGCATGTAGCGCGGGTAATGCGATTCACAATGCAACTGCCAACCCTGCCAGGCGTCATCCGGCAATCGGCGGCGGCTCCCCAGTCCCGGTTCGATGCGCGCGCCGCTGAACCGGCATCCGCTTCGCCCGAGAGCGCTCCAGCCCACGAGGTCCACCCCTGTCCGTCGTCCCCTCCATTTCCGGCCGCCCGCCCGTTCCGGAGGCGCCGCTCACCTTCGAGGCGCCGCTCACCTTCGCGGACCGGATCACCGGCAACCTCTACGCGCAGCGGGAGCCGCTCGCGGCGCAGCGGCGGCGCATCCTCACGCTCGGCCTGCCGGTGGTGTGGTTTCTCATCCTGCTCGGCGCGGTCTCCGGCTGGGCGACGGCGGGCGGGCGCCGCACCCTGTCCGCATTCTGGCGCGACCTGTCCGGCTTCGATCCGCTGCCGCTCGCCGCTTATCTCGGACTGATCACGCTCGCTCTGCTTGCGACTTACGCGCTCCACCCCTGGTTTGCCCGCCGCCGGGTGCGGGCCCTGATGGGGCCGCCGGGCGGCGACGGCCACGATCCGAGCCCCGTGCCAGTGCGCTACCGGCTCGACGGCGCCGGGCTGACCCAGACCGCGCCGGATCTCACGAGCTTCGTGCCCTGGCCGCACATCGGCGCGCTCGGGGAGGACCGGCACCACCTCTTCCTGCCGACGGAGATCGGCGAGGTCCCGATCGTCCTGCCCAAGGCGTCTCTGAGCCCGGAGACGATCGCGGGCATCCGGCGCTGGGTCCAGGCCTGCGCCGGCCGACCCGCTCCCGCACTGCCGCCGGCCGAACCGGCCGCCGGGCCCGAGGCTTTGCGCGCGACGATGCGCCTGACGGCCGACGAACGGGTGCCGCTCATCCTGCGCAGCCTCGGCAATCCCTGGGCCCGCCGCGCCCGGCTCACCGGCGCCGCCGCGTGGCTCGTTGGCCTGACCCTGCTCTATCCGGCCCTGCTGATGATGCTCTGGGCGGTCGATCCCTACCGGGTGCCGCTCGCCGACGCGCTGCCGCTCTTCGCCGAGATGGTCGCGAACGACGTCTGGAAGCCCGCCGCCTTCACCGCGGCGGTGATCGTGGGGTTCTTCGCGGTCCATCCCCGCGCGAGCCGCTGGTTCGCTGGCGATCTCGCCCGTCAGCTCGAGGCCGAGGCGCCGCCCGGCGCGGCCGAGATCGTGATCGACGAATCCGGCATCACCACCGCGAAGGACGGCGCCCGCGCGCATCTCGGCTGGCCGCTGTTCCGCGGGCGCGAGCGCGTCGGCGACCTGATGATCCTGCCGATGCGCTGGGACGAGGTGCTGCCCGTGCCGCTGCGGATCTTCGAGCCGGAGGCGCGCGCCCGCGTCGAGGCTCTCGCCGAACGCCACATCCCAGCGGAGACACGCGCCCGATGACCGATGCGTCCGCCCACCGCCTGCGCGCGGCCCTTCTCGCCTCCTACCTGTTGGCCGGCTTATCCGCCTTCACCCCGGCCTGGGCCGAAGAGATGCCGGACTCGACCGAGGAACCGGCACCGGATGTGAGCACGGACCCGGCGGATACCCCGGCGGGCCCGATCACGCTGCGCCTGGATCAGGGCTTCCGGCTCGATCTGCCGCCGGGCTGGGTGCTGGAGGAGGCGGGCGGGGATCCCGGTGATGCCTCCGGACGGCGCGTGGTGCGGATCGTATGCGAGACCCCGGCCTGCGCCCGCACGCGGGAGGCCTGCACGCTTCGCCTGCGCCCGAAGGCGGTCGAGGGCGAGGACGACGCCGCCCGCCTCGCCGGCCTCCACGCCACGCCGCTCTCCCGCTATGTCCGCCTGCGCGCGGTCCTGAAGAGCACGAGCGCGAGCGCCTCGATCCGCAAACCGCTCGGGCCGGAGCGGTTCGGCGCCCGCGACTGGATCGCGGTCGAGACCGAGGCGGCGCCGCGCTTCAAGTCGGGCCTGTTCGCCGAGACGGTGGTCGACGGCCGCTATCTCGGAGCGATCTGCAAGACCTGCGAGACCGGCGCGGTCCGGCACGAAGCGGCCCGTTCCATTCTCGCCAGCGTGCGGCGGGTCGAGCGCTCGGCCGCACGCTGACGTTTCCAAGAGAGGAGCGCCAGTCATCTCAGGTCGCCCTTGATTCAGGCCCGGGCGGGGCCGAACGATCTCTCCCGTGAGGCCTGACAATCCGCCGTCCCTGTTCAAGTTTTCAGGGCATGGCAGCCATGTAATCACCGGATTGTGGCTGGCCCAATCCTGTTGTAGCGCACCCACGGGACCAATAAATTTTTGAGCGGCGCGTAAAATAAAATGAACGCTGACGATAAAATGCACATTCGCTCCGCCAATGTGCAACATAGCCCAATGCCGATGAACCGGCGTCAAGTCCTCGGCGGCGCCCTGGCCGGTCTGGCCGCAACCGCTCTGCCGGCGTCGCCCCTGCTCGCCGCGGGCGAGGCCCGCAAGGTCGATGTCCTGCTGATCGGCGGCGGCATCATGAGCGCGACGCTCGGCGTCTGGCTGCGCGAACTCGAGCCCGACTGGTCGCTGGAGATGGTCGAGCGGCTCGACGGCGTGGCGCTGGAAAGCTCCAACGGCTGGAACAATGCCGGTACCGGCCACTCGGCCCTCGCCGAGCTCAACTACACGCCGGAGGATTCCAAGGGGAACATCCAGATCAAGAAGGCCGTCGAGATCAACGAGGCCTTCCAGGTCACCCGCCAGTTCATGGCCTGGCAGGTCCGGCAGGGCGTGCTCAAGAACCCGCGCAGCTTCATCAATTCCACGCCCCACATGAGCTTCGTCTGGGGCGACGACAACATCACCTACCTGCGCAAGCGCTACGAGGCGCTGAAAGCCAGCCCGCTCTTTGCCGGAATGGAGTTCTCGACCGACCCCGAGCAGCTCAAGAAATGGGTCCCCCTGATGATGGAGGGGCGCGACCCGAAGCAGAAGGTCGCCGCCACGTGGTCGCCGCTCGGCACCGATTGCGAGTGGGGTGAGGTCACCCGTCAGTACATCGCCTCCCTGAAGAGCCAGCCGAAATTCGACCTGCGCCTCTCGACTGAGGTCGAGAGCTTCGAGCGCATCAAGGACGGCAAGGACGGGTACACGTGGCGCGTCACGTCGAAGAACCTGAAGGACGGCAGCCGGTCCACGGTCGATGTCAAGTTCGTGTTCATCGGCGCGGGCGGCGGCGCCCTGCACCTGCTCCAGGCCACCGGCATCCCCGAGGCTGACGACTATGCCGGCTTTCCCGTCGGCGGCTCGTTCCTCGTCACCGAGAACACGGAGGTGGCGATGCGCCACCTCGCCAAGGCCTACGGCAAGGCCTCGGTCGGCTCGCCGCCGATGTCGGTGCCGCACCTCGACACCCGCGTGCTCGACGGCAAGCGCGTGATCCTGTTCGGACCGTTCGCGACCTTCTCGACCAAGTTCCTGAAGGAGGGCTCGTATTTCGACCTGCTGACCTCGACCACCACCAGCAACGTCTGGCCGATGGTCCGCGTCGGCGTGGAGCAGTACCCGCTGATCGAGTACCTCGCCGGCCAGGTGATGCTGTCCGACGAGGACCGCTACCAGGCCCTGCGCGAGTACTTCCCCGACGCGAAGAAGGACGAGTGGCGCCTCGTCCAGGCCGGCCAGCGCGTGCAGATCATCAAGCGCGACGCGGAGAAGGGCGGTGTCCTGAAGCTCGGCACCGAGGTGGTGTCGGCCAAGGACGGCAGCATCGCCGCGCTGCTCGGCGCCTCGCCGGGCGCCTCCACCGCCCCGCCGATCATGCTGAACGTGCTGGAGAAGGTGTTTGCCAAGCAGGTCGCCAGCCCGGAATGGCAGGCGAAGATCCGCCAGATCGTGCCGAGCTACGGCACCAAGCTGAACGACGATCCGCACCGGGTCTACCAGGAGCTCGCCTATACCAGCGAGCAGTTGCAGCTCACCCCGCCGCCGCAGATCGGCACTCCGGCCCAGCCGACCCCCGCGGCCGAGATGGGTACGGTCAAGCCGGTCCCCGACATGGCGCCGTAAGGACATGGCGCCGTAAGAAGGACATGGCGCCGTAAGGCGGTCGGATCAGACGATCGAACGGTTTCCTGATGATCATTTCGGAAGCCGTTGGTTCCCCTCTCCCCGCACGCGGGGAGAGGGACATACCACTTGTCCCGAAGCGATCAGCGGGACATCGCGTCAGGCTCCCTCCGCGCCGTCCTCGATGTAAAGCTCGTCCAGCAGCACCTTGATCACCGCCACGAGCGGCAGGGCGAGCGCCACGCCCCACAGGCCGAACAGCACGCCGAACAGGAGCTGGCCGGCGAAGATCGTCGCCGCCGGCAGGTCGAGGGCGCGCCGCTGGATGAACGGCGTCAGTCCGTAGCTCTCCGCCGTCTGCACCGCGAGGTAGACGCCGAGCGCGCCGAGCAAGCCGTTCAGCCCGGAGGCGAGGCTGCTCAGCAGGATCACCACGCCCGCGATCAGCGGCCCGATCGTCGGCACGAAGGCGAGCAGGCCGGCCTGGAGCCCGAGGATCAGCGCGCCGCCGATGCCGAGGAAGCTGAGGCCCACCCAGGTCAGCACGAAGATCGCCGCCATGGTCACGAGTTGGCCGAACAGCCAGTGCCGCAGGGTCTCGCCCGACCCGTCGAGGACGCGCGCGGCTTTCTCGCGGCGGCGCCGGGGCACGAGCCGCAGGGCGCCGTCGCGGTAGCTCCCCGGATCGGCAGCGATCGCGACACCGAGGAAGATGATCACGAGCACGTTGCCGAGCGCGTTGAACAGCGCGATCACCACGGTCGTGGCCGGGCCGAGCACGTTGCCGGCATCCGAGAGGAGCGAGCCGGGGCTCTTCAGGGCGCCCGAGGCGAGGCCCGCGAGACCGCCCTGCTTCTGTCCCTTTCCGTCCTGGCTCTTTCCGTCCTGGCTCTTTCCAGCTTGGCCCTCGTCCTTCTCGCCCTGACCGGACTCGGCACCGGCACCCTGGGGCGCCGGGGTCGCTTGAGACAGGTCGATCTCAATGCCGCGCTCCTTCAGCCAATCGCGCACGGTCTCCGATTGCTGGCGCACCGTGGTGCCGAGGTCGCGCGCTTGGCTTGCCACGGTGGCGCCGCCGAAGGCCGTGAGACCCAGCGCGAGGGCGGCGAGCACGAGGCAGGCGAGAGCAAGGCGCCAGCCCCGCCCGATCGGCAGCACGTGGCCGAGACCGCGGGTGAGCCCGTCGAGGAAGACGGCGAACAGGATGCCGGAAAAGATCAGCAGCAGCGTCGCCGCCGCGGTCCAGGCGAGCCAGAGCGCAGCGGCGAACGCCACGACCGCGATGCCGGCGACCGCGAGGCGCCGTGCGCCGGGCGGGTCGGCCGGCGGGCTGAAAGGGGGAGCCGTCATGAGGTCGGGAATCCGTTCGCGGTTCGTGTGAGGCGGCTGGCCCGGGACGATCGATCGTTCAGGCCCAGATGTTCACGTCCAAGCCTGCGCGGCGGCGGCATCGGCCTCCGTCGCCTCGACCCAGCCGCCGGTGGTGCCGTCGGCGAGGTGCTCGCGCTTCCAGAAGGGCGCGCGGGTCTTGAGGTAGTCCATCAGGAAATCGGCCGCCGCGAAGGCGGCCTTGCGATGGGGTGAGGCGGTGACGACGAGGACGATGCCCTCGCCCGGCCGCACCAGCCCGTGGCGGTGGATCACCCGCAGGGCCTGGACCGGCCAGCGCGCGCGCGCCTCCTCGACCACGCGGGCGATCTCGGCCTCGGCCATGCCGGGGTAATGCTCCAGTTCCAGCGCCGCGAGCCGGCCCGCCTCGTCGCGGCACAGGCCGGAAAAGGTCACGACCGCGCCCGCCCGCCCCGCCAGTTCCGCCTCGATCCGGGCGATCTCGGCGGCGGTGTCGAAGGGCTCGGACTGGATGCTGACCGTCATGATCGCCTCTTCGGGAACGCGTACGCGGGCAGGCATGGTGCGGCGAGCGTTTTCACGCCGGCCCGTTACTCCATTTGCCCGTGGGCCTATATGGCTCAAGAAGAGGACCGCGCCACCGGCGCCGTTTCGAAGAACAGCGAGCCGCGACGTGACGCCCGACCTGATCCTGCCCCATGACGGCATCCTGCCCGTCTTCGCCAGCCGCCCCGTCTGGTGCGGGCGCGCCAGCACGGTGATCGGCACTGCCACCCTCGGGTCCCAGGCCTGGCTCGGGGACGACAGCGTGATCCGCAGCGACGGCCAGCCGATCACCGCGGGCGACCGCTTCTGGCTCGGCGCCCGCTCCACCGTCCACATCGCCACCGAATCGCTGCCGACCCATATCGGCGACCGGGTCACGGTCGGCCGCAACGCGGTGGTGCATGCCTGCACCGTCGGCTCGGACGTGGTGATCGAGGACGACGCCATCATCCTCGACGGAGCGATTGTCGGCGACAACGTGCTGATCGAGGCGGGCGCGACGATCTTCCCCCGCTCGAACCTCGAGAGCGGCTTCGCCTATGGCGGCAACCCGGCCAAGCGATTGCGCCCCGTCACGCCGGAGGAACTCGCCGAGCGGGCCGAGCGCCTGCGCGAGGCTTCGGGCGAGACGGCGAACCAGCCCGCGCCGGCCGAGCCGCCGGAGACCGACGCCAGTGTGTTCGTGGCCCGCACCGCCCGGCTCTCCGGCCGCATCGCGCTCGGCGCCGGGGTGACGGTGCTGTTCTCCTGCGAACTCGCTGCCGAGGTCGGCCCGATCGTGGTCGGCGCCGACACCAACATCCAGGACAACACCGTGATCCGCAGCCGCGGCGAGGGCGTGGTGATCGGGCGCGACACCACCATCGGCCACAATGTGCGCATGGCCGATTGCCGGATCGGCGCCCGCTCCCTCATCGGCATCGGCTCCGTGCTCGCACCGGGCACGGTGGTGGCCGACGACGTGATGCTGGCCGGCGGCTCGACCACCGATCCGGGCCAGTTGCTGGAGGGCGGCCATCTCTGGGGCGGGCGGCCCGCGCGCATCCTCGGCGCGCTCGATGCGAAGAAGCGCGCGCTGATGAGCCACATCGTCGAGGGCTATTGCCGCCACGGCCGCGAGTACCGGCTGCTGCAGGAGCAGGAGGGGTGAGGTCACTCAGACCTGCTGCGATGCGCCCTCCCTGGAGGTCGACACACCGATGATGAGCCGTCTCTCGATGCTGACGCTCGGCGGCCGGAAACGGTTCGACGATCTCAGCGAGCAGGAGATCCTGGCCCTCGCCATCGGCTCCGAGGAGGAGGACGGCCAGATCTACCGCGCCTACGCGGCACGCCTGCGCGCCGACTATCCCCATTCCGCCGCCCTGTTCGACGCGATGGCGGAGGCCGAGGACGAGCACCGACGCCGTCTGATCGCGCGTTACAAGGCGCGCTTCGGCGACTTCATCCTCCCGATCCGGCGCGAGCACATCGCCGGCTATTATGCCCGCAAGCCGCTCTGGCTGATGCGCAATCTCGGGCTCGACCGCGTCCGCGAGGAGGCCGCCGCGATGGAGCGGCAGGCGCGCGACTTCTACCTCGCCGCCGCCCGGCGCTCGACCGACGCCGACACGCGGGCCCTGCTCGGCGACCTCGCCGCGGCGGAGAGCGCGCACGAGCGCACGGCCGAGGCGCTGAGCGAACAGCATCTGGACGGGGCCGGCCGCGACGCGGAGGATGCGGTCGCCCACCGCCAATTCGTTCTGACCTGGGTCCAGCCGGGGCTCGCCGGCCTCATGGACGGCTCGGTCTCGACGCTCGCCCCGATCTTCGCCACGGCGTTCGCCACGCAGAATCCGTGGACGACCTTCCTCGTCGGCCTCTCCGCCTCGCTCGGCGCCGGCATCTCGATGGGCTTCACGGAAGCCGCCCACGACGACGGCAAGATCTCCGGACGCGGCTCGCCGCTCAAGCGCGGCCTCGCCTCCGGCATGATGACGGCGATCGGCGGCCTCGGCCACGCGCTGCCCTACCTGATCCCGAATTTCTGGCTGGCGACGAGCATTGCCTTCGCCGTGGTCTTCGTCGAGCTCTGGGCCATCGTCTGGATCCAGAACCGCTACATGGAGACGCCCTTCCTGCGGGCGGCCTTCCAGATCGTGCTCGGCGGCGGCCTCGTGCTCGCGACGGGCATCCTCATCGGCGGCGCCTAAGGCAGGTCTACCCGCAGGCGATCTGATCGCAGCGCCGCACCGCTGCGATCATCTTCGCCAAAGACTTCACGCCGGGATGGCCGAGCACGCCGGTATTGCCGAGGACGTAGGAGGGCGTGGCGGAAAGCCCGAGATTGGCCGCGACGTTCATATGCGCGCGCATCGCCTCGCGCACCTCGTCGCTGTCGGCGATCTGTTCGAGTTCAGCGCGCGACACGCCGGCCTTGGCGCTGGTCTTGGCGGCAATATCCAGCGCCTTGAGCCCGTCGATCTGACCCTTGGTCGACAGCAACTGGCCATAGAAGGCGAAGGCCGCCGCCGAGCCGAACTTGCGCTGCACCGCGAGCGAGACCTTGGCGGCCTGGGCCGACATCGGCGACAGGATCGGGTTGTGGACGAGACCGATGCGCAGGGCGGGATCGCTGCCCGCGAGCGCGGTGACGTCGGCGGCGGCCTTGCGGCACCACGGGCAGTTGTAATCGAAGAACTCGTAGAGGGTCACCTCGGCCTCGCGGGGCCCGACATAGGTGACGCCGCGCAATTCCTGGATCTGCCCGGTGATCTCGCCGGGCAGCCGCATGTTGGTCACCGGCCGGCCCTCGTCGTTCTCGACCTTGAAGGTCTGGCCGTAGCTCTGCGCGGCGGCCGGGCCGGCGATGGCGAGGCCGAGCGAGGAGGCGAGGAAGCGGCGGCGAGAGAGGGGCATCGGCAACGGACCAGCGTATGGTGAGGCGGCCGAGGATAGGGTCAAGAATGGTTTAAGTTCGACTTCCGTGCGGTCGAGACCGGAGCGCTGCGACAGGAGGAGCCAATGCGCGTTTCCGTGGCGGATGCCGAGGATCGGTTACGGGATCTTGTTCGGCGCGCCCAAGCGGGCGAGACCATCGTCCTCACGCGGGAGGGGCAGCCCGTCGCACGTATCGAACCGATCCAGCCTGCGCCGGATCGCCGAGCACGGCGGGCCGTGCTGGACGAGGCTCGGCGTTCCGCCGCCGTGACAACGCTCGCTGGACCGGACGGTGGCCGCAGCCAGGATTTCCTCTACGGCGAAGACGGATTGCCGCTATGACCGAGTGGTCACTGCGCGAAGGATGAGCAGAGGCCGCTTCCTGTCCTCACCCTCAGCCTGAGGTGGCAGCGCGAAACGTCGCTCTTGAAGGATCATCCCGAAATCGCGCGGGATCCGGAAGATCCTTCGAGGCCGCTCCGGCAGCCTCTCAGGATGAGAGGAGCGAAGGGGAGCGGCCGCGCATCCCGATTCTCACGCGGCTTCCGCCGTCGCCGCCCGCTCCCGCGCGAGCTTCGTCACGCTTACCTGATCGATCTTGCCGGTGCCGAGCATCGGCAGCGCCTCGACGACGACCACCTCGGCGGGAATGGCGACGTCGGCCGCGCCTCGGCCCTTGGCGTGGCTCTGGTAGGCGGCCCGCGTCGCGCCTTTGGCCTCAGTGAACAGGATCAGGCGCTCGCCCTTGCGGGCATCGGGCACGGCGGCCACCGCGCTCGGCGTGTCGGGCCAGAGTTCGGAGGCGAGCGCCTCGACGCTGGCCAGCGACACCATCTCGCCGGCGATCTTGGCGAAGCGCTTGGCCCGGCCCTTGATCGTGACGAAGCCGTCGGCGTCGAAGGCGACGATGTCGCCGGTGTCGTACCAGCCGTCAGGCGGCGGCTCGAGCACGCCGGGATTCTCCGCGCGCAGGTAGCCGAGCATGATGTTGGGGCCGCGCACCGCGAGGCGTCCGCCCTCGTCGATACCGGGCACTGGTTCGAGCCGCGACTCGATCCCCGGCAGCAGCCGGCCGACGGTGCCGAAGCGGTTGAACATCGGCGTGTTGAGGGCAAGCACCGGCCCGCACTCGGTGACGCCGTAGCCCTCCAGGATGCGAAGGCCGAACTTTTCCGCCCAAGTCTTGCGGGTCGCCTGCTTCACCGGCTCGGCGCCGGCCACGACGTAGCGGAGGCTCCGCAGGTCGTAGGAATGGGCCATCTTGGCGTAGCCGGTGAGGAAGGTGTCGGTGCCGAACAGGACCGTGGCGTTGGTGCCGTAGATGAGTTCGGGCACGATCCGGTAGTGCAGCGGCGACGGATAGAGGTAGACCGGCACGCCCGAGATCAGCGGCAGCACCAGCCCCGCCGTCAGCCCGAAGGCGTGGAAGACCGGCAGCACGTTGAACACCTTGTCGCGCGGCCCGAAATCGATGCGGGCGGCGACCTGCGCCGTGTTGGCGAGCATCGCCCGGTTGGCGAGCACCACGCCCTTCGGCGTGCCCTCCGAGCCTGAGGTGAACAGGATCGCCGCTGGGTCGGTCCCTTTTCGCGCGACGAGCGGCCGCCGGGGGCTCAAGAAACCGCGGATCTTGTCGCCCGTGGTGACACCCGCCCGCACGTCCTCCAGGTAGATCAGGCGGATCGTCCCCTGGACGCCCTCGATCAGGGTGCCGAGGCGCCCCTTCTCAATGAAGGCGCGCGAGGTGAGGATGGTGTCGACCTGCGCCGCCCGGCAGGCCGAGAGCACCGCGGCGGGGCCGGCGGAGAAGTTGATCATCGCCGGCACGCGGCCGGCGCTGGCCAGCGCGAAGAACGTCACCGCCGCGCCGTTGGCGTTGGGCAGCATCAACCCGACCGGCTTCTTCGCATCCGGCAGCAGCGCCTGGAGCTTGCGGCCGAGGATGTTGGCGCCCATCACGAGGCGCGCATAGCTCATCGTGCCCGTCACCGGATCTTCCAGCGCCGTGCGCCGCCAGCCGTGGAGCTGGCCCGCCTCGATCAGCGCGGAGAAGACGCCGCGCTCGATATCGGCAGTCTCGAACACGAGGTCCGACATGATGTCGTAGAGCGCGGCACCGGCGGCGCGACGGCGGTTCTTGCCCTTGAGTTCTGGATCGACGTGGAGGCGCACCGGCGGCATGATCGTCACCGTCACCTTCGGCCACCACGCGCGGCGGACCTGATCGCGCTTCAGGCGCGAGAAGATCGTGCGCTCCGGCCCATCGATCTTCACCGGCACGACCATGGCGCCGGACTTGTCGGCGATGAGCCCCGCGCCGTCATAGACCTTCATCAGGCTGCCGGTGACGGTGAGCCGGCCCTCGGGGAAGATGATCAGCGTCTCGCCACTCTTGACCGCGTTGATCAGCGTGCGGGTGGCGAGCGGCCGCGTCGGGTCGAGCGGCATCGCCTTCGTCACCTTGAGGAACGGCTTCACCCACCAGCGCTGCGCGATGCCGTGATCGATGGCGAAGACCGGCTCCTGGTCGAGGAGCGAGAGCGCCAGCGGCGCGTCGAGGAAGGAGACGTGGTTGAGGGCGATGATCGCGTTCGGGCCCGCCTTCTCGACATTCTCCAGGCCCTTCACCTCCAGGCGGTAGAAGGCACGGAACAGGATCGAGAGGGCGTCGCGCAGGGGGTTCGTCGGCAGGGTCACGAGGATCACCGCGCCGACGATCAGGTTGAGCACCGCCACGAGGCCGAGAAGCTGGGCCATGCTGAGGCCCAGGCCCTGGAGCACGGCGAGGGCGAGCGTTCCGCCGACCATGAAGGCGGCGGTGAGCACGTTGACCGCGCCGATGACGCGGGCGCGCTTGGCCTTCTCGGTCCAGGCCTGCACGGCGGCAAACGAGGGCACGACGTAGAGCCCGCCGGCCACGGCGATCCCGAAGAAGTCGGTGGCGATGCGCAGGCCGTGGCCGCTGGTGATGAAAGCGAGCGCACCGATCGGCTCGCCCGCGGGCGGGGGCAGGTGCGAGACCGTCCAGGCGAGATCGAGTCCGAACAGGCCCATCAGCACCGCGCCGACCGGCGTCGGCAGCAGCACGATGCGCCCGCTGGCCAGCCACGATGCGAGGCCGGAGCCGACCGCGATGCCGACGGAGAAGATCGCCAGCAGGGTGGTGGCGACGATCTCGGTGCCGTTCAGGGTCTGGCGCACCAGCACCGGCAGCAGCGAGAGGATGACGACGCCGACGAGCCAGAACCAGCTCACGATCACCGAGCCGCGCCACAGCCGCGTGTCGGACCACAGATCGCGCAGGAGCTCGGCGGTGGAGCGGGCGACGTTGCGGTCGACGTGGAGATCCGGCGCGCCCTCGCCGGTGGCCGGGATCATCCGCGCGGCGAGCCAGCACAGGACCGCCATGCCCATCAGCCCGGCACCGAGCCCGAGCGCGTGGCCCCCCATCGCCATGGCAAGCCCGGCGGTGATGGTACCGAGCAGGATGGCCAGGAAGGTCGCGGCCTCGACCAGCGCGTTGCCGGCGGTCAGCTCCTCGCGCTTCAGGTGGTCGGGCAGGATGCCGTACTTGATCGGCCCGAACAGCGCCGCGATGATTCCGAACAGGCCGAGCGCCCCGAACAGCAGCGGCACCGAGTGCAGCCAGAAGCCGAGCACCGAGAGCAGGGCCGCGAAGATCTCTGCGAACTTCAGCCGCTTGGCCAGCAGCGCCTTGTCGTAGCGGTCGGCCATCTGACCGCCGAGGCCCGAGAGGATGAAGAACGGGCCGATGAACACCGCGCTGGCCAGCGTCACCAGCACCCCGCCCGAACTCTCGCCCTGGGCGCTGACCTGGAACAGGATCAGCAGGGCGAGCGCGTTCTTGAGGAAATTGTCATTGAAGGCGGAGAAGAACTGGCACCAGAACAGCGGCGCGAAGCGTCGCGTCGTCATCAGTGTGCGGAACATCGTGGTCTCTCCCGGCTCCGGGCATGACTGCCTGCCGACGGCTTAGGCGTCAAATCCGCTTTTTGCACGGTGTTCAAATTAAACGGGGCCGAAAGCCGCGCAAGCTTGATTTTGAACATCGTGCAATCTAACCCCGACGTCGGGTGCGGGCCCGCACGGTGGCGAGTGCCCCCAAGCAGCGAGGCGTTGAATTGGCGGGAAAGACGCGCGGCACCGGTCCGAGGGGCGAGCACGATCGCGAGGGCTTCATCGCTCTCGTGGCGGGCACGGCGGAGAGCCTCGTGCGCAACGAGGGCTTTCGCGCGCTCGGCATGCGGCGGCTGGCGGCGGCGATCGGCTACGCGCCGAACTCGATCTACAACGCCGTGGGCGACCTCGATCAGGTGGTGCTGCGTGTCAATGCCCGCACGCTCGCCCGCCTGCACGCGGCCCTGGAGGCGGTGATCGATCCGAAACGGGCGGCACGGGACAACGCTTTGGCGCTGGCCGACGCCTACCTCGTCTTCGTCGCCGCCGACCCGCGGGTCTGGAGCCTGCTGTTCGAGCACCTCGCCGCACCGGATCAGCCGTTTCCGGACTGGTACGCCGCCGCCCTGGCCGAGCCGGTCGGGCTCGTGGACAGGGTTCTGGCACCGCTGATCGCCGAACCGGACGAGCGCCGCCGGGCGGTGGCCGCCCTCTGGGCCGCCCTGCACGGGCTCGCCTCGCTCTCGACCTCGCGCAAGCTCGCCGTGCTCACCCCCGATCCACCGCGGGATCTGGCGCGGCTGCTGGTGGGGCGATTTTTGGGGTGATCTTTTTCTGCAATCCCGTTGGGAGGGGGTTGCGAACTCAGGTCAGCGACATGGGCGATCTGGACGTGGCGCCCAGGATGCCTGACGCGCGTCATTCCGGGGCGCTGATAAGCGAACCCGGAATCCATGACTGGCCTCGACCCCATGCTTCCGCGCCGCATCACGGGTGGATTCCGGGTTCCGCTCTGCGGCTCCGGAATGACGGCGAAGTTGAACTGGGTTGCAACCCGGCCCTCTGCGGGGAAGGTTTACAGCCTTCAGCGGTCCGCAAACCCCGCTATAGAGCCCGCATTCTCACCGCCGACCGGACCCTTCGATGACTGCACCCTCCGTCCCGACGCTGCGCCACTTCGAGGCGGTGGCCGAGCGCTACGACCTGATCCTGTGTGACGTGTGGGGTGTGCTGCATGACGGAACCCGCGGCCACGTCGCGGCCGGCGAGGCGCTGATCCGCTTCCGGGGGCTGCCCGGCCCACGCCCGCGCCGCGTGATCCTGGTCTCGAACGCCCCCCGACCGTGGCAGGGCGTGCAGAAAATCTTGGACGGCTACGGCGTTCCGCGGGAAGCCTACGACGCGATCCTCACCTCCGGCGACCTGACGCGGCGGCTGATCGCCGAGCATCCGGGCGAGCGGGTGTATCACTTGGGGCCGGAGCGCGACGCGCCGGTCTTCGACGGCCTCGACCTCACCCTGGTCTCGGCCGACGACGCCCAGCGCATCGTCTGCACCGGCCTGTTCGACGATGATACGGAGACGGCGGAAGATTACCGCGAAGCACTGGCGGCGTTCCGTCGCCGAAACGTGCCGATGATCTGCGCCAACCCCGATCTCGTGGTCGAGCGCGACAAGAAGCTGATCCCCTGCGCCGGCCTGATCGCCCAGGCCTACGAGGCCATCGGTGGGTCGGTCGTCTACGCGGGCAAGCCCTACCGGCCGGTCTACGAGACGGCGCTCGCCATGGCCGGCGAGCTCGATCGCATGCCTGCGCCCGAGGTGGGCCGCACCGTGGCGGTGGGCGACGCGATCCGCACCGACATCGCCGGCGCCGCCGGCTACGGCATCCCGGCGATCCTGGTGGCTCGCGGCATCCACGCGGAAGAACTCGGCGTGACGGCCGAGCACCACAGCCTCGGCGACATCGCCGAATGGCTCGGCCGCCAGCCCGTGCGGCCCGACGCGGTGATCGAGCGTCTGGTGTGGTAGGCGAAGCGGCCCTTACGCAGTCCGATCCGCTCGGAAATGCCTCTCCACGGTCGCCAACCGGTGACGCGGTTGCTATGGGGGCCGAAATCAAGCTGGATCCGAGACGATGACGAGACCGGAGGCAGGTGGCCCGAGCGGGGCGGAGGCGTTGCGCCATGTGCGGCTGTCGGCGCATTTTTCCGCCTGCGGATACGTGCCCGCCTCGCCCCCCGTGCTGCAGCCGGTGGAGCCCTTCCTCGAATTGTCGGGCGAGGACATCCGGCGGCGCATCTTCGTGACGCAGGATGTGACCGGGGCCGAACTCTGCCTGCGGCCGGAATTCACGATTCCCGTCTGTCGCCTGCATCAGGCCACGCGGCCGGGTGAGAGCGCCGATTACAGCTATCTCGGCCCGGTCTTCCGGGTCGCCGCGGGCGAGCCCGACGAGTTCGTGCAGGGCGGCATCGAGTCGATCGGGCGCAGCGACACCCCGGCGGCGGATGCGGAGGTGCTCGGCCTTGCCCTCGAAGGGCTCGACCTGCTCGGGCGCGCCGACGTCGCGGTCCGGCTCGGCGATATGGGCCTGACCCATGCCTTCCTCGACGCGCTCGCCGTGCCGCCGGTCGCCAAGCGGCGGACCCTGCGGGCCATCGCCGCCGGGCGCTCCCTCGACGAAGTCGCCAACGCGGCGCAGACGGAAGATCGCCACGCCGGCCTCCTCGCGGCGATCCAGGGCCAGGATGCCGGCGCCGTGCGCGCCTTCGTCGAGGACGTGCTGTCGATCGCCGGCATCTCGCAGGTCGGCGGGCGCAGCGCCGGGGCCATCGCCGAGCGCTTCCTCGCCAAAGCATCGGCGCAGGCACACGGAGGTGCCGGCCTCAACGCGGGCAACCGCGAGATGATCGAGCGCTACTGCGCGATCTCCGGCGATCCCGACGCCGCGGCGGCGGCGGTGCGGGCGCTCGCCCGCGAGGCGGGGCTGGCCCACGAGGGGCTGGAGGCCGCACTCGCCCTGTTCGAGGAGCGCACCGGCTTCATGGCCGCGCGGGGCCTGGCGGTCGAGCGCTTCCGCTTCAGCGGCGGGTTCGCGCGCAACCTCGACTATTATACCGGCTTCATCTTCGAGGTGACCGGTGCGCGCGGAGGGCCGACGCTGGTCGGCGGCGGTCGCTACGACGGTCTGCTGCAGCAGCTCGGCAGTCCGGTGCCGCTGCCGGCGGTGGGCTGCGCGTTCTGGCTGTCGCGCTGTACGGACGGAAGCGCTGAAGGAGGTGTCGCGTGACCGATGGGCCCCTCGTCCTCGCCGTCCCCTCCAAGGGCCGGCTGCAGGAGAATGCCAGCGCCTTCTTCTCCCGCGCCGGGCTCAAGCTCGTGCAGAAGGCGGGCGGGCGCGAGTATCGCGGCACGCTCGCGGGCCTGCCCGGCGTCGAGGTGCGCTACCTCTCGGCCTCCGAGATCGCCGGCCAGCTCGCCAGCGGCGCCGCCCATCTCGGCGTCACCGGCGAGGATCTGATCCGCGAGATGCTGCCCGACCCAGGCGCAAGCGTCGAACTTTTGACGCCGCTCGGCTTCGGCCATGCCAGCGTGGTGGTGGCGGTGCCCCAGGCCTGGATCGACGTGCGGGCCATGAGCGACCTCGACGAGGTCGCCAGCGAGATGCGCCTGCGCCAGGGCCGGCGGATGCGCATCGCCACCAAATACGTGAACCTGACGCGCCGTCACTTCGCGGAAGCCGGGATTGCCGATTACCGCATCGTCGAGAGCCTGGGAGCGACCGAGGGTGCGCCGGCCGCGGGCTCGGCGGAGATCATCGTCGACATCACCACCACCGGCACCACCCTCGCGGCCAACGCGCTGAAGGTTCTGGACGACGGGGTGATGCTGCGCTCGGAGGCCAACCTCGTCGCCTCGCTGAAGGCGCCCTGGGGCGAGACCGCGCGGGCCGCCTTGCGCACCGTGCTCGGCCGGATCGCGGCCGAGGAACGCGCCCGCACCACCCGTGAAGTGCGCGCCGGCCTGCCCGAGACCGGCGGGATCGATCTGGCGACCATCGCCGGCCTGCACGAGGCGGAGTTGCCCTACGGCGCCCCGCGCGGCGCCGACGGCGAGATCGTGATGCGCTGTCCCGTGGACGCGGTGTTCGACCTCTCCGACGCCCTGGTCCAGGCCGGGGCGCGGGCGGTGACGGTGCGGCGGATCGATTACGCCTTCGCGGCGGAGAACCCGCTGGCGGAGCGGTTGCTGGCGCGGTTGTGAGAGAGGCACCCCCACCCACGACCTCATCCTGAGGTGCCGACGCGCAGCGTCGGCCTCGAAGGATCCTCCAGGGATCGCGCGGGATCTGGAAGATCCTTCGAGGCCGCTTCGCGGCACCTCAGGATGAGGGGTTTGGTGGGAAAGCGCCCTACTGCCCGCCCTGCTTGGCGAATTCCGACAGCACGCCCCGCAGCACCTTGAGCCGTCCCTCGTAGGCCGCGGTGAGACAGGCGACGTCGGTGCCGCAGGCGCGGCGGTCCTTGAGCCACGCCTCCTGATCGTCCTGCATCTTTGTGCGGTTGCCCATCGGCAGCAGGTCTTTGAGGATGTCGAAGCGCACCGCCATCTCGACGTCGAGATCGTTGAGGGCGCGGGTGTCGCAGACCGTCTTCTCGTCGGGCGTCTCGGCCTTGGCGCAGGGAAAGCTCGCCGCCGCCGCAGGGGAGGCCGCGGCGAGGCTCAAGGCGAGGGCGAGAAACAGGCTACGCATCGGACAAGCTCCATCGCGGGCAACGGCCACGCTTTGCCCTTCCAACGGCCCGTTCCCGTCCCGGTGCCCGCCTCTGCGAAAAAGAATCAGCTCCAGGGCTTCACGATCGCGAGGATGACGATGCCGATCATCAGGAGCGTCGGCACCTCGTTGATGACCCGGTAGAAGCGCTGGCTCCGGGTGTTGCGGTCGGCGGCGAAGTCCTTGACCGTGCGGGCGAGGAAACCGTGCACGCCGCTCATCGCCAGCACCAGGGCGAACTTCGCGTGCAGCCAGGGCGCGGCGTAGTAGCCGCTCTGCCACGCGAGCCAGAGCCCGAGGACCCACGTGACGATCATGGCCGGCGTCATGATCGCCTTCAGCAGGCGCCGCTCCATGACCTTGAAGGTCTCGGACTGCACCCGCGAGCCGGCGGGCAGCGCCGCGTGATAGACGAACAGGCGCGGCAGGTAGAGCATCGCCGCCATCCAGGCGATCACCGCGATGACGTGGAAGGCCTTGATCCAGGGGTACAGGGTCTCGAGCACCGGCTGAGAAACTCCTCGATACGCAACGCGAAAAGAACGGTCAGCGGCCGGCCCGGAGGCGGGCCAGCATCTGCTCGACATGGGCGATCGGCGTCTGCGGGGTGATGCCGTGGCCGAGGTTGAAGATGTGCGGCAGGCCTGCGGTCGCCTCCAGGATGGCGTCCACGGCCGCGTCCAGAGCCCGCCCGCCCTCGATCAGCGTCTCGGGGTGGAGGTTGCCCTGCGTCACCGTCGAGGCCGGCACACGGGCCCGCAGGGCCGCCAGATCGACACCCCAATCGACGCCGACGGCACTCGCGCCGGTCTCAGGCACGACGCGGGCATGGCCCTCCAGCCCCGATCCCTTGGCGAAGACGATGATCTTGGCGTCCGGCACCTGCGCGCGGACGCCCTGGACCATCCGCGCGATCGGCCCGAGCGAGAAGCGCTTGAGGGCGTCGCCGTCGGAGGAGTCCGGCAGCACGCCGGCTTTTTGCTCGAGAGCCGGCAGCACGCCGGCATGCGACTCGAAGATCTGCACCGCGTCGGCGCCGGCGCGGAGCTGTCGCACGAGATACTCGGTCTGGACGGCGACAAGCCGGTCGAGCAGCGCGTCGAGCAGCGCCGGGTCGGAGGCCGCCAGCGCGCGGGCCGGGGCGAGATCCACCGTGCCGCGCCCGCCGATCATGTAGCTCGCCACGGTCCAGGGCGCACCGCAGAAGCCGAGCAGCGTGGTCTCGTTCGGGAGGGCACCCCGAATGCGCTCCACCGCCTCGAAGACCGGGGCCAGATGCGAGAAGATCGCCGGGTCGCCGGCCTCGCGCAGCCGCTCGAACTGCGCTCTGCCCTGCAGCGCGTCGAGGCGCGGGCCCTCGCCCTCGACGAAGCGCACGTCCTGGCCGAGCGCGTGGGGGATGACGAGGATGTCGGAGAACAGGATCGACGCCTCGAAGCCGAAGCGGCGGATCGGCTGGAGCGTCACCTCGGTGGCGAAGGCCGGGTTGTAGCAGAGATCGAGGAAGGAGCCGGCCTCCGCCCGCGTCGCCCGATATTCCGGCAGGTAGCGGCCGGCTTGGCGCATCATCCAGGCCGGGGGCGGGGAGATCGCCTCTCCCGACATCACCCGCAGCACCGGCCTGTCCGCCGTCCTTGCCTCCGCCATGCCTGAAGCCCGCATCCTGCCTGGTTGCCGTTCGGGGGAGTCCGGAGAGGTCGCGACCGCGCCATCCCCACCCCGGCCCTACTCAAAGAAAGAGAGATTCTAGAATCTCTGTTTTTTCTCTTGGACGTTGGATCGTGATGTCGCAAGCGCGTCCACAGGCCCTCCCCACAGCCGCGGCGTTAATCGCCTCTTAACGGATTGGATCTAATGTCCACGATAGGCCAAGCTCAGCAGAGGCTTGCGTGGGCCTGCATGCCCTGATGGCCGCCTCGGTCCCGGATTCTCCCAATCCGGCGACTCCAACATGTGCTCGCGGTCGGCATGTTGAGGGCGGAGTCGACGGTTTTCGGGACAACTGGCCGCCGCGTGTCCAAAGGGCCCGATTTTCCCCACTTGTCGACTCCCTGGACGCGGGCTGGGGATGGTACGGCGGTAGCGGGACCTCAAATATCTGAAAACACAGCGGAATGCGCAGCGACGGTGCGACTTTGACCGATGGCGCGACGATGCTCGAAACGGTCTCCTCGGGCTCCATCCCCTCGTGAGGATCCCGAAGCCCGTCGGCGGACAAACGGCAATTCGGCGTCGCGCTTGTCAGAGAAAATGCTCTAAGCATCTCCAGGGGCGGCCAAGTCGTCCCTGTGACCGACGCGTCATGGCAGAGACGGGCCGACGATGAGCCGCAGCTACTTTCATCTCCACCTCGTCTCGGATTCCACCGGCGAGACGCTGATCAATGTCGGGCGCGCCGCGGCGGTGCAGTACGAGGGCATCTCGGCGATCGAGCACGTCTACCCGCTGGTGCGCTCGGGCGCGCAGCTCGAACGGGTGATTTCCGAGATCAAGGCGGCGCCGGGCCTCGTGCTCTATACCCTCGTCGGCCACGAGCTGATCGAGCGCCTGGAGGAGGCCTGCCGCGAGACCGGCTCGCCGACGCTCAACGTGCTCCAGCCGGTGCACGCGCTGCTGCGCTCCTATCTCGGCGCGACCTCGACCGAGCGGCCGGGCGCGCAGCACATGCTCAACGCCGAGTATTTCAAGCGCATCGACGCGATGAACTTCACGCTGGCCCACGATGACGGGGCGCTGCCCGACGACCTCGACGAGGCCGACGTGCTGCTGATCGGCGTCAGCCGCACCTCGAAGACGCCGACCTCGATCTATCTCGCCAATCGCGGCCTCAAGACCGCCAATCTCCCCCTGGTGCCGTCGATGCCGCTGCCGCCGAGCTTCGAGCGGGCGAGGAAGGTGCTGATCGTCGGGCTGATCGCCAGCCCGGAGCGGATCGTGCAGATCCGCCAGAACCGGCTCCTGAGCCTCAAGGCCGATGAGAATTCGGCCTATGTCGATCGGGAATCGGTCGCCGACGAGATCGCCGCCTCGCGCCGGCTCTGCGCCAAGTACCGCTGGCCGACCATCGACGTGACCCGCCGCTCGATCGAGGAGACGGCGGCCGCGATCCTCGATCTCTACCGAGAGCACCGCCTCAAGTTCATCGCGACCTGAAGGCGGGGCCATGGAAGACGCGGGCTTTCCCGCGGCCGATCTGCGCGAGACCGTCGAGGCCGGGCGCGGGCGCTGCACCGATCTCAGCCTGTCCTACCGGGACTGGGCACCCCCGCCGGACCTGCTCGTCGGCGCGGTGACGCCGACGCTGCTGCGCGTCTACCACGAGCAGACCACGGTGCTCGGCACGAGCCTCTACGAAGTGCCGGGCGCCGAGGTGACGGAGGAGGGCGTCGTCCTTCTCGACGGCGTGTTCCAGTACGCCGCCCAGCTCAACATCTTTCCCGTCAATTTCGAGGGGCATTTCCGCGCCATCGCCGCGCGGCTCCCTGATCTGCGGCGGATCACCGTCGAGGAGCCGGTCGTGCTGCTGACCGGGATGGGTCACCAGATGTACGGCCACTGGCTGGTCGATTTCCTGCCCAAACTCTTCCTGCTCGACCGGGCCGGTCACGACATCACGCGTCTGCGCTACCTCCTCCCCGCCGACACGCCTGGTTTCGCCCGTACCTGGCTCGGTCTGCTCGGTGTCGGCGAGGACCGCCTCGTCGTCTACGACCGTGTCCGGGACTGCGTCGCCTGCCGCTCTCTGCTCGTGCCGACGGCGCTCCGCTTCGTCAGCCGCGCCTCGCCGCTGATGCGGCAGGCCCGCCGTTTCCTGCTCGACCGCGCGGCCCCCGATCTGCGCCGGCGGCCTTTTTGGCGACCCGGCCGCCGGCGCGAGACGCCGGGGACGGAGAAAATCCTAATCTCCCGCTCGGACAATGCCGATACGCGCAACCGGCGGACCCTGGCGGAGCGGGCCGATTTCGAGGCGAAGGCGATCGCCCGCGGCTTCACCCGCGTGCAGCCCGAGCGGCTGAGCGTGCCCGAGCAGATCGCCCTGTTCCGCTCGGCCGGCACGATCATCGGGGAATACGGGTCGGGGCTACACGGCTCGCTGTTCGCGAGCCCCGCCACCACCGTGGTGGCCCTGCGCGACAACGGGCTCGAACTCGGCTTCCTGCAAAGCTCGATCGACCACGCGCTCGGCCATGCCAGCGGCTACGTGATCGGCTCGGAGCGCTCGGAGGAGGGGTTCTTCTCCGTGGCGCCGCAGGATATCGACTTCCTGTTCGACTGGCTCGACTGGCGCGGCTTGCGCTGACGGAAATTTTTGGGTCCCCGTGAACGCCTCCCCGCTCTGGCTTGCCCCCGCACCGCTTCTTCTCGCCTCGGCGAGCGCCACTCGGCGCGACCTCCTGACGGGCGCCGGCCTGCCGGTGGAGACGGCGCCGGCGCGGATCGACGAGCGCGCGCTGGAGGCCGAGGGCGGCGAGCTCGTCCCGGCGGACCTGGCGCGGCGTCTCGCCCGCGCCAAGGCGGAGGAGGTGGCCGCCCGTCATCCCGGCCGCATCGTGATCGGCGCCGACCAAGTGCTCGAATGCGAGGGCCGGATCTTCCACAAGCCCGCCGATCTCAAGGCCGCGCACGCCCATCTCGCCCGGCTCCAGGGCCGGACCCACCAGCTTCATTCGGCGGTGGCGATCCTGCGCGACGGCAGGGCGGAGGACTTCGTGGAGACGGCGCGGCTGACTATGCGCCCCCTCGATGCGGAGGCCATCGACGCCTATCTGCGGCTCGCGGGCGTCGCGGTGACGACGTCGGTCGGCGCCTACCAGCTCGAGGGGCTCGGCATCCACCTGTTCGAGCGGGTCGAGGGCGACCATTCGACGATCCTCGGCCTGCCCCTAACGCCCCTTCTCGCGCGGCTGCGGGGCATGGGCCTGCTGGCATTCTGACACGGCGAGGGACGATGGACGACCATCGGCAGGGTCAGCGGCAAGGTCATCAGCACGATCACGCCCCTTCGGATCACGGACATGATCAGGCCGGGCACGGTCATGCCCACGCTCACGGACATGGGGGGCATGGTCACGCCCCCAAAAATTTCGGACCGGCCTTCGCCATCGGCATCGCGCTGAACCTCGGCTTCGTCGGGGTTGAGGCGTTCTACGGCTGGCTGTCGAACTCGATGGCGCTGGTGGCCGATGCCGGCCACAACCTCTCCGACGTGCTCGGCCTCGTTGCCGCCTGGATCGCCGCGGTCCTGGTCAAGCGCGCGCCCTCGGCCCGCTTCACCTACGGCCTGCGCGGTTCCTCGATCCTCGCCGCCCTGTTCAACGCAGTGGTGCTTCTGGTCGCCACCGGCGGCATCATCGTCGAGGCGGTGCAGCGCTTCCTCGAACCGGCGCCGGTCGCCGGCACCACGGTGATGGTGGTGGCCGGCATCGGCATTCTCATCAACGGCTTCACCGCTTGGCTGTTCGCCTCCGGCGCGAAGGGCGACATCAACATCCGCGGCGCCTACCTGCACATGGTCGCCGACGCGGCGGTCTCGGCCGGCGTGGTGCTCGCGGGTCTCGTCATCCTCGCCACCGGCTTCGACTGGCTCGACCCGCTGGTGAGCCTCGTCATCGCCGCGCTCATCATCGCCGCGACCTGGGGCCTGCTGCGCGACAGCGTGGCGATGGCGCTCGCCGCGGTGCCGCCGGGCATCGACCCGGAGGCGGTGCGCGCCTGTCTCGCCGCCCGCCCCGGCGTGCGCGGGCTGCACGACCTGCACATCTGGCCGATGAGCACCACCGAGCCGGCGCTCACCGCCCATCTCGTCGTCGCGGGCGAGGCGAACCATCCGCATTTCCTCAGGGAGACCGCGGACGAATTGCGGGTGCGCTTCGGGATCGGCCACGCCACCCTTCAGATCGAGATCGAGGGGCAGACCGCCTGCACGCTGCCGAAGGGCTGCGCCGCATGATGTCCCTCGACGTTTTCGGCAGGATTCCATGACCCTCAGGGCCTTCGTCGTCGGCCACCCGATCCGGCATTCCCGCTCGCCGCTGATCCACGGCCACTGGCTCGCCGAGCACGGGCTCGACGGCACTTACGAGCGCATCGACGTGGCGCCCGACGCCTTCGAGGTGTTCTTCCGCGGTCTGCCCGGTTCGGGCTTTGCCGGCGGCAACGTCACCATCCCGCACAAGGAGGCGGCCTACCGCCTCGCGGATTCGCTGACGCCGCGTGCGAAAAGAATCGGGGCGGTGAACACGCTGATCGTCGAGGGCGACCGCGTGCGCGGCGACAACACCGACGCGCCGGGCTTCATCGCCCATCTCGATCAGAGCCTCGGTGAGGGCTGGCCCGAGCGCATCGGCGGGACCGCCCTCGTGCTCGGCGCGGGCGGTGCGGCGCGGGCCATCGTCGTCGGGCTGGTGGAGCGGGGGCTCTCGGTCCGCGTCGCCAACCGCAGCCCCGAGCGGGCGCGGGCGCTGGCCGAACTCGACCCCGATCACGTCGCGGCGCTGGCCTGGGAGGCCGTGCCCGAGGCGCTCGCCGAGACCGGGCTCCTCGTCAACACCACCTCGCTCGGCATGGCCGGGCATCCGCCGCTCGCGCTCGACCTCACTCCGCTCCCGGACCGCGCGGCGGTGGCCGACATCGTCTACGTGCCGCTGGAGACGCCGCTTCTGGCCGCGGCGCGGGCGCGGGGGCTCGCGGCGGTCGACGGGCTCGGCATGCTGCTGCATCAGGCGGTGCCGGGCTTTGCCGCGTGGTTCGGCCTGCGCCCAGCGGTGACGCCGGCCCTGCGCCAAAAGATCGTCGCGGATCTCGCCGCGGCATGAGCGCGACCGACCCATCCCGCCGCCCCGTGGTGCTCGGCCTCACCGGCTCGATCGGCATGGGCAAATCGGCCACCGCGGCGATGTTTTCCGCCCGCGGCGTCCCGCTCCACGATTCGGACGCGGCGGTCCACGCCCTCTATGGACCGGGCGGCGCCGCAGCGCGGGCGATCGGCGACGCCTTTCCCGGCACCCTGACGCCGGAGGGCGGTGTCGACCGGCCGGCGCTGCGCGCAGCGGTGCTCGGAAATTCCGAAAAGCTCGCGCGGCTGGAGGCGATCGTGCATCCGCTGGTCCGCGACGTGAGCCGCGCCTTCCTCGCTCGCCACGCGGACGCGCCGCTCGTCGTCCTCGACATCCCGCTCCTGTTCGAGACCGGGGCCGAGGCCCGCTGCGACGCCGTCCTCGTCGTCACCGCGCCGCCGGAGGTTCAGCGCGCCCGCGTGCTCGCCCGTCCCGGCATGACCGAGGCGGCGTTCGAGGCAATCCGCGCCAAGCAGATGCCGGATGCCGAGAAGCGGGCGCGGGCAGACTTTCTGATCGATACGAGCCGCGGGTTCGGCCACGCGGAAGCCGAGGTGGGGCGGATCGTCGAGGAACTGGCCAGCCGAACCCGCTGACGGGCGCCGCCAGTTAACGCATCCTTGGCGACCCGCACGCAGGCTGTTTCCCTGCATCGGATCGGAAAAACATGCTGCGCGAGATCGTCCTCGATACCGAGACCACCGGCACGGATGCCAAGAATGGCGATCGGCTGATCGAGATCGGCTGCGTCGAGCTGATCAACCACGTCCAGACCGGCAAATTCTATCACCAGCTCATCAACCCGCAGCGGGCGGTGTCCGAGGGGGCGTTCGCGGTCCACGGCATCTCGGATGCGATGCTCGCCGACAAGCCGGTCTTCGCCGATGTGGTCGATGCCTTCGTCGCCTTCTGCGGCGATGCGCGGCTGGTGATCCACAACGCGCCCTTCGACGTCGGCTTCCTCAACATGGAGTTCGCCCGGCTCGGGCCCGCCGCACCGAAGCCGATTCCGCTGGAGGACGTGGTCGATACCCTGCTGCTCGCCCGCCGCAAGCATCCGGGCGCGGCCAACAACCTCGACGCGCTGTGCAACCGCTACGGCGTCGACACCACCCGCCGGGTCAAGCACGGCGCGCTGCTCGACGCGCAGATCCTGGCCGAGGTCTACGTCGAAATCCTGGGAGGCAAGCAGACCAGCCTGGGGCTCAGCATCGCCGAACCCGCCGGAAGCGTGACGGTCGCGGCCTCGGCTGATTCGGGCCCGGCCGGACCGCGGCCGATGCGCAGCCGGCTCACCGAGGCGGAGCGCCTGCGGCATGGCAGCTTTGTCGAGAGCCTCGGAACAAACGCCGTCTGGCGGGAATACTTGGAGCCGTGAGGCGGCGTTCTGCCGTTACGCCTCGCTAAGTCGCTCTTCGAACGCACGCTTCCGCGTTGGATCGTCCGACGGTTCGCCAGGGACGATCGCCGACATCCCTCGAAGCCGACGCCGCCTCTTGCTGCAATGCAAAAAATTTTACCTTGCGATGCAGCATGAGCGTTCCCATACCATCCCTGTGGATGGCGCGGGGATGAGCGCGATGATGGATGGGATGCAGGCGAGCCGGCCCAAAGCCCCGATCGTGATGCGGGGCGGGGCGAGATCCGGCGACCATGAGAAGATCACGGTCAATCTCGGCTTCGTCGATCTCGGACATGTCGACCTGCTCGTCTCGGAAGGCGTTTACGCCAACCGCAGCGACTTCATCCGCACGGCGGTCCGCAATCAGATCGAGCGGCACGCCGACATCACCCGCCAATCGGTCGCCCGCAATCCGATCGAAGTCGGCCTGCGCCGCTATGGCCGGGCCGAACTGGAGACGGCGCGGGCGATGGGGACACGGCTCGACATCCGTGTCCTCGGCCTCGCCGTCATTGCCGACGACGTCCCCGCCGACCTCGCCAGCGCCGCGATCGCCTCGATCGAAGTGCTCGGCAGCCTCCAGGCCAGTCCCGCCGTGAAGCGGGCCCTGGCCGATCGCCTGCTCTGACCCCGGACAACCATGAATCCGGATACCTCTCTCCCCTCGTGACCCGCTGCGCTCGCGCGCGCCCGTCGCCGACCCGGAAAGCGAGACCCGCATGACCGAACGTCACAACGCCTTCTTCACCGATATGGCCGAGGCCACCCGCCTGACCCAGGCCGGACGGCTCGGCGAGGCGACGGCCCTGATCCAGCGCAGTCTCGGCGCCGCAGGCATGCCGTCCGAGAGGCCGCAACCAGCCGATCCGTCGGCGGCTTCCCACACTCTCCCGCGGCTCGAAGGCCCGGCGGGTCGGCTCGAGGCGGAGGCGGAGGCGCCGCACGCGACGCCGATCCCGGAGCGGCTCCGCGGAAGCATCGACCAGATGATGCAGAGCCTGCGCACGCTGGCCCCCAACCTGCGGGATCTGGTGGGCGGCGGTCTGCACGCACCCGGAGCCAACGGCATCGAATCCGAGGGTCTCGAGCCGGAGGGCGGCCAGTTCGTCGCGCGTAGCTTCTCCAACGCGGCCGGCGCACGGGACTACAAGCTGTTCATCCCAAGCCCGCGGAGCGGACGACGCCCGCTCGTCGTGATGCTGCACGGCTGCACCCAGTCGCCGGACGATTTCGCGGCGGGCACACGCATGAACGCGCTTGCCGAGGAGGAGGGGATCTACGTCGTCTATCCCCGCCAATCGAGCCGGGCCAACGCGCAAAGGTGCTGGAACTGGTTCGAGCCCGGCGACCAGGGCCGGGAGTCCGGCGAGGCCGGCATCATCGCCGGGCTCGTCCGTGCGGTCTGCGCCGAGCACCCGATCGACCGCTCGCGCATCTACATCGCCGGGCTCTCGGCGGGCGGGGCGGCGGCGGCCAACATTGCCCGGGCCTATCCCGATCTGTTCGCCGGGCTCGGCGTGCATTCGGGGCTCGCGGCGGGCTGTGCCCGCGACCTGCCCTCGGCGCTCTCCGCGATGCGGGTCGGTGCGCCCGGCGCGGCCGAACCCGGCGGGGCCGCCGGCTTCGGCGCGGGCTCGGTGACGCAGGCCCTGCGGGTGCCGACCATCGTCTTCCACGGCGAAGGCGACGGCACCGTCCATCCCCGCAACGCCGAGGCCGTCCTGGCGCAGGCCGGCGTCGAGGCGCTGACGCCGCAGCGGGAGAGCGGCACCGGGGGCGGCCACAGCTACACCCGCACCCGCTACGCCGACGAGGCGGGCCGGGTGCAGGTCGAGGCGTGGTCGGTGCAGGGCGCCGGCCATGCTTGGTCGGGCGGCAGCCCGGCTGGCAGCTACACCGACGCGAACGGACCGGATGCCTCGCGGGCGATGCTCGACTTCTTCCTGAGCCACCGCCTGCCGGGCGCGCAGGGGTAACCCTTCACCGCGCGGCCAGCGCCGCCGCGAGCCCATCGGGAAACAGGGCGACGTCGGCTGGCAGGGCGGCCGGGGCGAGCCAGCACGCGGTGCAGGCCGTGCCGTCGCCCGCGTTGAAACGGATCATGTCGCGGTCGTAGAGGGCCGCGTCGTGCAGGCGGATGCGGATGGGGCCTGCTACGCGCCCGGCTCCCACGCCGCCGCTTCGCTCAGGGCCTGTTGGAACGCCTTCCATTCCCTCGCATCGAGGGCCAGCGTCACCGCCGGCGGGCGCGGCAGCACCAGGGCGGCGGCGAGATCGCCGGCCGCGAGGCTCAGGCCCTGATATTGCGCGAAGTTCGCGAAGGTGACGCCGAGCCCCGTTGCCTTCGCCTCGACGCTGCCGATGGCGAGAAGGTCGAGCGGCACGGTGAGGCCGCAGCGCAGGGCCTTGGACAAGGCTTCCTTCAGGCACCAGAGCCGCGTCAGCCGCTCGGCCTCCGGCCCCACGAGATGGGCGGCGAGGAGGCGCCGCTCGGTCGCATGGGTCTGGCCGGTCAGGAGCGCGACGTTGGCCGGCCGGATTCGCTCCAAGTCGATTCCCATCGGGCAGGCCTCGGGAAAGGCAACCGCCACCGCGACCGGGCCGGCATGGGACAGGCTGATGCCGAGATTTTTGTCCGAACCCGCGCCGGACAGGACCGGCTGCTCCAGCACGCCGGGCCGGATCGCCAGCGCCCGAGGATCGAGATCGGGCCGGAGCGCGGCGAGCGCGCATTTGGCGGCGTAGCGCCCGATCAGCAGGCCGTGGCGGCGCCGGGCGTGGAGACGGTCGGTGAGAAGCGCCGCCTCGTCCGCGTGGAGAAAGCCGGCGCGATGGGCGTCCAGCCAGTCGAGCGGCCCGCAGGCGAGGGCGAGCGCGGCCTGCATCGGGCCGGTCCGGGGCGCGTCGAGGCCCAGGCGCAGGCTCCGCACCAGCGGGCGGGCGGCCTCCGGTCCTGCCGCGCTTTCGGCACTTTCCTCGCCCGTCATGGCCGCCCGTCCGCCTCGCTCGCCTCAGCCAAGAAGGAAACACGCCATTTCCGCAATGCGAAAGGTGGGGTTCTTCGCCCTTGTCCTGAGCGGCCTGCTGCGCAGCTCAGGTCCCGCGGCGGCCGAAGACCCGCCGGCACGGATCGCCGCCGCTGTGGAACGCAGCTACCGCCCGCTCCTGAAGGCATACGACGTGCCCGGCCTCGCCGTCGCCGTGACGCGGAGCGGGCACTCCGCGGTCTTCACCTTCGGCCTCGCCGACCGGGAGCGGCAGCGCCCGGTGACGCGGGACACGCTGTTCGAGATCGGCTCGGTCAGCAAGACGTTCACCGCGACGCTCGCCGCTTACGCGCAGGCGCTCGGCCGGCTCTCGCTCGCCGACGCGCCGAGCCGGTTCCTGCCGCCGCTGCGGGGCAGCGCCCTCGACCGTGTCAGTCTGCTCGATCTCGGCACCTACACCGCGGGCGGCCTGCCGCTACAATTCCCCGACGGCGTCACCGACGCGGCGGCGATGTTCGCCTATTTCCGCGAGTGGCAGCCCTCCGCGCCACCCGGAACGCAGCGGCTCTACTCCAACCCGAGCCTCGGCCTGTTCGGAGCCGCCACCGCGGTGGCCATGGGTGGCGAATTCGCCGACCTGATGGAGAGGCGGCTGTTTCCGGGGCTCGGCCTCGCGCACAGCTTCATCCGCGTGCCGGCCTCGGAGATGGAACGCTACGCCTGGGGCTACGGTCGGGATGACAGGCCGATCCGGGTCGGCCGGGGCGTGCTCGATGCCGAGGCCTACGGCGTCAAATCCAGCGCCGCCGACATGATCCGCTTCATCGAGGCCCATCTCGATCCGGGCCGCCTCGACCCGCCGCTGCGGCGGGCGGTCGAAGGCACCGGTGTCGGATATTCCCGGACCGGGGAGATGGTGCAGGCGCTCGGCTGGGAACTCTTGCCCTATCCGCTCACGCTCGAGCGCCTTCAGGCCGCCAATGCCGATACCATGCGGTTCGAGGCGCAGCCCGCCGCGCGGCTCGATCCGCCGGAAGCGCCGAAGGGCGCCACGCTGTTCAACAAGACCGGCTCCACCAACGGCTTCGGCGCCTATGTCGCCTTCGTGCCCGCAAAGCGCATCGGTCTCGTCATGCTGGCCAACCGCGCCTTTCCGATCCCGGCGCGCATCGCGGCGGCGCATGCCGTGCTGGAGGCGCTGGCGGACGAGGCGCCTTGAGCCCGCTCAGCGTTCCTTGTCATAGCGGAAGGCGTGCGGCACGCGCGGCATGCCGATGGCCTCGTAATAGTCCTCGACGCCGGGTGCGGCGGTGAGCAGCAGGGAGGCCTCGGGCCCGGCCGCCGCCCGCGTCTCGGCGATGAGCCGGCGGCCGATGCCGAGGCCCTGGCAGTCGCGGGCGACCGCGAGGTCGGAGAGGTAGGCGCAGAAGGCGAAGTCGGTCAGCGTGCGCGCCACGCCGACAAGGCGCCCGTCGCGTCGGGCGGTGACGATCAGGTCGGAGCCCCTGAGCATCCGGTCGAGCCGCTCAAGATATTCGGCCGGCCGCCGCGGCGCGAGGCCGGATTCGACGAGGACACCCTGAAAGGTCTCCGCGTCGAGATCCGGCTCCAGCCCGTAGACGATGGGGCCGCTCACGGAAGGCTCACGCCTCGGTGGCGAAGCGGCCGTGGCAGTGCTTGTACTTCTTGCCCGAGCCGCAGGGGCAGGGCTCGTTGCGGCCGACCCGGCCCCAGGTGGAGGGGTCGTCGGACTTGCGCTCCAGCACCGCCGTATCCGACGAGAGGTCGCGCGCGGCAAAGCCGTAGGCGCCCCCCGCTCCGCCGTCGCTGCCGCCATAGGCGAACTCGTTCTCCCCGGTGGTCGGATCGCGATGCTCGGCGAACATCGGCGGCAGCTGCGGCTCGCCGAAACCCGCCCCCTCGAATCCGGCGCCGGGGAAATCCTCGGGCTGCTGCTGCATGATCTCGACATGGGCGAGCTGCGCGGTCACCTGCTCGCGCAGGGCCGCCACGAGGCCGTTGAACAGCTCGAACGCCTCCGACTTGTACTCGTTGAGCGGGTCGCGCTGGGCAAAACCGCGCCAGCCGACCACCTGCCGCAGGTGGTCGAGGGAGACGAGGTGCTCGCGCCAGAGGTGGTCGAACACCTGCAGCACCACCTGCTTCTCGACATAGGCCATCACCTCGGCGCCGTTGCGCTCGACGCGGGCGGCATAGGACTCGTCGGAGGCCTTGCGCAGGCGCTCGCGGATCTCCTCGTCGGCGATGCCCTCTTCCTTGACCCACTCCTCCACGGGCAGATCGAGGTTGAGCACATCGAGGGCGCGCTGCTTCAGCCCTTCCGCGTCCCACTGCTCGGCATAGGCGTTCTCGGGGATGTGCACGGCCACGAGGTCGTCGATTACGCCGTGGCGCATCTCGTCGATGGTGTCGCGCACACTGTCCTGGCCCATCAGGTCGCGGCGCTGCTCGAACACGACCTTGCGCTGGTCGTTCATGACGTTGTCGTACTTGAGCACGTTCTTGCGCATGTCGAAGTTGCGCGCTTCGACCTTCTGCTGCGCCTTCTCGATCGCCTTGTTGATCCAGGGGTGGATGATCGCCTCGCCCTGCTCCAGGCCGAGCCGCTGCAGCATTCCGTCCATGCGGTCGGACCCGAAGATGCGCATCAGGTCGTCCTTGAGGGACAGGTAGAACTTCGAGCGGCCCGGATCGCCCTGGCGGCCGGAACGGCCGCGCAACTGGTTGTCGATGCGCCGCGACTCGTGGCGCTCGGTGCCGATGATGTAGAGCCCGCCCGGCAGATCCTTCTTACGGCCCGCCTCCGGGTCGGCCTTCTCGCCCGAGGCCAGCACCTTGGCGCGGTTCTCGGCGATCTCGGCCTTGAGTGCCTCGATGGCGGCGTCGCGCTCCGGCCCCTCGGCGAGCCCGCCGAGCTCCTTCTCAATGCGCATTTCGAGGTTGCCGCCGAGTTTGATGTCGGTGCCGCGGCCGGCCATGTTGGTGGCGATGGTGATCGCGCCGGGCACGCCGGCTTCCGCCACGATGTAGGCTTCCTGCTCGTGGAAGCGGGCGTTGAGCACGGCGAAGCGCTTCGTCACCCGGTTCTCGCGGGCGGCGGCGTAGACGTCGGTCAGCGCGTTCGGGTCGGAATAGTCGAGCAGCGTGTAGCCGGCCTTCTTGAGCAGCTCGCCGATCAGCTCCGACTTCTCGATCGAGCCGGTGCCGACCAGCACCGGCTGCAGGCGGCGATGCGCCTTGTCGATCTCCTTGATGATCGCCTCGTACTTCTCCTCGACGGTGCGGTAGACCTCGTCGTCCTCGTCGACGCGCTCGATCTCCTTGTTGGTCGGGATGTCGACCACGTCGAGCTTGTAGATCTCGGCGAACTCGTCCGCTTCCGTGGACGCCGTGCCGGTCATGCCGGCGAGCTTCTTGTAGAGGCGGAAGTAGTTCTGGAAGGTGATCGAGGCGAGCGTCTGGTTCTCGGGCTGGATCGTCACCCGCTCCTTGGCCTCCAGCGCCTGATGGAGCCCTTCCGAGTAGCGCCGGCCCTGCATCATGCGGCCGGTGAACTCGTCGATGATGACGACCTCGTCGTTCTTGACGATGTAGTCCTTGTCCAGCGTGAACAGGGTGTGGGCGCGAAGCGCCTGGTTCACGTGGTGGACGAGGGTGACGTTGTGGGCGTCGTAGAGATCGCCCTCCTTGAGGATGCCGGCCTCGCGCAGGGCCTCCTCGATGAACTCGTTGCCGGCCTCCGTCAGCGAGACTTGGCGCTGCTTCTCGTCGAGGTCGTAATGCTCGGGCAGCAATTGCGGCATGATTGAATCGACCGCGACGTAGAGTTCCGAGCGGTCATCGACGGGGCCGGAGATGATGAGCGGCGTGCGCGCTTCGTCGATGAGGATCGAATCGACCTCGTCGACGATGGCGAAGTGGTGCCCCCGCTGCGTCATCTGCGAGAGCTCGTACTTCATGTTGTCGCGAAGGTAGTCGAAGCCGAACTCGTTGTTGGTGCCGTAGGTGATGTCGCAGGCATAGGCGTCCTTGCGCTGCCCGTCGTCGAGCCCGTGCACGATGGTGCCGACGGTGAGCCCCAGGAAGCGGTAGACCCGGCCCATCCACTCCGCGTCGCGGGAGGCGAGGTAGTCGTTGACGGTGACGACGTGGACGCCCTTGCCCTCGAGCGCGTTGAGGTAGACCGGCAGGGTCGCGACCAGCGTCTTGCCCTCGCCGGTCTTCATCTCCGAGATGCCGCTCTCGTGCAGCACCATGCCGCCGATCATCTGCACGTCGAAATGGCGCTGGCCGAGCACGCGCTTGGCCGCCTCGCGCACGGTGGCGAAGGCGGGCACCAGCAGGTCGTCGAGGCGAGTGCCGGCGGCGAGCTGATCGCGGAAGGCTTGCGTGCGGGCGCGCAGCTGCTCGTCGGTGAGCGCGCTGATTTCGGGCTCCAGCGCGTTGATGGCCGCGACGCGCGGGCGAAAACCCTTGACGCGGCGGTCGTTGGACGAGCCGAAAATCTTCTTGGCGAGGGCACCGAGCATCGTGAACCTGCGGTCGTGAGGTCGTCGCGGGCGGCATATGAGGGGCCGCCGGCCTGCATTGAGCGGGCTTATAGAGGTAAATATCCGCAGGCGCATCCGGTAGTGCCGGGGCATGGTCACGAGCGCGCGCGGTGATCAAGGCCACGCTTGCCTTTGCCTCGAAGAGATTCCACCTGTGTCCGCGCTTCGCGGCACCTGCCGCATCCCGACGAGCCCCGCGGGACGAAGCCGGACGGCGTTAAAGACCGGCTCGGCGGGGACGACGCCCAAGGAACGACGCTTCCGATGCCGATTCCGTTCTCCCTCCGGCGCGCGAGCGCCCTCGCGCTGATCCTCGCCGCGCCGTGCCTGTCCGGCGTTGCCCTCGCCCAGACGCCGGCCCCGAAAGCGGCGACGCCGGCGCCTGCGGCGGCCTCGCCCGATACGGTGGTGGCGCGGGTCAACGGGCAGCCGATCACCGGTGCCGACCTCGCGCTCGCGGGCGAGGATCCGGCCCTATCGCTGCCCGGCGTCGACGAGAGCGCCAAGCAGAACCTGCTGGTCGATTACATGATCGATCTCAAGGTCGGCGCGCAGGCGGCCGAGGCCGCCAAGGTCGGCGACAGCCCTGAGTTCAAGCGCAAGCTGGCCTATTTCCGCGACAAGCTTCTGCTCGACGACTACCTCGAGCGCGAGGCCAAGAAGGCGGTGACGCCCGAGGCCGCCAAGGCGCTCTACGACCAGACTGTGAAGTCGATGAAGCCCGAGGAGGAGGTGCGGGCCCGCCACATCCTCGTCGAGAGCGAGGATGAGGCCAAGAAGATCGCCGCCCGCATCAAGGGCGGCGAGGATTTCGCCAAGATCGCGGGCGAAGTGTCGAAAGATCCCGGCTCCAAGACCGAAGGAGGCGATCTCGGCTGGTTCACCCAGGAGCGGATGGTGAAGCCGTTCGCGGACGCTGCCTTCAAGATGACGCCGGGCCAGGTCTCGGACCCGGTCAAGACGCAGTTCGGCTGGCACGTGCTGCGCGTCGAGGAGAAGCGGACGAAGCCGGTGCCGACCTTCGACGAGATGAAGGAGCAGATCGACCAGTACCTCACCCGCAAGGCTCAGCAGGACACCATCGTCAAGCTGCGCGAGGCGGCCAAGGTCGAGCGCACAGGCAGCAGCGCCCCGGCCGCAGGCGAGACCAAGAAGCCGTAAGGAGAGGAGGGCGAGCCGGCGCGCCGCCATGCGCCGGTCGCATATCGGCGTTTCGGTATCTGGTATACCAAGTTCCAGGGTGCGGTGCGATATAGGATTTATCGCATCGCACCAAAGGACGTGCCCGCCATGATCGCCCTCATCGTTCTCGCCGCCGCCATCGCCAACGTGACCCTGGTCGTGATGCTGGCCGAGCGCTTCGGCTCCGAGGGTGGCGCGCATGTCTCCGCCGGGGAGATGACCAGCATCCAGGCGACCCACCGCGCTCCGGCTACCGCCGTTCGGCTGGCCAACGAGAACACCGTCATCGGCGCGACCAAGATCGCCGCCTGACCTCTTTTTCCTTCGGACGATCAGAACCGCCCCCGCGCCACTCGGCCGGGGGCGGCTTCGTTTTTGGGCGCCGTGCGATCGGGCGCGTCACTTCGAACCGAGATCGACCGACACGATCGGACGGGAGCTGTTGCGGGCGGGAAGCCGTGATCGGATCGCCGCTTTCAGTTGACACTCGGCCTCGCGCTGATCCCGGCCGTCAGGGGGCTTCGGTGTCGCCTAAGCGAAGGTCGGCTCAGGCCGGACCATAGGTTCCGCCTCGCCCGAAAAGGCGGTGCCACAGGCCGTGGGCAATGGCTGACTTGTCGATGTCGTCGATGTCCTGCGAGTACTGGCCCGTGTAGAGCCTGACGATCATCGCGTCGCGGCGTTCGCCCGCGAGAGCGTAGGAGAAGCGGAGGCAGGCCGGTTTGCGACGCCGGCCGGGCGTCACGTCCTCGACCGTGGCGTCAAGGTGGGGGAAGCGCTCCATCTCGATCCGGATCCGGTCACCGGGGCGCAGGCCGGGATCTGTCGGGAACGACGCGACACCCCGGTCGAGCGACAGGCTGACGATCCGCGCATCCAGGGTCCGGTCCGCGGCGACGATTCGGGCCGGCTCGTCGGTCGCGAAACTGTCGAGGAGCGGGCGCGACTTCTCGAAACAGATCAGGGCCGCCACCAGCAGAACGAGGATGTTGAGGGCCGCCCAGTAGGCCGAGACGAGCGAGAACTCGCCCTCGCCGATGCGCGACCATTCCGGCACGATGTTGATGACGAGGCCGAGCGCCGTGACGGCGATCCAGAAGGCGATCGAGAAGAAGGTGTAGGCGTCGAAGGCGTTCTCCTCGTTGCCGCTGCCCTTCGGCGTCACGCGAAACGGCACGCCGAAGGGCTTGATCACGCTGGAGATCACCACGGGGAGCATGCGGAAGGTCGCGAAGGTGCCCACCGCACTCGACACCAGCGGCAGGTAGCGCGTCGGCGTCAGCCATCCCATCAGCAGGAAGTAGGCCGTGAGCACGGGCAGCTGATAGAAGACGATGTCCTGCGAGCCGGTGAAGTAGAGTGGTGCCGCGCCGGTCCAGAGGTAGACGGCCGGGACCACGAGAATCACGAACCGCGTCGTGTATTGCATCAGCCACGACAGCGGCAGGAACATCGCCCGCTGGAACAGGTTCAGGCCCGGCCCGCGCAGGGGGCCGTTATGCAGGTAGATCGTCTGGATGCCGCCGCGGCACCAGCGGCCCCGCTGAACGAAGTATCCCTTCAGGTTCTCCGCCGCGAGGCCCATTGACAGGCGCTCGTTGAGGTAGCGGGTCTTGTAGCCCTTGTTGAGCATGGCCAGCGTCGTGAGCAGATCCTCGGTGATCGAGTCGTGGGGAAACCCGCCGATCACGTCGAGCGCGGCGCGCCGGGCGATCGAGCAGGAGCCGCAGCAGAAGCTCACGTCCCAGGCATCGCGACTCGCGGCCATCTCGTCGAAGAACAGCCGCTGCTCGTCGGGCCAGACCTTCTCGAGCGAGAGGTTCGACTGGACCGGATCCTTGTTGAAGAAGTGCTGCGGAGTCTGAACGATGCCGATCGTCGGATCGGTGAAGAAGGGCAGCGTGCGGCGCAGGAAATTGCGGTAGGGCACGAAATCCGCATCGAAAATCGCGATGAAATCGCCCGAGGAGACCTTGAGGCCGTTGTTCATGTTGCCGGCCTTGGCGTGGGAATTGTCCGGCCGGGTGACGTGGATCGCGCCCTTTTCCTCGCAATACTTTTTCAGCCAATCGCGCCGCTTGTCATCGAGGACGTAGACCTTGAGCTTGTCTCGCGGGTAATCGAGTGCGAGCGCCCCGACGATGGTCCGCTCCAGCACGTCGAGCGGCTCGTTGTAGGTCGGGATGAAGACATCGACCGTCGGCAATTCCGATTCCGGGCGCGCGAAGAAGGCCTGCTCCAGCCGGCTCGCCTCGGCGCTCCGATCGACCGAGCGGCTCATCACCACGAGGAAGAGCAGGATGTCGGCGAAGGCGCCGAGTTCCACGCAGAAGACGGCCCAAGTCCAGATGAAGGCAAAGCTGCCGTCGACGGGATGCGGCAGCACGGTGTGGAAGAAGCGCCAGAGGAGATAACGCACCGCCACCGCGAGAACGAAGGCGCAGGCGATGCTCCGTGCCCAGGTCTTCTCCCGGGGCCAGTTCGTCACGAAGACGTAGAAGAACGCTCCGACGAGGCAGGTCGGGGCGAGAGGAGCGAGGTCCAGCTCTAGGAGATACTGAACCACAGGCTCTTCACCCAATTGACGAACGGCAGCGTAGCCGCGGACCGTGCGAACCGGACTTGGACGGTGCGTCCGACATGGCAGAAGTTTTCGTAGTCGGTCTGCATCGCGTTCTGATCGAGGATGAGCCGGACGCGGGCATTCTTGCCCTTGCTCTTCGGGGGAACGGCTGCGAGGGTCACCTCCTCCACCGCCGCACTCGCCCCGCGCACGGAGTTCACGCGTCCGGCGATCACGTCCGAGGTTCCGAGAAGGCGCACTTCCGCAGGATCGCCCGGCTTGATCTGGTCGTAATCGACCTCGTCGAGCAGGATATCGACGAACAGGTCCCGGCAGTCGAGCAGGCGGGTCAGCTCATTGCCGACAACCACATTCGAGCCGCCGACGACGTTGTTGCGCCAGATCACGCCGCGAAACGGGAGCCGGATGGAGGCACTCGACAGCCTGTCGTTGCGGGCGCGCTCGATCAGAAGCTGCTTTTCCAGAAGCTGCACCCGCGCGCGTTCGAGCTTGGCCTGGGCCTCCACGTTGGCGAGCTGGATCGTGACCTCGTCTCCCCGCTGTTGCGAGTACGGAACATCGTTGCGGCCCTCGCCCACGAAGGTGCCGCGCTTCAGGGCGTCGAGCTGCTGATGGAGTCGGTCGAGTTCGGCTCGGGCGATCGTGCCCTCGTTGCCGGAGGCGACGGCCGCGGCCCGCGCCGCCTCGACCGAGCTGTTGGCGACCACGCCGGTCGCGCCGAGCGTCTGCTTGCGGCTGAGGTCGGCCTCGGCGGAGACGCGGTTGGCTTGAGCCGTGCTGATCCGCTGCTGGCGGATGATGATCTCCTGCTGGATGCTCTGCAGGCTCGCCTTCTGGTAGTCGCCGAGGCGCGCGGCGAGCTCCTTCTTGAGAACGGTGAGTTGACCGATCTGTCCGTCCAGCGCCTTCAGGCGCTCGCGCGCCGCGCCGAGATCGGCATCGAGCTGCGCCTCCGCCGTGCGGGCGATGCGATCGTTCGTGATCTGGAAGAGCTCCGCGTCCTCGGGAAGCGCTGTTCCGACCTTCGGCGGCGTATCGGACACGACCCCCTCGATCGGCGCCGACAGCACGGCGAAGCGCGCATTCACGGTGCCATCGAGGCTAGTATAACCTGTGAGGCCCGGCAGCATCACGACGATTGCGGTGGCTAGAAGCGCCAATCCGACAAGAATGCGAACAGCACGTGTGTTCCAAAACATGCCCCATCATCCTGAGACGGCGTCTCGGCGCCTTGTCGGTTCAGGCAGTTAGCTCAAGCGACCGCAGTGAGTTGCTTGGTTATTAACCTCGAAAACGCTCGTGATGCCGGACAGGATCCTTGAAATCGCACGATGGTTGTATTTTTCTCAACGATGCTGCTGCACTTTTACGCGTGAGGAAGCTGGGTCCGGGCGAGCCTGCCGAAGGGCGCCGTCCTTTCCTCGACGGCCCCTCTCGGATCCACGCAGGGACGGACGGATCTGCCGGCGTGCTCCGGTCCCGTCGGAGTCGCACCCCCCGCCTCGCTGGCCGCCGAAAGGCCTTGTTCGAGGGAGCTCTGCCGCACCGAGCTGCGGACGAACGCCTGCCGTGAAGGGGAGGAACCCTTCCGGCCTGTTCGGTCCGCCCGGAGGGCCGGATCGGATTGCCGGCAAGCAGGGCCTCTGACGACCCAAGCAGGCTCGGAAGCGGCCGCTTGAATCGTCGCGGCGAGATGGGTTCAGCCCTGACGCAGCCGCCAGTCGATCGGCGCGCGGCCCTGCGCTTCGAGCCACGCATTCGCCCGGTCGAACGGGCGCGATCCCGGAAAATCCCGCGCGCGGTTGAGCGGCGAGGGGTGACCCGAGGCGACGATGCCGTGGCGGCCCGTGTCGATCAGCGCCTCGCGGGCGCGGGCCTGGGCACCCCAGAGCAGGAACACCGTCGGCTCCGCGCGGCCGGAGACGGCGGCCACCGCCTCGTCGGTGAGCTGCGCCCAGCCGAGCCGCAGATGCGCACCGGCCTTGCCGGCCTCCGTCGTGAGCGCCGAATTCAGGAGCAGCACGCCGCGCTCCGCCCAGGGCGTGAGGTCGCCGCTGGAGAGGTCGGGCGTCTCCCCCTCGGGGGCCAGTTCGGCCAGGATCACCTTGAGCGAAGCCGGCAGGCGACGCGGGCCGACATAGGAGAAGGCCAGCCCGTTGGCGTCGCCCGGCGTCGGGTAGGGGTCCTGGCCGAGGATCACCGCCTTCACGGCGGGCAGGGGCGTCAGCGTCAGCGCCCGGAAGATCGCCGCGGGTTCCGGCAGCACCGTCGCCCCGGCGGCGACGCGGGCATTGACCTTTTGCGCGACCCGATCCGCCGCGCCCTCTCGGAAGAACGGCAGGTCGAGCCAGGGGGAGCCGCTGGCGCGGAACGCTTCGAGCGCGGCTTCGACGGGTCCGGTCACGCGAAATCCCCT
Source organism: Methylorubrum sp. B1-46 (assembly GCF_021117295.1). Classification (NCBI taxonomy): domain Bacteria; kingdom Pseudomonadati; phylum Pseudomonadota; class Alphaproteobacteria; order Hyphomicrobiales; family Methylobacteriaceae; genus Methylorubrum; species Methylorubrum sp. B1-46. The sequence goes on along the minus strand of NZ_CP088247.1, from coordinate 1,674,496 downwards.
ATGGCAGAACCCGAATCCGTCCCCCGGTCTCGGCCGGGAGCGGTGCGTGGACGCGGATATAGGCCATCACCGTGTTCGCCAGCAGCGTCCCATCGGTGCCGCCGATCAGGACGCGGCCCTTGGCTAGCATCCCGTAATCGTTGCCGCCGCCCAGCATGAAATCGTTGGCCGCCACGCGGTAGGTGCGGGCCTCGTCGAGGGGCGCCCCGCCCACCCTCGCCGAGACGACGCGCCGGCCGGGCGGAGCCTTCGGGTCCAGGATCACGTCGACGCCTGAGACCTGCAGGAACCGGCCGGAGGTGCGTCCGAGATCGCGATACCCGTTCTCCAGGGCGTCCCGCAGGGTCGCCCCGTCGATCGCCACGAGCACGGTGGTGTTGCCGAAGGGCAGTTCGCTGAGGATGTCGCGCCGGGTGAGGCTCGCGCCGGCCGGGTAGAGCCGGTCGCCGCGGATGCCGCCTCCGTTCATCAGGCCGATCTCGGCGCCCGTGCCCGCCCGCACCGCGTCGGCGACGAGATCGCCGAAGCTCGCCTCCCGCGCCCGCACCGTGGCGATGCGGCTGTCGAGCGGCCCCTCCGTCGTGCCGAGCACGACGTCGAGCTCCCGCGACAGCTCGCCCGCGAGCCGCCGCACCACGGCCTCCGTTTCCGGATCGGGGGTCACCTCGGCGGTGTCGTGGATGCGGAAGGCGGCGCGCCAGCGCACCGTGCCGTCGGCTCGCGGGGTGACGAAGACGTCGATGGCCGTGACGGAGTGGGCGTCGTGGCTCGATTCGACCAGCACCGCCTGCCCGTCGTCGCGGACGCAGAGGTCGTGGTCGTGGCCCGAGAGCAGGATGTCGACGAGGCGCGCCCGCATGATCGCGTCGTCGGTCACCCGCGCCGTGTGGGCGATGCCGACGATCATCTGCGCGCCAGCCTTGCGCAAGGTGTCCGCCTCGCGGGCCAGGGTCTCGATCTCGGGGCCGAAACGCAGATTTCCCGATTGCGATTTTTCCGGCGTCGATTGCAGGGCGATGCCGACAAGGCCGACGCGGATGCCGCCGAGTTCGATCAGCCGCGCATCCTCAAGACCGGGCAGTCGTTCGCCGGCCGGCCCGCGCAGGTTGGCGGCGAGGAACGGGAAGCGGGCCTCGTTGCGGCGCTCGGCGAAGACGGCCGGTCCGAAATCGAACTCGTGATTGCCCGGCACGAACACGTCGGGCGGCGCCAGGTTCAGGAGTTCGACGATATGCGCGCCCCGGTCGAAGCCCGACATCAGCGAGGGCGAGAAGCTGTCGCCGGCATGGGCGTAGAGCAGCGGCACGCCGCGGGCGCGCTCGGCCTTCACCACCGCGTTGAGACGGGCGAAACCGCCGCGCCCCTCCACCGCCTCCATCGCGTAGATGTCGTTGACGAGGAGCAGGGTGAAGGTCGGCGCGCCCGCGAGCGCCGCCCCGGTGCCGGCCGCCAAGACACTGGCGCCGAGCCCGGCGACGGTCTGCCGACGGGTCGGGCGCATCACCGGCTCAGCGTTTGGCCACTCCGTCCTTGGCCATGCCGTCGCGCACCGCCTTGGCGTTGCGTCGCAGCGCCGGCCAGATCCAGGCGCCCGAGGCGAAGTAGAGCCCCGCCGACATCGGCTTCAGATCAACGGCGAGCCGGTCGGCGAGGCCGGGATTCGTCAGCGGCACGGCGGGCGCGTCGGTCTTGCGGTAGACCACCGTGGTGTCCTCGCGCCAGTACTCGGTATGCGGCACGAGGCCGGCGCGGCGGGCGAGCAGGTCGAAGGTCTCGCGGACGTAGCCGTGGACATGGGCGAAGTGGAAGCGCTCGTGCGGCGGCTTGCCGGTGGCGGCCATGTTCGGCACCGCGGCGTAGAGGATGCCGTCGGGCTTCAGCCAGCGGGCCAGCCGCTCCATCGTCTCGGCCGGGTTGCGCAGATGCTCGAGCACGTGGTGCGTCGAGATCACGTCGAAATGGCCGGCGGGGAAGCGGTTCGGGTCCTCGGCCTCGTCGAGCACCTCGACGCCGTGATGGGTCCGCGCATAGGTCGCGTAGTCGCGGCCCGGCTCGACGCCGATCACCTCGCAGCCGCGGCTCTTGGCTTCCGCCAGGAACTCGCCCGACCCCGAGCCGAAATCGAGCAGCTGCGCGCCCGCCTTCAGCTTCGGCGCCAGCAGGTCGGCGCGGAACTTCGCCTCGCGGGCCGAGCGGTTGAGGTGGTGGCGCGGCGGGCCGCCGGCGAAGGCGAGCTGGTAGTCGGCCCGGTAGGCGCTCGCATAATACTCCGCCAGCTCGTCCGGCGTCGGCATCGGGTCGGTGCGGATCAGGCCGCACTGGGTGCAGGCGATCGAGCGCAGGGTCTTGAGCCGCCGGTCGGTCTCGGCCACGGTGACGGCGTCGCGGCATCCGCACAGGTTGCACGCGGCCGGCGCCCCCTCGTAGGGGTAGCCGGTGAACGGCACGAAGTGCTTCAGGAAGTAGCGGGGGGACGGCATGTCGCGCTGGCCTCCGGAGCGATTTCGGGCAAAGGGTTTGCGCAAGATAAAGGCCGGACGCTCCGAGCGGAACTTCGGAGAATCTTGGCCTTGGAAAGCCGCCTGCTCTAGATCGAACGGCCGGCCCGCACAACCGGATCGCTTGCCGCATTGAGGCCGCGTTGAGGAAGGCGGGACGCCCGTGACCGGAAACCCGATGAACGAACGCGTCGAACCCGCAACCCTTCTGCGCAACCCCGTGAAGGTCGCGCCCACCGCCCTGCCGCCCGACCACCCGGCGGTGAAGACCGGCCGCGTCGGTGTGCTCTTGATGAATCTCGGCACCCCCGAGGGCACGAGCTACTGGCCGATGCGCCGCTATCTCAAGGAGTTCCTCTCCGACCGCCGGGTGATCGAGGTACCGCGGCTGATCTGGTGGCCGCTCCTCAACCTCATCATCCTGACCAAGCGGCCGGGGCCGAAGGGCCGCGACTACGCCAGCATCTGGAACAACGAGCGCGACGAGGGTCCGCTCAAGACCATCACCCGCGGCCAGTGCGAGAAACTGCAGGCGGCGATGGGCGACTCGGTCGTGGTCGACTGGGCGATGCGCTACGGCAAGCCGGAGGTGAGCCTTCGCATCCAGGCACTGCTCGACCAGGGCTGCGACCGCATCCTGCTCGTGCCGCTCTATCCGCAATACGCGGCCGCGACCTCGGCCACCGCCTGCGACCAGGCCTTCAAGGCGCTGATGCAGATGCGCTGGCAGCCGACCGTGCGGGTCTCGCCGCCCTATCACGACGATCCCGTCTACATCCAAGCCATGGCGGATTCGATCCGCGAGGGGCTGGCCAAGCTGGACTTCGAGCCGGAGGTGATTCTCACCTCGTTCCACGGCGTGCCGAAGAGCTACCTGCTCAAGGGCGACCCCTACCATTGCCAGTGCCTCAAGACCGGCCGGCTGATCCGCGAGGCGATGGGCTACACCCCCGAGCAGATGCGAGTGACCTTCCAGTCGCGCTTCGGCAACGAGGAATGGCTCAAGCCCTACACCGATGAGACCGTGCAGGCGCTGGCGAAATCCGGCGTCAAGCGCATGGCGATCGTGGCACCGGGCTTCACCGCCGACTGCCTGGAGACGCTGGAGGAACTCGACGGCGAGAACCGCCACTATTTCGAGGAGAACGGCGGCGAGAAGTATGCCTTCATTCCCTGCCTCAACGATTCCGACCTCGGCATGCGGGTGATCGAGCACATGGTCCGGCGGGAATTGCAGGGCTGGATCTGACGGCGAAGGGCCGGCCCGGATCGGACAACGCTCGCGCGAAACGATCTGAGCCGGCGTTCCGTCCATGCGCTCACGCCGGACGAAGGCTCAACCATGGCCCTAACGTTGCCTTGCGCCCCCCCGGATCGCATGCTAGGCGACAGCCGCGCCGCGGGGAGACCGTTCAAGGCCTTCCGAGCCCGGTGCAATTCCAATCCCCACGGACTTTGAGGCACCGCCGGATCCGGCGGGCGAGAAGGACCGGCGGGCAAGGATAAGAGAGAGCGACGGGTGGCGCAGAACGGTTCCGAGGGTCCCCTGCTGGCTGGTGTGGCGGGCCGCTACGCTTTGGCCCTGTACGAGCTGGCCCGCGACGAGGGTCAGGTCGACGACGTTGCCAAGAACCTCGATGCGTTCGACGCACTCTATCGCGAGAGCGCGGATCTCCGCCGCCTCGTGAAGAGCCCGGCCTTCTCGGCCGAGGAGCAGACGGCCGCCGTGAGCGCCCTGCTCGACCGCGCCGGCATCTCGGGGCTGGCCGCCAACTTCATCAAGCTCTCGGCCGCCAACCGCCGCCTCTTCGCCCTGCCGGACATGATCCGCGCCTATCGCGAGCAGGTGCGCGAGGCCAAGGGCATCGTCCGCGCCGAGGTCCGCGTGGCGGAGAAGCCCTCCGACGCCGTGATCGAGGAGATCAAGGCCTCGCTGCGCGACGTCGCCAAGTCCGAGGTCGATCTCGACCTCCACATCGACCCGAGCCTGATCGGCGGCATCGTCGTCAAGATCGGCTCGCGCATGGTCGATGCCTCGCTCCGGACCAAGCTCAACAGCATCCGTCTCGCCATGCGGGAAGCCCGCTGAGGGGCCTGTCCCCTCGCGACCGACCCGACACCCGAACAGACACGCACCCGACCTTTAAAGAGGCCCGACGATGGACATCCGCGCCGCCGAGATCTCCGCGATCCTGAAAGAGCAGATCAAGAATTTCGGCCAGGAGGCCGAAGTGACGGAAGTCGGGCAGGTGCTCGCCGTCGGCGACGGCATCGCCCGCGTCTACGGCCTCGACAACGTCCAGGCCGGTGAGATGGTCGAGTTCGAGTCGGGCGTGCGCGGCATGGCCCTCAACCTCGAGCAGGACAATGTCGGCGTCGTGATCTTCGGCTCCGACCGCGAGATCAAGGAAGGCCAGACCGTCAAGCGCACCGGCGCCATCGTGGACGTACCGGTTGGCAAAGGCCTGCTCGGCCGCGTGGTCGACGGCCTCGGCAACCCGATCGACGGCAAGGGCCCGATCCAGTCGACCGAGCGCCGCCGCGTCGACGTGAAGGCGCCGGGCATCATCCCGCGCAAGTCCGTGCACGAGCCGATGGCCACCGGCCTCAAGGCGATCGACGCCCTGATCCCCGTCGGTCGCGGCCAGCGCGAGCTGATCATCGGCGACCGCCAGACCGGCAAGACCGCGATCGCGCTCGACACCATCCTCAACCAGAAGCCGGCCCATTCGGGCACCGACGAGAACGCCAAGCTCTACTGCGTCTACGTCGCCATCGGCCAGAAGCGCTCCACCGTCGCCCAGTTCGTGAAGGTCCTCGAGGACCAGGGCGCGATGGAATACTCCATCGTCATCGCCGCCACCGCCTCGGACGCCGCGCCGATGCAGTTCATCGCGCCGTTCGCCGGCTGCGCCATGGGCGAGTATTTCCGCGACAACGGCATGCACGCCGTGATCGTCTATGACGACCTGTCCAAGCAGGCGGTGGCCTACCGCCAGATGTCGCTGCTCCTGCGCCGCCCGCCGGGCCGCGAGGCCTATCCGGGCGACGTGTTCTACCTCCACTCGCGCCTGCTCGAGCGCGCCGCCAAGATGGGCGACGCCGCCGGCAAGGGTTCGCTCACCGCGCTCCCCGTGATCGAGACCCAGGCCAACGACGTCTCGGCCTACATCCCGACCAACGTGATCTCGATCACCGACGGCCAGATCTTCCTTGAGACCGACCTGTTCTACCAGGGCGTTCGCCCGGCGGTGAACGTCGGCCTCTCGGTCTCGCGCGTCGGCTCCTCGGCCCAGACCAAGGCGATGAAAAAGGTCGCCGGCAAGATCAAGGGCGAGCTGGCGCAGTACCGCGAGATGGCTGCCTTCGCGCAGTTCGGCTCTGACCTCGATGCCTCGACCCAGCGCCTGCTCAACCGCGGCGCCCGCCTGACCGAGCTCCTGAAGCAGCCGCAATTCTCGCCGCTGAAGATGGAAGAGCAGGTCGCGGTGATCTACGCCGGCGTCAACGGCTACCTCGACAAGCTCCCGGTCAACCAAGTCCGTCCCTTCGAGGACCAGCTCCTGAACACGCTGCGCTCGAAGCACCAGGACTGGCTCGACTCGGTGCGCGACTCCAAGGACCTGTCGGACGCCAACGCCAACACGCTCAAGGGCGTGATCGAGACCGTCGCCAAGTCGTTCGCGTAAGGCGTCGATTAGAAAAGTAATGCCGGACGGCCGCTTTCTCCGGAGGGCGGCCGTCGCCGAGACGTCCGCGAGCGATCTGGAAATCCGCCGATGCCGAGTTTGAAGGATCTGCGCAACCGCATCACCTCGGTGAAGGCGACGCAGAAGATCACCAAGGCGATGCAGATGGTCGCCGCCGCCAAGCTGCGGCGCGCCCAGAACGCCGCCGAGAACGGCCGCCCCTACGCCGAGAAGATGGCCCAGGTGCTCGGCAACCTCGCCGGCAACCTGATCGGCGGCGTCGGCGCCCCGCGCCTGCTCTCCGGCACGGGCCGGGATCAGGTCCACCTGCTCGTCGTCTGCACCGGCGACCGCGGCTTGGCCGGCGCGTTCAACTCGTCGATCGCGCGTCTAGCCCGCGACCACGCCAACCGGCTGATGGCCGAGGGCAAGACCGTGAAGATCATCACGGTCGGCAAGAAGGGCCTCGATATCCTGCGCCGCCAGTTCCGCGACCAGATTATCGCCTCGCGCGATATCCGCGGCAACCGGCCGGTCGATTATCCCTTCGCCGCCGAAATCGCCGACGACATCCTCGCCCGTTTCGAGGCCGGCGAGTTCGACGTGGCGACCCTGTTCTACTCCGAGTTCCGCTCCGTCATCTCGCAGATCCCGACCGCGCAGCGGATCATCCCGGCCGAGCTGCCGCAGACCGACGCGACCGCCGCCAAGGCGGCCGGATCGGACGCGGCGATGGAGTTCGAGCCGAACGAGGAGACCATCCTCGAGACGCTGCTGCCGAAGAACCTCACCGTCCAGGTCTTCCGGGCGCTCCTGGAAAACGCCGCCTCCGAGCAGGGCGCGCGCATGAGCGCCATGGATTCGGCCACCCGCAACGCGGGCGAGATGATCAAGAAGCAGACGCTGGTCTACAACCGCACGCGTCAGGCCATGATCACCAAGGAACTCATCGAGATCATTTCGGGCGCGGAAGCGCTCTGACCGCCGCTTAAGAGGACATATCGCAATGGCGAACACCGCTTCCCCGGCCACCAATGCCAAGGGCCGCATCACCCAGGTCATCGGCCCCGTGGTCGACGTGCAGTTCGACGGCTACCTGCCGGAGATCCTGAACGCGCTGGAGACCAAGAACCAGGGCAACCGCCTCGTGCTCGAGGTGGCGCAGCAGCTCGGCGAGAACACCGTCCGCTGCATCGCCATGGACACCTCGGAAGGCCTTGTGCGCGGCCAGGAGGTCTCCGACACCGGCGCGCCGATCCGGGTGCCGGTCGGCCACAACACCCTCGGCCGCATCATGAACGTCATCGGCGAGCCGATCGACGAGGCCGGCCCGATCCAGGCCGACACCTACCGCGCCATCCACCAGCCGGCCCCGTCCTACGACGAGCAGTCGACCGAGGCGCAGATCCTCGTCACCGGCATCAAGGTGGTGGACCTGCTCGCCCCCTACGCTAAGGGTGGCAAGATCGGCCTGTTCGGCGGCGCCGGCGTCGGCAAGACCGTGCTGATCATGGAGCTGATCAACAACATCGCGAAGGCCCACTCGGGCTACTCGGTGTTCGCCGGCGTGGGCGAGCGGACGCGTGAGGGCAACGATCTCTACCACGAGATGATCGAGTCCAACGTCAACAAGAACCCCAAGGAGAACAACGGCTCGGCCGAGGGCTCCAAGTGCGCGCTCGTCTACGGCCAGATGAACGAGTCGCCCGGCGCCCGCTCCCGCGTGGCGCTGACCGGCCTGACCATCGCCGAGCAGTTCCGCGACGAGGGCCAGGACGTGCTGTTCTTCGTCGACAACATCTTCCGCTTCACGCAGGCGGGCTCCGAAGTGTCGGCGCTTCTGGGCCGCATCCCCTCCGCGGTGGGCTACCAGCCGACGCTGGCCACCGACATGGGCGCCCTGCAGGAGCGCATCACCACCACCACCAAGGGCTCGATCACCTCGGTGCAGGCGATCTACGTGCCGGCCGACGACCTGACCGACCCGGCGCCCGCCGCCTCGTTCGCCCACCTCGATGCCACGACCGTGCTCTCGCGCTCGATCGCCGAGAAGGGCATTTACCCGGCCGTGGACCCGCTCGACTCCACCTCGCGCATGCTCTCGCCGGCGATCCTCGGTGAGGAGCACTACGACGTCGCCCGCCGCGTCCAGCAGACCCTGCAGCGCTACAAGTCGCTCCAGGACATCATCGCGATCCTGGGCATGGACGAGCTCTCGGAAGAGGACAAGCTGACGGTGGCCCGTGCCCGCAAGATCGAGCGCTTCCTCAGCCAGCCGTTCCACGTCGCCGAGGTGTTCACCGGCTCGCCGGGCAAGCTCGTCGCGCTCGAAGACACGATCAAGGGCTTCAAGGGCTTGGTCGAGGGCAAGTACGACGACCTGCCGGAGGCCGCCTTCTACATGGTCGGCTCCATCGAGGAGGCCCAGGAGAAGGCCAAGAAGCTCGCCGCCTAACCACGGCCGACGCTTCCAACCCGGTGCGCGGAACCGATCCGGTCGGCGCACCGCTCAACCTCTCGCGGACACCTGACGCATGGCCACCTTCCAGTTCGATTTCGTCGGCCCCGAGCGGACGCTGTATTCCGGTGAGGTCGAGGCGGTTCAGCTTCCCGGCGCCGAGGGCGAGATGACCGTGCTGCCGGGCCACGCCCCGGTGCTGACCGCTCTTAAGGTCGGCGTCATCACCGTCACCGAGACGGCGGGTAACGGCAAGCGCATCTACGTCCAGGGCGGCTTCGCCGATATCGGGCCGACCTCCGTGACGGTGCTCGCCGAGCGCGCCGCGCCGATCGAGGAGCTGACCCCCGCCATGCTCGACAAGGAGATCGAGGCGGCGGAGCTGGCCCGCGACGCGACCCAGGACTACGCCAAGCGCGAGGCCCTGAACGCTCAGATCGTCCAGATGCAGGAAGCCAAGCACACGCTGAGCCTCTGATCCGTTTCGGAGTTTCGGATTTTGCAGGGCGCCGGGAAACCGGCGCCTTTTTTGTCTTTGCGGAAGACTTGTTTGTTTTTGCGGAAGTCTTGCGCCCTCGCGGAGCGGGGCTTCGCTTTCGCTCGCGACGACGGCGCAGAGGCGAAGCGAACCGAGCGGATTCCGTCCTAGGGCGTCCCTGCCACCTCCAGCGCCCGCGCGATCAGCCGTTCCCGCGCCTGCGCATCCGCCGGGCAGCCGCTGGCGAGCCACAGCGTCCGGGCGGCCCGCAACCCTGCTCCGACCGCCCGGCCCGGCGGCACGCCGCGCGCCACGAGGTCGGCACCCGCCACAGGGAAGACGGGCTGCGTGCCCGAAGCCTCCATCCGGTCGAGCGTTGCCCGCGCCTCGGCTGTCACGAGCGGGCGCGGCTCACCGTCGAGGGCGGTGAGGACCGCGCGCAGCGGCCCGGCGCCGTGGGTCGCGACTAGGGCCGGCACCGCCTCCGCCGCGATCACCGGCCGGTCGTGGAGAATCGCGAGCGCCGCGGCGTAAGCGGTGAGGCGGGTATGCTCGGCCCGGGACAGGCGGAGGCTTTCCTGCAGCCGGTCCGCATCCTCGGTCGTGCGCACGGCGAGCGCCGCGAAGCGGGCGACGGCATCGAGGCCCGGCTCGGCCGCCGCGCTGCGGGCGAAGCGACCGAGTTCGCCGACGCCGCCGAGGATGCGCAGCAGCAGACCGGTCTCGCTGAGCGAGGCCACCGCCTCGACCGCGCGGGGTGCGAGCAGCAGCTTCAGGAACTCGGCGCGCACCCGCTCCCGCGAGAGCCGATCCAGGCTGTCGCGGGCGGCGATGGCGGCGAGGAGGCCCTCCGGGTCGGGCGCGCCGTGTCCGTAGCGGGCATGGAAGCGGAAGAAGCGCAGGAGCCGCAGGGCATCCTCGCGCAGGCGGGTCGCGGCCTCGCCGATGAAGCGCACCCGGCCCGCGGCGAGGTCGGCCACGCCTCCGGTCGTGTCGTGCAGGCGGCCCTGCGCGTCGAGCGAGAGTGCATTGATGGTGAAATCGCGCCGCTCGGCATCGCGCGAAAAATCGCGGCCGAAGCGCACCACCGCGTGGCGCCCGTCGGTTTCCACATCCTCGCGCAGGGTCGTCACCTCGTGCGGCTGCCCTTCGACGACGAGGGTGATCGTGCCGTGCTCGATGCCGGTCGGAACCGCCTTGATTCCGGCGGCGCGGGCGCGCGCCATCACCGCCTTGGGCAGAAGCGTGGTGGCGAGATCGATGTCGCTGACGCTCGCGCCGAGCAGCGCGTCGCGCACGCAACCGCCGACGAGGCGCGTCTCCTCCCCCGGCCCGTCGAGCGCCGCGAGGCAGGCCTGCACGCCTTCCCGCGCCAGGAGGCGGGCGGGGCCGTCCGCGGCAAGGGGAGGGGGCAACGAGTCGGCGCTCATCGGAAATGGCCCGGCACCAGCCGACCGTTCTCGAAGCGGGGCAACTCGTAGCCATCCTGGGTGCGTTCCCCGGTCAGGCCGGTCATGACGAGGGAGGCGATGACGATGAACAGTCCGGCCAGCACCAGCCGCGTCCATTGCGGCTTCCACTCCGCATGGTCGAGCGGCGAGCGCCGGGCGAGCAGCAGCCACGCCGCGAAGGCGAGGAAGGGCAGGGAGAACAGGAGGATTTCCTGGAGGACGAGGCGGAGCATCAAGACTGCGATCTGCAAGGGGCCGCGAGGGGCCTGTCAGGCGTCAAGGCGTTCAGGGGTAAAGACCTTCAGGGGTAAAGACGTTCTTGGAGGTTGTGCACGATCCCCGCCGTGACGCCCCAGATCAGGTGCTCCGCGAAGGGGATGGCGTAGAAATAGCGCGTCCGGCCCTTCCATTCCGCCGAACGGACGAGATGCCGCGCCGGATCCATCAGGAAGGCGAGCGGCACCTCGAACACGGCCGCTACCTCCGCCGGGTTCGGGGTGAGAACGGCCTCATGCGCCACGAGGCCGACGACCGGCATCACGAGGAAGCCGGTGCCCGAGAGATAGGGATCGAGATAGCCGAGCGGTCGCACCGCCCCGCTCTCCAGGCCGATCTCCTCCTGCGCCTCGCGCAGAGCGGTGTCGATCGGCGAGGTGTCCTCGGGATCGACCTTGCCACCGGGGAAGGCGACCTGCCCCGAATGGTCGCGCAGATGCGCAGCCCGTTTCGTAAACAGCAGCGTCACGCCGTCCGGGCGGTCGATCACCGGAACCAGCACGGCGGCCGCCCGGTGAGGCGTGGCCGGCGCGACGGCGAAGCCCTCCGGCTGGAGGTCGTGGTCGCCGCGCGGGTTCGACAGCGGCACGCCCGGCCCCGGCGGCACGTGGCTCAGGCGGGTCTCCGCCCGCGCGAGGAAGCCGTCGAGGCCGAACACGTTCGCGGACGCGCCTTCCACAGACCCCGCCGCCTCGGCCAGCCTCATGCGCCCTCGCTGGCGGGGGCGATGCGGTGGAAATGGCCCCCGGCCCAGAGGCCGAACCACGCCTGCCCGTCGATTTCGCGCTCCTCGCCCATCTCCACGAGGTCGTAGGTCAGGGGGCGGCTCACCAGGGCCCAGAGGTCGCGGCGGACATGGAGATAGGGCTTGAGCCCGTCCGCCCCGTCGGCAAAGCGGATCGGGTGGTCGGCATCGGCCGGCACGAGGTCGTCCACGGTGGTGCGGAAGGCGATGCGCCGGCCCTCACCCTCGCCCTCCACCGCCATCTCGACGGCGGCGAAGGGCGCGTCGTCGACCTGAATGCGCACCCGCTCGGCGGGGGTGACGAGCACGGTCGAGCCGTCCGGCTCCTTGCGCAGGATCGAGGCGAAGAGCTTCACGAGCTTCGGCCGGCGGATCGGCGAGCCGTTGTGGAACCACGTCCCGTCGGCCGCGATGCGGATGTCGATCACGCCGCAATGCTCCGGGTTCCAGCGCTCCACCGGCGGCAGGCCGCGTTGGCCGACCTCGCCGAGGGCGGCGCTGAGGCGGGCCAAAGCCGGATCGTCGGAGGGAGGCTGGGTCATGACTTGCCGCCGGGCTTGTCCCGCAGAACCTTCCAGATTCCCGTCACCGCCGCCAGCGGCCGGCCGCCGCTGGTCAGCGTGCCGCGCACGAAGACGAGGGAGGCGGTCTTGCGCACGATTTCCGGGACGGTCTCGATCAGGTCGCCGATCTGCGCCGCGCCGACGAACTGGCTCGACATCTCGATGGTCACGGCCCGCGCCCCCTCGCAGGCGTCGCGCACGACGATGCTGAGCGCCCGGTCGGCGAAGGTCAGCAGCATGCCGCCATGGACGATGCCGACGAGGTTGCCGTGCCGCTCGTCGGTGCGGAAGGCGAATTCCTTCCGACCGCCGGCCGTGCGGTGATAGACCGGCCCGACATGAGCGATGAAGCCGGGATCGGTGAAGGCCTCCCACCCCTCCGGAAAGGCCGCGCGCTCCTCGTCCGTCATCCGATCTTGCCTCCCCGAATTGCGGAGGTCTCGGCCCCCGCGATGCACGATGTCGCGGGCGTCCTGCCCGCCGCGCCTGGACCGCCCATATAGTGCCGAACTGCCGCGCGGCAGCGCCGCGCTTGCGTTCGGCCCGCGTTCGGCGCCAGACTCAGGCACTTTCGGGCCCCGCGCCCGGTCATCGCAAGGTTCACTTCATGGCACAGGGCGCCGGACCGGCCAGCACGACGAGCCTCGACGACGGGATCGTCGCCACCGCCGAGACCTGCCTCGCCGCGATTCACGAGGCGCGGGAGGCGATCCACGGGGTCATCTTCGGCCAGGAGAAGATCGTCGATCTGGCCCTGGTCACCATCCTGGCCGGTGGCCACGGCCTGCTCGTCGGCCTCCCCGGCCTCGCCAAGACCAAGCTGGTCGAGACGCTGGGCACCGTACTCGGGCTCGACGCCCGCCGGGTGCAGTTCACGCCGGACCTGATGCCCTCCGACATCCTCGGCACCGAAATTCTCGACGAGGATGCCGAGCGCCGCCGCTCCTTCCGCTTCGTCAAGGGACCGGTCTTCACCCAGCTCCTGATGGCCGACGAGATCAACCGGGCCAGCCCGCGCACGCAATCGGCCCTGCTCCAGGCGATGCAGGAGCATTTCGTCTCGGTGGCGGGCGAGCGCCACGACCTGCCGCGGCCCTTCCACGTGCTGGCGACGCAGAACCCGATCGAGCAGGAGGGCACCTACCCGCTGCCCGAGGCACAGCTCGACCGCTTCCTGCTGGAGATCGATGTCGGCTATCCCGACCGCGCCGCCGAGCGCCGCATCCTCATCGAGACGACCGGCGTCGAGGACGCGCGAGCGAGGGCGGTGATGAACACCGAGCAGTTGCTCACGGCGCAGCGCCTCGTGCGGCGCCTGCCGGTGGGCGATGCCGTGGTCGACGCCATCCTCGACCTCGTCCGCTCGGCCCGCCCCGAGGGTGGCGATCCGGCCATCGCGAAGAAGCTGCTGTGGGGGCCCGGCCCCCGCGCGAGCCAGGCGCTGACGCTGGCTGTCCGCGCCCGCGCGCTGATCGAGGGCCGCGTCGCCCCTTCTGTGGCCGACGTGAAGGCGCTGGCCGAACCGGTGCTCAAGCACCGCATGGCCGTCACCTTCGCGGCGCGCGCCGACGGCGAGACGGTGACCGGCCTGATCGGCCAGCTCGCCGCCAAGCTCTGAGTTCCGCGCGGATGGCCTCCACCCGGCTCGTCGAGGCCGAGAGCCGCCGCCCCGGCGGCGCGCAGACCGGCGGTGCGCTCGCGCTCGCCGAGGTGATGCCGCGGCTCGTGCTGGAATCGCGCCGCGTCTCCGGCACCCTGGCGCACGGCCTGCACGGACGCCGCCGCGCCGGGCCGGGCGAGAGCTTCTGGCAGTTCCGCCCCTTCGTCACCGGCGAGGCGGCGGCACGCATCGACTGGCGCCGCTCGGCCCGCGACGACCGGCTCTACGTACGCGAGCGCGAGTGGGAGGCCGCCCACAACATCTGGATCTGGATTGACCGCTCCGCCTCGATGGGCTTCGCCTCGGACCTGGCCCAGACCTCGAAGGTCGAGCGGGCCCTGGTGCTCGGGCTGGCGCTCGCCGACACGTTCGTGGAGGGCGGCGAGCGCGTCGGCCTGCTCGGGCTCACCCGCGCGACGGCCGCGCGCGGCATCGTCGAGACCCTGGCCCAGGCGCTGGTCAACGACCGGGCCGGGCTGAGTCAGGACCTGCCGCCGCCGGCGCGGCCCGGCCGCTTCGACGAGGCCGTGCTGGTGAGCGACTTTCTCACTCCCCTCGACCGGGTGCGCGAGTCGGTGCAGGCCAATTCCGTCCACGGCAACCGCGGCCACCTCGTGCTGGTGGTCGATCCGGTGGAGGAGACCTTCCCCTTCACCGGCCAGGCCGTGCTGCACGATCCGGAAAGCGGAGCGAGCCTCGATATCGGCGAGGCGGGCGCCTGGGGCGAGACCTACCGGAGCCGCATCGCGGCGCACCGCGACGGCCTGTCCGAGATCGCCCGGCAGCGGGGCTGGACGTTGACGATCCACCGCACCGACCGGCCGGCGAGCGAGGCGGCCCTGCGCGTCCTCACTCTTGTCGCCGCCGCGCGCGGGCTCGGCTGAAAGGCGAACCGCATTGCTCGGGATTCCGCTCACTTTCGCCGCCCCTCTCGCGCTGGCCGCCCTCGTCGCGCTGCCGGCGCTGTGGGTGCTGCTGCGGGTCACGCCGCCGCGCCCGCGCCGCATCGCCTTCCCGCCGTTGGCGCTGGTGGCCGATCTGCTGCCGAAGCGCGAGACTCCGGCCCGCACCCCGCCGTGGCTGCTGGTCTTACGCATCCTGGCCGCCGCCTGCCTGATCCTCGCGGTGGCGGGACCGGTGTGGAATCCCGGCGGCATCGGCGCCGCCGCGGGACGCAACCCCCTTCTCCTCATCCTCGACAACGGGGTCGTCGCCGCCCACGATTGGCGCGAGCGCCTGCGCGCGGCCACCGACGAGATCGAGGCCGCCGCGCGTGATGGGCGTCCGGTGGCCCTGGTCGCGAGCGCCGAGGCGCCCGCACCCTTCGAGGCGAAGACCCCGGCCGCGGCCCTGGAACGCCTGCGGGCGATCCAGCCGCGCCCGCATCTCGGCGACCGTGACGCGCATCTGGCCTCGATCGGTACCTTCCTGGAGCGGATGCCCGGCGCCTCGATCGTCTGGATCAGCGACGGCGTGCGCGGCGCGGGCAGCGGCGATTTCGCGACAGGGCTCGGCGAACGGGCGAGCCGCCACGGCAGCGCGGTATCCGTGCTGAAGGCCGAGCGCGCCCCGGCGCTGGCCCTCGAAGGCTCGCCGGTGCAGCCGGGCGAAAAACTCTCGGCGCAGGTGCTGCGGGCCGAAGCCAATGGCCGCGATACCGGGCTGGTGCGGGCCCTCGATCAGAAGGGCCTGCCGCTCGCCGAGAGCCGGTTCACGCTCCCGCCCGAGGCGCGGGCGACGAGCGTCAGCTTCGACCTGCCGGTAGAGCTGCGCAACGCCATCGCCCGCCTGGAAATCGAAGGCGAGCGCTCGGCCGGCGCCGTGGTGCTGATGGACGAGCGCGGCAAGCGCCGTCGGGTCGGCCTCGTTTTCGGCGGCACGCTCGATCAGGCTCAGCCGCTGCTCGCGCCGACCTACTACCTCGCCAAGGCGCTGACCCCCTTCGCCGACGTGCAGCAGCCCCGCCCCGGCCAGGGCACGGCTGAATCCATCGGCGAGATGCTCGACAATCAGGTCTCGGTGTTGGCGCTGGCCGATGTCGGCGCCCTCGACGAGCGCACCCTCGCGCGGGTGGAAAAATTCGTGGACGAGGGCGGGCTGCTCCTGCGCTTCGCCGGGCCGCGGCTCGCCGCCGGCAACGATCCGCTGGTGCCGGTGCGCCTGCGCCGGGGCGGGCGTTCGCTCGGCGGCACCCTGTCCTGGGACCGGCCGAAGACGCTCGCCGCCTTCGCCCCCGAGAGCCCGTTCGCCGGCCTCAACCCGCCCGCCGATATCGGCGTGCGCCGCCAGATTCTGGCCGAGCCCGACGGCGATCTGCCGGGCAAGACCTGGGCGGCACTGCAGGACGGCACCCCGATCGTCACGGCGGGCAAGCGCGGGCAAGGGCTCGTGGTTCTGTTCCATGTGACCGCCGACACCACATGGTCGAACCTGCCGCTCTCGGGGCTGTTCGTGGACATGCTGCGCCGGGTGGTCGGGCTCGCCGGCCCTTCGGCCAAGCTCGGCGAGGGCGACGGGCGGCAGGCGAAAGCCGCGCTGCTCGCCCCGCGCCTGACCCTCGATGGTTTCGGCGCGCTCGGCTCCCCCCCGGCGAGCGCCACCGCCGTGCCCGCCGACTTCGCCGACCGCGCCGGCCCCGAGCATCCGCCGGGCTTCTACGGCACGGCGGAGGGCGGCATCGCGGTCAACGCGCTGGTGCCGGGCGATAAACTCGAACCCCTCGATCTCACCGGCCTCAGGGGCGCTCGGATGGGCTCGCTCGCGGGCGCCGAGACGCTCGACCTGCGCGCGTTCCTGTTCAGCCTCGCCCTGGCGCTGCTCGCCCTCGACACGCTGGCCGGCCTCTGGCTCGGCGGCTTTTTTCGCAGTTTGAGCCGAGGTTCAGCCGGGAAGGCGGCGCCGGCCGCCCTGCTTCTGCCGGTGCTGGTCGGCCTCGCGCTGGCCTGCACCCCCTTGCCGGTGCGGGCGCAGGAGCCGGCCGCCAACCGGCCGAACGGCATCGAATCGGCGCTCGCCACGCGGCTCGCCTTCGTCGTCACGGGCGACGCGGCGACCGATGCCGCGAGTCGCGCTGGCCTGTCGGGCCTGAGCCAGATGCTCGCCGCCCGCACCGCCCTGGAGCCGGGCGAGCCCGCCGGCCTGAACCTGGAGAAGGATGAACTCGCCTTCTACCCGCTGATCTACTGGCCGATCGTGGCTGGGCGCCCGCAGCCGAGCGAGGCGGCGATCCGCAAGATCGACGCCTTCATGAGGAACGGCGGCACCGTGATCTTCGACACCCGCGATGCCCAGACCGCCCGCGCGGGCGGTCCGCCGACCCCGGAGACGGCGTATCTGCGCAAGATGCTCGCCACCCTCGAAGTGCCGGAACTCGAGCCCGTGCCGCAGGACCACGTGCTGACCAAGGCGTTCTACCTCGTCGATGCCTTCCCCGGCCGTTACGGCACAGGCCAGACCTGGGTCGAGACGATTCCCCCCGCAGGCGAGGGCGGCGAGCGCCGCCCGGCGCGCGCCGGCGATGGCGTCACCCCGATCATCATCACCGGCAACGACCTCGCGGCCGCCTGGGCGCTCGGTCGCAACGGCGAGCCGCTCTATCCCGTGAACGGCGACCAGCGGCAGCGCGAGATGGCGTTCCGCGGCGGCATCAACATCGTGATCTACACGCTGACCGGAAACTACAAGGCCGATCAGGTCCACGTGCCGGCCCTGCTGGAGCGGTTGGGACAGTGATGGCTGCGCCGTTTCTCTCGTGTTTTCCCCTCTCCTCGCACGTGGGGAGAGGGTTTTTACGCTTCATCACAGGAGGCCCTAGCCCATGCTGAGCCTCAGCTTCACCCCCCTCGTCCCCTGGCCGGTGCTCGCCGCCTTCGGTGTGCTCGCCGCGATCCTCGCGGTCGTCGCCGTGCTCGCCCGCGGGCGCACGGCTCTGCTGCGGACGGTGGCCCTCGGCCTCGTCGTGCTCGCGCTGGCCAACCCTTCGCTGGTGCGCGAGGACCGCGACCCGGTGAAGGACGTGGCCGCCATCGTCGTCGACCGCTCCGGCTCGCAGACGCTCGGCGATCGCCCGGCCATGACCGATGCGGTCAAGGCCGAGCTGGAACGCCGCTTCGGCACGCTCACGAACATCGAGCCCCGCTTCATCGAAGTCGGCGACGCGCAGGGCTCGGAGGGCGATGACGGCACCAAGCTGTTCACCGCGCTGACCCAGGCGCTCGCCGACGTGCCGCCGGAGCGGATCGCCGGCGTGGTGATGCTCACCGACGGCGTGGTGCACGACATCCCCGCCTCGCTCAGCGCCCTCGGGCTCAAGGCGCCGCTGCACGTCCTCGTCACCGGCCGGCCGGACGAGCGCGACCGTCAGATCAAGATGCTGGAGGCCCCCCGCTTCGGTATCGTCGGCAAGGACGTGACCTTGCGCGGCGAGGTGATGGAGCGCGGCGGCACCGGCACGGCGACCGTCACCGTGCGCCGCGACGGCGAGGAGATCGACCGGCAGAGCATCGCGACCGGCGTGCCGTTCTCGCTCACCACGCATATCGAGCATGGCGGCCCGAACGTGGTCGAGATCGAGGTCGAGCCGCTGCCGGGCGAACTCACCACGGTGAACAACCGCGCGGTGCTCCCCATTGAGGGTATCCGCGAAAAACTCAGGGTGCTGCTGGTCTCCGGCGAGCCGCACCAGGGCGAGCGCACTTGGCGCAACCTGCTGAAGTCGGACGCCTCCGTCGATCTCGTCCACTTCACGATTCTCAGGCCGCCGGAGAAGCAGGACGGCACGCCGATCTCCGAACTCTCGCTGATCGCCTTCCCGACCCGCGAATTGTTCGTTCAGAAGATCAAGGATTTCGACCTCATCATCTTCGACCGCTACGCCAACCAGAGCGTGCTGCCGCAGGCCTATTTCGACAACATCGTCCGCTACGTGCGCGAGGGCGGGGCGCTGCTCATCGCCGCCGGACCGGAATTCGCCGGCCCCGCCAGTCTCGCCCGCACCCGGCTGGCAACGATCCTGCCGGGCGACCCCTCGATGAAGGTCGTCGAGCAGCCCTTCAAGGCCGCGCTCACCGAGACCGGCCACCGCCACCCCGTCACGCGGGCGCTGCCGGGCTCCGAGGCCAACCCTCCGGCCTGGGGCGACTGGCTGCGCATCGTCTCGGCGCAGACGCGGCCGGGCGTGCAGCCGATCCTGTCCGGCGCCAACGGCCTGCCGCTCCTGGCTTTGTCCCGCGAGGACAAGGGCCGCGTCGCCTTGATGCTGTCGGATCAGGCCTGGCTCTGGGCCCGCGGCTACCAGCAGGGCGGGCCCTATCTCGACCTGCTGCGCCGCCTCGCCCACTGGCTGATGAAGGAGCCGGCTCTCGAAGAGGAGGCCCTGCGCGCGCAGACCACGGGACGCGGCCGCGAGGTCCGCATCGAGCGCCAGACTATGGCCGAGGAAGCCGGCCCCGTCACGATCACCGGCCCGACGGGAAAGGAGCGGAGTCTCGACCTGACCAAGGCCGAGACCGGCCTGTTCACCGCGACCTTCGAGGCGGAGAGCCTCGGGCTTCACACCATCCGCTCCGGCAACCTCGTGGCCTTCGTCAGCGTCGGGCCGGCCAACCCGCGCGAACTCGCCGACGTGTTCAGTGACACCGAGCGGCTGAAGGGCGTGGCCGAGGGCTCCGGCGGTACGATCCGCCGAGTGGCGGCGGCGGGCGGCGGTCTCGACGTGCCGCGGCTCCAGATCACCCGCGGCGGTCGGCTCGGCGGCGCCGACTGGATCGGCTTCCGCCCGAGCGACAGCGCCACCGTGCGCGGCGTCGAGGTCTATCCCCTCGGCATCGGCCTGTGGGCACTGGTGGCGCTCGCCGCCGCCGTGCTGGCGATGTGGCTGGTGGAGGGACGGCGCGGGCGCGCGGCCTGACCTGAGATGGCCCTGTCTGACCGGGCTTCACCTGTGTAAAGCCGGTCGGGCATGACCGACTTTCCTCCGTTCCTGGCCGGCGGCGGTGAAGCCGCCCGCATGATCGCCGAGCGCGACTGGACGGATCATCCCCTCGGCCCGCCGCAGACTTGGCCGGAATCGCTGCGCACCGCGCTCAGCCTCATCCTGAACTCGCCCGAGAGCATGATCCTGGCCTGGGGGCCGGATCTACACTTCTTCTTCAACGACACCTACTTCCCGCTGCTCGGCCCGCGCCTGTCCTGGGCCATGGGCGAGCGCTTCGACCGGGTCTGGGCGGATGGCTGGGACCAGGCCAAGCCGATCATCGACGACGCCTTCGCCGGAAAAAGCCGCCGCTTCGAGGACCTGCCGTGGAAGCTCGCCACCGATCGGGGCGAGGCCGAGACGTGGTGGAGCTTCTCCTACTCGCGGGTTCTCGACGGCGAGGGCCGCGTCGCGGGCCTCTTCATCTTCACCAACGAGACGACCAAGCGCGTCCGCACCGAAGCTCGGCAGCGGGAGAGCGAGGCGGCCCTGCGCCGCAGCGAATCCTTCCTCACGGCGACCCTGGAGGGGCTGCCCGTCGGCGTCATCATCGCCGATGCCGACGGGCGGATCGTGCGCGACAACCCCGCCAACCGCGAGCTCTGGGGCGTGCCGCCGGAAACCGCGAACTGGGAGGGCTACGGCGAGTGGGTCGGCTATTGGCCGGAGACGGGCCAACGCCTGAGCGCCGAGGAATGGGGCATGGCCCGCGCCCTCCTCAACGGCGAGACCGTGCGCGGCGAACTCGTGGAGATCGAGCGGTTCGACGGCGGCGGGCGGCGGCTCTTCCTCAACAACGCCGCGCCGATCCGCGATCGCGCGGGCGCCATCGTCGGCGGCGTGGTGGCCGAACTCGATGTGACCGAGCGGATCGAGGTCGAGCGGCGGCTGCGGGAGAGCGAGGCGCTCGCCCGCGTGAACGCCGAGCGGGTCCAGCTCGCGCTCTCGGCCGGCGCCATCGTCGGCACGTGGCTCTGGGATCTGACGACCGACCGCTTCACCGTGGACGAGGCCTTCGCCCGCGCCTTCGGCCTCGATCCGGCGCTCGGCCGCGAGGGCCTAAGCCTCGCCCAGGTGGTCGAGACGGTTCATCCCGACGACAAGGCGGCGCTGGCGGAGGCGATCAACGCCGCCATCGCACGCGGCGGCGCCTACGCTCACCAGTACCGGGTGCGGCGGGCCGACGGGCGCTATTACTGGATCGAGGCCAACGGCCGGGTCGATCACGGCCCCGACGGCACGCCGCTGAGCTTCCCCGGCGTCCTCATCGACGTGGAGGAGCGCCGCGCCGTGGCGGAGGAGCGCGACCGGGCGATCGTGCTCCTGCGCCGGCTCAACGAGACGCTGGAGGAGCAGGTCGCCGCGCGCACCGCCGAGCGCGACCAGATCTGGCAGGCGTCGAGCGACCTTCTGGCCGTGGCCGATTTCGAGGGCCGCTTCGTCAGCCTCAACCCGGCCTGGAGCGCCACGCTGGGCTGGAGCGAGGCCGAGCTGAAGGCGGTCCCCTTCCTCGACTTCATCCACCCCGACGATCGGGAGCGGACGCGTGAGGCCGCCGCCGCCCTCGCCCGCGGCGAGATGCAGCTCGGCTTCGAGAACCGCTACCGCGCCCGCGACGGCGGCTACCGCTGGTTCTCCTGGAACACCGTGCCGCGCCAGGGCCTCATCTACGCCTCGGTGCGCGACGTGACCGCGATCCGGGAGCAGGCCCGCGCTCTGGCCGAGGCCGAGGAGGCCCTGCGCCAGAGCCAGAAGATGGAGGCGGTCGGCCAGCTCACCGGCGGGCTCGCCCACGACTTCAACAACCTGCTCGCCGGCATCTCGGGCAGCCTGGAGCTGATGCAGACCCGCATTGCCCAAGGGCGGCTCAAGGATGTCGATCGCTACATGGGCGCTGCTCAGGGAGCGGCCAAGCGCGCCGCCGCGCTGACGCATCGCCTGCTCGCCTTCTCACGGCGTCAGACCCTCGACCCGCGGCCGACCGACGTGAACCGGCTGGTGATGGGGATGGAGGATCTGATCCGCCGCACGGTCGGCCCCACCATCACCATCGATGTCGTCGGCGCGGCCGGGCTCTGGCCCTCCCTGGTCGATCCGCCGCAACTCGAGAACGCGCTCCTGAACCTCTGCATCAACGCCCGCGACGCGATGCCGGAGGGGGGGCGCATCACCATCGAGACCGCCAACACGTGGCTCGATCCGCGCGCCGCGCGCCAGCACGAGGTGATGCCCGGCCCTTATCTCTCGCTGTGCGTGACCGATACCGGCACCGGCATGAGCCCGGACGTCCGGGCCAAGGCGTTCGACCCGTTCTTCACGACCAAGCCCACCGGGCAGGGCACCGGGCTCGGACTGTCGATGATCTACGGCTTCGCCAAGCAGACCGGCGGGCAGGTGCGGATCTACTCGGAGGTCGGCCAGGGCACGACGGTCTGCATCTATCTTCCCCGCTTCCACGGCGAGGCCGAGTCGCCGGACGCGCTCGGAGCCCTGGTTGACGCGCCCCGCGCCGAGCAGGGTGAGACGGTGCTCGTGGTCGATGACGAGCCGACGGTGCGGATGCTGGTGACCGAGGTTCTGGAGGATCTCGGCTACACCGCGATCGAGGCGGCCGACAGCGCCTCGGGCCTCCAAGTGCTGCAATCGGACGTGCGCATCGACCTGCTCATTTCCGATGTCGGGCTCCCCGGCGGCATGAACGGCCGCCAGATGGCCGATGCCGCCCGCGTCACCCGCCCCGATCTCAAGGTGCTGTTCATCACCGGCTACGCCGAGAACGCGGCGGTGGGCAACGGCCAGCTCGAACCGGGCATGGCGGTGCTGACCAAGCCGTTCGTGGTCGAAACGCTCGGCCTGCGCATCCGCGAGATCATCTCACGCGGGTAGGGATGCCGCGCGCGACGGGCCGGCGCCTCACGCCTCCACCTGCACAGTCTCGAAGCGCGCAACGAGGCGTTTGGGTGCCACCGCCCGCCAGCGGCGCAGGAGGAAGGGCCGGAGCCGCTCCGGCTCCAGGGCCGCCAGCCGCGCGAGGACGATCG
Organism: Methylorubrum sp. B1-46; assembly: GCF_021117295.1. NCBI lineage: Bacteria > Pseudomonadati > Pseudomonadota > Alphaproteobacteria > Hyphomicrobiales > Methylobacteriaceae > Methylorubrum > Methylorubrum sp. B1-46. Next base: position 1,651,663 of record NZ_CP088247.1, on the reverse strand, counting down.
CGTGCCCCTCGTAATGGGGCGTGATGTGGAAGGTCTCGGGATCGGCGGCGATCAGCATGTCGCGCTCGTCCGGCGGGACTTCGAGGAGGACGAGACTATCGTCCTCGGTCCGCAGGCGCGTCACGAGCGTGCCGCGGACTTTGAGCGCGGGCGTGCCGTAGGAGGTCGCGGCCTCCATCTCCGGCAGCGCCAGGCCGACGGCGAGGACGTCGTTCCAGTTCAGGCGCGGATCATCGCGGATCGAGACCGGGAACGGAAGACGCGAGCGGCGTCAGGCGAGCCATCCCAGGCGCCGCCCGAGCCACAGCGTTCCCGCCGCTCCGGCGAACATCGTCACGCCGAACACCCAGCCCGAGACGGCGCCGGCCATGATGCCCGACAGCAGCGTGCCGACGCTGCAGCCGAGCCCCGTCATCGCGCCCCAGCCCAGCAGCACGCCGCCGCCCAACCCGCGCACGATCTGGCCCCGCGTCGGCAGAACGGGCCGGAACTGACCGGCGACGAGGGCGGCGGCCAGTGCGGCGAGCACGAGGCCGCCGATGAACAGGCCGTTGGGCGTGAGAAGCGCATCGCGCACGGCGGTGGCGCAACCCCGAAACGTGTCGAGGCCCTCCAGCCGCTCCGGCAGCAGGCCGAGCGCGCCCGCCGCCTGCCGCGAGCGACCGCCGATCTCCGCGGTGACGCCGAGGGGGCCGACCCGCAAATAGGCGAGCGTCCCGAGCGCCCCGACCGCGAGACCCCCGAGCCAGACCGGCCAGCGGGCCACGAACACCGCGTGGAAGGGATCGCGCCGGGTCGGCGCCTCCGGCTCGGGCAGCCGGCGCAGCAGCGGCCAGGCCAGGGCGGCGAGCAGGGCCAGCGTGAGCACGAGGCTGAAGCCGTAGCCGAGATGGCGCGGCAGCCACAGCACGGACGCCTCGGAGAGGCTGGCGAGATAGAGCGGATTCCAGCTCGCGAAGCCGAGGACGAAGCCGAGTCCGGTGCCGAGCAGCGCGAAGGGCGCCGTTGGCGAGCCCTCGCCGAGGCGGTAGAGATGGGCGCTGATGCAGGAGCCCGACACCGCCATGCCAGCGCCGAAGGCAAGCCCGGCCAGGGCGAGCACCGGCCCCACGGGACCGATATGCGCGTCCGGCGGCAGGCGGGTGCCCGAAGGATCCGGCATCCAGGCGCCGAGCACCACGGCGTAGCCCGCCGCGCCGGCCGCGAGCGCCGCCAGGATGCCGAGCATCCCCCGCGGGTCGCCCGCGACCAGGTAGTCGCGCCACTGGCAGTAGAAGCAGAAGCGGCTGCGCTGGAGCACAAGGCCGAACAGCGCACCGAAGACGAGGGACAGGGCCAGGCGCGCGCCGCCGGGCTCGCCCGAGAGGCGCCAGGACGCCGCCGCGAGCCCGGTGGCGATGAGCGCGGCAAAAGCCGCCCGAACGGGAAGGGCTGCCCGAACGGGAAGAGCGCGCCCGGCTCCGGGCGCGCCCACGCTTCGGGGTGGGAGAGGCAGTGCATCCCCCGCGGGTCCGGCGCTCACTTGCCGCCCCAGACGGTGCCGGCGAGGTTGACCACCGGCACGCCCACCGCGTTGCCGTACTCGGTCCAGGAGCCGTCGTAGTTGCGCGCGTCGTAGCCGAGGATGCGGCTCAGCACGAACCAGGAATGGCTCGAACGCTCGCCGATGCGGCAGGAGGTGATGATCGGCTTGCGTCCGTCGATGCCGGCCGCCGCGTAGAGCGCCTTCAGCTCCTCCTTGGACTTGAGCGTGCCGTCCGGGTTCACAGCCTTGGCCCAGGGGACATTGACCGAGCCGGGGATGTGGCCCGCGCGGATCGCCAGTTCCTGGATGCCGGCGGGAGCGATGACCTTGCCGCTGAACTCGTCGGGCGAGCGGATGTCGAGGATCTGCTCGTCCCGCTCCCGCTTGGCCACCGCCAGCACGTCGGCGAAGCGCGCCCGCAGCTTGCCCGAGGGCGCCTGCGCCGTGAAGGCCGAGGGGGCGACCTCAGTCGTGCGGGTGTCGAAGGGACGCTTCTCGGCCTCCCACTTCTTGCGTCCGCCGTCGAGCAGCTTGACGTTATCGACGAGGCCGTACTGGGCGAGCACCCAGGCGCCCCAGGCGGCGAACCAGTTGTTGTTGTCGCCGTAGAGCACCACGGTCGTGTCCCGGTCGATGCCGAGGCGACGGGCGAGGGCGGTGAACTTCTCCGGCCCGGCGATGTCGCGGCTCACCGTCTCGACGAGGTCGGTGTGCCAGGCGACGTTCTGGGCACCGGGAATGTGGCCGCGCTCGAACACGCCCGGCTCGACGCTGACCTCGACGATGCGGACGTTCTTGGCATCGAGGTTCTTCTCCAGCCACTCGGTCGAGACGAGAGGGCTGTCCTGCGCCGCGCCCGGCTTGGCGGCGCTGTCCTTGGCGGTGCTGTCCTTGGAAGCCTTGGCCGCCGGGTCCGGCGCGGCGCACAGGCCTGTCGGTGCGAGAAGGCCCGCGGCGATCGTGAGCAGGAAGGCGGATTTGCGCAGCACGGGACAAGCTCCGGAATGGGCAGCCGAGGTCGTTCGGAGCCGCGGGGACTCCGGGAGAACGTTTTCGGGAAGGTTGAGGCCGTCCGTCCTCTTTAATCGCCCGCCTCAGATCAGTCCCGTTCGCGAGGCTGTTCCGGATGCGTGCTGTCGAGGTCGAACCGCACATCAATGTCGCCGTGACGAGCGCGCCGGGTCAACGGAATAATCATCCGTTTATTTCGTGCAGTCGGAGAGATCGCTCCCGCAGGACTTGCGCGAAGACGAAGGATTATCTTGAGCCTTCGAACGTGGTGGCGATTTCGGTCGCGGGTCGTGCCGGAGGGACGATGGTGACGGAGGCCGACGGTGCCGGGTGGTATCCTCGGGCTTGCCCTCCGGCGTCGGGTTCGAAGTCCGGCCTGCATGGGACACGCGCGGGACCCATCGCGCCGCCGCTGGCTTGACCGGGCAAGCTGGACTGTTTCAATGCGCCGGTTCCCGCCCCTTTTGACGGGCGGCCGATGGGTGCGGGTATGAGGCGGCAGATGGCGACGACAGTTCGGCGACTCGCGCTCCCGCTCGCTTTGGGCGTCAGCCTGTCTGTCTCGGGCTGCACCGGCTTCGGCTACATCTCCCAGACCTATGTCTCCCAGGTGCCGCAGGTCGTCACCATCGGCTGCAACGAGCCCTACGAGATCTACGACAACCGCCAGCGCCGCCGGGTTCTGGTGGTCTCGAACGCCCTGCGCGAGGTCACGGGCTGCGATGTCGGCAGCCTCGGCGCCGGCCGTCCGCCCGCCGAGACCCGCGCCGCGCGCTTCCGCACCGCGGCGCGCACCTATCTCGACGAGACCGTGCGCGAGGATTGCAAGATCACCGGCGAGACCGTGTTCAGCGACCTGCAGACCGAGTTCGCCTACGCCTGCGATGCGCCGGTGGAGCCGCGCGGCACGGTGGTGCCGCGCCTGCCCGGACGGCGCACGCAGCGCTGATAAGATCAGCGGTCGGGCTCGACGAAGGTTCGCTCGGTCGCATCGCCCGCCGCGGCCAGCAGCGCCCGGGCGAAGGCCCGCGCCTCGCCGCGGTCGAGGCGGATCACCGCGGTGACGGGGCGGCCGCCGAGATCGGGCAGGCCGAGTTCCAGGCGCACGCCCTCGCCCTCCGGCGTGGCGGACAGGCTCCAGCCCGCCTCCCGGCCGCTCCGCTCGCCGCGCCTGTCGCCTTGCCTTTCGCCTCGTCGGTCGCCCTGGCCGGGCTCGCTCATCGAATCGGTCCTTCCGGTCTCGTGCGATCCTGGCACGAGCAATTTTACATGGGCGATTTTCCGGTCGCAGACCAGGGGCGCCGCTTCAGCGGGACATCCGGCCCGGAAGGCGGCGGGCGCGGTCCCGCCGAGAGCCGCCAAGGCGAACCGCAGGCCGGTCGCCGATGCGCCGACAGGCGATTGACGCGGGCGGCCGGGGATGGTGTCTGCGCGCCGACCGCCCGCCGGGCGCGACCTCACACCATCATGGGATGACCGACATGTCCGAGATCTGGTTCCGCACCGGCGAGGCGACCGTGCTCGCGGCCGAAGGGCAGTTCACCGACGCGATGCCGGAGGTGCTGATCGGCTCCACCCGCGGGCCCGTGGGCCACGGCTTCGCGAGCATGCTGGGGCAGGTGCAGGGCCACACCCGCATGTTCGTGGTGCGCGACCTCAACCAGCTCGTGCGCCCCGCCACGATCATGACCACCAAGGTCACGATCCACACCGCCGAATATGCCGAGCTTCTCGGCGGCGTGGTCCAGGCGGCCACGGGTGATGCGATCATCGATTGCGTGATCGAGGGCATCCTGCCGAAGGACGGGCTCGACGAGCTGTGCATGATCATCACGATCTGGCTCGACGAGCGCTGCGCCAAGGACGAGAACCTCGACCGCAAGGATCTCTACCGCACCAACTACGAGGCGACGAAGCTCGCCATCGCCCGCGCCATGAAGGGCGAGCCGACGATCGACGAGCTGATCGCCAACCGCAAGACGGTGAAGCACTACGCGCTCGAAGACATCATCGAGTATTGATTCTCGACGGGTGAGGGACGCGGCTCAGGCCGCGTCCCGCTTGAGGCGATACGGTCTCGCCGGAGCGGCGATCGGCAGCTGCCACGCCTTCCGCGATCCGTCGGATCTGTTCCAGGCTGAGCGGATGTTTGCGGTTCAGGATCTCGGAGGCCTGCGCGCGGGCGCCGAGAAGCCCGGCCCCCTCGGCCTGTGACCATCCCCTCTCGCCGATGGCGAAGTGAAGGATCTCGACGGGATCGCTCTCCGGCACCAGAGGCTGTGCCCGCTCATAGGCGCCCGCCGGCGTGCCAGGACATCGAGCTTGTCGCCCTCCGGCGTTCCCGCAGGGCCCACGGAGCCGGCTGATTTCTCGTAACGCCTCGGTCAGGTCGACACCCATGCGGATCAGGCGGATCTCCATGGCTGGCTTTCAAGGTCTCTACTGAATTAGCTTGCCCCTAAAGGCTGTTATGGACCTATCGGCTGGGCGGCTCAGATGATGGGTCATGAGCCAGTCCCGGAAAGCCTACCCGTCCGATGTGTCCGACGACGAATGGGCGTTGGTCGCTCCGTATCTGACGCTGGTGCGCGAGGATGCGGGCCAACGCGCGCATCCGTTGCGGGAAGTGTTCAACGGGTTGCGCTACGTGGTGAAGACAGGCGCGCCGTGGCGCTGGATGCCCCACGACCTGCCGCCGTGGGCGGCGGTCTACCAGCAGGCGCAACGCTGGCTGTCGGCGGGCTGCTTCGAGCAACTGGCGGAGGACCTTCGCGCCGTTCTGCGCTTGGCGGCCGAGCGCAAGGCCGAGCCCTCGGCGGCCATCCTCGACAGCCGCACGCTGCGGGCGACGCCCGAGAGCGGCGAGCGGGCCGGCTACGACGGGGCCAAGCGCAAGCAGGGCTCGAAGCTGCACATGGCGGTGGACACGCTCGGCCATCTTCTGGCTCTGCACGTCACGCCAGCCAACACTGATGACCGTGCTCAGGTCGAGCATCTGGCCAAGGCCGTGCAGGCGGTCACTGACGATCACGTCGAGATCGCCTTCGTCGATCAGGGCTACACCGGCGACAAGGCGGCCACAGCCGCGCGCAAGCACGGCATCGACCTGGAAGTCGTGAAGCTGCCCGAGGCCAAGCGCGGCTTCGTGCTGCTGCCCCGGCGCTGGGTCGTCGAGCGCTCCTTCGCCTGGGCCACCCGCTTCCGCCGGCTCGTCAAAGACTACGAGCGATATGCAAGCACATTGGCAGACCTGCACCTCGTCGCCTTCGTCTGCCTCATGCTCAGGAAGGCTGCTCTACTCGTAGCCGGTTCATAACAGCCTCTAAGACCTAGCCGCTTTCGACCTTAAGCTGCCCTCCCTACGCTATCAGGAGGCCGTACTTCAGGCGTGTGCATCAGGTCCTTGAAGGTCTGGGCTGAGTTGGGACTGGGCTTACGGATAGACTGCGCGCTACGGCTGAGCGTCATTTCGCAGGGCCGGAAAGTCGCAGCCTGATTATGCATTCGGCGCCTAACGTTCAGCAGTGATGTATCTATGCAGGCGATGCGTAATTTTATGCAACTTAAACGAAAGTTAAGAGTCGACTGGGCATTCCAGCGATCTCTTGAGTATGCCGTCGAGACGCAACACCATGATCAACGCATCCCGGCTCGGGATCCGGCTGCCTGCAACGACAATCGGTCTTGCCCTTATCAGCGCTGCGGCCATGGGCGGCTTCAGTTGGTCGTCCGCTAAGTCCGGCCTCATTGAGGCGGCAGGTGCGCGCCTTGAACTGGCAGCTGCGGCCCGGCGCGACGGCATCGAGCTGGTAGCGGACCGCATGCAGGCAGATTTCCTGGCCGCAGCTGGACACCCCCAAATCGTCTCGAACTTCCCTGATCTCATCGAGAACCTTGACCCAGCCAAGCCCGACTTCACCGGGATCGTCGAAGCTTTCCGATCGCCAGCAACCGTCGAGGCGCGGGTTGCACTCGACAGCACACCGACAACAGCAATGTACGGGCGCCGTCACGCCAAGGTGCAGGAGGTAGCCCGCCGAATCGTGGCCGAGCCAGGTTATGCGGACCTGATATTCCTCGATGAGAGTGGCCGCATCGTCTACACGACGACCAAAGGCGAAGACTTTGCCAAGTCGCTCGATGATCCGAACCTCAAGGGAACCGGCCTCGCCCGTCTCGTCGAACGTCTGAAGGGGCAGGATCCGGCAGCAACCACGTTCGAGGATTTCGCGTCATACCCGGTCGGCACGGGTCCCTCGGCCTTTATCGGCCGCGCGATGACCAAGCGCGCCAACGTCGCCATGGGCACGGCCCAGGCCGCGGAGCGGATCGGCTTCGTCGCGCTGCGCGTCACCCCGGCGCTGTTCGATCGGACGCTGACGAAGCGTGCAGGGCTCGGTGAGACCGGGCAGATCTTGGCGACCGGCACAGATGGGCGCCTACGCTCAAACCCGCCGCTCAACCCCAGTGTGAAGGCTGGCGCGCCTATATCGGACCTCGGGTTGGGAGCAGCCCAACTTGTGGGCGGCAGTTTCACCTACCCGGGCGCCGATGGCACTCACATGGCAGCGAGCGCCGCCGTGTCGGTGCTCGGCGCGCCCTGGACGGTCGTGGCCGAGCAGGCGGAGGCCGAGGCAATCGGTGCCGTACAGACCCTGTCGCGGACACTTGCCTTCATCGCACTGGCGGTACTTGTCGGCACGGCTATCCTCGGCCTGCTGTTCGCCCGGTCGATCGTCACACCTCTTGATGCGCTCACCCGGGCTCTAAAGGCGCTCGCGGCCCGGCAGGCGCTGGCAGAGGTTCCTGGCAGCCGGCGCTCCGACGAGATCGGCGACATCGCCCGAGCAGTGGTGACAATCCGAGACATGTCACTGGAAGAAGCGGCCGAGCAACTCAAGACCACGGAGGCCGCGCGTTTGCGTGAGGAGCAGGCTCGCCGCTCCTTGCTGCGCGACCTCGCGGACAGGTTTGAGCGCTCCGTTGGGGGCATCGTCACCAGCGTCGCACAAGCGGTCGCAGACTTGCAGGGCTCGGCTGCCACGATGCAAAACGCGGTTGCCGGAACGGCACAGCGTTCGACCAGTGTGGCTGGCGCAGCGCATCAGACAGCCGACAACGTCAATGCCGTGGCGGCCGCGGCGGAGGAACTCGGCGCGACCGTCGAGGAGATCGGCCGCCAAGTAGAGCAGGCCGCCGGGATGTCGGCTTCTGCCGTGCAGGCAGCCTCGTGCACCGAGGAGACGATGGCGGCTCTTGCCCAGGCGGCGACCCGCATTGGGGACGTCGTCGGTCTCGTCTCGAACATTGCGAGTCAGACCAACCTGCTTGCCCTCAATGCCACGATCGAGGCGGCGCGCGCGGGTGAGGCCGGACGCGGCTTCGCGGTTGTTGCTGCGGAGGTGAAGGAGTTGGCGAGCCAAACGACCCGTGCGACCGACGAGATCGGCCAGCAAGTCGCTGCGATCCAGGCAGCGACCACGGGCGCTGCTAAGGCAATCCAGGATATCGCCCGTCAGATCCAGTCCATGAGCGGCGTGACCACGAACATCGCGACCGCGATTGAGGAGCAGGGTGTAACGACGCAGGAGATCGTGCGAAGCATGGCTCAGGCCTCGGCTGGCACCTCGGAGGTGACCACGAACATCGCCGAGGTCGCGCAGGAGGCGGAGGGCGCCGGGCACGCCGCTCAGGCCGTTGCATCAGCCGCCAATGGCCTGGCAGGGCAATCCAATGCGCTACGCGTCGAAATGGAGCAGTTTCTCGCGAACGTCCGCGCAGCCTAGTTCAGGCAAAGGCTTGGCGCACTACAGAAATCTGCAACGACACATCATGGTTGCAGATCAAATATATTATCCAAAAACTTGGGAATCAATGCGCGAAGAATAGGCAAGCGCTTTTCGCCAAAATGTCCTGGCCAGCTGGAAGGGCTGCTTTCCACTTAGCAGCCCTTCAACGTCGATCTGATACTGTTTCCGCTTGGAGAGTTCGACCTTGCGTTGACCTTCGTCATTCCGGGGCGCCGCAGGCGAACCCGGAATCCACGACTGGCCTCGCAGGCGCCGGGCCTCCCGCATCACGGGTGGATCCCGGCTTCCGCTGCGCGGCCCCGGATGACGGGGGACAGCCCTACCGAAGGGATTAACCGGATTCGGTATGATTGGCTTTGGCCTGGAATCGCGCGCAACCTTAGAACTCGATCCCCTCCTGCGCTTTCACCCCCGCGGAAAAATGGTGCTTCACGCTGCCCATCTCGGTGACGAGGTCGGCGGCTTCGATCAGGGCCGGCTTGGCGTTGCGGCCGGTGACGACGACGTGGAGGTCGGGGCGTCGGGCGGCGAGGTCGGCCAGCACCGCGTTGAGATCGAGGTAATCGTAGCGTAGCGCGATGTTCAACTCGTCGAGGACGAGAAGACGGATCGTCTCGTCCGCCATCAGCGCGCGGGCGGTCTCCCAGGCGTTGCGGCAGGCGGCGATGTCGCGGGCCTTGTCCTGCGTCTCCCAGGTGAAGCCCTCGCCGAGCGCGTGCCATGCGATCTGGTCACCGAAGTTCTTCAGCGCGCGGGCCTCGCCGGTGTCCCAGGCGCCCTTGATGAACTGCACCACGCCGACCCGGTGCCCGCGCCCGAGCATCCGCAGCACGAGGCCGAGCGCGGCCGTCGTCTTGCCCTTGCCGGGGCCGGTATGGACGATGAGCAGGCCCTTCTCGATCTTCTTGGAAGCAACCTCGGCGTCCTGCACCGCCTTGCGCTTGGCCATCTTCTCGCGGTGACGCGCGTCGTCTTCGGTCATCTAAGGAGTCTCGCGTGAGGGTTTGACCGTCAGGGGCAGGCCGGCAACCGTGAGGACGACGCGGTCGGCCTCGCGCGCCAGCCGCTGGTGCAGCCGCCCGGCCGCATCGCGGAAACGGCGGGCGAGCGCGTTGTCCGGCACGATGCCGAGGCCGACCTCGCTGGCCACCAGCACCAGCGGGCCCGGTGCCGCGGCGCAGGTCCGCGCCAGCGCCTCGGTCGCCGCATCGAGATCGGCCTCGGCCAAGAGCAGGTTGGTGAGCCAGAGCGTGAGGCAATCGACCAGCACCGGTCCAGTCGCGGCGGCAATCGCTTCCGGCAGGGCCGTCGGCACGTCGAGGGTGTGCCAGGAATCCGAGCGCCGCGCCCGGTGCTCGCCGATCCGGGCGCGCATCTCGTCGTCCCAGGCTTGCGCCGTGGCGATGTAGAGCCAGGGGGCGGGGCAAGCCTCGATCAGCCGCTCCGCATAGGCGCTCTTGCCCGAGCGCGCGCCGCCGAGCACCAGCGTCATCCGGTCGGGCGCCGCATCCGTCATGGCCGCCGGTTTGCACCGAGCCTGCCCGTTCACGCAATGGCGCTTTGCAAGGCCCGCCGCTCCGCGTTACAAGCGGCGGGTGACGGTGCCCCGGCAACGGGGTGAAAAGGGAATGCGGTGAGAGGTTTTGCCGAAACCTCGATTCCGCGGCTGCCCCCGCAACTGTAAGCGGCGAGTTCCTGCCACGAGCCACCGGGTGATCCGGGAAGGCGGCAGGCGCGAGACCAGCCGCGAGCCAGGAGACCTGCCGTCCGACGATTTTTGTTCTCGAACGCCGCCGGTGGGGCGGCCGGAGCCCGTGACCCGATGACGACTGCGACCCTTCACACCCAGGCCACCGCCCGCTCCGCCGAGGGCGCCCGCGCGCTTCTCGTTGCCGCCTTCCTCGGCCTCGGTCTCGTCTTCGTGGCGGGCTTCGCCCCGGCCTCCGTGCTGCACAACGCGGCGCACGATTTCCGCCACGCGCAGAACTTCCCCTGCCACTGATCCGCGTTCCAGCGGCTCAAAGCGGTTCCATGATTTCCCGATTGCTGTCGGCGGCGCTCGTCGCCGGCTTCCTCGCGTCCGTCGTCGCGACGGGCCTTCAGCTCGCGCTGACCTCCCCGCTGATCCTTCAGGCGGAGACCTACGAGGGCGAGGGCGCGCATGCCGCCCTCGCGCCTTCCCGCGATTCCGCGCCCTTCGCGTCCCTGATCGTCCCGGCCCATGCACCCTCGCAGCATGCCCACGGCGGGGCCGGTCACGACCATGACAAGGCCGACGAGTGGCAGCCCGCGCCCGGCCTGCAGCGGATGGCTTTCACCGGGCTGGCCACGCTGGTCGGCGGTGTCGGCTACGCGCTGCTGCTGGCGGCGGTGATGCTGGCTCTGCGCCGTGAGCCGACGCCGCAGAGCGGGCTCGTCGTCGGCGTGGCGGGCTTCCTCGCGGTGGCGCTCGCCCCCGCCATCGGTTTGCCGCCGGAACTGCCCGGCATGGGCGCGGCGCCGCTCGTGCTGCGCCAGTCGTGGTGGCTGATGACGGTGGTCGCCACAGGGCTCGGCCTCTACCTGATCGCTGTGCGGCGGGTGCCGCTGACGATCCTGGGCGGCCTCGTCCTCATCGTCGCGCCGCACCTTGCCGGGGCGCCGCAATCGGTCGACACCGTCTCCTCGCAGGTGCCGCCGGCCGCGGCCGCACAGTTCGCCGCGCGCTCGCTCGCCATCGGCTTCGTGTTCTGGGCGGTGATCGGACTCACTTATGGCTGGGCCTGGAGGCTGTTCGGCCGCGAGGCGGGCGCCCGCGCCCATGCCTGATCCCGACAGCGCGACCCTGTCCGTCTGCATCACCTGCCGCGCGGCGGGTGACACGTCCGAGCCGCGCGCCGGGGCCAAGCTTCTGGCCGCGCTGCGGGCGGAGGCCGAACGCGAACCGGTGCCGGGCCTGACGATCGAGGGGGCCGAGTGCCTCTCGGTCTGCAAGCGGCCCTGCACGGTGGCCGTCGTCTCACCGAACCGCTGGACCTACGTCTACGGCGATTTCGACGCCCTGGAAGATCCCGAGACCTCGGCCCGCACATTGCTCGCGGGCCTGCGCCGCTACCTCGAGACGCCCGACGGCGTCGTGCCCTGGCGCGAGCGGCCGGAGGCGTTCCGCAAGGGCGTCGTCGCCCGCATCCCGCCGCTGAACCGGACGCGCTGACCCATGAGCCTCGTCGACAAGATCCCCTGCACCATCGTCACCGGCTTCCTCGGCGCCGGCAAGACGACGCTCGTGCGCCACACGGTGGAGAATGCGGGCGGGCGCCGGCTCGCCATCATCGTCAACGAGTTCGGCGATCTCGGCTTCGACGGCTCGTTTCTCGCCGCCTGCGGCATCGAGGGCTGCAACGAGGATTCGGTGGTGGAGCTGCCCAACGGCTGCATCTGCTGCACGGTCGCCGACGACTTCGTGCCGGCGCTGACAAAGCTTCTCGACCGGCCCGAGCCGCCGGAGCACATCCTGATCGAGACCTCCGGCCTCGCGCTGCCCAAGCCCCTGGTCCAGGCCTTCCAGTGGCCGGCGATCCGCTCGCGGGTGACCGTGGACGGCGTGATCGCGGTGGTGGACGGCCCGGCGGTCGCCTCGGGCCTGTTCGCCGAAGACCCGAACGCGCTCGCCAACCAGCGCGCGGCGGACCAATCGGTCGATCACGACAATCCGCTGGAGGAGGTGTTCGAGGACCAGATCCTCTGCGCCGATCTCGTGGTGCTCAACAAATCCGATCTGCTCGACGAGGCGGGCCGCCAAAAGGTCCGCACCGAGATCGAGGCGCACCTGCCGCGCGCCGTCGAGATCGTCGCGACCGAGCACGGCCGCCTCGATCCGCGGGTGCTGCTCGGCATCGCGGCGGCGGCGGAGGACGATCTCGACGCCCGCCCCTCGCATCACGGCGAAGGCGAGGACCACGACCACGACGACTTCGAATCCGTCGCGATCCCGGTCGGCGTCGCCGTCAGCCCGGAAGACCTGTCCGCCCGCGTGGAAAAGGCGGCCGAGACCGAGGGTGTGCTGCGGATCAAGGGCTTTGTCGAGGTGAAAGGCAAGCCGATGCGCCTCGTGGTGCAGGGTGTTGGCCGGCGCGTCGCCTCCCACTACGACCGCCCCTGGAAGGGCTCGGAGCCCCGCGACGGGCGCCTCGTCGTCATCGGCCTCAAAGGGTTCGATCAGGACGCGGTCGCCGCCGCCCTGCGCGGATGAGCCGGGGCGTGGCTGCAGGTCGGCTGCCGCGCGGGTGTCTGTTCGCGGCCGTTGCCGCGCTCACCCTCCTCGCCGGCTGTTCCGATGCCCGGCGCGAAGTGCGCCAGGGCAGGGAGGGGGCCGATGCGGCGGCTCCGGCCCCGTTCGTCTCCGCCGCGCGCGAGGGCAGTGCGGCCAAGCTCGCCTACCGCCACGACCTCACCGTCGGCCTCGCGCCGGACCGGGTGGCGCCGCATTTCGCCGCCGCCCGCGACCGCTGCCTCGCCGAGGCCGCGACCTGCACGCTGCTGAATTCCTCGATCCGGGATGGCAGCGGCACCCGCCCGCCGCAGGCGCAGATTCAAGTGCGGCTGCCGCACGAAGCGGTCGCGCCTTACGTCGCCTTCGTCACCGCGCCCCTGCCGGGCGAGGCGGCGGGCGACGTCGCCTTGATCGAGCAGGCGACCCGCGCCGAGGATCTGACCGCCTCGATTGCCGATACCGGCCGGCGGCTCGCCCAGCTCAACGACTACCGCACCCGCCTGACCGCGCTCGCCGAGAAGCCGGACAACCGGGCCGAGGATCTCATCAAGATCGCGGGCGAGCTGGCGCAGGTCCAGAGCCAGATCGAGGAGTCGGAGGGGACGCGCCGCGGACTCGACGAGCGCGTGGACACCGAGATCGTCACGGTGAACTTCCGCGCCAGTCAGGCGCGGGCCGGGGCCTTCGCGCCGGTGCAGGAGGTCTGGGCCCGCAGCGGCCCAATCCTCGGCGAGAGCGCGGCGACCGCCCTGCGGTTTACGGTCGCGAGTCTGCCCTGGCTGCCGATCGTCCTCTTGGCCATCTTGCTCCTGCGGCTGGTCTGGCGCATCCGGCGCAAGCGGGCGCAGCCGGCTCGCAACCGCCTGGAGTCGTGAGGGCGCCTGCGCCATGCACCTGATCCGCCTCGATACGGTCTCCCTCGACGAGGGCGAGGCGGCGGTCGATCTCGGCCAGAGCCCGGGCGAGATCGTGTTTCTGTCGTTCACCGACACGGACCTCGCAGCCGTCGCCCGGGCGCACACGGCCGAGCCCGGCCTGCCCTCGCTCCGGCTCGCCAAGCTGGCGCAACTGCGCCACCCGATGTCGGTCGATCTCTACGTCGATGCGGTGATCGCCCGGGCGAAGGTCTGCGTCATCCGCTGCCTCGGCGGGCTCGATTACTGGCGTTACGGCATCGAGCGCGTCGCCGCCGCCGCGCGCGCCAACGGCGTGCGGCTCGCGGTGCTGCCCGGCGACGACCGGCCGGACCCGCGCCTCGACGCCTTCTCAACCCTGCCGCCCGAGACCTGCGCGCGCCTCGACGCCTATTTTCGCGCGGGCGGACCGGAGAACCTGACGAACCTGCTGCGCAGCCTCGCGCGGGAGGCGGGCGCCGCCGTCGAACCGGAGCCGCCGCGGGCGCTGCCGCGCGGCTTCGCGTGGTGCCCCGGCTGCGGGCCGCTTTCCCTTGAGACGGCGATGCAGGCCGCCGGGCCGGGGCCGCTGGCGCTGCTGCTGGTCTACCGCTCGGCGGTGCTCTCCGGCGAGACCGCGCCGGCCGTGCAGCTTGCCGCCGCCTTGCAGGAACGTGGCATGGCTTGCATCACGCTCGCGGTGTCGAGCCTGAAGGACCCGTCAGCCGTCGCGACCTTGCGCGCGACGCTTTCGCGGCGTCGCCCCGACATCGTGCTCGCCGCCACCGCCTTCTCCGCCCGCGACGATGCCGGCTTCGTGCTCGACGCCGCCGATTGCCCCGTGCTTCAGGCCTACACGATCGGCGCCCCGCGCGCCGCATGGTCCGCGTCCGCGCGCGGCATGAACGCGTCCGACCTCGCCATGCAGATCGCGCTGCCGGAATTCGACGGGCGGCTCTCGGGATTTCCGATCTCGTTCAAGGAGGAGGCGGAGGCCGTCGAGGGTTTTTCGGAACGCCGCGCCGTGCCCGATCCCGCCGGCATCGCCGCTTTGGCCGAGCGCGCCGCCGCCTGGGTTCATCTGCGTAGAACGCCGCGTGAAAAGCGCCGATTGGCTATGGTGCTGTCCGATTACCCCGCCCGCGGCGGACGGGCCGGATACGCCGTCGGCCTCGACACGCCGGAGAGCGCCCGCGCCATCGCTGCCGACCTCGCCGCGGCGGGCTTTGCGGCGGGCGATCTGCCCGAGGCGGGCGCGCTGATGGAGGCACTGACGGAGGGTGAGCCGGGTTTTTCGGTCTCGCTGGCCGATTACGTGGCTTGGTTCGAGGGGCTGCCGGAGGCGCGGCGGGCGGAACTCACCGAGCGTTGGGGCTCACCGGAGGACGATCCGGTGTGCCGCGACGGCGCGTTCCGGTTCCGGATGGTGCGCACGGCTGCCGCGCACATCCCCTCTCCCGGCACGCGGGGAGAGGGCTTCGGCGACCACAGACCTCGGGTGTTCCCGAGTTCTGATCCAAGGTGCCCAAGTCGGGCAGGCCCGACTTGGGGCGTCGCCGGTGCGAGGCGGCAGCCGAAGGTGAGGGGGCCGCTCCGCGAGGAGCTCGACTTGAAGCGCCCCCTCACGCTCGCTGCCGCTTGTCGCAACGACGTCGAGGTCGTCGCGACCCTCTCCCCGCACGCGGGGAGAGGGGATGCGCTTGACGCCCCGCGCGAGGCTGGCGGCGGCGGAAGCCTCACCCTGTTCCTCCAGCCCGACCGCGGCCGTAGCACCGACCGCAAGGCCGGCTACCACGATCCCGACGAGCCGCCGACCCACGCCTACCTCGCCTTCTACCTGGGTCTGCGCGCAGACTTCGACGCGCTGATCCATCTCGGCACCCACGGCACCACCGAGTGGCTGCCGGGCAAGGCGGTGGCGCTCGCGGCCGATTGCTGGCCGGCACTCGCCGTCGGGGCGCTGCCGGTGGTCTATCCTTTCATCGTCGACGATCCCGGCGAGGCCGCGCCAGCCAAGCGCCGCCTCGGCGGGATCGCGCTCGGCCATCTCACCCCCACGGTCGAGGCTGCCGGGCTCACGCCTGAGGCCGCGGCGCTCCGTGAACTGGTGGAAGAATATTCCGCCGCGAGCGTGCTCGATCCGCGCCGGGCCGGGTTGATCGCCGAGGCGATCCTGGATGAAGCGGCTTCCAACGGCCTGCTCGCAGGGGCGGGTATCGATGGCGACACGCCGATGGCCGACGCGCTGACCGCGCTCGACGCGCATCTGTGCGATCTCGGTGAGACCCCGTTCCGCGACGGCCTGCACGTGTTCGGCCGCGCCCCTGCCGATGCCGGCGAGCCGGTTCGCGCCAGCGCCGAGGCCGAGCGCGCCGCTCTGATTGCCGCCCTCGACGGCCGCTTCGTCGCGCCGGGCCCCGCCGGCTCGCCCTCGCGTGGGCGACAGGACGTGATGCCCACCGGCCGCAACCTGACGACGCTCGACCCGCGTGCCCTCCCGACCCGCGCCGCGACCCTGCTCGGCACCAAGGCGGCGGAGGCGGTGGTGCGCCGCTACCTGCAGGACGAGGGAGAGTATCCCGCCCGCATCGTCATGGATCTCTGGGCCTCGCCGACGCTGCGCACTGGCGGAGAGGACGTGGCCCACGCCCTCGCGCTGATGGGCGTGCGACCGATCTGGGACCACGCCTCGACCCGCGTCACCGGCTTCGAGGTGCTGCCGCTCGCCCTCCTCGACCGGCCGCGCATCGACGTGACCTGCCGCGTCTCCGGCGCCTTCCGCGACACGTTCCCGGAAACCCTGTCGTTGCTCGACCGGGCGGCGCGTGCCGTCGCCGCCCGCGAGGAGGAGGACGAGGAGAACCCGCTTGCCGCCGCCCGGCGCCGGGGAGAATCCGCCGCGCGCATCTACGGCGGCGCCCCCGGCCGCTACGGCGCGGGTACGGCCGAGACCGCCCTCGACGGGGCCTGGGTGGGCCGCAGCGATCTGGGTCACGCCTATCTCGCTGCCACCACCCACGCCTACGGCGACGCGGAGGGCGCGGACGCGGATTTCGCCGCCCGCGTCGCGGCCGCCGACGCCTATGTCCATGCCTTCGATGTCGCCGAGCGCGACCTGCTCGACGGCGACGCAGCCGCCGATGCCATGGGTGGTTTCTTCGCCGCCGCGTCTGGGGAGGGGAGGGCACCCGCCCTCTACAGCCTCGATGTCTCGAACCCGGAGGCGCCGCGCACCCGCACCGCTGCCGAGGACATCGCCCGGTTGATCCGCGGCCGGCTCGGCCATCCGCGCTGGATCGCGGCCCAGCTCCGCCACGGCTATCGCGGTGCGCAGGAATTCGCGCAGGGGATCGATGCGGTGTTCGTGCTCGCTGCCGCGACGGATGCGGTGTCGAGCGCCGACCTCGACCGGCTCTACGGCGCCTGGATCGCCGATCCGGAGACGTTCGAGGCCCTGAAGGCGGCCAATCCGGAGGCGACCCGCGCCATCCTCGAACGCTTCGATGAGATGCGCGCCCGTGGCTTGTGGCAGAGCCGGCGCAACGCGGCGCCTGCCGATGCCATGATGGCCGCCGAATGAGCCCCCGCCGCACCCTGCCCGAGGGCGCCCGCCGCGGCTGGTGTCCCTCGCTCGCCCGGCCGATGCCGACCGGCGACGGATTGCTCGCCCGCATCCACCCGCCGCTCGGGCGCCTGACGCCCGCGCAGTTGCGCGCGGTGGCGGACGGCGCCCGCGCCTATGGCAACGGCCATATCGACGTCACCGCCCGCGGGAACCTCCAGATCCGCGGCGTCAGCGAGGCCAGCGCGCCGCGCCTCGCCTGCGCCCTGGCGGCGGCGGGTCTGGGCGACATCCGCGACGATGGCGGCCCGCAGCGCCTCACCCTCACCGCGCCGCTCGCCGGCCTCGATCCGGACGAAAAGATCGACGTGCCGGCGCTCGCCCGCGCCGTGGAGGTCGCGGGGCACGCCGTGCCGGGCCTGCCGGCGAAGACCCTGGTGGCGATCGACGGCGGCGGTGCCCACGGCCTCGGCGGGGCGGAAGCCGATTTCTATCTGTTTGCCGAGAGGCCGGGGCAAGTCACCTTCGGGCTCGCGGATGCGAGCGGTGCCCTCCGCTGCGGCGTGCTGCCGGAGCGTCAGGCGGCCGGTGTCCTCGGCCTCGCCCTCATGGCCTTCGCCGAGATCGGCGGACGCCGGGTGCGCGACCTCGATCCGCACCAGCGGGCCGTGATCGCGGCGGTGGCCGGCTTCTTCCCGTTCGCTCCGACACCGCTCGCGCCCGCGCGCGTTCCTGGCGCACCGGGACGCGTCGCCTTGAGCGGAGAGGTTGCGGCGCTCCTGGTGCAGGCGCCCTTCGGCCGCTGCACCGCGGACCGGCTGGAGCAGGTGGCCGCTCTGGCCGGCGACGGGGAGGTGCGGCTGAGCGCGGAGCGCGGCTTCGCGCTGATCGCCCCCGCGAGCCGCACCGCCGTGCTCCGAGAGGAATTGGCGCAAGCCGGCTTCATCGTGGCGCCGGACGATCCGCGCCGCCGGATCGCCGCCTGCCCCGGTGCGCCGGCCTGCCGCTCCGGCACCACGCCCGTGCCCGACCACGCCGCCCGGTTGGCGCAGGCGCTGGCGCCGTTCGCCGGGCTCACCGCCCATGTCTCGGGCTGCGCCAAGGGCTGCGCCCATCCGAGCCCCGCCGATCTCACCCTGGTCGGCCGGGACGGCGCCTACGACGTGGTGCTCGCCGGCCCCCCCTCTGGCGAGCCGGCAACGCGTCTCGCTTTCGAGGCGGCGCTGGACCGGATAAGGAAGGCCGCAGCCGCCGGGCTTCCGGGGCTAGACCCCGTGTTTCGCGACGACGTGTCAGGATAACGTGCGATGAGTGCCCGCCACGACTACATCCGCGACGGCGGCGCGATCTACGCGCGTTCCTTCGCGATGATCCGCGCCGAATCCGATCTCGCCTGCTGGTCCGGCGCGGCCGAGCGGGTCGTGGTGCGGATGATCCATGCCTGCGGCATGACCGACCTGCCGCGCGACGTGGAGATGTCCGACACCTTCGCGGCCGCGGGCGAGGCGGCGCTGAAGTCCGGCGCGCCGATCCTGTGCGACGTGCGCATGGTCGCCGACGGCGTCACCCGCGCCCGACTGCCGGCCAAGAACGAAGTGATCTGCACGCTGGGCGATCCGCGCGTGCCGGATCTGGCAGCGGAGATGGGCACCACCCGCTCGGCCGCGGCGATGGAGCTGTGGCGGGACAAGCTGCCCGGCAGCATCGTCGCCGTCGGTAACGCGCCGACCGCTCTGTTC
Organism: Methylorubrum sp. B1-46; assembly: GCF_021117295.1. NCBI lineage: Bacteria > Pseudomonadati > Pseudomonadota > Alphaproteobacteria > Hyphomicrobiales > Methylobacteriaceae > Methylorubrum > Methylorubrum sp. B1-46. Next base: position 1,632,871 of record NZ_CP088247.1, on the reverse strand, counting down.
CGCCTGCTCGAACTGCTCGACGAGGGCGTCGCGCCTCCGGCGGCGGTGATCGGCATCCCCGTCGGTTTCGTCGGCGCGGCGGAATCGAAGGAGGCTTTGGCGCGGGACGGGCGCGTGCCCTTCGTCGTGGTCCACGGCCGCCGCGGCGGCAGCGCCATGACGGCGGCGGCCGTCAACGCGCTTGCCAACGAGATCGAGTGATGGAGGGGAGCGTGCGCATCGACGCCCCGGCCGAGACCGCGGACGGCGCGGGCGAGACCCCCGCCATCGCCAAGACCGGCACGCTCTACGGCGTCGGCATGGGACCGGGGGACCCGGATTTCCTCACCGTGAAGGCGATGCGGGTGCTGGAGCACGCCCCCGTGCTCGTCCATTTCTGCAAGCGGGGCAAGCGCGGCAACGCCCGCACCATCGCCGACGCGGTGGTGTGCGACCCGACCCGCGAGTTTCCGCTGGCCTATCCCTACACCACCGAGCTTCACCCGGATCACCCGGAATACGTCTCGGCCCTGGCCGGCTTCTACGACGAGGCGGCGGGGCGGCTCGCCGACCATCTCGACGCGGGCCGCGACGTGGCGATCCTGTCGGAGGGCGATCCCTTCTTCTACGGCTCCTTCATGCATCTGTGGCGGCGCCTGAAGGACCGTTTCCCCGTGGAAGTCATCCCCGGCGTCACCGGTATGTCAGGCTGCTGGACGCGGGCCGGTACCCCGATCACGTGGGGAGACGACGTGCTGACCATTTTGCCCGCGACCCTGCCGCGCGAGGCCCTGGTGGAGCGGCTGAAGGGGACGAATGCCGCCGTCATCATGAAGCTTGGCCGTCACCTGCCGAAGGTGCGCGGCGTGCTGGCCGAGACCGGTTTTCTCGCCCGCGCGGTCTATGTCGAGCGCGGCACCATGGCGGGCGAGCAGGTGGTGCCGCTGTCCGAGAAGGCGGACGACGTTGCGCCCTACTTCTCGATGGTGCTGGTGCCCGGGGAGGGCCGCCGCCCGTGAGCGCGTCCGGGAGCGTCATGATTATCGGCCTCGGGCCGGGCGATCCGCGCCTGCTCACCGAATCGGCCCGCGCCGCCCTCGACCGGGCGCAGGATCTGATCGGCTACATTCCCTATGTCGCCCGCGTGCCCGAGCGCGCGGGGCTGACGCGCCACGCCAGCGACAACCGGGTCGAGGTCGACCGCGCCCGCCACGCGCTCGAACTCGCGATGTCCGGCCGGCACGTCGCCGTCGTGTCCGGCGGCGATCCCGGCGTGTTCGCCATGGCGGCCGCCGTGTTCGAGGCGGTGGAGCACGGCCCCGCGGACTGGCGCGACCTCGATATTCGCGTCGAGCCCGGCATCACCGCGATGCTCGCTGCCGCCGCCCGCCTCGGCGCGCCGCTGGGCGGCGATTTCTGCGCGATCTCGCTCTCCGACAACCTCAAACCCTGGGAGGTCGTGACCGCTCGGCTGGAGGCGGTTCTGCGGGCGGGGCTGAGCGTGGCCCTCTACAACCCGATCTCTTCGGCGCGCCCCTGGCAGCTCGGGCGGGCCCTGGCACTCGCCGCCGAGATCCTGCCGCCCGCCACGCCGGTCATCTTCGCCCGCGCCGTGACTCGGCCGGACGAGTCCCTGCAAGTGCTGACCTTGGACGAGGCCCGCACCGCGTCGGCCGACATGGCGACCATGGTCATCATCGGTGCGCCGACGACTCGGCTGATCGAGCGGGAGGGGCGGCTGCCTTTCGTCTACACGCCACGGAGCGTGACAGCCTGACGCGAAGGCCGATAGGGGCATGTTCGAAGTCGAAAATGGCGTCGGCCGAGGTCCGATGCCTCGACCCCGACGCCGGAGAGGCTTTAGAACACCCCGAAAAACCACAGTAGAAGAATGATCGGCAGAGGAATGCCGATCAGCCAGAGAAGTCCACCTTTGAGCATCTGCTGACTCCCATTCATTGGCTGCGGTGATGCGCACGCCTTGCTACAAAGACCAGCGAAGCTCGGTTCGCGTTCCTCCTTTGTGTAGAAATTCATAGCAGGTCCGCGTCCTCGGCCTTCCGCCGCATGCCCTATTTTCGGACTAAATTCCGATTTCGGTCAAGAATAGGAATTTATGGTTTGACACCGCGACGCTCCTCGTGTAGGTAAAGGGCACGCTCAAGAAGTGTGAATGGAGACGCCGCGATGCCGGACCCCTCCGAACCACGCGGTGAGCCCGGGCCCAGCGCCCCTTCGCAGCCGAACTCTCGAAAAGCGCGCAAGCGTGCACCCGATGCCAAGCGGCTGCGGGCGCGATTGCGGACGCATATCGAACGGCAGATCGAGCGCTTCGATGCCGCTCTCAACGCCGAGCCGCCGCCCACCGGGTTCGATTCCGGAAAGGTGCTGCGCGATCTCGGCGGGTTGAAGAACCTGCTCGACGACATGAAGGCGGCCGATCGGACCGTGCGGGAGGGAGGAACGGATGGCGCGGCCGGCCGATCATCCCTGTCCGCCACCGATCTCGTGGCGATGCGCACGGATATCGCGCGCCGCTATGCTGCATTCGCGGCAGCGGAGCCGAACGTTGGCGTTCCTGAACCGACTCACGCCGGCGCATCTGCGCCTGCTTGAGACCGATTGGCTCCATTTGGCGCGGCACGACCAGCTTCCGCCACCGGGAGATTGGACCACCTGGGCGGTGATCGGCGGGCGCGGTTCCGGAAAGACCCGAACCGGCGCCGAATGGGTGCGCGGCCTCGCCCATGGCGACCCGGTGTTCTCAGTGGAGCCGGTCGAGCGGATCGCGCTCGTCGGCGAGACCTTTGCTGATGTGCGCGACGTGATGATCGAGGGGCCGTCCGGCCTCCTCGCTCTGCCGCGGTTCGGCGGGGAGCCGCCGATCTGGCAACCGTCGCGGCGGCGGGTGGTGTTCGGCAACGGCGCCGTGGCGCTCGTCTTTTCGGCCGAGGAGCCGGATTCCCTGCGCGGGCCGCAATTCGGCGCCATGTGGTCCGACGAGATCGCCAAGTGGCGTGAGGCCGAGATCACCTACGACATGATCCAGTTCGGTCTGCGGCTCGGGCGCCATCCGCGCGGCCTCGTCACTACGACGCCGCGCCCGGTGCCGCTGATCCGCCGGTTGCTCGCCGATCCGCGCACGGTGGTGACGCGCTCGCGCACTGCCGACAATGCAGCGAACCTCGCACCGAGTTATCTGGAGGATGTGGTCGGCCGCTATGCCGGCACCCGTCTCGGCCATCAGGAACTCGACGGTGAAGTGATCGAGGATCGGCCGGATGCGCTCTGGACCCGCGACGCCATCGAGCGGGCGCGCGTCCGTGAGGCGCCGCCGCTGCAGCGCATCGTCGTCGCGGTCGATCCGCCGGCCTCGTCGCGGGCCGGGGCCGACGCCTGCGGGATCGTCGCGGCGGGGCTCGCGGCCGATGGAGCTGCCTATGTCCTGGCCGACGCGACCCTGGAACAGGCCGCGCCCGCTGTTTGGGCGCGCGCCGCGCTGGCCCTGTATCACCGGCTGAAGGCCGACGCGCTGGTGGCCGAGATCAACCAAGGCGGGGAGATGGTCGTCGCGGTGCTCGCCGAGGCAGACCCCAGCGTGCCCATCGTGACGGTGCGGGCAAACCGAGGCAAGTGGCTGCGGGCCGAGCCGGTCTCGCTGCTTTACGCCCAGGGGCGCGTCCGCCATGTCGGCCCGCTGCCGCCACTTGAAGATGAGATGTGCGCCTTCGGTCCCGGTGGTCTGCCGGGCGGCGGTTCACCGGATCGGCTCGATGCGCTGGTCTGGGCGCTCACGCATCTGATGCTTGCCTCCGCGGCCGAGCCGCGGATCCGCCGACTCTGACGGCCGCGGTTAATTTCACGTGAAACATTGCTGGCGAGGAGCGTGCCATGCCTGGATTCATCGCGCGGCTCGCCAGGGCTGCCGGGTTCGCGCCGGCGACGAAAGCGGCCACGGCTTTCGCCCTCTACGGAGAGGGCAGGGCGGTTTGGACGACGCGCGATTACGCGGCTCTGGCGCGCGAAGGCTTCCAGCGCAACGCTGTCGTTCATCGCGCTGTCCGGCTCGTCGCCGAAGCCGCCGCCGCCTTGCCCTTGACGTTGGCCGGCGCCGACGATGCGCACCCGTTGATGGCGCTGCTCGCGCGTCCGAATCCGCGCGAGGGAAGGATGCGCTTCCTCGACGGGGTCTACGGACACCTTCTGGTCTCCGGCAACGCCTATATAGAAGCGGTCGAGATCGACGGCACGCCGCGCGAACTGTTCTCCCTGCGGCCGGACCGGATGCAGGTCGTGACCGGGGCCGATGGCTGGCCGGCGGCTTACGAGTACGCCGTCGGCGGCCGGCGCCTCCGCTACGAACAGGCCAGCCCGGTGCCGCCGATCCTGCACATGACGCTGTTCAACCCACTCGACGACCATTACGGCCTCTCGCCGATGGAGGCGGCGGCGGTGCCGCTCGACATTCACAATGCGGCCGGCGCCTGGAACAAGGCGCTACTCGACAACGCGGCGCGTCCGTCCGGTGCACTCGTCTTCGCTCCTTCGACCGGCACGGCGCTCAGCGACACGCAGTTCACCCGTCTCAAGGCGGAGCTGGAAGCGAGTTACCAGGGGAGCGCCAATGCGGGCCGTCCGTTGCTTCTCGATGGCGGGCTTGACTGGCGCCCGCTCTCGCTTTCACCCAAGGAGATGGACTTCGTCGAGGCGAAGGCGGCGGCCGCGCGCGAGATCGCACTGGCCTTCGGCGTGCCGCCGCTGCTGCTCGGCCTTCCCGGCGACAACACCCACGCCAACTACGCCGAGGCCAACCGCGCCTTCTACCGCCAGACGGTGATCCCGCTGGTGCGCCGCACCGCCGACTCGCTCGCCCGCTGGCTGGAGCCGGCCTTCGGCACCGCCCGGCTGGAGCCGGACCTCGACGCCGTCGAGGCGCTGGCGACCGAGCGCGAATCGCTGTGGCGCCGGGTGCAGGGCGCCGACTTTTTGTCGGAGGCCGAGAAGCGCGAGGCCGTTGGCTATCCGGCGCAAAGATCGGGGCTAGGCACCGGCTCTCCGGCCTGAGGCCCCGGTACGATCCGGGCAGAGCCCGCACTTCACTCCTCTCTTCGAGGTTGTTCGATGGATGGCCATTTCACCGGCTACGCCAGCCTGTTCGGCGTGCCCGATCTCGGCCGCGACACCGTCCTGCCGGGAGCGTTTGCCGCAAGCCTCGCCCGGCGGGGCGCGCGTGGGGTGCGGATGCTGTGGCAGCACGATCCGGCCGAACCGATCGGCTCCTGGCTTTCCCTCACGGAGGACGGACGGGGTCTGCGTGTCGCTGGGCGGCTCAACCTCGCGGTCCAGCGCGCCCGCGAGATCGACGCGCTGATGCGCGAGGGCGCCCTCGACGGCCTTTCGATCGGGTTTCGCGTGGTGCGGGCGTCCCCCGAACGCGGCGGACGGCGGCTCCTCGCCGTCGATCTGTGGGAGGTCTCGCTGGTGACCTTTCCCCTGCAGCCCGATGCGCGGGTGATCCGCGCCGCAGCCCCGCGCCCCTTCGTCCCACCGCGCCCGCGCCTCGCCGCTCCTCCGCTCGCGGCGCGCGCCTGACACTTTCCCTTCCACCAATGAGGATGCCATGACCGAGATGCGTTTCGAGACCAAGGCCCCCATGGGCCTGCCCGAGAACAAGGCGGCGACGTTCGGCACGGAAGCCGTACTCGACGAGTTCGCCCGTGCCTTCGAGGCCTTCAAGGAGGCCAATGACACGCGGCTCTCCGAGATCGAGACCCGGCTCACCGCCGATGTCGTGATCGAGGAGAAGCTTGCCCGTATCGACGCCGCTCTCGATCAGGCGAAGGGTCGGCTCGACCGGATCAGCCTCGACCGCGCCCGGCCGCCGCTCGGTCGGGATACCCCGCGCGACGCCTCCACCACCGAGCACAAGGCTGCCTTCGACCTCTACGTCCGCGCCGGCGAGAGCGCCGGGCTGAAGCGACTGGAGGAAAAGGCGCTCTCCGCCGGCTCGGGACCGGATGGCGGCTATCTCGTGCCGCCGACAATCGAGCGCGAGGTCTTGCGTCGTCTGGCCGAGATCTCGCCGATCCGTGCCATTGCCACGGTCCGCGCCGTCTCCGGCGGCCAGTACAAGCGGGCGGTCTCGGTGAACGGTCCCGCCGCGGGCTGGGTCGCCGAGACGGCGCCCCGGCCGCAGACGGACGCGCCGAGCCTGTCCGAACTGAGCTTCCCGGCGATGGAACTCTACGCCATGCCGGCGGCGACGCAGACCCTGCTCGACGACGCTGTGCTCGACATCGATGCGTGGCTGGCGGAGGAAGTCGAGACGGCGTTCGCCGAGCAGGAGAGCGTCGCCTTCGTCACCGGCGACGGCGTCGGCCGGCCGAAGGGCTTCCTCAGCTACGATACGGTGGCCAACGCCGATTGGGAGCCGGGCAAGCTCGGCTTCGTGGCGACGGGGGCGGCCGGCGCCTTCCCCGCGAGCAACCCGAGCGACGTGTTGTTCGACCTGATCTACGCTTTGCGCGCCGGATACCGCCAGGGCGCGAGCTTCGTGATGAATCGGCGGGTGCAGAGCGCGATCCGCAAGTTCAAGGATGCGGACGGCAACTATCTCTGGCAACCGCCGCTGGCCGCCGACCGCGCCGCGACCCTGATGGGCTTCCCCCTCGTCGAGGCCGAGGCGATGCCCGACTTCGGGGCGGGGAACCATTCCATCGCATTCGGCGACTTCAAGCGCGGCTACCTCGTAGTGGATCGCGTGGGCCTGCGGACCCTGCGCGATCCGTATTCCGCCAAGCCCTACGTACTGTTCTATACCACCAAGCGCGTCGGCGGCGGCGTGCAGGACTTCGCCGCGATCAAGCTGCTTCGGTTCGCCTGAGCGGCGCTCCCTCAGTAAGCCCGCCGCCGGCCGGGCCGGGCCATCCACTCGGTGCGCCCGGCCTGTGCGGCGGCCATGTCCGGGGCCATCGCCTCCATCTCGGCGGCGCGCGAGGAGATCCAGCTCGCGTGCTCGCCGGTGGGTGTCACGGCGGTAAACCCGCCGCAGGCGGTGCGGGCGCGCCGGTCCTGGCGCATGGCGCCGCTCGACCAGCTCACGACGCCGACCATCTGGCCGCCGCGCAGGATCGGGCCGCCGGAATCACCCAGGCAGGCGCCCGCGCCCGCGGTCTCGGCCATGCGCCGCGCATCGGTCACGACGGTGACGCGATTGGCGACCTGCAGCGAGCCGATCGAGACGAGATGGGCGGTGCGCAGCGTCCGCGCGGTGTTGCGGCGGTTCTCGGCGAGCACGCCGAAGCCGGCAATGTCCACGTTGTCGCCGGTGGTGATCGCGCCGCCGCGGGGATCGAGCGGGCGGAAGCCGGGTCCGGCCGGCTGTTCCAGCTTGATCAGGGCAAGATCGATGCCCGGCTGCTCCTCCGGCGTCGTGCCGGGGACGAATTCGGGATGCATCGAGACCGCGACGGCGCGCAGGCGGCGCTGGCGGAAATTCGGATCGACCACGACCACGTTGTAGCCGGCCTTGTGCATCACGCAGTGGGCCGCAGTGAGCACAATGTCCTGCGCGATCAGGGTGCCGGAGCAGATCTCACCCTGCGTGCTCTCGATCCGCACCACCGACGCGCGCAAGCCCCCAGGATCGCGCGAGGTGCGGCCCTCGACCACGGCCTGGGCCGAGAGCGGGACAAGTCCCAGCAGGGCACCGAACAGGCACGCGCGAAGGGGGCTCGCAACCATTTTTTCCGTTCTCCAGGGCCTGGGCGCGGTCCGCAGAGGGCTGCGGCCGAATCCCGGACCGGTTGAAGCGTATCCGAAGCCAATTCGGCGGCCAAGCTCCGGTTCCGCCTTGGTGTCCGCGGCAGGATCACGATCGGTTAAGGACGTCACCACCGTGCAGAGGTCCCCCAGCCGGCCAGCGTCCGGTCGACCCACGCCCGCTGCGGCCCGAGCAAGATGCCTTGAGTCAGGCCGCCGCACGCGTCCTTCACCCAGGCGGCCACCGCCATCACCGCGGCACCCTCCAGAATCGGCCCGCCGGAATCCCCCTGGCAGCCGCCCGCCCCCTTGGACTGCATCCAGACCAAGATGCGGCTCGGGCCGTAGGGTTCGATCACGGTGAGGGTGGCGCCGCGATAGCGGCCGATCGAGCGCCGGTCGCCGCCCCGCGTGGCGCCGTAGCCGGCCAGCGTCAGGCTCTGGCCGGCCCGCGGCATCGCGCCGCTCAAATCCGCCGGTACAAAGCGGGCGGGCAGCGGCTCGCGGGTGCGCAGAAGCGCCAAATCGATGGAGCGGGTGCGCCCGCGGATCGCATCGCCGTCGTAGCCGGGATGAAGGCTGCGGGCAGCGACTTCGGCCAGCACCGGGCGCCCCGTCTCGTCGCGGTAATGCACGCGGTTCTCGCCCGCGCCCGCCACGCAATGGCCGGCGGTGAGCACCGCGTCCGGTGCGACCACGATCCCTGAACACACTCCGCCGCCCGCGGTCAGCACCATCACCGCCGAGGTCGCGCCCGGCACCGCCGCGCCCTCGCGGCCGCCGACGATGGCGGCTGCCGGCGTGGCGGCGAGCAGGGCCGCGAGGGCGGCCGCCCGGAGAGCAGGGCGCGCCGAGCGGGCGGCGGGCGGGGTCGGCGCACGCATCGAGGGCGAGGAACGCTTTCAGGAGAGACTGGCATGATCCCGATACGCGTCGAGGAGACCGGCGTCGAGCCGGTGAGCGTGGCCGAGATGCGCGGCCATCTCCGGCTCTCCTCCGATGAGACCGCCGAGGATGCCCTGATCGCCCGCCTGATCCCTGCGGCGCGGGCGGCGGTCGAGGCGGCCACCCGTCGGCTGTTGCGGTCCGCCCGCTTCCGGGTGGTGCTGGCGGCCTGGCCCCAGCTCGGTCTGCTGCCGCTGCCGCTGAGCCCCCTCGTCGCCGTGCTGCGCGCCGGGCGGGTTGATGCGGGCGGGACCCTCGTCGCGATCGAGCCGGGACCGATCCGGATCGGGCCCGACCCTTGGGAGGCACCCTGTCTCCTGTTCGGGCCGGACCTGCCGCCGCTCGGCGCAGCCTCGGCGCTGGTCGAGGTGAGCGCCGGCTGCGGCGGCGAGGGACCGTCGGTCCCCGAGCCCCTGGTCCAGGCCCTGCGCCTGACGGTCGCGGATTGGTTTGAGAACCGCGGCGATGCGGGCCGCGAGTGCGCGCCCCGGCCGCTGCCGCCGGAGGCGGCGGGCCTCGCCGCCGCCTGCCGCCGGATGCGGCTCTGACCCCGAACCTCTGAGGCCGATTATGACGCACAGACCGCTCGGCGCGCGGCGACGCCGCCTCGTGCTCGAACTCCCCGTGGATGAGCCCGACGGATTCGGCGGCCGGCTCCGGCGCTACGTCGCCGGGCCGGTTCTGTGGGGATCGCTGGAAGCGCTCGGCGGCGTCGGCGCATCCCGCGGCGGGCGCGACGACCGGCCGGGCCTCTATCGGGCCAGCCTGCGCTACCGCCCCGGCGTCACCCCGTCGATGCGCCTCGCCGACGGGGCGCGCCGCTTCGCGATCCGCGCCGCCGCCGACCCTGACGGGCGCCGCCGCGATCTGGTCTGCGAGGTCGAGGAGATGATCGAGGAGTCGGTGCCGTGACGCGATCGAGCCCTCTGCTGGCGCTGCGGGCCGGCCTTCTCGCCCGCCTTGCCGGCGATGCGCCGCTGGCCGCGCTGATGGGCGGTCGCCTGCGGCTCTACGACGAGCCGCCGCGGGGCGCCGCCCCGGTCTACGCGGTGTTCGGACCGAGCGAGGCCAGCGACGACTCGGTCGAGGGCGCCCGGCGCCACCGCCACGCCTTCGCCCTCACCGTTTTCGCCAAGCCGGGCTCGGCCCGCTCCGCCCTGGAGGTGGCCGAGCACATCGCCGGCCGCCTCGATGAGGCCGACCTCGTCTTGAGCGGCCACGTCCTCGTCTTCCTGCGCCTCAAGAGCCTCGCCGCTCTCCGCGACGAGCGCACCGGCGAAGCGCGGGCGACCCTCTCCTTCGAGGCGGTGACCGAAGTCGCCGCCTGACTTTCCCCGAGAACAGCGGAGCCGCGAGCATGGGCGCACAGAAGGGCAGGGACCTCCTGGTCCGAGTCAGTCACGGGGCCGACGGCTTCGTCGCGGTGGCGGGCCTGCGCGCCCGGCAGCTCGCCTTCAATGCCGAGACGGTGGACGTCACCAACGCTGATTCCGCCGGCCGCTGGCGTGAGCTGCTGGCCGGTGCAGGGGTGCGCCGCGCCGCGGTCGCGGGCTCCGGTGTGTTCCGCGACGAGGCCTCCGACGCACGCCTGCGCCAGACGTTCTTCGACGGCGTGATCGAGCTGTTCCAGATCGTGGTCCCCGATTTCGGCACGATCGAGGGCCTGTTCCAGATCACCAGCCTTGAGTACCGCGGCGAGCATGCGGGTGAGGTCACCTTCGACATCGCCCTCGATTCCGCTGGACCCTTGAGCTTTACGGGGGCGTGAGCATGGCCAACCGCCGACGCGGCGAGGTGCCGCTGACCTTAGGCCACGAGCGCTACACGCTCTGCCTCACCCTGGGCGCGCTGGCCGAACTGGAGGACGCACTCGGCGCGGGTGATCTCGTGGGCCTTGCCGAGCGCTTCGCCGACGGCCGGCTCGCGGCCCGCGACGTGATCGCGCTGCTCGGCGCGGCGCTGCGCGGCGGCGGCCACGTCCTCGACGACGAGGCGGTTGCCCGCCTGCCGCTCGACGGCGGACTGGCGGCCGTGACCGCCGCGCTCGGCGAGGCGCTGGTCGCGGCCTTCGGCGCGGCGCCGCCCGCGGACCCTTAATCCTCACGGGAGGTCACGCGCCGGAGACGCCCGTCTCCGCCTTCCCGTGGGATACGGTGCTGATGCTCGGTCTTTCGACCCTGCGCTGGCGCCCGCGCGACCTCTGGGCGGCCACACCCCGCGAACTCGCCGCCGCGTCCGGCCTGATCCGTCCGGCGCCCGACGCGCCGAGCCGGGCCGATCTCGACCGGCTGCTCGCCGCCCATCCCGATCCGGGGGTTCTCTGATGTCAGACGGCGACCGCGGCACGACCGAGCGCGCCAGGCAGCTCGAAACCCTCGACCGTCTGGCCCAGCGCTTCGGCCAGACCCTGTCCTCGGCTTTCGACCGGAACCTCAATGCCGGGCGCCAGCTCGACGGGGTGCTGGCCTCGCTGGCGAGCAAGCTCTCCAACGTCGCGGTCAAGGCGGCGCTCGCGCCCGTGAAGACGGGCGTGACGAGCCTCGTCAACGGCCTGCTGAGCGCGGCCTCCGGTGCCGGCACCACGGCGCTGGCTAGCGGCGGCCTCGTTGCCGACGGACGGATCGTGCCGTTCCGCCTCGGTGGCGTTCTCGGGGGCGGGCGGGTGCGCCCCTTCGCGGCCGGCGGCGTCGTCGCGGCGCCGACCTATTTTCCGCTTGCCGGCCCGGAGGGCGGCACCGGCCTGATGGGCGAGGCCGGGCCGGAAGCGATCTTGCCGCTCCGGCGCGGCAGCGACGGCCGCCTCGGGGTCGCTGCCGGCGGGGCCGAGCGGCCGGTTTCCGTCACCGTCAACATCGCCACGCCCGATATCGAGGGCTTTCGCCGCTCCGAGGCCTAGGTCGCCGCCCGCCTCGCCCGCGCCGTCGCCCGCGGTCGACGAGCGCTCTGAGGAGCACCGCGATGCCATCCGACTTCCACGAAGTCCGCTTTCCGCTCGACGTCGCGTTGCGCGGCAGCGGCGGGCCGGTGCGGCGCACCGAGATCGTCACGCTGGCGTCGGGCCGCGAGCACCGCAACAGCCGCTGGGCGGATTCGCGACGCCGCTACGATGCCGGGCTCGGCATCCGCACCCTCGACGCGCTGCATGCGGTGCTCGGCTTCTTCGAGGAGCGGCGCGGGCGGCTCTACGGGTTCCGCTACCGCGACCGGGTCGATCACCGCTCCGACCCGCCCTCGCGGACGCCGACACCGACCGACCAGCGGATCGGCACCGGCGACGGCACGACCCGCGTCTTCGGGCTCACCAAGACCTACGGAAGCGGGCCGGAGGCCTACCGCCGGACGATTGCCAAGCCGGTGGCCGGCAGCGTGCGCGTGGCCGTGAACGGCGTCGAGGTGGCCGCCAGGACGGTTTCCGTCAATCCGGCGACGGGGCAGCTCACCTTCGCCGTGGACGCGGTGCCGCCGGTGGGCGCCGCCGTCACGGCCGGCTTCGAGTTCGACGTGCCCGTCCGCTTCGACACCGACGAACTCACCGTCGATCTCGCCGCCTTCACCGCCGGCGAGGTGCCGCGGATCCCGCTGATCGAAATCGTGCCTTGAAGGGAAAGCCGATGCGCGCCGTCCCGCCCCGCCTCGCCGCCCGCCTGGAGGGCGGCGCCACGACGCTCTGCCGCTGTTGGGCCCTGCGTCGCCGCGACGGCCTCGTCCTCGGCTTCACCGACCACGACCGCGATCTCATCCTCGGCGGTGTGACCTACGCTGCCCGCAGCGGGCTGGAGGCGGCCGAGGCGAGCGCGGAACTCGGCTTTGCCGTCGGCGGCGGCGAGGTGGCCGGCGCCCTGACCTCGGCCGGGATCACCGAGGCCGACGTGGCGGCCGGGCTCTATGACGGGGCCAGGGTCGAGACCTGGCTGGTCGATTGGGCCGAGCCCGAGGCGCGCCTGCTCCTCGACGTGGCGACCTTGGGCGAGATCCGCCGGGAGGGCGGCGCTTTCGTGGCCGAGCTGCGCGGGCTGATGCACCGCCTCGATGTCACGGTGGGGCGCAGCTACCGCGCCGCCTGTGACGCCGATCTCGGCGACGCCCGCTGCCGTGTCGATCTGAGCGATCCGCGCTTCCGCACCGCCGGCACGGTGCGGGCCGTACCCGAGCCCGGCCGGCTCGCCGTCGCGCTGAGCGGGAGCTTTCCCACGGGCTGGTTCTCCGGCGGGCGCCTCACATGGGAGACGGGCGCCCATGCCGGACAGGCCGCCGACCTCCGCTTCCACCACCGCGACGGAGAGAGCGTGAGCCTCGACCTGTGGGACCCGCCGCCGCGTCCGAGCGCACCGGGCGACGCCTTCACCCTCGTCGCCGGTTGCGACAAGAGCTTCGCCGCCTGCCGCGGGAAGTTCGCCAACACCCTCAACTTCCAAGGGTTTCCCCACATGCCCGGCAACGATTTCGTGCTGCGCGCCGGTCCCGAGACCGGAGCCCGCCTCGACGGCTCCAGCTTGTTCCGGTGAGGCGGTCATGGATGAGGATGCATCCTCGCTGCCCGAGCGGATCGTGGCGGAGGCCCGCGCCTGGGCCGGAACACCGTATCGGCATCAAGCCTCGCTGAAAGGCGTCGGCTGCGACTGCCTCGGCCTGTTGCGTGGGGTCTGGCGCGGGGTACTCGGCCCCGAACCGGAAAAGGCCCCGCCCTACGCCGCCTCTTGGGCCGAATCGGTACTTGCCGGCAGCGACCCGCTGCTCGACGCGGCGCGCCGGCACCTCGTGTCGATCGCGGAACCGCTGACGGCCTATCGGCCGCACGCCGGGGACCTCCTACTCTTCGCCTTCCGCGCACATTTGCCGGCAAAGCACTGTGCGATCGCCACGGGCCCGGAGGCGATGATCCATGCCCATGACGGGGCATCGGTAACCGAAGTTGCACTGACGCCCTGGTGGCGGCGCCACCTCGCCCACGCCTTCCGCTTTCCTGATCCGCCCTAATGATTCTCGCGCCTGCCGGAGGCCCGCCATGACCACGCTCGTCCTGCAAACCGCCGGCGAGGCGGTCGGCAACGCGCTCGGCGGTCCCATTGGCGGGATGATCGGGCGCGTGGCCGGCGCGGCCGGGGGCGCGGCGCTCGACGATGCCCTGTTCGGCACCGGCACGAGCCCGCGCTTCGTCGAGGGGCCGCGGCTCTCCGAGCTCGGCGGCCTCGCCTCCACCGAGGGCGCGCCGGTACCCCGCGTCTACGGCCGCGCCCGCATCGGCGGCACCCTGATCTGGGCGACGCGTCCGCTCGAGGTCGCTAACACCAAAGTGGAGCGCTCCACCTCCGGCTCGAAAGGGGGATCGGGCGGGCAGAAGACGGTGCGCACCACCTACAGCACCTTCATCAATCTCGCGGTCGGGCTCTGCGTCGGCGAGATCGCCCTCGTGCGCCGGGTCTGGGCCGATGGCAGCGAGCTCGACCTGACGACGCTCAACGTCCGGGTTCATACCGGCTCGGCGATGCAGGCGCCCGACCCGCTCATCGTCGCCAAGGAGGGCGCGGACAACGCGCCGGCCTATCGGGGGCTCGCCTACATCGTGTTCGAGCGGCTGCCGCTCGCCGCCTTCGGCAACCGCATCCCGCAATTCGCCTTCGAAGTGATCCGCCCGGTCGCGGGGCTGGCCGCTAAGATCCGCGCGGTCTGCCTGATCCCCGGCTCCACCGAGTTCGGCCTCGACCCCCTCGCCGTCAGCGAGGATGCGGGGTTCGGCGCTACAAAGCTGGCTAATCGGATCCAGTTCCAGGGAGCGAGCGACGTCATCGCCTCTCTCGACGCGCTCCAGGCCCTGTGCCCGCGGCTCGAACGGGTCTCGGTGGTGACGAGCTGGTTCGGCGACGATCTGCGCGCCGGGCATTGCACCGTGACCCCGCGGGTCGATTCGACGGCAAAGGCGACGACCGGCGAACCATGGTCCGTCGCCGGGCTGAGCCGCGCCGCGGCGCGGGCCGTCTCACAGGACAGCGGCACGGCGGCCTATGGCGGCACGCCGTCCGATGCCGGGCTCGGGCGGCTGGTGGCGGAGCTGACCCGCCGTGGACTCGCGGTGGTGCTCTATCCCTTCGTGATGATGGATGTGCCGGCGGGCAATGCCCTGCCGGACCCGTACCGGCCCGGCGAGACGCAAGCTGCCTATCCCTGGCGCGGGCGCATCACCTGCGACCCCGCCCCCGACCGGCCCGGCAGCCCGGACAGCACCGCCGCCGCGGTCGATCAGGTGGCGTCCTTCTTCGAGGGACCGCAGGGCTACCGGGCGATGATCCTGCACTATGCCGGCCTTGCCACCGGCTGGGCAGCGGCGGGAGCGCCGCTCGCCGGCTTCATCCTCGGCAGCGAGTTCGTCGGCCTCACGCGGGTGCGCGGACCGGGCAGCACCTACCCGGCGGTCGCGGGGTTTCGCCGCCTCGCCGCCGAGGTTCGCGCCCGCCTCGGCGAGGGCGTGAGCCTCGTCTACGCCGCCGACTGGACCGAGTACGGCGCTCATGTCCGCGAGGGCGGCGCCTCGGTGCGCTTTCCCCTCGATCCGCTCTTCGCCGACCCGGCGGTCGCGGCGGTCGGCATCGACTACTACCCGCCGCTCTCGGACTGGCGCGACGGCCCGGACCACCGCGACGCGGCCGAGGCCACGAGCCTCTACGACCGCGCCTATCTCAAATCCCGCCTCGGCGCGGGCGAGGCCTTCGACTGGTATTATGCGAGCCCCGAGGACCGTCTCGCGCAGCGCCGCACGCCGATCACCGACGGCGCCCACGGTCAGCCGTGGATCTACCGCGCCAAGGATCTCGTCGCGTGGTGGTCGAACCCGCATGTCGAGCGCGAGGGGAGCGTCGAGACCGGGCCGACCGCCTGGGTGCCGAAGGGGAAGCCGATCTGGCTCACAGAGATCGGCATTCCGGCGGTCGACCGCGGCACCAACGGACCGAACGTCTTCCCCGATCCGAAATCGTCGGAGGACGCCCGCCCGCCCTTCTCCCGTGGCACCCGCGACGACCTGATCCAAACCCGCGGCCTCGACGCGATCCTGACACGCTTCGATGCCGCGGCGGAGGGTTTTGAGCCGGCTCACAATCCGATTTCGTCGGTCTATGGCGCCGGGATGATCCCGGCCAACGGCATCTCTGTCTGGGCCTGGGATGCGCGGCCCTTTCCGGCCTTCCCCGACTTCACCACTGTGTGGGCGGATGGCGACAACTGGGCGCTCGGCCACTGGATCACCGGCCGGATCGAGGGGGTCGAACTCGATCGGCTGATCGCGGCGATCCTCACCGATCTCGGCATCGACGCGAGCCTCGACATCGACGCCGCCGGTTTCCTCGACGGCGCCGTGCTCGACAGGCCGCTGTCCGCCCGCGAGGCGCTGGAACCGCTCGCCCGGTTGTTCGGCCTCGACGTCGCGGTCTCGGCCGGCACGTTGCGGATCCGCGACGGGCGCATGAGCGCTCCCGTCCCGCTGGAGGCGGGCGAGTTGGTTCTCGGCGAGGGCGAGGCGGCCTCCCTGCGCCGGGTGCGGGGGCAGGAGAGCGAGCTGCCGCGTTCCGTCGCGGTCGGCTTCTCCGACGGCGAGAGTCCGGATTATCGCCGCGCCACCGTGTCAGCTGCGCGCCCGGCCGGAGCGCGGCGGCAGGAGGCGCGCGTCGAGGCGGCCGTCGTCACCCGGCGCGAGGCCGCGCAGGCGCTGGCGGAAGCCGTCCTCGACGCGGCGCTCGCGGGCCGCGACACGGCCACCTTCAACGTGAGCCCGCGCCGGATCGATCTGGAGCCCGGAGACCTCGTGGCCCTGCCGGGTGAGACCCGCGACGCGCTCCACCGGATCACCCGTATCGACGATGTCCCCTCGGGGCGCCGGATCGAGAGCCGGGCCGTGCCGCTGCCCCGGCCCGATCCCGCACCGCCCGCGCCGGTTGCGCGGGCCGGCCGGACACCGCCGGCGGTGCCGGGGCCGGTCTTCGCCGTGCCGCTGGTCCTGCCGGTGGAGCGGGGCGATCCGGTGCCGCTCTCCTATCTCGCAGTCTCCGCCGATCCCTGGCCCGGCGCGGTCGCGGTCTGGCGCGCGGCCGGCGAGGGGGCGCCGTTTGCGCTCCACCGCACCCTCGACCATCCGGCCTGTCTCGGCCGCACGCTGACCTCGCTGGCGCCGGGCCCGCTCTGGCGCTTCGACCGCACCGCCCGCCTCGATGTCACCCTGCGCCACGCGGAGGGTTTGAGCGCGATCGGCGAAGCGGCGGCGCTGGCGGGCGGAAACCTGTTCGCCGTGACCGGCGCCGACGGGGCGGTCGAGATCCTGTCCGCGGCGCGAGCCGAGCTGATCGGAGCCGCAACATGGCGGCTCTCCGGCCTGCTCCGGGAACTGGCTGGCAGCGAGGCGGCCGCGGGCCGGCCGGCAGGGGCGGGCAGCCTGATCGTGCGCCTCGACGACGGGGCCGTCCGGCCGCTGGTCGACCGGCTCGACGAGGCCGGCCGCCGCTTCCTCTACCGCGTCGGCCCGGCCGAGCGCGACCCGGCCGACCCCGCCTTCGTCGGCTTCGCCGCCACGGCCGATCTGACCGCCTTCGTGCCGTTGAGCCCGGTCCATCTGCGGGGCCGGCGCATGGCCGAGGGCATCCGCTTCGACTGGGCCCAACGGGCGCGGCGTGACGCCGATGCCTGGGAGCCGGCCGACGTGCCGCTCGGCGAGGAGAGGGAGGCCTACCGCCTCGACATCCTCGCCGAGGATGGACGCACCCTGCGCAGCCTGAGCGCCGCCACGACGAGCGTCCTCTACGCGAGCGCCGACGAGATCGCGGATTTCGGCACGCGCCGCACCGAGATCGATGCCGCGGTGGCGCAGATCGGCACGCTGGCCGGCCCCGGTCCCGCCCGCCGGGCGCGGGTGAGCCTGCGCATGGTCTGACACGTGATCCTCGCACGCGACGGAGTGGCCCATGGCCGACACGACCCCGAGTCTCGCCCTGCCGCTGATCGCGGGAGGGCAGGCGCAGAAGCACGTCACCCATAACGAGGCGCTGGCCCTGCTCGACGCGCTGGTGCAGCTCGCCGTCCTCGACAAGGACCGCACTGCGCCTCCCGCGAGCCCCACCGAGGGTGACCGCTACCTGATCGCCGCGAACGACCCGAGCGGGGCCTGGACCGGCTGGGCCGGCCGCATCGTCCGGTTTCAGGACGGGGCGTGGCTGTCCCTGACGCCGCAGGCGGGCTGGACCGCCTTCGTCGCCGACGAGACCGAACTTTATACCTTCACCGGCTCGGCTTGGCGGCCGTTCCGCGCGACGCTCACCGCGCTCGACGGTCTGACCCGTCTCGGGATCGGCACGGGGGCGGATGCGGACAATCCCTTTGCGGCCAAGCTCAACAAGGCGCTCTGGACCGCGCTGACGAGCGTCGAGGGCGGCAGCGGGGATCTGCGCTACACCCTCAACAAGCAGGCGGCCGGCAACGTCCTCTCCCTGCTGATGCAGACCGGCTTCTCCGCCCGCGCCGAGATCGGGCTGACCGGCGACGACGACCTCCGCGTCAAGGTTTCCCCGAACGGCGGCACATGGTTCGAGGCGCTGCGGATCGACCGCGCGACGGGGCAGGTCGCCTTTCCCGGCCGCGTCACGGTCGCCAACGTGCCGGTGCTGACCGCACAGGTGATCGCGGGCAACAGCGGGCCGGGGACCGTGACGGCCGGCGCGACGCGGTACTTCACCAACGCTCTCGTCGGCAGTCATCAGAGCGAGGTCTGCGCCGCCGCCGGCCGGCGCGGGCGCTTCCGGCATCTGCGCATCGTGACACAGAGCGCGCCGGGCGCCGGCCAGAGCTGGACCTTCACGCTCCAGAAACTCTTCACCGACACGGCCCTGACCTGCTCGATCTCGGGGACCGGCTCCAATCAGGCGGCCGACCTCGTCAACAGCGTGGTCTTCGAGAGTTCGGACCGCTGGTGCCTCAAGATCGTGTCGAGCGGCGGGGCGGCGGCCACGACCAACATCCTGTTCTCGCTGCTGTTCGAGGGCTTGGATTAGGCCGCTCGTCCCTCACGCCCCAACCCCCTCGACATCGGAGAACGACGATGGACCTCAGCGCCGTCGGCCGCACCGTGCTGATCGCCCGGGAGGGGCGGCGGCTGGAGGCCTATCGCGACAGCGTGGGCATCTGGACCATCGGCGTCGGCCACACCGCCGCCGCCGGACCGCCGGTGCCGCGGGCGGGCCTGCGCATCGGCGCGGCGGAGGCGGACACGATCTTCGCCCGCGACGTGGCGGCCTTCGTCCGCGCGGTGGCCGAGGCGATCCCCGAGCCGCTGCCGCAGCACGCCTTCGACGCGCTGGTCTCACTCTGCTTCAACATCGGCCCAGCGGCTTTCCGGCGCTCCACGGTGCTGCGGCGCCTGCGGGCTGGCGACCGGGCGGGCGCGAGCGAGGCGATCCTGATGTGGAACCGCCCGGCGGCGATCATCGCCCGCCGCCAGGGCGAGTTCGACCAGTTCCTTACCCCCTACGAGACCGCCCTGCCGCGGGCCCGGCGCGGTGATGCGCGGCCGGTCTCGGCGCCCGTCGCCCCGGCCTCGCCGGTCGCGGCCCGATCTGGCTGGCGCGCCCGCCTGCGGGACTGGCTGCGCGCTGCCCGCTGAACGCTTCCCTTGAACGCGTCCCTTGCCGCCCTCTGAAAAGGACCACAGTCATGGCGCCCACCCTCGTCTTCGCCCGAACCGCCGCCAGGGTCTTTCTCCTCAGGCCGGTCCTGCCGCCGCTTCTCCTGCTCGGCTGCTGCGCACCCGCGCACGCGACGCCGCTCCCTGCCGACGCCGCCGCGTTCGTCCTGCCCTGGGGCGATGCCGTGCTGGCGCTCGTCCAGGGTGCGACCGCGCTGCTGAC
This sequence comes from Methylorubrum sp. B1-46, assembly GCF_021117295.1. NCBI lineage: Bacteria > Pseudomonadati > Pseudomonadota > Alphaproteobacteria > Hyphomicrobiales > Methylobacteriaceae > Methylorubrum > Methylorubrum sp. B1-46. The sequence continues at coordinate 1,613,306 of NZ_CP088247.1, read as the reverse complement.
ACCGGTGCTCGTCGCGGCGCTTGCGGCGGCGCTCGCCCGCTTCAGCGGCCCCTTGCGCCTTCTCGTCACCGACGCGCTGGTCGAGCGCCTCGTGCGCAACGCCACGGATTACGCCCTGAACGCGGTGGCCGGCGCCGTCCATGGGCGCCGGCTCACCGTCTCCGTCGGCTCGGCGGTGATTGCCCGCGCCGTGCAGCGGGCCCTCGATCAGGCGCCGGGCTGGCTGCTCCGGGCGGCCGGCGGGGGCGAGGGGGTCGCGGAGAAGGTGTTCCGGTCCTTGCCTCTCGAGGCGGCGGCGACGACCGGAAACACCCTCGCGCCGGCTCTGGAGCACGCCCTGGGGCACCGGCCCGCGCGCGGGGCCCGCGAGACGGCCTGACCCTCCGGTGTCGCACACCACCGGACGCGATGATCCGGGTGTTCGTGCCGGGAGTGGGACCCATGGACAAGATCGCCGCAGAAGCCGCGCGCCTCCTCTTCGCCGATGGAGGCGCCGGTTGGATCGTCGCGGTGTTGCTGGGGGTGGCTTGCCTCCACCTTTACCGCGACGGCCTGCGGGTGCTGGAGGCGCGCATCGCCGAGACGGGGGCCACCGCCGCCGCCCTGGAGCGCGCGTCCCAGACCAACGCCGCGGTGGCCGCCGCCCTGGAGAGCCGCACCCGCGTGCTGGAGGATCTGGTCCGGCTCACAGGCGAGACCGCCCGCGCCGTCGCGCGCAGCGACGAGCGCGCGCGGGAACGGTTCGAGGATCTCCTGCGGCGCATCGGTGAGCTGCAGAACCGGCCAAGCCTCTGAGCTGTCAAAGGAAGTCTCCCATGTTTGCTCCCGCTCCCGCCGCCGGCCCGGACCGGCCCGCACGGTGGTCCTCGCGCCGAAGCCGGTCCCGTGCCGCCGTCGGACGCCTGGCGGCGGCCCGCCACGGCTTCGAGCGCTCGCTGATCGCCCTGCGCCGGGCCGCGCTCGACGCCGTCGACAGCGGGGATCTCGCGTGCCTCGCCCTGCGCGTCTGCGGCGAGCGGCGCCTTCGCGCGAGCGCCGAGTGAGCACTCGATACGGATGGGCCGCGCGCTCCCGACGGGGAACCCCAGGGCCGATCCCGCCTTGTCCTCGGCAACATCGCCGACCCGGACATGCCCCTCGACCGTAAGACAGAATTCGCGCCGAGCGCATCACCGAGAGCGTCTGCGCTCGCGAACATTCAGGGCGCATTCAGTGCACTGGCGCAACAGTCACTCCCGATGCGCCAAGCTCTCGCCCTGTTGATCGTCGTCTCGACCGCCGCGGTTCTCGCGGCGGGGGCGGTCGGCCCGCTCGCCGAGGAGACCGGGGCGCTTGCGCCCGCGCCGGTGCGTCAGGAGCCCCTGAACCGCGGCGATGATTGCCTTTCGCCCGCCGATCTGCGCGAGGCGGTGGCGGAGAAGCGCGTCGTGCCGCCCATCGCCGCGATCCGCGCGGCGCGCCAGATCATCCCCCGTGCCGAGATCCAGCGGGCGAGCCTGTGCCGGCACGAGGCGGGGCTCGTCTACCTGCTGACGGCCTTGCGCCGGGACGGGCAATTCATGCACGTCATGGTCGATGCCCAGTCGGGGCAAGTGAGCGGGCAATGGTAAGGTGGTCGGTCAGGGCGCCCTTCGCCGCCCCGGATAAGGAGTAGCGACCGTGCGTCTGCTCGTGGTCGAGGATGACCGTGACATCAACCGACAGGTCGTCGCCGCGCTGGAGGAGGCCGGCTACGTCGCCGACAAGGCGTTCGACGGCGAGGAGGGCGGCTATCTCGGCGAGAACGAGCCCTACGACGCCATCATCCTCGACATGGGCCTGCCTAAGGCCGACGGCGTCACCGTGCTTCAGAACTGGCGCCGGGCCGGGGTGAAGACTCCCGTCATCATTCTCACCGCCCGTGACCGCTGGTCCGACAAGGTCGACGGCTTCGATGCGGGCGCCGACGATTACGTCACCAAGCCCTTCCACATGGAGGAGCTGATGGCCCGCGTGCGCGCGATTCTTCGGCGCGCGGCCGGTCACGCCAGCAGTCAGATCTCGTGCGGGCCCGTCACCCTCGACACCCGCTCGGGTCGCGTCTTCGTCGACGGCGCCCCGATCAAGCTGACGAGCCACGAGTACCGCTTGCTCTCCTACCTGATGCACCATACCGGCCGCGTCGTCTCCCGCGCCGAGCTGACCGAGCACCTCTACGACCAGGATTTCGACCGCGATTCCAACACCATCGAGGTGTTCGTCGGGCGGCTTCGCAAGAAGCTCGCCGTCGATCTGATCCAGACGGTGCGGGGCCTGGGCTACCTGATCGATCCGAACCAGCCGCCCGCGCGGGGGTGAGGACTGCAAAGCTGGCGAACTCAGCGCTAAGCGCCTTGGCAGAGGCAAACGCCCATCTCCAGACGAAACCTCGCCGATGACCGACCGCCTCGCCTGGCTCCCCTTGCGCCGCCGCTCCATCGCGGTGCGGCTCGCGGTCTCCTCGTTCCTGTCGAGCACCGCGATCCTCGTCATCGCGGCCTTCATCCTCACCACGCTCTACCGCGAGAACACCGAGCGCGCCTTCGACAGCCGCCTGCTCGTCTTCGCCAACAACCTCGCCACCGATCTCGTCTCCCCGAGCGAGCCCGAGACCCGCTCCTTCTCGCTCGGCGACCCGCGCTTCGATCTGCCCTTGTCGGGCTGGTACTGGCAGGTCGGACGCGCCGACGCCAAGCCGCGGGATCTGCGCACCTCGCGCTCGCTCGTCGGCGTGCCGCTGAAAGGGCCCGATCAGGCCGGTACCGCCACCATCGGCCAGATCCGCCAGGGCTACGGCCGCGGCCAGGACGACCGGACGCTGCGCATCGTCGAGCGCGACGTCGATGTCGGGGCCGACGGCCGCTACACGGTGCGGGTGGCGGGCCCCGCCGACGAGATCGTCAACGACGTCGAGCGCTTCCGCTTCTCGCTGTTCATGACCTTCGGCCTGCTCGGCTTCTCGCTCGCGGCCACCGCGCTGCTGCAGATCCGCTTCGGCCTCGCCCCCTTGCGCAAGCTGCGTACCGCGCTCGGCTCGATTCGCCGCGGCGAGGCCGACCGGATCGACGGCGAGTATCCCCGCGACATCGCCCCGCTGGCGGGCGAGATCAACCTCTTGATCGAGACCAACCGCGAGATCCTGGAACGCGCCCGCACCCAGGTCGGCAACCTCGCCCACGCCCTGAAGACCCCGCTCTCGATCATCGTCAACGAGGCCGGCGGCAGCGACGCCCCGCCCGAGTTGTCCGAGAAGATCCGCGAGCAGGCGGCGGTGATGCGCGATCAGGTGAACTATCACCTCGATCGCGCCCGCGCCGCGGCGCTGGCCGGCACGCTCGGCACCTCCACCGAGGTCGAGCCGGCGCTGGCCGGCTTGGTCCGGACCTTCGGAAAGATCTACCGCGACAAGGACATCGCCTACGAGGTCCACGTGCCGCCGGGCCTGCGCTTCCGCGGTGAGAAGCAGGATTTCGAGGAGATGATCGGCAATCTCGTCGACAACGCCTCGAAATGGGCGACCGGCCGGGTCTCGATCTCCGCCGCGCCGACGGGCGAGCACGATTATCCCCACCTGCTGGTGGCGGTGGAGGATGACGGACCCGGTCTGCCGGAGGAGGACCGCGCCGCGGTGCTCAAACGCGGCCGGCGTCTCGACGAGACCAAGCCCGGCTCCGGCCTCGGCCTGTCCATCGTCGCCGATCTCGCCGCACTCTATCGCGGCCGCTTCCGGCTTGAGGCAGCGGCGTTGGGGGGGCTGCGCGCCGTGATCGAGGTGCCGGGCGACGCGCCCGCCGGGGCGGGGCAACGTTGAGTGGCGGCGGACCGGCGAAGGTTACGCCGCATCCCGCCTGTGTTATGGCCCTGCTTCGCCCCCGCGTGACGACGTGTCACCCGGAATCGATGTCGTGCGGGCCCCGCTCGGGCTCTACACGGGGCCGAGCTTAAATTTTTGGGTCTGATGACGGCGATCTGGTTCATCCTGGCGGCCATGACCGGCGCAGCCGTGTTCGCGCTGCTCTGGCCGATGTCGCGCCGCCGCCGGCACGGTGCCGCGCCCGAGGCGGAAGGCAGCGACGGCCTCGCCACCGAAACCGGCTTCTACGAGGATCAACTTGCCGAGATCGAGCGCGATCTCGGCCGCGGCCTCATCGCTCCGGCCGAGGCCGAGGCGGCGCGCGCCGAGGCCGCGCGCCGGCTGCTGCGCGCGAGCCGCGAGGAGCGGGCCGAGGCGTCGGGCGCCGCGCCGATCGCCGAGCCGCATCTGCGCCAGCGCCGGGCAGCCTCCGCCTTCGCGCTCTCAACGATCCCCCTCGTCGCGCTCGTCGTCTACGGCCTCTACGGCTCGCCGAACCTCCCCTCGCAGACCGACGCCGACCGCAAGGCGACGCGGGCCGGCGCGCAGGATCTGATGACCGCCATCGGCCAGATCGAGGCGCGGCTCGCCAACCACCCGGACGATGCCCGCGGCTGGAGCGTGCTCGGACCGGTCTACATGCGGCTCGGGCGCTTCGACGACGCGGCCCGCGCCTACGCGGCGCTCGCCCGCCTCAAGGGCGAGGATGCGCAGGCTCTGTCCGATTGGGGCGAGGCCCTGGTCGCGGCGGCCGACGGCACGGTCTCACCGGAGGCGCGCAAGGTGCTGGGCCGGGCGCTCGCCGCCGATCCCAAGGCGGCCAAGCCCCAATTCTATCTCGCCCGCGGCGACGAGCAGTCCGGCGACGTGGCCGGGGCCGTGCGGCGGCTCGAGGCGATGGCGGCCTCCGCCCCCGCAGATGCGCCCTGGCTGCCGACGGTGCGGGACAACCTTGCCCGGCTGAAGGGCGAGACCACCGCCGCGCCGAAGGCCGACGGGAGCGGGGAGGGGGCCAAGGACGGTCCGATGTCCGAGGCTCCGGTGGCCGGGCCCGGCAGCAACATCCAGGCCCTGCCGCCTTCCGAGCGGATCGACGCGATCCGCGGCATGGTCGAGGGGCTGGAGCGGCGCCTGGCCAAGCAGGGCGGTTCGGCGGACGAGTGGCTGCGCCTCGTGCGCTCCCACGCGGTGCTCGGCGAGCGCGACAAGGCGCTCGACGCCCTGGAGCGGGCGCGCAAGGCCTTTCGCGACGATCCCGAGGCGCTGGCCCGCCTCGACACGCAGGCCCACGAACTCGGCCTGCCCGGAGCCGGCGCGCCGCCGAAGCCGGAGGCTGGAGAAAAGATTGGCGACAGGTCCGGTGAGAAGCCCGCCGAGCCCGACGCCGCGGCCGCCGCGATCAAGGCGATACCGCCGGCCGAGCGCGAGGCGGCGATCCGCGGCATGGTCGCAAGTCTCGACCGGCGGCTCGCGGCCAAGGGTGGCTCGGCGGACGAGTGGATGCGGCTCGTGCGCTCCTACGGCGTCCTCGGTGACCGCGCCGCCGCGGCCCAGGCGCTCGACCGGGCCAAGATGGCGCTTGCCGCCAACCCGACCGCGGTGGAGCGCCTCGACGCGCTCGGCAAAGAGCTCGGCCTGAACCCGGCCCAGCCGTAGCCCGCCGTATCCCCTGACAATCGGTCCCGCCCGCCCAACCTTGACCCGGCGGGCGGTCGGGCCGAAACCGGTCTTGATCAATCGCAGACGTCGGACCGCCTTCAGACATGCGTCAGCCTGAAGGGTCGAGAAGAAGCCGACGAACCGGGACGGAACCGTCGTGACCCGCAAGAGCCGCCGCCTGATCCTCATCGCCGCCTGCGGCGCCGTGCTGGCGCTGGCGCTCGGGCTGATCCTGTCGGCCATGAGCGGCTCGATCGTGTTCTTCCGCTCGCCCGCCGAGGTGGCGGCGCAGGGCGTCGCGCCGGGCACCCGCTTCCGCCTCGGCGGTCTCGTGACAGAGGGATCGGTCAAGCGCGGGCCCGACCAGAACGTCGAGTTTTCCGTGACCGACACCAACGCCACGGTTCCGGTGCAGTATCGCGGCCTGCTGCCCGACCTGTTCCGTGAGGGCCAGGGCATCGTCGCCGAGGGCACGCTCGACGCCGGCGGCGTGTTCCGGGCCGACACGGTGCTGGCCAAGCACGACGAGAACTACATGCCCCGCGAGGTCGCCGACGCCCTCAAGGCGCAGGGACGCTGGCAGGAAGGCGGGGGCAAGGAAGCCCCCAAGGATGCGGCGAAACCGGCCTCGGCCGATGCCGCCCTCGGCCAGCGCAGCGAGCGGTGAGAGCTTCGGTGAGGAATTTCATGACCATCCGGACCGAATCCGCGCGAGGGAGCCGCCGGTGATCGTCGAGATCGGCCATTACGCCCTGGCGCTCGCGCTGGCGCTCTCCCTGGTGCAGGCGGTGATGCCGGCCTGGGCCGCCCGCTCGGGCGATGCCGCGTTGCGCGAGGTGGCGGGGCCTGCCGCGCTCGGCACCTTCGCCTGCATCCTGTTCGCCTTCTGCGCGCTCACCTACGCGCACGTGACCTCGGACTTCTCAGTCCAGAACGTCGTCGAGAACTCGCACACCGCCAAGCCCTTGATCTACAAGATCTCCGGCGTCTGGGGGAATCATGAGGGCTCGATGCTCCTCTGGGTGCTGATCCTCGCCCTGTTCGGCGCCTGGGTCGCCATCGCCAAGAATTCGGTGCCGCCGGTGCTGCGCACCAACACGCTGATGGTGCAGGCGAGCGTCACTTTCGTGTTCGTGCTGTTCATCATCATGACCTCGAACCCGTTTGCCCGCGTGGCCCCCGCGCCGCTGGAGGGCAACGACCTCAATCCGCTGCTGCAGGATCTCGGCCTCGCGATCCATCCGCCGCTGCTCTACCTCGGCTATGTCGGCTTCTCGGTCACCTTCGCCTTCGCCGTTGCGGCCCTGATCGAGGGGCGCATCGACGCGGTCTGGGCGCGGGCGGTGCGGCCCTGGGCCCTGATCGCCTGGAGCTTCCTGACGCTCGGCATCGCCATGGGCTCCTACTGGGCCTATTACGAGCTCGGCTGGGGCGGCTGGTGGTTCTGGGACCCGGTCGAGAACGCCTCGCTGATGCCCTGGATCGCCGGCACCGCGCTCCTGCACTCCATCGTCGTCATGGAGAAGCGCGACGCGCTCAAGGTCTGGACGGTCCTGCTGGCCATCCTCACCTTCTCGCTCTCGCTGGTCGGCACCTTCATCGTCCGCTCGGGGCTGCTCACCTCGGTGCACAGCTTCGCTTCGGATCCGAGCCGCGGCGTGTTCATCCTCGGCATCCTCGCCCTGTTCATCGGCGGCGCGCTGAGCCTGTTCGCGTGGCGCGCCCCGAGCTTGCGCCAGGGCGGCCTGTTCGCGCCGATCTCCCGCGAGGGGGCCCTGGTGATGAACAACCTGTTCCTGGTGGCCGCCTGCGCCACGGTGTTCGTCGGCACGCTCTACCCGCTGCTTCTCGAGATGCTGACGGGTGAGAAGATCTCGGTCGGCCCGCCCTTCTTCAACTGGACCTTCATCCCGCTCGCGCTGCCGCTCCTCGTGATCGTGCCGTTCGGGCAGGCGCTGGCCTGGAAGCGGGGCGATGCCGCCGCGGCCGCGCAGCGCCTGCTCGCGGCCTTCGCGGTGGCGCTCGTCGTCGGGCTCGCCGCCGCCGCCTGGACCTGGGGTGGTCCCGTCATGGCACCGGTCGGCCTCGGCTTCGGCGCCTATCTCATCATCGGCTCCGCGCTGGAGATCTGGGCGCGCGCCCGCGGCTACGGCCAGAACCGCACGCACGACCTCGGCACGACCTGGCGCCGGGCGATCGGCCTGCCGCGTTCGGCCTGGGGCACGGCGCTGGCGCATGCCGGCGTCGGCGTCGTCGTGCTCGGCATCGCCGGGCAGGGTTGGGCGACGGAGGGGCTGGCCACGATCCGTCCGGGCGGACAGGTTGCCTCCGGCCCCTACGTCGCCACCCTCGACCGGGTCGGCCCGACCAAGGGCGCGAACTACGAGGAGACCACCGCCTTCCTGACGCTGCGCAACCGCGCGGGCGACTATGTCGGCACGACCGAGACCGGAAAGCGCTTCTACCCCTCTCGCCGGATGACGGTGACCGAATCCGGCCTGAAGACGGTCGGTTTCAGCCAGATCTACGCCAGCCTCGGCGAGGTGATGCCCGATGGCTCGATCGGCATGCGGCTCTACTACAAGCCGCTGGTGCTGCTGATCTGGATCGGTTCGCTCATCATGGCGGCGGGCGGCGGCCTCTCGCTCACCGACCGGCGCATGCGCGTCGGCGCCCCGGTCAAGGCGCGCGCCAAGCTGCCGCCCTCAGCGGTGCCCGCCGAATGACCCGGCTGCGCTCTCCACTCTTCGCGCTCACACTGAGCCTCTTCGCTCTCCCGGCGCTCGCTGTGCAGCCGGACGAGGTGCTGAAGGACCCTGCCATGGAGGCGCGGGCGCGGCAGATCTCGGAAGGTCTGCGCTGCCTCGTCTGCCAGAACCAGTCGATCGACGATTCCGACGCGCCGCTCGCCAAGGATTTGCGCGTGCTGGTGCGCGAGCGGCTGAAGGAGGGCGACAGCAACGGCCAGGTCGTCGATTACGTCGTGGCCCGCTACGGCGAGTTCGTGCTGCTGCGCCCGGTCTTCGGCTGGCACACGCTACTGCTCTGGCTGAGCCCGTTGCTCGCGGTGGGCCTGGGCGCCTTCGGCATCTGGCGCCTGTCGCGCCGCCGCACGCCGAAGGCCGACGACCTATCCGCCGCGGAGAAGGCCGAGGTCGAGGCGCTGCTCAAGCGGCCATAGTGCATCGTCCCGAAAGGTGGCCACCGGCTTTCGGAACAAGACGATGCAAAGACAAGGAGCGTGCGCATCGTCCCGAAAGGTGGCCACCAGCTTTCGGAAGAAGACGATGCAGAGACAGGAAGCAAGCGCATCGTCCGGGCCGGCACGCCCTGCTTTCGCCCGATCGTCCGGGCAGGGTCATCGGCAACGTCGTCACCGTCCGACCCGCAGCGAGCCTCACCCCGCGCGCCATGCCGATCGCCGCCCTCCTCAGACGTCTCGCTCTCACCGCCGCACTCGGCCTCGCCGCCGTGGCGCCGGCCTGGGCCCACCCTCATGTCTGGATCACGGCGAAGGCCGAGCTCGCTTACGAGGCGGGCCGCGTCACCGGAATCCGCCACGCCTGGACCTTCGACCCCGAATACACCGCCTTCCTGACCCAGGGGCTGGATGCCAACGGCGACGGCAAGCTCTCGCCCGAGGAGCTTCAGGGCTCGGCCAAGGAGCAAGCGGCCAACCTCGCCGAGTTCGCCTACTTCACCAAGCTCAAGGTGGCGGGCAAGGAGCAGGTCTTCGCGGAGCCGCAGGAGGCGCGGATGGCGATGGAGGGCGGCAAGCTCACCCTCAGCTTCCTGCTGCCGCTCAAGACCCCCGTTGCCCAGGGCAGGGGCGTCGCGGCGGTCGAGGTCTATGATCCGACCTACTTCATCGCCTTCAGCCTTGCCGAGGGGGCCGATGCGGTTCGCCTCGCCGGCGCCGCCCCCGGTTGCAGCATGACGGTGACGCGGGCCAAGAACGCCGAGCCCGCGGTCGCGTCCGCCGGCCAGTCGATGACGGAGGCGATGTTCGAGGCGCTCACCACCGCCTCGAATTACGGCGAGCAATTTGCCAACCGGGCCATCGTCGCATGTCCCTGACCGCTGCCCTGCGCCCCGGCGGGGCAGCGGTCAGCCGGTGGCCGCTCCGGCTGGCGCTCGCCGCCGCGGCGGTGCTGGCCGCCGCTGGCTTCCTCGCCGCCATCGCCGCGGCGCTCGGGCCCGTCGCCGCCCCGCCGCCGCGCTCGCCCTTCGGCATCGGCTTTCGCGAAGCGGCCCCCGCCGCGACCGGGCTCGGCGGCTGGCTGCTCGCGGTGCAGTCCAACTTTTCGAGCCATCTTCGCGCCGCCGTGACGGCCCTGAAGGCCGGCGGCCCGTGGACGCCGCTCGTGGTGATGGGCTTCGCCTACGGCGTGTTCCACGCCGCCGGACCCGGCCACGGCAAGGCTGTGATCGCCGGCTACATCGTGGCCGGGGAGCGCACGCTCCGACGCGGCTTCGCCCTGAGCGCCGCCGCGGCCCTGCTCCAAGCTCTCGTGGCCATCGCCATCGTGGGGGTCGGCGTCTTCATCCTCAAGGCGACCGCCTCGGGGATGACGCGGGCCGGCACCCTGATCGAGACCGTGAGCTTCGCCCTCGTGGCGGCGCTCGGCGCCGCGGTGACGTGGCGCAAGGCCGGGCGGCTCGCCGGTCTCGTCACCGATACCCCGGCCGAGGCCTGCGGCCCCGGCTGCGGCCATGCCGGTCTGACGGATGCCGCTGCCCTCGACCGGCTCGGCGGCTGGCGCGAGCGGGCGGGCGTCGTCCTTGCCGCGGGCTCGCGCCCCTGCGCCGGGGCGGTGCTGATCCTCGTGTTCTGCGCCGCGCAGGGGATGCTCGCCGCCGGCATCGCCGCGACCTTCGCCATGGCGCTCGGCACCGCGCTGACGACCGGCGCGCTGGCGAGTCTCGCCGTCTTCGCCAAGGCGCTGGCGCTGCGCCTCGCGGGCGGACGCGGGCAGACCGGGGCCGTCGCGGTAGGCGGACTGGAGCTTCTGGCTGGGGCCTTCGTCTTGGTGCTCGGGGTCGCGATGCTCTCCGGACTGGCCACGGGCTTGGGTGGCTAAACGCCCCCTCGCCAAGTCTCGTGAAGCCGTGCAAGCTTCCCTCCCGGATCGGGAGGAGCCCTGCTTGAGCGACCACGCCCTCGACGCCTTCGCGCCCATCCTCAACTGGCGGCTCTTGAAGGGGTCGCACAGCTTCCCCGGACCGGACGGCGGCACCTGCATCAACGAGGCGGCGATGGTCGCCGCGGGGCTGCCCTACCGGGCGATCACGGCCACCGAGGATTGCCCGCCCTGCTTCTCGCGTCCGCTCGCGGCCTACGCGCTCGGACTCAACGATGCCATGCCGGAAGCCGAGCGTCAGGGCTTGATGGCCTTCGTACTGCGGCTCTCCGGCTCAGCGGATGCGCCCGCGATCGAGGCCGCCCGCACCGCCTTCCTCGCGCTCGAGAGCGCCCGCCGCATTCTGCCCCCGCTCCTCGACGCGGCCGGCCTGCCGGCGCTCGCTGCCCGCTGCGAGACAGCCTCCGACGCGCGATCGGCCATGGTCGCGCTGCGCGCAGCGGAGATGCAGGGCGGCACGCTCGCTCACGCGGCCGCCGGCCGCCACGCCTGGATCGCGGGCGCCCGCGCCGCCGCCGCATCGCGCACCGCCACGGCGGCCCTGCGCGCCTTCACTGATCCCCGCAGCGCCGCTGAAGTAGCGGAGGGCGCCGCTCCCTTCACGGAGGGGACATGGCGGATCGCGCTCGACATCCTCGACGGGGCGCTCGGCATCGGCCGGCAGGCCCCCGCGATCGATCTCGTCTGCGCCCGCGACCGCCTGGAGGCGGCCCGGACTCAGCCGTAGGCGCGCGGGAGCGGTTCGTCCGTGAGATCGACGTCGAGCGACTCGCAATTGGCGAGCCAGCGCCCGGTCAGGTGGTAGAAGAAGGTGCAGTGGCCGACGACCGCGATGGTCCGTTCCGGTCGCGCCCGCAGCCAGTCGCGGAACCCCGAGACTCGCCGGTCGAACAGGGTTCGCGGCTCAACGTGCCAGCCCTCGGGCCCGGCCTCTCCATCCGCGTACCACCACGTCTCGGGCAGGTGATCGACCCGGAAGGCCGGAAACTCCCGCGCCAGCACCGAGGCGGCCCGGCCGATGTCGCAACTGCTCTCCTGGCATTCCCGGTGCAGCACCTCGACCAGCACGTCGGGCCGGGCCGGGTGGTCGGAGAAGATTCCGGCGGTGGTCTGGAGCGCCCGGGTCAGCGGCGAGGTGACGACGAGTTCGAAGGGAATGTCGCTGAGCCGCTCGCGGGCCGCCGCGACCTGGGCGTGGCCGCGTTCTGACAAGCGGGCATCGATATGGCCGGGGTCGCGCCCCGTGGCCTCGTGATGCGCGTTGAAGGTCGATTCGCCGTGGCGAATGCAGACGATGCGGGTGGACGGCGTGGAGAAGCGGGACATCGGCCCGAAATAGGCGGTTCGGGCCTGCCGAACAGCGGGCCGCGACGCCGCGCCCGGTTCCCGTACCGATCCGGACGAAGCGTCACGGGAGGCGGCGAACTGCGCCGCTTTCCGGACATCGGTCGCAAGACCGGTGCGGGGCGGGGCCGAAGCTGGGCAAAGCGTCCCGTGGCGGCGCGGCCGTCGCTGGAGGAGCCTTGGCAGGAACCGGCCGCCCGGCCGGCACCTGCCGATGGAGGTTCTCATGCTCCCGCTTCCGCTGTCCCCGCACCATCCGACTCCGCTCGCGCGCCCCGCGCCGGGCCTGACGCGCAACCTGCTGCTCGGACCGCTGATCGCCCTTCTGCTCGCCCTCGTCGGCGGCATCGCACCCGCCCGCGCAGGGGACGGCAGCGGCACGCTCCTGCTGCGCTCCGAGGGCGGTGCGCCGGTCGAGGCGCCCCGCCTCAAGGCGGACGCCGCGATCACCGTGAGCGGCCCCACCGCGCGGGCGACGATCACCCAGGCCTTCCGCAACACCACCGCCGAATGGGTCGAGGGCACCTACCTGTTCCCGCTGCCGGAGGATGCGGCGGTCGACACCATGAAGCTCGTGGTCGGCGACCGGGTCATCGTCGCCGAGATCCGCGAGCGCGAGGCGGCGCGGCGCGCCTACGAGGCGGCCAAGGCCGAGGGCAAGGCCGCCGCATTGACCGAGCAGCAGCGGCCCAACCTTTTCACCAACGCGGTCGCCAATATCGGCCCCGGCGAGACGGTGCTGGTGCAGCTCGAATATCAGCAGCCGGTGCGGTCCTCCGCCGGCACCTACGCGCTGCGCCTGCCGACCGTCGCCGCCCCGCGCTACAGCCCCGCTCCGCCGGCCGTGAGATCCGTCGCGGAGGGCGTCTCCGCCGCCGACCCCGTCCCCGATCGCGACAAGATCGCGGCCCCGGTGCTCGATCCGGCCCGCCACGCGCCGGTCAACCCGCTGACGCTCACCATCGATCTCAAGGCCGGCTTTCCGCTGGGTCCGGTGCGCAGTGCCACCCACGCGATCCGCGTCGAGGAGGTGTCGGAGGCCGAGCGCCGGATCACGCTGGCCGACGGCGCTACGGCTGCCGACCGTGATTTCGAGCTGACTTGGACCGCCGCCCCCGGCGAGGCCCCCACGGTTGGCCTGTTCCGCGAGCGCGTCGCGGGGGGCGAGGCGGTGCTCGCCGTGGTGACACCGCCGGACGCGGCGAGCCTGGCCGCCTCCGTGCCCCGCGACGTGGTGTTCGTGATCGACAATTCCGGCTCCATGGGCGGCGCCTCGATGCGCCAGGCCAAGGCAAGCCTGCTGATCGGCCTCGACCGGCTGCGCGCGGGTGACCGCTTCAACGTGATCCGCTTCGACGACAGCTTCGACACGCTGTTCCCCGATGTGGTGCCTGCCGACGAGATTCATCTCGACCGGGCCAAGCGCTTCGTCGCGGGCCTGGAGGCGAGCGGCGGCACCGAGATGCTGGCGCCGCTGCGGGCCGCTTTGCGGGACACGACGCCGGGCGAGACCGGCCGCCTGCGGCAGGTCGTGTTCCTCACCGACGGCGCCATCGGCAACGAGGCGCAGATCTTCTCCGCCATCGCGGCCGAGCGCGGGCGCTCGCGGCTGTTCATGGTCGGCATCGGCTCGGCCCCAAACGGCTACTTGATGAGCCACGCTGCCGAACTCGGACAGGGCAGCTTCACCCAGATCGGAACGCCCGACCAAGTGACCGAGCGGATGCGCGCGCTTCTGGTGAAGCTGGAGAATCCCGCCGTCACCGACCTGACCGCGACCTTCTCCGAGCCCGGCGTCGACGCCACCCCCGCCCGCCTGCCCGACCTCTACCGCGGCGAGCCGCTCACCCTGCCGGCCCGGATGGAGCAGGCGCGCGGGACGCTCACCCTCGCCGGGCGGATCGGTGGAGAGCCCTGGCAGGCGGTGCTGCCGCTCGACGCGGCGCAGGCCGGCACCGGCATCGGCAAGCTCTGGGCGCGGGCGAAGATCGCCGAGGCTGAGACGGCGCGGCTGACCGGCCGGCTCGCGCCCGATGCCGCCGATGCCGCGATCCTGCGGCTCGCCCTCGATCACGGGCTCACCACCCGCCTGACCTCGCTGGTGGCGGTGGACGCCACCCCGCGCCGTCCCGAGGGCGCGCGCCTCGTCAGTACCGAGCTGCCGCTCAACCTGCCGGCCGGATGGGATTTCGCGAGCCTGTTCGGCGAGGGCGACGCGCAGCCGCTTGCCCTGCCGCCGCGCCAACACCGCGCGAACGCCCCGGCTCCCCAACTCGCCGCCGCCCAGCCGGTCGCGCTGCCACAGACCGCCACGGATTTCGAGATCCGCGCTTGGCTCGGCGGGCTGCTGCTGGCGCTCGGCCTGGGCCTGTCCCTCCGCCGCCGGGCCGCGGCGTGAGTGGGATCGCGAAGCGGGACGCCGTCGCGCGGCGTCCCGGCCAGCGGGGCCCCGAAACCTCGCCAGCCACTTTGCCAGCCCCTTGGCCAGCTCCTTGGCCGGCCCTCCTCCTCGTCGCGGCGGGCCTCGTCCTGCTCGCGCAGGCCGCCTGGATCCCGGCCAAGGCCGCCCTGGCGCAGGCGCTTCTGGAACGCGCCTTCGCCCGAAGCCTCGCCGAGGGGACGGGTCAACGCCCCTGGCCCTGGGCCGACACGGTGCCGGTCGCCCGCATCGTCTTTCCGGGTCTGAACGAGCGCTACGTGGCGCTCGCCGGATCGAGCGGGCAGGCGCTGGCCTTCGGGCCCGGCCATGTCGAGGGCACGCCGGAGGCGGGCGAGCCCGGCATTGCGGTCTATGCCGCCCACCGCGACACCCAGTTCCGCAGCCTCGGCCGGCTCGCCGTCGGTGATCTCGTCGAAGTGGTGCGCCGCGATCGAGTCAGCGTCCGCTTCCGCGTCACCGGGAAGCGGGTCGTGCGCTGGGATGCGTCCGGCCTCGATCCGGACGCGCCGGGCCGCCGCCTCGTGCTCACCACCTGCTGGCCGCTCTACGCGGTGACGCCGGGGCCAGAGCGGTTGCTGGTGGAGGCGGAGAGGGAGCGTTGATCGAAGGCAATCGCTCGTCGAGCGCGTGCCGTTCGCGTGGGCGCAAGCCTTTCGATCCAAAACAGCGCGGCCTGTGGCCTCTCAGCTTTTTATGCGGCCCGCGCTTGCTCAGTATGGATTCGGCAGCTTCTCTCAGGGTCTTGCGTTCCACGTTTCCATGAAGGTGCACGATGCTTCCGCGAATGCATGCGTGCCTGGGCACATCGCTGCAACGGCTCGCTGAAGGTCGCGGTGTCTCTGCTCCAGCGGCAGGTAAAAAATCGGCTCGTGGTGAGCGATCCGATTGCGAAGTGTGAGCAGCTCATCGCAAATCGTCCAGGCTGACCGCATGTCCAACGCGCGGTCATGCGGAAAGATGCGCGCCAGATTATGCCGCCATGCGTAGGGGATTTCGTAGCTCTTTGAGATCTGAGAGACCCAGAAGCCGGCCGATAAGTCGGCGACGATCGCGGGTAATGGAGCGGGTTTGACGCCCCTTGTTTTTTCCTGACGTGTGATCGTGTCTTGCAGGCGGCTCTGATCCATGCGTGTTAATTGCCTCCTTGCCCTGCGTTCATCATAGGGCCAATTGCAATTATACTTCCAGCATAGGAACTCATTCGTGCGATTTCGGAAGTAAATCTCCCAGGCTTGAAGATAGATATAAAGTGCCTGCGAGAGCTTAGCATTCCACTGGTAGAGCGCTATGGCTCTAAGGTCGTCCCCTTTGCAGCGGCGCTATACCTGGCGAACCTAGGAGAACTTAAAGAGGCTTTCAGAGACTGCTTAAGCACTGCATTTTTGCCGAAAATCTCTTGCATGGCCCTGCGGGGTGCCCTATGTTGGCTGAGTGAGCCTCGGGAAACGGTCACTGCGCTTCGGTGCACACCCCCCCTGGACGGGACTACGGCTGGGGCGGGCTCGAAAGAGTCCGCCCTTAGCTGTTTGGCGGCGATTTTCTTCTTATCGGGTCTGCGGTTCCCGGCAAACGGGGGAGCCGAATCCGTCGGAGCCACAAGATCGTCGAAGCTTGACGCTCCCCTCACCTGTGCGGTTCTGTGCGGATCCGTCCGGAACCCGCATCATGCCGCCGATCGAGGCCGATTTCCCCGAGACCGAGCTGCCCGATGCGCAGAGCCGTCTCATCGCCGCGGCGGTGCGCGAGGCGCTGGCCCGCCGCCGGATGTCGCGGCAGGCGCTGGCGGACGCGGCCCGCATCAGCATCTCGACCCTGGAGAAGGCGCTCTCCGGCCGCCGGCCCTTCACCCTCGCGACCACCTTGCGCCTGGAGGAGGCGCTGGCCCTCCCCCTGAGGGTCCCGGCTGCCGCGCCGCCGGTGGCGAGCGCGGACAAGGCGCTCCACGCGCCGGAGGAGTTCGGCTCCTACACCCGCGAGGCGGTGGCCTTTCTTGAGGGACGCTACCTGACGCTGCGTCCCTCCTTCGGGCAGGCGGGTGCGATCTTCGCCTACCGCACCGAGATCGTCTGGGACAGGGAGAGTGCCCGTCTCGTCTTCCGCGAAGCCGAGCGGCTCGATGCGCCGTTCGCTCAGTCCGGCACCGTCTCGGTGCCGAACCAGTCGGGCCAGATCTACCTCGTTACGAACTTCCAGGGGCAGTACCGGCTCGCCGTGCTCGGGCGACCGACGATCCAGGGCGAGATGTTCGGCATCCTCACCACCCTGTTCTCCGGCCGCGGCACGCAACTCACGCCCGCCGCGACCCCGCTCGCCCTGGTGCCGGAGCGCGGGGCGCTCGCCGAGGGCGCGCAGTACGGGCGCATCACCGCCGGCATGGCCTGCGAACCGGCCTACCGGCAGATCCTCACCCGCGTGCGCGAGGATGTCTTCGCGGTGTTTCCTGGCTGCGAGGGCTGATGCCCGTTTTCAGGTCGTGCTCGACAGCTTCATCAGCACGAGACCACTGACGATCAGCACCGCCGCCAGTATGCGAGTCGCGTTCATCGCCTCGCCGAGGAAGGCGATGCCAACGATGAAGGCGCCGACGGCGCCGATACCGGTCCAGATCGTGTAGGCGGTGCCGAGCGGCAGGCTACGCATCGACCATGCGAGGCAGACGACACTCAGCACCATGGCGATGAGGGTGATGACGCTGGGCCAGAAGCGGGAAAACCCTTCCGACTGCTTCATCGTGAAGGCCCAGACGACCTCCAGCAAACCGGCGACGACGAGAACGATCCAGGCCACGGTAGCCTCATGCGGTTCATGGGCCGGGCCGTCCCGGACTTGGGGCCCGCCGCATAGAAGGGGCGGCAGACGAGGACGTTGCCTCTCCCGCTTCCAGCTAAAGTCCGCGGTGCGGGAGTCACGTGTGCCATCGCACGGCGGCGAGGCGCTGCGCTATTCCAGCCGCACCACCACGCTGTCGCTGGCGCCTGCCGCATCCATCACCGAGATGCGGGCGAAACCGGCGCCCTCCGGCCTCCATTCCGACTGCCGGCGCATCGCCTCGGCCACGGGCAGGCCGTCGACCATCCAGGTCAGGGGCGGCTGGCCGCCGAGGGCCTTGAGGGCGAGGCGGGCCTGCGCGCCCTCGCTCAGGCCGAGATCGACCCGGGCGCCGTCCGGCGGGTAGGCGATCTTGAGCGGCACGCCGAGCGTCGCCGCGAACGTCTTGGGCGCGTCCCGCCGGATGTGGCGCAGGGGCGGGGGCAGAGCCATGGTCGCGGCGACGAGGGCGTCACGGGGGCGGGGCAGGGCCTCCGGCTCGCCGCCGAGCCGAGCGAAGGCGTCGAACAGGATCGGCGCGGCGTGGGTCCGCCCGACGAGACCCGGCACCGAGGCGCCGTCGGGGCGGCCGATCCAGACGGCGATCGTCACGCGGGCATCGAACCCCACCGCCCAGGCGTCGCGATAGCCGTAGGATGTGCCGGTCTTGAAGCTGATCCGGCCGGGCAGGGCGTTCTCCGGCGGCGGGGCGCCGCGCAGGATGTCAGCGACGTACCAGGCCGCGACCGGATCGGCGATCCGTCGCTCCGGCTCGAGTGCGGCCGGCGGCCCGTCGAGGCGCCGGGTCAGCGCCGGCACGCTGCCCCCGCGGGCGAGTCCCGCATAGAGCCGGGCGAGGTCGGTCAGCGTGATGCCGAGACCGCCGAGCGCCACCGGCAGGCCCGGCGCGGTGTCGCGCGGCAGCAGGATCGTCGCCCCGGCCCCCCGCAGCCGTGCGACGAAGCGGGCGGCGCCAACCGCATCCAGAAGATCGACCGCGGGCAAGTTCAGCGATTGCTGGAGCGCGACCCGCGCCGTCACTGTGCCGCGATACCCCATGTCGAAGTTTTCCGGAGCGTAGCTCGCGGCAAAGCGCGCCGGGCGGTCGTCGAGCAGCGTCTCGGGATGGGCGAGCCCGTTCTCGAAGGCGAGCGCGTAGATGAAGGGTTTCAGCGCCGAGCCCGGTGAACGCACCGCCAAGGTGGCATCCACCGCGCCCGCGCGGGCGGCGTCGAGATAGCCCGCGCTGCCGACATGGGCGAGCACCGCGCCGGTGCAGTTATCGAGGGCGAGGATCGCCGCGGAGAGCGCGGGGCCGGCGGCGGCCGCGCGCTCGGCTGCCAGTGCCTCAAGGCTCGCCTGGAGGCGGGCGTCGAGGGTGAGGTGCTGCACCCGTGCCTCCGGATCGGCGGCGTGGGCCTGCTCGGCGGCATGGGCTGCCAGCATCGGGAATTGTTTGCGCGCAACCGGCATCGGCTCCGCCTTGGCGGCCTGCGCTTCGGCGGCGGTGAGCACGCCGCGCTCGGCGGCGATGTCGAGCACCCGGTCACGGGCGCGCCGAGCATTGGCGGCGAAGCGGTCGGGCCGGCGCGCCTCGGGTGATTGCGGTAGGGCGACGAGGAGCGCGCTTTCGGCGAACGACAGCCGGGCCGGCTCGCGGCCGAAATAGGCGAGGCTTGCCGCCCGCACACCCTCGACCGGGCCGCCATAGGGGGCGAGCGCGAGGTAGAGGTCGAGCACGCCCGATTTGCCGAGCGTGCGCTCCAGCTCGACCGCGCGGACCATCTGCCGGAGCTTGGCGGCAAGCGAGCGCTCGGCCCGTGGTTCGACGAGGCGGGCCACCTGCATCGACAGGGTCGAGCCGCCCGACACGATTTTTCGATGGGCGAGCCACTGCCACGCGGCGCGGGCCGTCGCCGCCGGATCGATGCCGGGATGGCTGTCGAAGCGGCGGTCCTCGTAGGCCTTCAGCATGGCCAAGTAACGCGGATCGATCGCGTCCGCGGTGACGGGCAGGCGCCAGCGCCCGTCGGCGGTGGCGAAGGGGCGCAGCAACTGGCCCTTCCGGTCGAGGATGACGGTGGAGCGGAGATTTGCCTGGGTGAGGTCGAGGGGCGGGAGGGTGGCGGCGTAGCGCCAGAGGGCGCCGGCCAGCAGAAGCGCGACAGTGAAGCAGAGGGCGAGAAGGACCCTCCCCCCCCTGCGGGGGAGGGTGCCTGCGGAGCAGGCGGGAGAGGGGGCGACGTGTCCGGAGAGGGCGTTCCCCTCACCCGACCCGCTTCGCGAGCCACCCTCCCCCGCAGAGGGGGGAGGGAAGGCGGTGTCGGTGCTCATACCCCTACTTCGCCGAACTCACCTCAACCGACCCGAACGCGGTGCGTCCGAACCGCTCGGGGCGGTACATGTCCTCCACGCTCGCGCCCGGATGGACATAGGTGCCGGGCGAGACCACGCGCACGGTGTAGGCCGCCGAGAAGAAGGCCGATTGCTCCGGCGTGCGGTCGTAGGCGGCCACGAACCGGTCGTCGCGGAACTCCGTGTGGACCGGTGCCACGTCCGATTTGGCGAAGCTCAGCCCCGAGAGCGCGTCGGCGTCGAGGAGCTTCGGGTTGTCGATCTCCAGCCCCGCGGGCAGGCGATCGACCAGCAGCAGGCGGCCGGCGCTGGCCTTGGCCTCGGTCACCTTCAGAACCACGACGAGGCGGTCGTTCTGGCGAAGCGGCTTCCCCAGATCCACCGGGCTGCCGTCGAGCCGGTAGACGTTGCGCTCGACCGTGAAGCCGTGCGAGGCCGCCGGCTCCGGGGCGATCGGGTTGCCCTGGACGCCGATCGCGACCGGCACCGCGTCGCGGCCCGCGTTGACGATCCGCACCGGCCGCGCCTCCAGGGCGGGGGCCCGGTAGAGCCGCGAGAGCGGTCCGGTCTCGGTCTTGCCGTCGATGGTCAGCGCGAGGCTGTCGGACTCCTTGGCGAGGCTTTGGGCCGCCAGCACCATCCAGGCGTTCTCCTGGGTGCTGGTCGAGCGGCCGTCCGCCCGCTCCTGGCCGAGCACGGCGGCGACCGGTTGCAGCGTCGCTTGAGAAAACCCAGCCTCGGCCGAGAGCGCCAGCAGGGCGGCGCCGTCGCGCAGTCGCGAGCCGTAATCGGCGCGATAGGTGCCCCGATCGCGCTCGGCTTGGAGCGCCTGCACCGCCGCCTCGAAGCCTTTTTGCGCCCGGCCGCGATCTCCCAGCAAGGCCAGGGCTGCGGCGAGCTGCCCGCGGCCGAGCGGTGTCGCGAAATCGGTGAGCTTGGTGTCGGCGAGGTAGCGCAGATCGCCCATCACCGGCCGGCCGTTGCGAGCGAGCACGTAGGCCGCGTAGGCCAGATCCATCCCGCCGTTCTCGACATTCGTCGTGTTGGCCACCGTGTTGCGCAGGCGGTCGAGCGCGCTGTTGAAAGCGGTCTGCGGCACGGCGAATCCGCGCTCGCGGGCGCGGGTGAGGAAGTCGGTGGCGTAGGCCGTCAGCCACGTATCGCCGGCATTCTCCGTGGACCACGCCCCGAAGGCGCCGCTCGAATCCTGGCGCGCCAGCACCCGCTCGATCGCCCCACGGATCCGCTCGTCGAGCCCGCCGTCGAGGCCGAGCTTTTCGCCGGCCGCGAGCGCGTTGACGTAGAGCAGCGGCATCGCCCGGCTGACGATCTGCTCCGAGCAGCCGTAGGGATAGCGGTCGAGCGATTGCAGCAGGGCCGCGACGTCGATTCCCCCCAAGCGGTTGGCCGAGACGGAGACCGCCCCGGTGCCGGGCAGGATGTCGGCGAGCAGGTCCGGCGTCAGGTCAAGGCCGGCGCCGGGCTCCAGCGGGCGCACATCGCGTCGCACGAGGGCGCCCGTGCCCGGATTGATCCCGAGCGCGAAGGACTGGCCGGCGCTGCCCTGGATGCCGGGGCCGGTCAGGCTCAGGTCGAGCCGGGCGGTGCCGGGGCCGGCGGCGGTGATCGGGATCACCAGCTGACCCTTGGCACCGGCCTCCAGCCGCATCGTCGAGCGCACCGCCTCGCCCGCCACCACGACGGGGCCGGTGAGGTCGAGATCGACGGTGTAGTCGCCGGCCGCCCCCTCGACGTTGTCGAGGGCGACGAAGAAGCGCGAGCGGTCGCCGACATTGAGGAAGCGCGGCAGGGTGCCGGTGAGCACCACCGGATCGCGCACGATCACATCGGCCTGCGCTTGGCCCACCCTCGCCTTGGTCCAGGCGGTCGCCATCAGCCGGGCGGTGCCGTTGAAGGCGGGCAGTTCCAGCGGGATCTTGGCCGTGCCGTCGGCGCCGACGGTGACCACGCCCGAATAGAGCGCGAGCGGCGCTTGCGTCGGGGGAGCATCGGCGAGTTCGGTCGCGCCGCCGTCGCCGCCGGAGCGGATTGCGCCGAGCGTGCCCTGCATGCCGTCGATCAGGTAGCCCCAGAGGTCGCGAATCTCCGGGCCGAGCGCCTTCTGGCCGAAGAAGTAGGCAAACGGGTTCGGCGCCTCGTAGCGGGTCAGGTTGAGGATGCCGACATCGACGGCCGCGAGCGTCACCCGCGCCTCCTCGCCGGGGGCGAGACCGGCGAGCTTGACCGGAACGGTGAGGGTGCCGCGGGGACGCACCTTCTCCGGCGCCTCGATCGAGACAGAGAGACCGCGCTTCTCCTTGTCGACCGAGAACCACGCCACCCCGAGCGCCCGGCCGGGCATCCGTTTGGCCGCTTGGTCGAGCGGGCGGTAGGCGGTGGCGACGAGGTACGCACCCGCGCCCCATTCCGGCTTGACCGGGATGTCGACGCTGGTGCCGCCTTCCGCCACCGTCACGTCGCGGATCTCGTGGACTCGGTCGCTGATGATGGCGAGCGTCGCCGTGCCAGCGAATTTCGGCGCGAGCCGGGCGCGCAGCCGCTCGCCGGCCGCGTAGGCCGGCTTGTCGAGGGTGAGGTCGAGGAGGTCGGGCACGTCGGCGGTCTCCGAGCCGCCCCAGCCGACGGTGAAGGAGACGCTTGCCGCCGCCTGCGGCTGGCCCGCCACGCTCGCCTCCAGGCGGTACTGACCCAAGCCCACCGGCGCGGAGATGCGCGCGGGCCCGTCGGCCGTGGTCGCCACGCGCCCGTCGGCGACACGGCGGCTCGACTTCACCGGCTCGAAGCTCCAGCGCCCGTCGGCGCGGTACCATTGATAGGTCCGCTCGACCTTCGCGAGCGTCCAGGCCACGCCATCCTGCGCGAGGCGCCGCCCGTCGGGGGCGGCCATCACGACGTCGAAGGTCGCCGTCGCGTTCTCGGCGAGATCGCCGCCGAAGTTTTTCCGGATCGCCAGCACCGGTTGGGCCGGCAGGATCGGCAGGGTGACGCTGCGGCTTAAGCCCCGGCCGCCCGGTTCGCCGACGGCGAGGGTGATTTTGGCCTCCAACGCGCGGGGGGCGGCCACCTCCTGCACCGGCACCGTGATGCTGGTCTTGCCTTGCGTGTCGGTGGTAGCCTTGGCGTCGATCTCGGCGGTCGTCGCCTCCACCGCCTCGTCGTCGAGGCCGATCGAGAAGCCCTCTAACCCCTTGATGCCGGGATTGGCCGCCGCCTGCACCGCGACTGAGCCCGAGACATCGAGCCCCGAGCCCGGCGCGCCGTAGAGGTAGCGCGCGGCGACATCGATGACCGCCGGCTCGCCGCGGGTGAGCGTCGGCGTCTTCGGGGTGAGGCTCACCTCCAACCGCTCGGGGACGTAATCCTCCACGAGCCAGCTCGCCTCGCCGACGGGCGGCGCCTTCGGGTCGGTATAGGCCGAGACGCGCCACGTGCCGTGCATCGCGCCCGCCATCAGCGGCAGGGCCAGCGAGCGCCCGCCGAGCCCCTCGTCGGCCACCGCCGCGCGGCGGTACTCCACACCGTCGGGCCGCTTCACCACCAGCGTCAGCGGCAACCCACTGACCGCCGCTCCTTGCGGATCGCGCAGGAGGGCTGTGAGCTGCACCGTCTCGCCGGAGCGATAGACGCCGCGCTCGGGGAAGAGGTAGGCCTCGGCCCCACCGGGCGCGGGGCGACCCTTCACACCGCGATCGGAGAGATCGAAGGCGCCGAGCGCCAGATCGAGGAAGCCGTAATCGTCGCCGACCTGCGCCACCACGAGGCCGGGCGCCAGCCCGCCCTCGCCACGGGCGAGGCCGGCGGGGAAGGCGGCGTGGCCCTGGCCGTCGGTCTTGGCGACGGCCAGCACATCGTTGTTGCGAGCGATCAGCCGGATCTCGGCGCCGGAGACCGTCTTGGCGCTGGCGAGCGAGCGGGCGAAGACGTGGACGCCGTCGCGGCCCTTGAAGGCGGTGAGCCCCAGGTCGGAGACGACGAACCACTGCGTCGCCTGGCTCTCGTAGCCGCCGTACTCGTCCTCCGACGAATCCGTGGTGCCGGTGGGCTTGGCCAGCATCAGGTAAAGGCCGGGCTCCAGCTTGCCGACCGCCTGCAGCACGGGGAAGGCGGTCACCGCCTCGCGGTTGGTCTCGGCCTTCGCCGTGTCGAGGGTGCCCTTCCAGACCCGCTGGCCCTTCTGGTCGGCGATGGTTTTGGCCGTCGAGCCGCTGAGCTGGCTCAGGAATTCCTCCGAGCGGAGCGCCGGCAACAGGCCGCGGTCGCCGATGCGCAGCACCTCGACGTCGAGCTTGGCCGCGTTGACCGAGATCAGCGGCACACCGGCCTGACCGGTGCGCGGCAGGACGTAGTTGCGGCCGGTGAAGCGCACCTGGGGCGAGCGGTCGCGAACGTAGACCTCGTAATCGGCCGATTTCAGCAGGCTCTCGCCCACGGAAGAAGGCAGGCCCTGGCGCACCACGAAGGCGTAGCGCTCGGAATGCTTGAGCCCATCGACGCAGACCTGGGAGCCCTCCGCCGTGACGGCGGCGTTGGTCGCGCCCGAGACGGCGATGTAGGGGCTGTAATCGGTCTTCGGTACGAGGCTTTCCGAGAAGGTGAAGCAGACCCGCGGCGCGGCGGCGTCCGAATCGACCTTGTAGTCGAGGATGCGGAAGCCGTGCTCCTCCCGCAGTTTTTCGTAAGCCGCGCGGGTCTGCGCCTCGTCCCGGATCGCGAGGCTCGCGCGGTAGGCTTCCAGCGCCGGCCGCCACTCGGCCTGCGCCGCCTGGATCTCGCCGAGCCGGGCCAGCGCCCGCGCCTCGTCCGCCGGATTTCTGGCGCGCAGGTAGCCCTGATAGGCGGCGGCGCTCGCGCGGCTCTTCAGCTTGAACCGGGCGGAATAGTCGGCGCGCTCCTCATCGTTGCCCGCCGCGTTCGCAGCGCGCGCGTAGTCGAGCCAATTACGAAGATCGTTCGGGTCGGCGGCCACCGCGGCGGCATAGGCGTTCAGCTCGGCATCCGGCTCGGCCCCCTCGCTGCGCGCCGCGCTCTCCGCCTCACGGCGCCACTGGGCCGCCGTCTTGGCGCCGGGCGGTGCCTCGCTCCGGAGCGCGGTCTCCAGCCGGACGCCCGCGCTCGCCAACGCCTCGCGTTGGAAGGTTTTCGTGACAGGGGCGGTCGCCGATCTCGGGAGCGGGGCTTGTGCGGGGGCTTGGACCAGGGTGGGACCTTGGGCCAGGGCGGGCCCACCGAGCAGCGTCGCGCCGATCAAGGCCGCGCCGAGGCGCCCGAGACTCTTGCCTTGGGACATGCGCTCGTCTCCTCCGACCGGCGCCCGAAGCAGGGGCGTCCGCGGCCGGCAAGCTACCACTTGCCGCGCTGGCCGCAACGCTTGCGCGGCGTGAGAGCGAGGGATGGTTCGGACGGCCTCACGAAACCTCCGGTCACCGGCCGATCCGCAGCGACTTGTGGACGGCCCATCCCCGCTGGCATCATTGCCGGCACTTCGAATCGAGCGGCGGGCGACAGGACGGATGGACGCATTTCGCACCGGCCTGACGGCCCTTCTCGCCGCCGGCCTCGCGACGGGGGCGCTCGCCCAGGTGCCGGCCCCGCCCGCCCCGCCGCGGCCGAAACCCGCCGCCCCGGTTCCGCCCACGCCCGATCCCGCCTTCGAGGCGGCGCGAGCGGCCTTCGAGTCCCTGCCCGAGGCGGAGCGGCAGGGCCTGCAGGACGCGCTCGTCTGGACCGGCGACTACAACGGCGTGACGACCGGTGCCTTCGGCAAGCGCAGCTTCGAAGGCATCCGGACCTACCAGACCCGCACCGGCGCTGCGCCGACCGGTCTGCTCACGCCGCCAGAGCGGGTCGCACTCAAGCGAGAGGCGGAGGCGGCACGCCGGGCCGCGCGCTTCAAGGTCCAGCCCGATCCGGCGAGCGGCGCGGTGGTCGGCGTGCCGGAAGCGCTGCTGCCGAGGAAGACCGCGATCCCCGGTGGCAGCCGCTGGCAGAGTGCCGACGGGCGGGTGACTCTCGACACCAAGTCGTTCCCGCAAGGGGAGACCAGCCTCGACGCATTGTTCGAGCGGGCGACCGCAGCGATGCCCGGCCGCAAGGTCACCTACAAGCTGAAGAAGCCGGATTTCATCGTCATCACCGCCGAGACGGCGGGCGGGCGCTCCTACATCCGCTACGCCGAAGGTTCGGCGGGCATCCGCGGCTTCACCCTCGGCTACGACCGGTCGCTGGCGGATACGGTCGATCGTCTCGTCATCGCGATCGCCAACACTTTCACGCCGTTCCCCAATGAGGCACCCGCTGCCGCTGCGCCGACGGCCACCGCGCCCGCTGCTGCCGGCCCGACAGCGCGTCCGGCCGCCCCCGGCCTGGCGGCCGCGCCCGCCGCACCGCCGCCCGGCGCGCCGGCCGAGACGCGTCCCGCCGCGACCGGACTGCTCCTCGGCAGCGGGCGAGTGCTGACGGCGGCCTCTGCCATCGATGGCTGCGCTGCGCCCCGCATCGGTGGTGCGGTGGCCCGAATCGAGCGGCGCGACGCGGCCGGCAGCCTTGCCCTGCTCTCGGCCGAGGGCGTGCCGGGCGGCGCAGCGCCGCCGCTTCGCTCCGACCCGGTGAGTGAGGGCGAGGCGCTGCTCGTGCTCGGCGCCCAGGCCAGGGGACGCCCGAGCGTCGCCCCCGCCTCTGCCGCGGTCGAGGGCGTCTACGCCCCGCTTCAGCCCGGCGCGGGCGGCGCGCCGGTGCTCGACCGGGCGGGCCGTCTCGTCGGACTCGTCGCGCGGTTTCCTAGTGCCCCCCGCCTGATCGCCGGGGTGATGCCGCCGACGCGCTACGGCATCGTGCCCGGAAAGGCCGTCGCGGCCTTCCTGGCGGAGAGCGGCGTGCCGGCCGGGGCAGGTCCGGGTCCCGCGAAGGCCGCCGCGACCACGCTGGGCGGGGCGGCGGCACCCGTGCTCGGTGCCGTCGTCGCGATCACCTGCGCCCGGTGAGCGACGGCGCGCCGGGCCTCAGATCCGGCCCGTCGCCAGCAGGACGATCAGGATGATGAGCAGGATGCCGCCGAGGCCGAAGCCGGGTCCGCGGAAGCGTCCGCCGCCGTAGAAGTTGCCGCCGCCGAACAGCAGCAGGATCAGCAGGATGAGGAGAATGGTGGTGAGCATGGACGCGACGTCTCCGGACCGCTCAAGCACCCGCGCTTGAGCAGCACAGCAACGCTTCCTCCGGCGATTTCGTTGCCGGCTCAGCTAGGACCGTGCGGTCGGCGGTTCAGGCTCGCCAGTCGGGCAGGGCGTCGGCGGACGGGCCGAGCCAGTCCGGCACCGGCAGGCCGCGCTCGCCCAGGAAGGCGGGGTTGAACAGCTTCGAGGCGTAGCGCGCGGCTCCGTCGCAGAGGATCGTCACGATGGTGTGGCCGGGCCCGAGTTCCCGAGCGAGCCGGATCGCGCCCGCGACGTTGATGCCGGACGAGCCGCCGAGCGACAGACCCTCCTCGCGCATCAGGCCGAAGATGAGGCCGAGCGCTTCCGCGTCCGGAATCCGGAACGAGAGATCGGGGGTGAACCCTTCGAGGTTCTTCGTCACCCGCCCCTGGCCGATGCCCTCCGTGATCGAGGAGCCCTCGGCCTTGAGCGTGCCGGTGCTGTAATAGGCGTGGAGCGCCGAACCCTCGGGATCGGAGAGCGCGATCTTCACCCCCGGCTTGGCCGCCCGCAGCGCCTCGGCCACGCCCGCCAGCGTGCCGCCCGTGCCCGCCGCGCAGACGAAGCCGTCGACCGCGCCGCCGGTCTGCGCGAGGATCTCGGGGCCGGTCGCCTCGATATGGGCGCGGCGGTTGGCGGTGTTGTCGAACTGGTCGGCGAAGAAGGCGCCGGCCGCTTCCGTTTCCGCCAGCCGCTCGGCGAGGCGGCGGGCGGCGTGGACGTAGTTGTTCGGGTTGGCGAAGGGGACGGCGGGCACCTCGACCAGCCGGGCGCCGGCCAGCCGCAAGGTCTCCTTCTTCTCCGCCGACTGCGTCTCGGGGATGACGATGACGGTGCGGTAGCCGCGCACGGACGCTACCAGCGCCAGCCCGATCCCGGTATTGCCCGCCGTGCCCTCGACGATGGTGCCGCCGGGCCGGATCAAGCCGCGCGCCTCGGCATCCCGCACGATCGAGAGCGCCGCCCGGTCCTTCACCGACAGGCCGGGATTCAGGAACTCCGCCTTGCCGAGAATGGTGCAGCCGGTCTCCTGCGAGGCGCGGCGCAGCCGGATCAGGGGCGTGCCGCCGATGGCGGCGAGCACGTCGGGAGAGACGGCGGAGGAGCGGGGCATGCGGGACAGCGGCCTTCCTGGACGTCCGCGCGGGGCGGCGGATCAGGCAGGCTTACACCAACGGATTTTCAGGAATCCAGGTAGCCCGCCTCCCGCAGGGCGTCGGCGACCGCAGTAAAGAAGGGATCATCCGCCTCAGCCTCCTCCGGTGACCGATCTCTTCCCTCGGCCAGCGGTGTGTCGTCATCCGCGGAGAAGTCGGGGAGGGCTCGCGGCCCTGCCGTGCCGGCCGATGCCGCGGAGACGCCGAGACCGAACAGGCCGGCGGCGGTGAGGAGGGTCTCGTTCAGGGAGATCATGGCCGGATCCTGTCTCGAAACGGGACGTCGCGAGCCTAGTCCATTAACCAAATCTTGGCAATATTGCGGGGCGGGCGGAAAACAGTGAACCGTTTTTCTGCAAGCCGGCGACTGTGGCCGCACGGCAGCCTGTGACGACGCTCGGTTCAGGACCGGTTCAAGCGCGGCCATGCAGGATGGGTTCTGTGATCTTCCTGCATCGTTTTCGGCGAATTGGGTCGCGCCGCCGCCGCATTCGGGCGGGATGAGCACTCCGTCAAGCTTCTCTCGCTAGACGCTCTCCACGCGGCGGTATCCGCCGCCCTCGACGCCTGCCCGATTTCCTCTCAGCCGCGAAGTTCATCCATGACGGTCGTCGTCCTCATCGCCTGCAACCTGCTGCTGGCCGGCCTGTTCTCCCTGGTCGCCGTCGCCCTCGACTGAGCGCGCCGTCGCTCACCCCAATCCGCACCGCGAGGTCTGAACGCCCCGGCTGCCCCTTCGCGGCCGGGGCTTTCGGCGTGCCGGGATCGTGCGAAATCAGGGTCGGGTCGCCCGGTCCTGCGTCGCGTCCAGGCGGCCGATCAGGGTTTCGAGGCGTTCGCTGACCGGCTCGGTGAGGCTGTCGGCGTAATGGCTGCGCAGGCTCTTGCCGAGGTGGCGGCGCACGCTCGGGCTCAGCGGCGGCACGGCGCTCGCGGGTTTGGTCTCGGCGGCTGGCTTCGTCACGGATCGTCTCCCGTCCGGTGCCGGAACCGGCTGTGAGGCGACGATCTTGGGCGCCGGAAGGTTAAGGCGAGTTTTACTGCCGCGATAAAGAAACGATTCAGCCAACAAAGAGCCCTCCGTGCCCAGGGCACGGAGGGTTTTTCTCGTCGCCAGCACCGCTCCGGGCGCGGTTGCTCTCATCCCCCCTGTCGGCGCATCGCCTTTTTCCGAAAGCCGGCAACCACCTTTCGGGGCGATGCCCTACCGCGTCGTCGGCAGCAGCAGGTCCGGCAGCCAGAGGGCGATGCCCGGCACGAGGCAGAGCAGGACGATCGCCACGCCCATCAGGAGCACGAAGGGCAGGGTGCCCCAGATGATGTCCTTCAAGGGGATGTCGGGGGCGATGTTCTTGATGACGAAGATGTTGAGGCCCACTGGCGGGTGGATCAGGCCCATCTCCATAGTGATCGTCATCACCACGCCGAACCAGACGAGGTCGAACCCGGCGGCCTTGAGCGGCGGCAGGATGATCGGCGCCGTCATCAGGATGATCGAGACCGGCGGCAGGAAGAAGCCCAGCGCGATCACCAGCGACAGGATGGTGGCGAGCAGGACCCAGGGCGAAAGCTGCATCGCGACGATGGCCTGAGCCGCCGCCTGGCTGATGTGGAGGTAGCTCATCACGTAGGCGTAGAGGAGCGACATGCCGATGATCAGCATCAGCATGGTCGATTCCCGCAGCGTCGCCGTGAGGATCGGGTCGAGATCGCGGAAGCGCCAGACGCCGTAGATCACCGCGATGAGCGCCAGCGCCAGCAGGCCGCCGAGGCCCGCGGTCTCGGAGGGCGTGGCGTAACCGCCGTAGAGCGCGACCATGACGCCGGTCAGCAGCACCACGAAGGGCAGCACCCGCGGCAGCGTCGAGAAGCGCTCGCGCATGCTGTAGCTGTCCTCCTTCAGGATCGGGTGCTCCGTCCCCGTCCGCTCGTAGGCGAGCTTGGCCGCCGCGAACTCGGAGCGGAAGCGGAACACCGACCAGCCGGCGAACAGGGCGACCAGGAGGAAGCCCGGCCCGATCCCGGCTAGAAATAAGCGCCCCAGCGACTGCTCGGCGGCCACCGCGTAGAGGATCATGGTGATCGAGGGCGGCAGCAGGATGCCGAGCGTGCCGCCCGCGGCGATGATCCCGGCGGCGAAGCCCGGCGAGTAGCCGCGCTTGCGCATCTCCGGGATGCCCGCCGAGCCAATCGCCGAGCAGGTGGCGGGCGAGGAGCCGGCCATCGCCGCAAACAGCGCGCAGGCGAACACGTTGGCGATGCCGAGCCCCCCGGGGATGCGGTGCATCCAGGCATGCATCGCCGAGTAGAGATCCTGGCCGGCCCGGCTCCTTCCGATCGCCGCGCCCTTCAGGATGAAGAGCGGGATCGAGAGCAGGGTGATCGAGGCCATCTCCTCGTAGACGTTCTGCGCCACCGTATCGAGCGAGGCCGCGGGCATGAACGCGTACATGAAGGCCAGCGCCACGAAGCCGAGCGCGAAGGCGATGGGAATCCCTGAGAGCATCGCCCCCAGCGTCGCCCCGGCATAGAGGAAGCCGATCGCGGCGGTGCTCATGCCTTGCCTCCCGTCCTCGTGGCCGGCCGAATCGAGGCCGCCTTCGGTGTGATCGTGCTCTCCAGGATGTCCGGCCCCTCGGGCGTCAGATCCGGGCGGCCGCGCAGGTCGCGGTTGACGTCCGCCCCGATGCCGATCTTGGGCTTGGCCCATCCGGCGGTGCGGGGGCCGTAGAGCACCGCCTCCGCGATCTGCAGCACGAACTGGACGGCCAGCAGGCTCATGCCGGCCGACATCAGCAGGTAGGGGATCCAGAGCGGCGGCCCCCAGGTCGATTGCGAGATCTGGCCGTCCTCCCAGGCCTCGTGGAACAGGCTCCAGCTCTTCCAGGCGAAGAAGGTCACGAAGGCGAGGCTGATGATGTCGACGAGGACGAGACGCGCCCGGTTGGCCGCCGGCGGCAGCAGGCCCGTGAGCGCCTCGATGGCGACGTGGCCGCGCTTGGCCTGCACCCCCGCCGCCGACAGGAAGGTGGCGCCGACGATGAGGAATACGGCGGTCTCGTCCTGCCACTCGGTCGGCTCGTGCAGGACGTAGCGGATCAGCACCGAGTAGCTGAGCACGAGGCAGGCAGCCACCAGCGCGAGGCCGCCCAGCACCAGGATGAGGTGGTTGAGCCGGCGCGTGGCCCGGTCGAGGATGCCGAGGAGGCCCGGAACCCGCGCCTCCTCGACCTTGTGCGTCTCGGAAGCGGCCGAGGCCGCGTCGAAGGCGTGGCTCATGCGACCTTCTCCGCCAGCTTGAGCAGCTCGGCGCAGCTCGCGTTCTTGTTGGAGAAATCCTTCCAGGCGGTGTCGCGGGCGATGTCGCGCCACTTGCCGAGATTGACCTCGTCGAGCTGCATGACCTTGGCGCCGGCCTTGCCGAACACCTCCTCGACGCGGGTGTCGTCGGCCTTGGCACCCTCCTGGCCGAAGCTCTCCAGCTCGGCGCCGACCGCCATGATCAGATCCTGCTGGTCCTGGGGCAGGCCGGAGAACACGATCTTCGACATCATGATCGGCTCCAGCATGAACCAGTAGGAGCGCTCGCGGCCCGAGGTCAGGGCCTTGGAGATCTCCTCCAGGCGGAACGAGATCAGGCTGGTCGAGGAGGTCAGCACCGCGTCGCAGGCGCCGGTCTGCATCGCGGCGTAGGATTCGTTCGAGGGCAGCGAGAGCGTGGCGGCGCCGGCCTGCTTCATCATCAGGTCCATCTCGCGCGAGCCGCCGCGGACCTTCATGCCCTTGGCGTCCTCGGGCGTCAGCAGCGGGCGCTCGCGGCTCGCGATGCCGCCGGCTTGCCAGACCCAGGAGACCAGCACGATGCCCTTGGCCTCCAGGATCTCGGTGAGCTTGCGGCCGACCGGCGCGTCCTTCCAGGCCACGGCCTGGGCGTAGGAGGAGACGAGCGCCGGCATCAGGCCGATATTCATCTCCGGCACCTCACCACCGGCATAGGGCGAAGGGTAGAGCGAGAGGTCGAGCGCCCCTTTGCGCATGGCGCTGAACTGCGCGTTGGTCTTCATCAGCGAGGAGCCGGGATAGACCTGCACCTCCATCGCGCCCTTCGAGCGCTCCTTGATGGCGGCGGCGAACTTCCGGCACATCCGATCGCGAAAGTCGCCCTCGTCGATCGAGCCACCGGGGAACTGGTGCGACAGCTTCAGCGTCGTGGCGGCCTGGGCCGGGCCGGTCCCGAGCTTGAGCAGCGCAGGCGCGGCGAGGCCGGCCGCGAGGAGGTGGCGGCGGTTCAAGGTCATGGCGTTTCCTCTTCGAATGCCGCATTCGCGGATTCTGATCGAGTCCGTTGCTTCGGACTTTTGTGCGGCGCACAATATACGTTTCACCGCAGCATTTAATGCAAGATCGCGTCATCTTGCATATTTTGTCAACGCCCTTGAATATGCGTCGGCAGGGATCCGCCGATGATTCGAACGATGAACCAGACCCAGCGCCTCCGGCAGACGATCGAGGACGAGATCGTCGAGGGGCGTCTCGCCCTCGGTGCGCGCCTCGACGAGACGCAGCTCGCCGAGCGCTTCGGCGTCTCGCGCACGCCGATCCGCGAGGCGCTGCTGCAACTGGCGGCCACCGGCCTCGTGGAGACCAAGCCGCGTCGCGGCATGGTGGTGAGCGCCCCCGAGCCGGGGCATCTCCTGGAGATGTTCGAGACAATGGCGGAACTGGAGGCCGCCTGCGGCCGGCTCGCTGCGCGCCGCCTCACGCCGGAGCTCGAGGCGGAACTCAAGGGCGCGCTCGAAGCCTGCGCGCGGGCCGCCGCGACGGGCGATCCGGAATCCTATTACGGCGAGAACTACGTCTTCCACACCGTGATCTACCGCGCCTGCCGCAACGATTTTCTGTGCGGGCAGGCGCTGGCGCTGCACCGCCGCCTCTCGCCCTACCGCCGGCTGCAACTGCGCACCCGCCACCGGGTGGCGCAATCGCTCGCCGAGCACGAGTCGGTCGTTGCGGCGATCTTCGCCAGTGACGGCGCCGCGGCGGCCGACCAGCTCCGCCGCCACGTGCTGATTCAGGGGGACGGATTCTCGGAGCTGGTGGCCAACCTGCGGGCGCTGGATCACAGCGCGGCGTAAGTGCGCTTTCAGGGTCCGTCATCCCCCCATCTTGAATTTCAAGTGCCGGCTCCGGAACTGCGAAGCTGCAACCTTGCCTCGACCACTCTAGCGGGGCCGAGAACGAGGTCATAAAGTCGAGCTTCACGACTTTCCTCAGGTGTTCCGTCTTGTCCCCCCGCCCCGTTCCAGGCGTTCTTTCCGTCGCGCTCGCTCTGACGGCTCTCGCCGGACCGCCCGCCCTCGCACAGCCCACCGGACGGCCGGTCTACGAGGGCGCGGGCGGCGATCCGCGGATCTCGGTCTCCCAGCCGGAATCGACGAGCCAGGCCTCGGGCGGCTACGTGCGCTCGATCGAGCCCTCGCTCGGACCCTTCGGCGATCCCCTCGGGCTGCGGCCCCTGCTGAGGCAGCGGGGCATCGAATACAGTCTCACCTACATCGCCGAGACGCTGGGCAATCCCGTCGGCGGCCTCCGCCAGGGGGCGATCGTCGAGGATCGGCTGAACCTGCGGCTCAACCTCGACCTGCAACGGCTCGCCGGCTGGGACGGCGCCACGGTCCACGCCAACGCCTACTTCATCCACGGCACCGGCCTCTCGCGCTACTATGTCGGCAACCTGCTGGCCGCCAGCGTGATCGAGGCGCTGCCGTCTTCACGCCTCTACGTGCTGTGGCTCGACCAGCAGCTCTTCGAGGGTCAACTCGGCATCCGCATCGGCCAGCAGGCGGCCGACACCGAATTCTTCGTCAGCCAGACCGCAACCCTGTTCGTGAACTCGACCTTCGGCTGGCCGGCGATCACCGGGCTCAACCTGCCGAGCGGCGGCCCGGCCTATCCGCTCGCCTCGCCCGCGATCCGCGCCAAATGCGTGCCGGGCAACGGATTTTCGCTCCAGGCCGGGCTCTACAACGGCGATCCGGCCGGCGCCAACCGCCCCGGCGACGACCCGGAGGCGCAACGCCTCGACCGCACCGGCACCAACTTCCGCACCCGCGACCCGGCCCTGGTCGTCGCTGAGGCGACCTATGCCTTCAACACGGAGGCGGATGCCAAAAGCCTGCCCGGTGACATCACGCTGGGTGGCTGGCAACATTTCGGGCGCTTCGAGAGCTTGCGCCTCGACAACACCGGCTTGCCGCTCGCCGACCCGAACGCGTCGGGCGTCGGCCGCCCTTTGCGCGGCAATGCCGGGATCTACGCGATCTACGACCAGACGCTCTATCGGGAAACCGGCAAGGACGACGAGGGGCTCGGCTTCTTCGTGCGCGCGGCGTGGTCGCCGACCCGCTCCAGCCTCGTTTCCGCCTATCTCGATGCCGGGCTCGCCTACAAAGGCCTGCTTCCGGGCCGCGACGACGATACGCTCGGCCTCAGCCTCGCTTATGCCCGCCTCTCCGATGATGCCCGCCGGTCCGACATCGACACCATCATCCTGACCGGCACGGCGATGCCGCGGCGGCGGGCCGAGACGGTGATCGAGGCGACCTATCAGGCCGTGGTGGTGCCGGGCTTCACCGTGCAGCCCGACGTGCAACTGATCCTGCATCCCGGCGGCGGCATCGCCAATCCGCGCGACCCGGAAGGGCGCCGTGTGCGCAACGCCGCCGTGCTGGGGCTTCGTGCGACGGTTCAGTATTGAGGTCGCTCCTTCGCGGCTCGGAAGATTCTCTCACGCTCCCCGCGATCGGCCGTCGCTTGCCGGCTGCCCTTACCCGAGGGCCGGGCTCGTCTACCCATGGCGGCCCTTTGCGGAGTGCCCGGGTCATCACCCGGAGGTCCGCGGCGTCGCCGAGCCGGGCAGGTTGCCGGCGGGCGCCTTGCCGCCTCGCCCTGTCTCGAACGGCACCTTCGCATCGAGATCGATAGCCGGCCCCAGAATTTGCGGCTTCTGGTTATAGCCGAGCCGTTCCAGCCGCTCCGTCGCACGCTGCACGAGGTCCCAGAAGGTAATGTTCTTCTCTTTGCGCAGAATGGACGTGAGACAGAAGGTGAAGGCGCCGTAGCTGGTCGCGCCGTGACGGTACTCGTAGGAATACTGCTCCTCTCCACAGGCTTCGATGATGACAGGGAGGAATGGGCCTGTCGGTGCTCCGCTCGCCTTTTTGGCCTTATCGTAACTCTTCTGGTCGCTGACGCGGAGCAGGGCGGCGCGTCCCAGGCGGACCGTGGCGAGGTTGGTGCCGAAAAAGGCCTGCCGTTTCGCCGCTTGGCTCGCAAAAGCCTTGTTGAGTGGGGTGAAGTCACGCTCGACCCACATCTCCTCCTCGCGATTCCATCGGAGCTGGCGGTGCCGGATGTCGTCCGGGGGCGTGATCCCGCGCGCGCGACCAGCGCCATCGCGATGCATGCTGCCGGAATGACAGCAGTCGAAGATCATCAGGAGCTGGGTGTCGTAAGGGAGTTGCGCGTAGAAGCCGTTGATCTGCTCGTCGGACACACCGCGCTCCGGCGTCCAGTCGAAGTCATACGGCACGAGCGTCTCGGTGAGCCGGTCCGGCTCTTCCTGTTGGCCGTATTCCGGCACACGCGCGCCGTGCCCGGAGTAAAAGAACACCAACTGGTCACCGGCTTGCGCACCGTCGACCAGCCATTCGAGCCGGGAGAGGATGCCGTCTGCGGTGGCGCGCTCGTTCAGGCAGACGCGAATCTGCTCCGGCTCGAACCCGCAATCCTGCAGGGTCGCGCTCATCGCGAAAACATCGTTCATGCATCCCGACAGCCGATTGCTGGGATCGGGGTAATCATCGATGCCGATCAGCAGCGCCTTGCGCCGTGTGGAGGGGGGCGTGGCCGGAAGCGACCGATTCCAAGGACTGGCCTCCGCCGTCGCCGCAAGCCCCACCGCCCTGGGACGACGGGCCGCGAGATCGACCACCGGCGTCCAGAAGGAGGTTTGCGTCACGGTATGCGTGAGGTAGCCGGCGGCATCATGATCGCCGAAGCCGGGAAGATCGAACGGCGTGAGAAGCTGATTGAAGTTGTCGACGCCCTGAACTCTCAGGGGCGCGGTGAAGACATCGTCGTGCTCATTGTAGAGATGATGCCAGTGCCGGACGGCAAGACGTTGAACGCGTCCATATGTCAGATTTCCCAGGACAAAAGGATTGCCGATCTGCGATCCGAACGTCACGTAATGCGTGTTGGCGAGCGCCTTGGCCGCCTCGCTTTCCGCCGCATCCGCGTGTGAGAAGGCGTTGTAAGTGACGAGAGAGCCCAGGCTATGGGCGAGGACAATGTCGGGCTTGTAGTCGCGCACCGTATCGAGCACGAGCGTACGGGTTTCCTGCTGGAACCGTTCATCCTCCACCCAGGCGACGACGTAGCCGGCGGTCCAGCGGAGACGGTCCGAGATATTGCTCACAGGGCCGCGCGGCTGGCGAAACAAGCCGCCGAGACCGCTGCGCGCCAGCTTCCAGAAGGCATTGAGCGTCTCCGCAAAGCTGATGTCGGTCTGCTCGAAGATGGGATCGTAGGTCAGGAACCGGAAATCCAGTTCAACACCGGCGTTCGCCCCGACAGCGCGCTTGATCGCGCTCGACCAATCTGCGTCCCAATTGCTTTGGCGCTGATCGCCAAGACCGTGCACACAGAGGATACGCAGTGAATTTGGCATGATCCATGCTCCCGCATTGATGGGATGTCTGCCTGAAATCTCAAATTTTCCAAAGACCGAATACAGTAAGTCTGCTGTAGGGCTTTGATGAAATCAATCCATCCGATTTGCGAAATGTGATTAGGGGCGTCCGAGCCGTCCGCGCTCGTTTCGCAAATCCCGCTGCCCGCAGGGCGCCGTCCGTCTCACGGGCCCCGAATCGTTGTTTCGATGCACCCTCAGGCTTGGGCGAGGGCCTCCGAGCGCCGGATGACGAGTCGCGAATCGCCGCCGGCCGTCAGCCGGCGGCGGGGGAAATTCGGGCCCTCAGAACGAGGCCCGCACGCCTCCGAACACGCTGCGGCCGTTGCCCGGAAAGAACGCCACCGGTCCGCCCGCCACGGTCGCGGCGTTGGTCACCACCGAGATGTCGGAGACATAGCGTTCGTCCGTCAGGTTGCGGGCATCCACGAACAGCGAGACGCCGTTGGTGAAGTCGATGCCGGTCTGGAGGCCGAGCAGGGCGTAGCCCGGCACCTTCAGAGTGTTGGCGTGGTCCGCAAACGCGCCCTCGGGCACCCAGTCGAGGGTGGGTGAGAGGTAGAAGCCGCTGGGATGCCGGTAGCCGAGCACCGTGCGCAGCACGTTCACCGGCACGCCGGCGATGCGGTTGTTGCCGAAGACCGGGTCGCCGACGAAGCGGAAGTCGTTGTGGGTCCAGATCTGGGTCAGGCTGAGCCCGTCGCCGATGCCGGTCAGATCCGCAGCGAGGTCGAGGGTCACGGCGGCCTCGACGCCCTGATGGCGGGTGCGCGGGGCGTTGAAGGTCGCCGCCGGGATGTTCAGGCCGGGATTGGGCGTGAAGTTGATCAGTGCGTCGCGCACCTCCGCCCGGTAGAGCGTCACGTCCCAGGCCAGCCGGTCGATCCGGCCGCGCGAGCCGACCTCGTAGGTCCAGGCGCGCTGGGCCTCCAGCGGCACGAAGGTGGTGCGCAGCAGGTTGGTCTGCACGAGGTCGGAGAAGTCCGGCACGTCGCGCGAGCGGGTGATGTCGGCAAACACCTGGATGTCCGGCAGCGGCTGCCACAGCAGTCCGATCTTCGGGTTGATGCCCTCGTAGGTGATGTTGGCAAAGCGCGCGGCGGGGTTGGCGGCCAAGCCGCCCCTGTCGCTGAAGGTGCGGTTTGAGGAGAACAGCTTGGCGCCGGTCATCAGCGCCATGTCGGGCCGGAACCAGAACCGGTTCTCGGCATAGGCCTCGATGTTCGAGGCGCTCTGGCGCGCGTTGAGCGTCTGGGCCCCGCGCAGGCCCGCCACGTTCACGAATTGCCGGGCCTCGTTGATGCCGGCAAACGCCCGCAGGCCGAGGATCAGGTCGTTGCGGAAGCCGCCGAGATCGAACGTGCCGGCCCAGCGCGGCGCGACGCCGTAGGTCCAGCCGTCTTGGTCGATCACCTGGAAGATCGGGTGGTTAAGGTTCTTGTGAATCGCCCAGGAATCGATGTCGAGGCGCCCGATTTCGAGTTCGAATGAGGTGCGATTGGCGATGCGCTCCGTCGTCACCTTTCGCGATTGGTTGCCGGTGATAGCCACCGGGTTGGCGAGAAGGGGATTGTTCAGGGCGTTGAACAGCGAGAGCGAGCCGGGCAGCTTCTGGTCGGTGTCGTAGAAGCCGAGGTAGAACCGGGTTTCGACCCCCGGCGCGAGCCGGTAGCCGATATTGGCGTTCACGTTGCGGGTGCGCTGCGTCTCGTGATCGCGGAATCCATCGGAATTGGTCGCCGTGCCGGAGATCAGGACATCGGCGGGGCCTGAGATCCGCGAGACCTGGAAGTGCTCGCGGATCGTGTTGAAGCTGCCGCCGTCGATGCGGGCGATGTTCGGCGCCAGGGCCGTGTAGGCGGTCGGCGTCACGAAGTTGACCGCGCCGCCGAGCGTGGTCGCGCCGAAGGTGAGCGCATTGCCGCCCTTGTAGACCTCGACCGAGCGTAAGGAGAGCGGGTCGATCTGGTAGAAGTCGCCGCTCCCGTCGGCGAGGTTGAGCGGGATGCCGTCCTGCAGCAGCTCGATGCCGCGGACATGGAAGCCGCGGGCGATGCCGGAGCCACGGATCGAGAGGCGCATCTCCTGGCCGTAGCGCTCCTGCACGAACACGCCGGGCACGTCTTTGAGCACGTCGCGCACGGTGTTGGCGTAGCGGTTCTGGAAGTTCGCAGCGTCGACGAAGGCGACGGAGCCGACGGTGGCGTTCACCGCCGCCCGCTGCGCGGCCACGCTCGGCACGGTCAGCGAGCCGGCCGTCTCGCCCGGAGCGGAGGCGCGGCCGGTGCCGGAAACGCTGATCTCGGCAAGTGTGGTCGAGGAAGGGGTCGCGCTCTCCGGCGAGTCAAGGGACTCGGCAAAGGCCGGGGCGGCGAGGGTGAAGCCGGCGGCGAGCAGCGTCGAGGCGAGCAGGCGCGAGGACAGGGCGGCGCGCGGCACGGCCCGTTGACGGGAAGGCATGAGGAAAGGTCCGTGGTCTGAAGGATCGGGAGGTGCGATCGATCAGGCGACGGGTGGGGCTCGCGGGCTCGGGCGCGTCCCGGGCGGGGCGCGGGGCAGGGCGACGACCTCAGGCCGCCATGCGGGCGGCGCGATCCGCTCCGGCGGCCAGGCGACGACGGCGTGGGCGGGGTCCGGAACGTCGAGGCTCGGCAGGACGTGCGCGGCCTGGCAGCAGGGCAGGTGCGCCGTGTGCGCCTTCGTGGGCGCGTCGGGATCCGACGCATCGGGCGCGCAGAGGATGTGGACGAGGCCGCCATCGGGGCCGACGGTTCCGGCCAGCGCCGCCGCGCCGAGGACGACCTGCAGGGCAAGCGCGTAGAGCGCGGCCACGGCGATGACCGCGCGGCACACGGTCCATCCCGGCAGGCGCCCTCGCATGGCCGCCAGCTACGGCCAAGCTCGCGCGGAGGTCAATGGATGCGGGATCGGGACCGGGCTGTTTTCCGGCTCGGACGGCGGAAGGGGGGCGTGCCGTTACGGGGCTCGATGGACGCCGGGCAGTGTCTCCGTTTTGAAATTTGACGCTACTTTAGCCGTTCCGGCGTTCCCGTCTCGTACCCTCGCATGGCTCCTTCCGGAGGCGTATGCTTGGCGCCAAGCAGAAGGATAAAGCCTAGTAAAATGCGCCGTGAGAGACAACGGAGGTGGACAACTCGGCAAGTACGAGTTTGAAGGCATCAAGAACCACGCTCAAATGGTGGCGCTCTACACCGACTGGTACAACTTCGTGAAGCCGGACGAGAAGCATCGGAAGAGTCCGACTATGGCAGCGGGGATCTCGGATTGGCTGTGGAGCATGGAAGATATCGCCGCGCTGGTCGGGGTGGCTGCGCTAGCGCCGGGGAAGCGTCGGCCTCAAAAGACGCGCGTAGCGCAAGGGGGATCGAATGACGGCGACTAAAGCGTCAGTTTTAGCCCGCATCAAAGAATACGATCAAATTGGAAAAGAGCAATTTTTGAAGCGGTATGCTTCCGGGCGCTCTGCAAAAAGCTATTATCTCATTTACAATAGCAAATATTACGATCTAAAAGCAATCTACGCAGCT
Organism: Methylorubrum sp. B1-46; assembly: GCF_021117295.1. Classification (NCBI taxonomy): domain Bacteria; kingdom Pseudomonadati; phylum Pseudomonadota; class Alphaproteobacteria; order Hyphomicrobiales; family Methylobacteriaceae; genus Methylorubrum; species Methylorubrum sp. B1-46. The sequence goes on along the minus strand of NZ_CP088247.1, from coordinate 1,573,020 downwards.
TCAAAAAATCCACCAACGAAGCCATCAGAAAAAAATTCCAGGGACTCAAAATATGAATTAGAAGAATTGGGATACGTCTGCATAATCGACAAGGACGAAGATAAAAAGGAATACAACGAAGGCGAGCGGCGGCTAACAGAAGTACAGATACTTACGCGCAACAAAGGTTTGGTAGCTGCCGCAAAGGAAAAATACAAATCGATTTGCCGGGCGTGCGATTTTGACTTTTCGAAATTTTATGGTGAAATCGGGATCGGCTTCATCGAGTGCCATCATCTCAACCCAATTTCAAAAGTCACACCGAAATCTCCACCAGTAACTGTGGATGAGGTAACCGTCCTCTGCTCGAATTGTCACCGTATGGTCCACACGAGCAGCCCGCCTCTGACCGTCGAAGCGCTGAAGGCACTAATCGCTGCGGCTAAAATTTCAAACTGAGACACGACCGGACGCCGAGCCGGCTCGACCCGGTTTCTCCGGCAATCTCCTCATGCCGAGGCGCCGAGCGCAAGCCCGGCCTCGAAGCACGTCTGGACGGTTGATCCAGACGGGGTGCTTCGGGGCTGCCGGTGCAGCTCTTCGGCATGTGGACCGTCGCTGTTGCCAGAACGAACCGGCCAAACCGACATTCAGCTGCTGCGGCCGTCGGCGACCAGTTTCCGCAATTGCTTCAGGGCGAGCGCGTGGCCGGCATTCAGGTCGAGCGGTCCGGCGAAGCCGCCGTCGCGGTCCATCATGTAGACCATCAGCGTGTGCTCCAGGGTGTAATCGCCGCCGGGCAGCGGCACGCGCTTCACGAAGGCACGGTAGTCGCGGGTCACCGCCTCGATCTGCTGTGGCGTGCCGGTCAACCCGGTAATCCGGTCGGTGAAGGAGGCCATGTACTCCTGCATCACGGCTTGCGTGTCCCGCTCGGGGTCGAGGGTGATGTAGTAGGCCTGGAGGTCGCCGCCTTCGGCCGCGAACGCGTCGAGCAGGGTGCCGAGATCGGCCAGCGTCGTCGGGCAGACGTTCGGGCACTGGGTGAAGCCGAAGAAGACGAGGAAGGGCTTGCCCTTCAACGCCTGCGAATCGACGGTGCCGCCTTTCGAGGATTCGAGCCGGAACGGGCCGCCGACCACCGACACGGCGGAGGGTTTGTCTCCCCGCGGCAGGAAGGCGACCGTCGCCGCCACGATGCCGACGAGGGCCAGCGCGAAGGTGATCAGGATCAGCGTGCTCCCCCGCTTCGGGGCGGGGGAGGGGGCTCGGTCCGGGCGAGGTTCAGTGGCCATGGTCGTGCCCCGCATGATCGTGCCCGGACGGGGCGGCCTTGCCCTCCGGTGCCTTGGCCGCGAGGCTCTCCACGGCGAACTCGACGGAAACGCGGCCCGCCCGCTCGAAGCTCAGCGTTCCCTTCACCCGCTCGCCCTTCTTCAGCGGGGCTTTCAGGTCGAGGAACATCAGGTGGTTGCCGCTGGGGGCGAGCGTCACCGTCTGGCCGGGCGGGATCTCCAGGCCGTTGGCGAGCGGCGCCATCTTCATCACGCCGCCCTCCATCGACATCGTGTGCAGCTCGCCGCGCCCGGCCGCCTCGATCATGCCGCCGGTGAGCCGGTCGGGCTCCGCGCCGGTATTGGTGACCGTGAGGTAGCCGCCCGCGACCTTGGCCCCGCCCGGCGTCGCGCGCGACCAGGGATGGCCGATCTTGAGCGAGCCGGCGGCGTAGTCGTGGGCCTGGGCCGGGCTCGTCGCGGCGAGGTTCGTCACGGCGAGACCGAGGGCGAGGAGGGCGGACGGGAAGGCGTGAAGGCGCATGGTCGTGTCTCCATTCGTGGAGGAGAGAGGGCGCGCGGGCCTTGCGCCCCGGACCCCGCCCGCGTCGGCGGTCATCCGGTGAGGCGCGAGCCCGCGCGGCTGATCGAGCATCGTCCCGAAAGGCGGCCGCCGGCTTTCGGGAAAAGACGATGCGAAAACAACAATCTACAGCCGGCCGGCGCGGCCGGTCAGTGGTGGTGCGGATGGTCGCCGGAATCGGGCGCGGTGCCGGGGGCTTGTGGGCCAGGTCCCTGCGCACCGATCGGCGCCACGGTGAAGCGCACCGGCACCGTCCCAGCTCGCTCGAAGGTCAGCGTGCCCGCGACCGTCTCTCCCGCCTTCAGCCCGTCCTTCAGGTCGAGGAACATCAGGTGGTAGCCACCGGGCTTGAGCGCAACGCTTGCCCCCGGCGCGAGCGTGAGGCCGCCCTCGACGGGGGCCATCTTCATCACGCCGCCCTCATGCGTCATCGAGTGGATCTCGGCGCGGCCCGCCTGCGGAATCGCCGCGCCGGTCAGCCGGTCGGGCTCGGTGCCGGTGTTGCGCAAGGTGACGTAGCCGCCGGCGACCTTCGCCCCGCCCGGCGTCGCCCGCAGCCAGGGTGTCTCGATCTCGATCGCCCTGGCTTTCGTGGCGGGCACGGTGGGGGCCCGCTCCACCGGAGACGCAGCGCCTGCGGCAGCAACGATCCGAACCGCCGGGGCCGGCGCCTTCAGCCCTCGCGACGACGCGCCCTCGACCGGGACCTCGCTCCAGCGGTAGCTGCCCTCGGTGCAGTCCTGCTCGACGGGGAAGTGGATCGTCGCGCCGGGCGCGAAGGCGTCCGAGATCCGGGCGAAGAAGGTGAACTCGTCGACCTGATCGTCCGGCAGGCTGCCGCCGGTCCACGTGATCCGGGTGACGCCCTCCGAAACCTGACCATGGAAGGACGGGTAGGCGCGGGCATAGGCCGACTTGACGGTTTCGATCGTCCAGCCGGGCTTCGGCATCGGCTTGGCGCCGGTCACGCCCTCGGGGATGGTGACGCTGACGCGGGTGGTGGGGTGGCCGTCGCAGCCATGCATGATCTGGAGGACGCCGCGATAGGCGGCGTTGGGCGCGGCCTCCTTGCGTTCGAGCACGGCGTGGGCTGCGGCGGACGCGATGAGGGCGGGGCCGATCAGGACGAGCGGCAGGGCTGCGCGAAGAGAGGCGCGAGAACGCGAGCGGGGCATGGGATGGTTCCGGTTGTCTGACGTCGGGGGATCGCGGTGATCGGGCGCGTCAGGCGGCCGGCGGGGCCCGGGCATGGGCGAGGGTGAAGGGCGGCGGCCGGGCGGTCCGGCTCCGGGCACCGGACCAGTCGGCGCGGGCCGCCTCACGATCAGGCCACGTGATCGCGGCCGAGAAGGGCGGCGGAAGGGCGGCGGGCGGGTGATGCGCAGCCGTGCAGCAGCCGGCGTGATGGGAGGCCGGAGCCGGGAGCCTGTCGTTCTCGGCGTCGGCGGAGAGAGCCTCTCCCGCGCCCGAGAAGCAGAGGAAGGCGGGGGCACCCGCGACGGGAAGGGCCGCGATGCCGCCGAGCAGGGCCTGAAGCACCAGCGCATAGAGGGCGGCCACGGCGGTCAGCCCGCGCAGGACGCGCGGCGCTCCTCCGGTCCGGTCGCGGCGTGGGTTCGGCATGGACATGAGCCTTACGCCGCTTCGCGCCGCTCCGGTAGAGGGACCGGCCGGCGCCATTCCGCCGCTCTTCTGCGCGCCGGCACGCCCGCTCGACACCTCCGCGGAAGCGTCTCCGGATCTCCTGGGATCTCTTGCTCGGGATCTCTTGCGCGTGCGCCGTCACACCCGGACGCCACAATATGGCCCGGAACGGCATGGCTTCTTAACCACGAGATCGCAACAACCGCGGCACGAGAACTTGGCCGAGACTTGGCTTTCACGCCCTGGTTTGGACACCGGAGCGTTCGAGCCGGGCGCCTTGGCCGGATTCACCGACCGCACCCTCCATCAGAGCCCGGATCGATGCTGCAGACCGCGCGCCACCCCCACTCCCGTCCCTTCGCTGCCGCTCTCCTGGGGGCGACCCTGCTCGCCGGCCCGGCGCTCGCGCGCGAGGCCGGCTTCGCCCAGGCCGAGTGGGCGCAGGATTACGCCGCGCCCACCACCATGCAGGTGCATCGCTCCTCGACGCCGATTCTCTCGCCCGACACCATCGCGGCGACCGAGGCGATGGTCGAGAAGTACCGCTCGATCGTCTCGCGCGGCGGCTGGCAGGCCGTGTCCGGCGCGGCGGGCCTGCGCATCGGCTCCCGCGGCCCGGCGGTGGCGGCGGTGCGCCAGCGCCTGATCGTCACCGGCGACCTCGACGCCACGGCCGGCGGCGCGGGCACCTACGATTCCTACGTCGCGGCCGGCGTGAAGCGCTTCCAGGCCCGGCACGGCCTTTCCCAGACCGGCCAGATGAGCCCGGCGACGCAGGCCGCCATGAACGTGCCCGCCGACGTGCGCCTGCGCCAGCTCGAGACCAACGTGATCCGCCTGCGCTCCTATTCGGGCGATCTCGGCCGGCGCTTCGTCATCACCAACATCCCCGCCGCGCTGGTGCAGACGGTGGAGAACGGACAGGTCGTGACGCTGCACGCCGCGGGTGTGGGCAAGATCGACCGTCAGTCGCCGATCATGAATGCCAAGGCGGTCGAGATCAATTTCAACCCGACCTGGACGGTCCCGGCCTCGATCGTGAGGAAGGACCTGATCCCGAAGATGCAGAAGGATCCGAACTACCTCACGGACAACAAGATCCGCATCCTTTCGGGCGGCCAGGAGATCTCGCCGCGGTCCGTGAACTGGAACTCGGACGAGGGCACCCGCTACACCTACCGCCAGGATTCGGGCGCCGACTTCAACTCCATGGGCGTCGTGCGCATCAACATCCCGAACCCGCACGGCGTGTTCATGCACGACACCAATTCCCGCGGCGTGTTCGGCGACGATTTCCGCTTCATCTCCTCGGGCTGCGTGCGCGTGCAGAACGTGCGCGAGTACATCACGTGGCTCCTGAAGGACACGCCCGGCTGGGACCGCGCCGCGGTCGAGCGCGCGGTGGAGAGCGGCCAGCGCATCGACGCGCGCATGACGCAGCCCGTGCCGGTCTACTGGACCTACATCACCGCCTGGGCGACCCCGGACGGCACGGTGCAGTTCCGCGACGACATCTACAAGCGCGACGGCGTGAACGTGCCCTCGACCATCGAGGCGCCGACTCCGGTCGCCAGCGCAGCCTCGACCCAGCCCGAGGTGTTCGAGCCGGGCGACGAGGGGAACTGAGAGCGCGCTCTCACACTGCGGCCTCGCCGGCATGACCGGCCGAGGCAGGCCGGAAAGAACACAGCCCCGGACCGGATTCGACATCCGGGCCGGGGCTGTGTTCATTTTGCCGGGGCCGGTTCGTGGGTGGTGAGAAGAAATCCGGCAGGCCCCATCGGCCGAAATTTTTTTCGGGAATTTTCGCCATCGGCGCGGGCCGGGCGGATTAAAGCCTTCAGGCAGACGTCAACGGTTTATGGTGCTCGATAGAACGCGCTCAAAACGCTCCGAGATCGTCGACCTGCTGGTGCCCTTGCGGCGCTACGCACGGTCATTGACGCGGGATTCGCTCAAGGCGGATGACCTCGTTCACGATACCATGGTTCGCGCCCTCGAATCGCGCGCGAACCTGAGGCCCGACACGAACCTGCGCACCTGGATGATGACGGTGCTGCATAACGTCTTCATCGACGAGCAGCGCCGCAAGCGGGTGGAGGCGCGCCACGCCGACGTGCTGGTCCAACTCTCCGAAGAGGTGGCTCCGCCGGCCCAGGAAGGGCAGGTGCGGCTGATGCAGATCCGCAAGGCCTTCGAGAGCCTGCCCGAGGAGCAGCGCGCCGCGCTTCACCTCGTGACGCTGGAAGGCATGGCCTATGCCGACGCGGCGGCAGTGCTGGGCATACCGATCGGCACCCTGATGTCGCGGCTCGGTCGCGGCCGGGCCGCCCTGCGCGCCTTCGAGGAAGGCAACCAGAAGGGCAAGGCGGGTTCTTCTTCCGACGACGGTCCCGAGCGCGGCCGTGCACATCTGCGCGTCGTCGGCGGGAATTGATGGGCCGGGCGAACCGTTAACACGATATCACCGGCGAGCGACGGGCTGGACGGTGGTAGGCAGGGCAGTCGGAGTGGGCTGATGGTCGATCCAGTCACGGAAACCGATCTTATCGCGTATGTCGATGGCGAACTCGATCCGATGCGTCGCGTCGAGGTCGAGGCGCATCTCGCGCGCAATCCCCAGGATGCGCTGCAGGTCATGGCCGATCTGCGCGACCGCGATGCCCTGCGCGAAGCCTTCCTGTCCGTGCCGAGCCTGCCGCCGGAGCGGCTGCGCGCGGGTGCGCGCCGGATCGATCGCGCCTTCGCGTGGCAGAGGGTTCGCTCTCGGCTGCGCCGGGCGGCGGCGGTCGTGGTGCTGGTCGGGGCGGGTTGGCTCGCCCACACCGAGAGCGGCAGCTTCGGCGTGCCCGGTTCCTTCGCCTCGCCGATCGATCCGTCGCTCGCCGAGGAGGCGAAGCAGGCCCGCGAGGCGGTCCAGATCCGTGCCCGCGCGACCAGCCAGCCCGTCGCCTCTGCCTATGACCCGGCCGATCTCGAGGCCGCGACCGGTGTCGATCTGCCGCCCCTGCCGGAAGGCTGGGTGGTCCGGGATGTGCAAATCTTCCCGAGCCGCAAGGGCACCGGGATCGAGGTGTCGATTCAATCGGCCGAGATCGGCGAGCTGGCCCTGTTTGCCAAGAACAGCAGCGGCTTGGCGCTGGCTGAGGGGGGCGAGCCGGTGGCCCGTTCGAGCGACGGGACGACCGCCTATTGGCGCAACGGCAGGACGGCCTACGCGCTGAGCGGCTCGCGTGACGATCCGGCTCTGCACGCCGCCGCCGCCCGGCTCGCCGCCATCCGGGAATAAGGCCGAGCCTCCCTATCAGACCTGCATCGAGGCCTATCGCGGCATTCCCGTTTTCCGCTTCGCCACGCCGCGCGAACGGAACATGGGCTGGCGCCGGTTCAACCCGAGCATCCGCTCGGAATTCGGGTCCTGGCTCGATCGCTTCGAGCCCGACCGCGTTCATGCCCATTGCGTGCAGCACCTGACCGCCAGTGTGGTCGAGGTGGTGCGGGCCGGAGGGAATTCCCTCCATCGTCACCGTTCACGACGTGTGGCGGATCTCGGACTGACAGTTCCTCATCGACGAGGATGGGCTGGTGCAGTTGCCGACGCCCGACATCCTCGCCGACGCGACGAGTCGCTCCGTCACCCCGACAGGCGCCATCGCGCGCGGACGCGGGCTGGCGCGGGTGCTCGACGCGGCGGCGACCGTCACGGCGGTGTCGAAGCCCTTCGCCGAGATCTATCGCAACGCGGGCTTTCCGCAGACGATCGCGATTCCGAACGGCGTCCCGCGCCTGACACCCGTCACGCGACACGAGAGTGAGACGGGCCACGTCCGCCTCTACGCCGAGATGGACGTGCTGCTCGCCCCCTCGCTCTGACCCGAGATTTTCGGGCTGGTGCGCGGGAGGCGCACGCGGCGGGATTGTGGGTCGTGGAAAGCCAGCTCGGCGCCATCGGCGAGGACATCGACGAGGGCGTCACCGGCTTCCGGGTCCATGTCGATTTTCGGAAGGGTTGTGCGCCGTGTTCCAGCGCATTGATGCCGATCCCAAACGGTTCCGTACGAGTCCACCGCCGCCTGCTTTTATCCGCGGCGGATCAGGATGAGGATCTGATCGCGCTCTACGACCGGCTGCTCGCGCCCTGAGGCGACAAGGCCCAATCGGTCCGGCGCCCCTCGCTCGACGTCTGAGCTAAGACCCATCGCCAGCCACAGAGTTTGGCGACCCCGGTAGGGCTCGAACCTACGACCTGCCGCTTAGAAGGCGGCTGCTCTATCCAGCTGAGCTACGGAGTCCGACGCCAGAAGGGCCAAAAGGCACGGGACTGGGCCGGGGTCAAGCCTCACTGCCGGCTCGTCCTTTCCCCTCCGAAAAGAGGCCGGAAGTCCAGGCTCACCAAGCCGGTCCGATGGCACGACTCTCATCGTCCTCGACAATCCTCCGACCGCGGTGAGGTGCAGCCGTTCGAGCGATCCTCCCTGCATCGCGCGGCAGGGGCCAGCGGCTTGCCGCGACGTCGCGGGAAGGCTGCGACGCGATTCGC